>NZ_JBEPMC010000013.1:0-205076 GCF_040545535.1 Mesorhizobium robiniae
TCTGCTCTTCAGAGAAGCGGCTACGTTTCATGTCCTGGTCCTCTCTATGGGCCAGAACGAACTTCAAACCGGATTAGATCAGAGGGGCAAGGTCACCTTGTCCCGGAGTGCTTGCAGAAGGCTCGGCGGCAGAATCGCGAACACCTCATTAATGTGCACTGGATGAACCAGCTCAACACCCGCACACAGTCTTAAAGCATCAGCTATCCGTGCGGCGTTCCCGTTCGCCTGCAGAGCATTTCGGCGCCAGAGCTCATCCTCCAGGTAGCTCAAGAGTTGCACTGACATGTAGCGCATCTTTGAGCACAAGTGCCCGGCGCGTTTGTGCATGAAGCTCAGTATCTTTGCGATTTCAGGATCGAAGGTGATCACCGCTTCCGCATTCATGGTTCCGTTCTTGATGGTGCCGAAGGTGAGAACGTCCACTCCAGCCTTCCAGGTCATTTCGGCGGGCGTTGCGCCCAGATGAACCATGGCGTTCGCTAAGCGCGCCCCATCAAGATGGACTTTCATGCCGGCATTATGGGCAATTGCACTCAGTGCGCCTAATTCGTCCATTTCATAAACCACACCGGCTTCCGTGGCTTGGGTGATGCTGAGTGCAGAGACCGCCATATGATGCACGTTGCCGATACCGTGACTTTGTAGGCCGCACTCCAATGCAGCAGGCGATATCTTATGGTGCTCACCTGCCAGCAAAGTCATGCGGCCACCACCGCTATAGAATTCGGGCGCCCCAGCTTCGGTCGTCACGATATGCGCGCGCTCGTGACAGAAGATCGTGCCATATGGTGGCGTGATGGCGCCGAGCGCGAGCCCATTGCCCGCAGTCCCCGTAGGCACCGGAAAAATGAAGGTTTCACGCTCAAAAAAGTTCGAATAGGCCTCCGCCAAGGTTGCGGTGAATCGATCTGCTCCGTAGGCCACCTCGACGCCTCGGTTGCAGTTCACGAGCGCGTTCATCACCTGTTCGCAGACCGGCGCGCCATTGTCTGAATTGAAGTGATAGGTTGCTATTTTAGATCCTCCCATTTCCGGCAAAGCCGCCACCAAATTCAGCGGAAGCATCCTGGAGGACATCCCATAGATAGTCGGCTGAAGCGAAATCAGTCAGCATATGCAAGCCGTAGGATCCGTCCGTAATTTCGCGGATTAAAACCGCGCTGATCCGCGCTACGATCGTCTGTGCGACCTCGCTTTGGAGGAAACGATCGCCACGCAAATCCACACTGCAAATCTTCGCCATCATTTGCGCAATCGAACTGCCCTCTAGATAGAGCCAACTATGGCTGTCGGCGCGGGGAAGCGGGTACCCGATGCGGCGCTCACCGCTCGCGTCGTCGGCATTCCAGCTTGCCTCCAGTTCGCTGCACACGCTACCAACCGCGTCTCGACCGGGCAGGACAAGGTACTCTTCCTTACCGAGCCGCGCGATGAGAGTGCCATCGGACAGGGTGATGGCTTTGTTGGGGGCGGCCGGGACGGCGCTGACCTTCGAACTCAGCCAATTCGTCGTCCCGTTGCCCTTGAAGCCGATCCGCGGCAGCGTCGACAGGTCACGGATGACGACATTCTCGTTCTGCGGAGTCTGGCTAGCGCCGGTCAAGCGGTGAGCGAACGGACTTCTGGCAATGGCGCCCACCTTACATCTCCTGCCGCAGATTTTCGGGATCGTAGAAATGGGGGGAAGCAACTTGCGCATGGTGCTCGCTTCCGTCACTTGCACGCAGCACAATTCGGCTTCCAAGATCGGCGTCCGAGCGGTCGGCATAGGCCAGACCGATGACTCGTCCCAAACTCGGCGAAAAAGCGATTGAGGTGATGAACCCTGCTATGGATCCATTCTTCACAACCAGATTAGACTCCTGGAGCCCAGCCATCGGCATCCGGTCGAGCACAAACCCGACCAGTTTTCGGCTCGACAACGTCTTGTTGCGGATCTCCAGACTGCGCTTTCCAATGAAAAAGGGCTTCGAGTTAGCGACTGCCCAGTTCATATCGAGCTCTTCAGGCGTGGTCATGCCGTCAGTGTCTTGACCGATAATCACATGCCCCTTTTCGAGCCGCATGAGCCGCTGAGCTTCAAGGCCGAATGGACGAATACTAAATTCTTTCCCTGCATCGCCAATGGCACGCCAGAGTTCTGACGCGAACCGTGACGGTACATGTATTTCGTAGCCAAGCTCGCCGATGAAACCCACTCGGAACACCCGTGCGGGGATCCCCGCTACCGTCCCTTCACGGTACGCCAGGTATGGGAAGTCTTGCGGCGATAAGGCAATGTCATCCGTAAGTTGTGCGAGTACCTTGCGGGCATTAGGTCCTGCCAGGTTAACCCCCGCATAAGCGGCCGTAACATTCGCGATATCCACGTCGAGTCGCCACTGGGCGTTCCACCACAGCATGTTGCGGTATATTCGATCCACGCCCGTGGTGGTCGCCGTGACATAGAAATAGTTTTCGCCGCGCCGACACGCGACACCGTCATCAATGACCGTCCCCGCCTCATTTGTCATAAGCAGGTAACGGGTCTTGCCAACGGGCAGCTTGACATAGGCAAACGTGTACATGCGATTTAGAAATTCGGCCGCATCGGCCCCCCGCACATCTAACCCGCCCAAAGTCGAGACATCGATCATACCTACGTTGTTTCTTGCGTTCACAACCTCTTCGGCAATGAGCCTCTTGGCATCGGGTTCATGACCATAGTAGGCGGGGCGCAGCCAGTTTCCCGCAAGCAGCCATGCTGCTCCTTGAGCGGTATGCTGTTCATGCATCGGTGTTTGGCGAAATGGCGTGAACTTTCGACCAGCCAAAGTCGCGATTTTCTCCGTTGTAACCGGCGGCCGGGCGGTGGTGACGCCCACCTCACTTATTGTCCGATTTGTGTATTTCGATACGAGCATTGCGGTTGCCAGAGCAGCATGCCGGCCTTGACTTGGCCCCATGCCGACGGTCGAAAACCGCTTTACGAGTTCAAGCTCGCGGTACCCGTCCGCAATGGCGTTCTTGATGTCCTTGACCTGAAGGTCTTCGTCAAAGTCGACAAAGTCCATTCCCTTCAGATGCGGGAAGATCGGGCAAGGATGATTTGGGGAACCTCGATCCCGAACTGGAAGCGCGGGCCGACGCTCGCTTTGATAGCCGCAATTGATCGCGGCCGCCAAGCCCTGACCCGCGCCATGAGCTATGCAACCGTCCAGGTCGAAAAATCCGTCGACCGATCCGGCAAGCAGAACGGCTTTGCCCTGCCCGTCGATGGTGAACTGCGCGGCCACGTCATCGTAAGCGAGCTTGCCACCCGCCTGCAGTGGCAGCTGATAGGCGGGAACATAGCCGACGGACATGCAGACCAGGTCACAATCGATCCTTCGCCGCCTCCTGCCTGCAGTGCCCTCCGCATCGATTTCGGCAAGCTCTACCCCACGGACGTGCGAATGCCCCTTTTCCGGTTGTGCCTCATGGAGGCACCATCCATCCAGAATTGAGACATTTCGTTGCGTTATCTCCGAACGCAACGGTCCGTGGTGACCGGCCTTACGGAGATCGCAAATTGCCGCCAGGTCGACGCCGGCTTCAAGAAGGTCAAGCGCCACGCCATAGGCGTCATCGTTGGCAGCGAGTATGACTGCACGATTACCAGGCTTGACACCGAACAGCCGAATGAGCCGTTGAGCCGCCGAGCCCTGCATGATGCCGGGCAAATCATTGTTTCGAAACTGTGACGGCTGCTCTATGAGCCCGGTCGCGAAAATGACCTGTTTAGCCCGCAGCTTGTATAGTCGGTTACCGCGAATTACCGGCAGCCAGTTATCAGCATACCATGCATTGCAGATCGCGTCGGTCCAGATCTCGATTTTGCTGTGGCCCTTGACCTCGCTGACAAGGTCCCTTTCGGTTGCCAGTCGCGCATAATTCAGCGCTCCGCCTATCCGTGGGTTCTCGTCCACCAGCAAGACTGATGCTCCCGCATCAGCCGCGGCAATCGCCGCCGCCATACCGGCGGGCCCTGCACCGACGACGACCACGTCGTACCAGCCATAGGCCTTGTCGTAATACCCTTGGGTGGGTTTCGTGACGTCGAGCTTACCCAGCCCAGCTTTGGCCCTAATGATGGGCTCCCACACCTTCTCCCATATTCCTTTGGGCTTATAGAAGGTTCGATAGTAAAATCCGACCGGCATGAAGCGCGAAAGCCTGTTCATGACGAACGCGCTATCCCTGCGTGCCGAATTCCCAACATTTTGGGCCCGTACCGCCAGACCGTCCGATATAGGATGACGATCGGCAAAGACGCTTACCTCGTTTCCGATCTGAACAAGGGTGTTCGCGTCTTGAGCGGCCATGGTCAGGATACCGCGTGGTCGGTGATACTTGAATGACCGTGACAATATCCATTCGCCGTTAGCCGCAAGCGCCGACGCGATTGTATCCCCCGCTACGCCTTCATACTCTCGCCCATCGAACGTGAACTTGAGTTTTCTTGATGCGTCGATTAGCAGCCCCTTGCGTAGCGTCGCGCTATTCATGACGCTTCTCCTAAAGGTCCATCTGCCGGTACAGGAAATGTGGCCAGAATCTCATCGGTCACTGTGTTCCGTTCCGCAAGGAACCAGAAGTTTGTTGGTGTGTGACACCACCACTCACGCACGACGCCCGCCGTATTGTTGGACATCCAGACGTACTCGGCCCACTCGTGGTCGCTCGCGCCGGACGGCTCAGGTTGCCGATGCACCTCTCCATGGCACTGGAACTCGGTTATGTTGCGTGGCCCGTTCAGAGGGCATGTCATCAACTTCACGATCGGGTCCTCAATGGCTTGCAGCGGTAGCGCCCATCTCGTTGACCAGATCGAAACTGTGGAACCGGCTCAACTGAAATGGCCTGATCTCGTCAGGAATGCGGTTTTCCGAAATGGCCTTCGCCAAGAAGAATCCGCTGGCCGGGGTCGCCTTGAAGCCCCAGGTGCCCCAACCTGCGTCCAGCCAATAGTTCGAGAGCGGACCCTGACCCATGATCGGACTGTAGTCCGGCGTCATATCGGTGATCCCGGCCCACTGGCGCAAGATCTTGAGTTCGCCAATGAACGGGAACATCTCCAACGCCGAAGCAGCAAGACTTTCCTTGAGCTCCAAGGTCGAGCGTGTGTTGTAAAGCTCGTATGGGTCTGAGCCGCCTCCGATGACGAGTTCGCCTCTCGCCGATTGCGAAACGTAGCAATGCAGAGCGGTTGACGACACCATCGGATCCAGGAAGGGTTTGACAGGATGGGTCACCATTGCCTGAAGTGGATAGCTGCGGATCGGCAGCTTCAAACCGGCCATCTTTGCTACGACCGAAGAGTAACCGGCGACGCATTGCACCACGGTCCCGGCTGAAACATCCCCGCGATTTGTGCGCAGGCGTGTGACTCTATCCCCGGAGACTTCCATCCCCAGGACTTCCGTCCTTTGATGAAGCTCGACCCCACGCTCACACGCGCGGATGGCATATCCCCACACGACTGCGTCGTGACGCGCGATGGCCGCGCTTGGGTGCCAAAGACCGCAAAGGATGGGCATACCCTTGATATCGACATTGAGCGAAGGCACTAAGCTTCTGATCTGCTGGCGATCAACAATCTCGTTAGCCTCACCACAAAAGACGCCGGCGTCGGCGCGCAGGCGAAGCGATCGCGAAACGCCGTCCGAATGGGACAACGTGAGCTGTCCCCGGCGGGAATACATCATGTTGTAATCGAGCTCATTGGCCAGGGATTCGTAAAGTCTCAGGGCGTTCGCATAGAACCGTATTGAGCGCTGATCCGTGTAGTTCGAGCGGATCACCGTGGTGTTGCGCGCGGTGTTCCCGCCTCCAAGATAGCCCTTTTCCAGAATCGCAACGTTGGTGATCCCATGGTGCTTCGCCAGGTGGTAAGCCAATGAGGCTCCGTGACCACCGCCGCCGATGATGACGACGTCGTAGTGGGATTGCAGATCCGGAGTGCGCGGTATCTCGTCGCGTTCGGGATAACGTCTTGAAAAGCCGTACTTTAGAAGCGCAAACACCATATTCCTCCCTCTAGGAGCGCGGCCGGGAAATGGACGCTTTGCTCGCTTGCAGGAGCGATGCCAATAACCGTCGTTTGGTCAAAGCGGGGTCCAATCATACGCGATGCGATGCGCATCCGCGCAGCCTTTCCAGGTTCGGCAAAACGTCGCGAGAACCCATATCGTGGGGACGTAAGTGCCATCTCAGGGGTCTACTTTCGGTAGCGGAATTGAGAACTGGTCGCTTCGCTCGATTGCGTGTGCGGCACGCAAGACAGTCATCTCGTCAAAATACCGGCCCACCAATTGCAGTGCGATCGGGAGACCCTGCGTATGCATAGCGCATGGCATTGTCAGCGCCGGGTGACCGGTCATATTGAAGAATGTCGTGAACCGGGTGATCGCGTTGCCGATCGCTTCGTTGACCCCGTTGCGTGTCACCTTGACGGTGCCCACTTTCTGGGCGATTTCGGGAGTCGCCGGGGTGAGGATCAGATCGACTTGGTCGAATAGCCTATTTGTCTGCTGTCGGTAGATCTCGATGAACCGCTTCGCTTTGACATAGTGCTCCGCCAGAATGCACTGCCCCAACGCCAAACCAGCCCGGAAATCCGCGGAATAGAGGTCGCCGCGCTCCTGCAAATAAGCCGAATGTGCACTCAGCGCTTCAGGCATCTGCACGGTGAGGGAGACTGTACGGCTATGTTCCATATCTGGGAATGTCACCGGCACAAGCTTTGCGCCGCTTGCAACGAGATACTCTTTCACACGCTCAAGAGCCTCGAGGATTTCGTTGTCCGCACGCTCGTAGTAGAAGTTGCTCGGAATACCGACGCGCAATCCTGAGATGTCCTGATCAAGCGCTTCAGGGTAATTTTCAACGGTCCGATTGACTGACGCGGAATCGCTGGGATCGTAGCCTGACACGATGGTCAGCAGATCGGCGCAATCGGCAATCGTGCGCGTCATCAACCCGACGTGATCCAGCGTCCAGCAATATGGCACCACTCCCGAAGTGGGGACACGTCCGATCGTAGGCTTAAAGCCGACAAGCCCGTTCAACGCAGCGGGCGCTCGGACGGAGCCACCGGTGTCCGTTCCAAGTGCCGCCGGCACGAGACCAAAAGCCACCGCGGCCGCTGAGCCGCTCGACGAGCCACCCGCAAGACGCGTCGGATCGTAAGCGTTGACGGCCGTCCCATAAACCTCGTTCTCGCCCGTTGCGCCGTATGCGAATTCATGCAGGTTCGTCTTGCCAAGACTAACCGCCTGAGCTGCCCGCAACTTGGCGATTGCAAACGCATCCTTTTTGGCAGTCCTGTCGTGGAAAACCCGCGATCCGGCGGACGTTCGAACACCCTGCACGTCGAACAAGTCCTTGGAGGCATACGGAATTCCGGCGAACGAGGAGCCATTCAAATCACCACGCGAGAGCCGCGACGCCTGTTCTCGCGCGGTATCGATCGTCGTCGTGATGAACGCCTTTGATTGTGGATTGTGTCGTTCGATCCTCTCGGCGAATGTATCCACAAGCTCGACTGGGGTTACCTCCCCGCGCTGAAGCATCGACCTCAGGTTCTTGACGCTTTGAAATGCGATATCGTTACTCATGCCTGTCTGCGCCTTGGACGCTCATAGCCGGCGGCGTGGTCCCCAAGTCGATTTTCCTCAGCTGTTCAAGCTCATTCAACAGATCTTGAAACCCGGTAATGAGCCCCAAGCGGGGATCGACCAACTCGTTTATTTCCTCTTCCGACCAGCTATGCGATGCCATCTGGGCGCATATGCCGGTCAGCGTAGCTTTTTTTAGTCTTTGCATGATGCCCTCGCAGAATGATCAAGAACAGCGTGCGCTGACATTCGACCAGCAGCGCACGCTTGTGAGTCATCAACGAATGATCGGGGTTTCCGGCGTCTTATTTGTCAATATCTCGCCGCCATTCTCCGTCACCAACACGGTATTGGAGATGAAATAATCTGCGACTGTTGTGTTGGTAAACCAGGAATGGGCATGAACAACCATGCCGACTTCAATCTTGCGGGTCGATTTCGGGAAAAGGCTCGTCACCATGGACCCGCCCGTCCAGCTGGGAGGGAAACCAATCCCTACAAGGTAACCGCAATGGTGGCGATGGTAGTCGACAAGGCCCCCGCTTGCCGCCACTTGATGCCAAGCCTCATAGGCGTCACCCGCATCCGCACCCGGCCGAAGCGCTTCGCAGATCGCCTTCATGCCGCGAACAGCGAGTTCAGCTGACTCTTCGACACCCTTTGGTGCGCTGCCGACATAAACAAGCCTGCCCATTGGAGACTGGTACTTGCGATATGATGCGCAGGTTTCAAGGAAGACGGCATCTCCGTTCCGGAATACCTCACCACGCCAGGTGGTGTGCTCTTCACCCAGGCGGCTAGTCGGGCGGATGAACGGGCCGAAACCAGGGTATTCGCTGCCCTCGAGGATCATCTTGTTGTGGTAGGCCGCCGCTACTTCGTAGTCCGACCCGCCATCCCGTATCGATGCCACCGCGGCCAACGTCCCAAGATCCACTGCATGAGCCGCCTTCCGGGTATATTCTATTTCAAGGGGCGACTTCACGAGACGCAGGTCATCGAGAATTCCGGAAGCGTCCACCCACTTTACACCCGAACGGTCATCTTGAATGCGCTCCGCGTGTCGAGGCGTGAGGAAGAGGCTGCGCTTCTCAATGCCGACGCGGGCACCGAGCAGGCCCAGATCCTTCATGGCTTGATGAACATAATCCGAGAGCTCCTCGTGATCCTTATGCCCGTAGAAGCGCGCGTTGTTGACCTGGTTCTCTACCGTTATCCGCTCCATTGCGCGGCAGCAGAGGCCCATCTCTCCGCTTTGATTCAGAACGAGCACATGCGCCGCGAAGAATCCCCAGTGATCAAGCCCGGTCAGGTAATAAATGTTCTCAGGAACGGCAATCAAGATGCCATCAAGGTTGTTCTCTTTGAGAGCCTTACGCGCATTCAGTATGCGACGATCAAGCTCATCTTTTGGAAAGGGTGAAAGGTAGGTCATGGACGCCCTCGGGTGCTGTATCCAGTTTTCAAGTCGGAAATAGGTATACCTCTCGTACCGTCACTTGCGAAAAATGACAAGAGCAATTTTCCAAAGTCGGCGCCATTTGCCCAAATTTGCGGGAAATTTCGACGGGACGGGAATACCCCCTTGCGGCCTCTCTGGCGCAATGGTATACCTCTTAGGGCAATTCTGCATAAACCCAAAAACAGAGGGAACGGATGAAAATGAAAGCTATCTTGGCTGCACTCGCCGCGACTGCTGCTCTATTTATCGGCGTCGCTCACGCCGACGGGCTGACGGACAGCGCTAAAGCTGGAAAACCAATACGCATTGGCTTTGCTCACGAAATCCCTTGGGCTTACCCGGGCGACAAGAACGAACCGCTGGGATTCGCGAACGCACTGGCGGTCGGCGTCCTAAAGTCGATGGGATACACTAATATCGAGCCAGTCGTGACCGATTGGGGTGGCTTGATACCGGGGCTTCAGGCAGGTCGCTTCGACATTATCACCGGCGGAATGTACATCACCGGCAAGCGTTGCAAGAACGTCGCTTTTGCCGAACCAATGGGGAAATTCGGCAACGCGTTTATTGTCAAAAAAGGCAACCCGAAAGGCATTCAGAACTATAAGGACATCAAGGAGAAGGACGCGACGATGGTGACTGTCTCCGGCTACGTCAATGTTGACGAGGCGCTTAAGGAAGGAGTCCCTGAAAGCAAGATTATGCAGGTGCCAGGCCCCACTGAACTGCTGGCTGCCGTTCGCGCGGGGCGAGCGGACGCTGGGGCTAGTAACTATTTCGATGCCAAAAATCTGGCCGCTAGCGCACCTGACGAAATCGAAGTGACTGACCCGGCCGCTCTACCTGATTGGACGAATAATTGGGTAGCGATTGCATTCAAGCCAGAGGACAAGGACTTTCTGAAGGCGTACAACGAGGCCCAGGCAAAGTACCTCGGTTCGCCGGAAATGCTTGAGGCCGTCGGGAAGTTTCAATACACGAAAGCTCAGCTTCCGGGCGATGCAAAAACCGAATGGGTCTGCGCCAATCGGTAACAATGAGTTGGCTGACGAGCCGCATGAGGCAGCTCGTCAGCATTGCCGAAGCGAGCTCCTATGACATACGCCTCCTTCCTTGCGGATTATGGTAGCCGGTTTGTAGACGGTGCGCTCGTAACCGCCATCCAATTCCTTTGCTCCTTGGGTCTGGCCGTGGTGGTGGCCAACCTCTTCGGCCTGATGCTGCTATCGTCAAACCCGACGCTAAGGAGAGCCGCAGTAGGCTACGTCGAGTTTTTTCGCGGCACCTCACTGCTGGTTCAGCTTTTTTGGTTGTTTTACGTGTTGCCCCTGTTTGGCATCACGCTGGACAATTTTCTCACCGGATTTCTTGCAGTTGGCCTAAACCTTGGGGCCTACGGCGCTGAGCTGGTTCGAGGTGCCATACAGTCAGTGCCCCGTGGCCAGTGGGAGGCATCTTACGCGTTGTCGATGTCGCCAGCCCAACGCATGCGAAGGATTATCCTCCCACAGGCCTTTGTCACCATGCTGCCGGCTTGGGGAAACCTGGTGATCGAGCTGCTCAAAAGTACCGCCCTGGTGGCGTTGATAGCAGTTCCTGACCTCATGTTTGAAGCGCGCCAGCTGAACAATACAACTTATTTATCTACCTGGACTTTTGGAACAGCGCTGGCCATCTACTACGTCTTCTCTCGCTTTCTCATCACGCCTTGTATGCGCTGGACCGAGCGCGTCATGGCTCGGCGGATAGGAAGGGCTTGAGTGATGAAGTGGGACTTCGCATTCACAGCCGAAATCCTACCCAAGATGCTTTGGGCTACGGGCAATACCCTTTTGGCTGCTGGCATGGGATACGCCATTGCCGCTGTCATTGGTCTCTTGTTCGCACTTGCTCAGCGAACACCGCTACGTATTCTGACGTATATTACTCGGGAAATTGTCGAGTTCATCCGCTCAACCCCCCTCGTACTGCAGATCTTCTTTGTGTATTATGTTGGGCCGGAATACGGGCTCTACCTGAGCCCTTGGGTGGCAGGCATGATCGCTATCGGCCTGCACTATGCTGCCTATCTCTCTGAAGTTTATCGGGGTGGCATTGAGTCCGTCCCGAAGGGGCAATGGGAAGCATGCACCGCCATCAATCTAACGACGATGCAGACCTATCGGCGTATTGTTTTGCCGCAGGCTCTCCCACCAGCAATTGCTGGGATGGGAAACTATCTGGTCGCCATTTTTAAAGATACTCCGATTCTTTCTGTAATTGGTGTTGCCGAATTGATGCAGGCAGCAAACGCTGTAGGCGGGCAAAACTATCGCTACCTTGAGCCTTACACGATGGTGGGCGTTATTTTCTTAGTTATCTCACTGACCTCCGCGCGCGCCATTCGTTGGTTTGAAGCGACTGTTCGCCGTAAGTTAGGAATGCAATGATGGAAGATCTCTCGTCATATCCCCTCGAGCTCGGCGGTCCAAACATACCGATGGTACGGTTCATGAAGGTCCGTAAAAGCTATGGCGACCTTATCGTTCTGGACAACCTGAACTTGGACATCGCAGCAAGTGAAATGGTCACCATCATCGGCCCATCGGGGTCCGGCAAAACGACAGTCCTGCGCATGCTGATGACCCTCGAGACCATTAACGGTGGCGTCATCTATGTCGATGGCAAACCCCTCACCCACATGCCGCAAAACGGCGTGCTGGTGCCGGCTGATGCAAGGTACCTGCGAAAAGCACGCTCCTCGATAGGAATGTGCTTCCAGCATTTCAACTTGTTTCCCCACATGACGGCGATACAGAACTGTATGGAGGGGCCGGTCTTGGTCTTGGGTCTCTCGCGCCGCGAGGCTCAAGAGCGTGCCGAAGAGCTTCTCGTGATGGTTGGCATGATCGACAAGAAGGATCAACATCCCTCCCGGCTTTCGGGTGGCCAACAACAGCGCGTAGCGATTGCCCGCGCCCTTGCGATGCGGCCCAAGGTTATGTTGTTTGACGAAGTCACCTCTGCCCTTGATCCCGAGGTAATCGGCGAAGTCACGAATGTGATTAAGGATTTGGTGTTCAAGCACAGGCTGACCATGCTTATGGTCACGCATCAAATGGGTTTTGCTCGTGATATTTCCGATCGCGTCTGCTTTTTCTATGGTGGAAAGATTGAAGAACAAGGCAGTCCTGCTGAACTGTTTTCCAATCCCAAAAGCAAACGAACGCAACAATTTTTGAGCGCAGTCAAAGCGGCGGATTGATGGTCGGGACTCCTATCAGAATTGGAATAGCTGGGATTGGCGCCATAGGCTCGTCAGTGGCACACGCATTGGATCGGGGGCAAATAGTTGGGTGCGAACTGGTGGCTATCTCGGCCCGGAGCCAAAATCGGGCCGCAGAGTTCAATGCGACTTTAAACAGTCGTGTTTCCTGCCTCTCGTTTGAAGATTTGGCTAAAGAGTGTGATACAGTTTTGGAGGGTCTCCCGCCCCAGATGTTCGACGCTATCGCGCTGCCTGTCTTGAGCGCCGGCAAGACTCTCATAGCTATGTCTGCGAGCCAGCTACTCGGTCGAGAAGATTTAGTGGAGTTGGCGCGCCGCATGGGAGGGCGAATTGTGGTCCCATCCGGGGCGATCCTTGGGCTCGACGCCATCAAAGCCGCGGCAGTTGGTGAGATCCGAAAGGTGAAGATCCGCACCTGCAAACCACCAAGGAGCCTTGCAACCGCACCTTATGTCGTCCGCAACGGGTTGAACTTGGAAAGTCTTGAGGAAGCCGTTTGCGTTCTAAGAGGCACCGTAAGCGACGTGGCGAAGGAATTCCCAGCCAACGTGAATGTCGCTGCGGCTCTGAGCCTGGCGGCTCTCGGACCGGACCGCACGCAGATGGAGATTTGGGCAGATCCAAGTCTAACGTTTAACACCCACAACGTAGATGTGGAATCCGACAGTTCGAACTTTTCCATGTTGATACAAAATCGACCAAGCGACGAGAACCCGGCGACCGGACGTATAACCTCGCAGAGCGTGATAGCGTACTTACGTCAAATGAACTCGACCTTGCGTGTTGGAACGTGACGGATGTCGTACATACCTTGCTGCAGCCTCGAGAAAGCTAGCGATGACACGCCACAGCCCCCTCTTACCTACTAACGAAATCACCTTGACACCTCCTGAGGATCAAGAGGGGGGGTTGGAAGGCGACAGGCAGCTCACCGGCAAAATGAGCAAACAGGATATATACCTCGAGTTACGGCGCCGGATATGTCTCCTTGACTACCAGCCAGGTAGCCGCCTCAATGAGAGGGAACTTGCATCAGAATTTGGTGTCAGTCGGACACCGCTACGAACTGTCTTGCAACGCCTGGAGTACGACGGTCTGATCGTAAGCCAGCACGGCAATGGTACTGAAGTCACGTCGATCGATCTGAGCTCTATGCGCGATATATACATCGTTCGGATGCGATTGATGGATGCCATGGCCGAGTCTTCACCACTTCCAGTAACTGACGATAACCTCCGCGAAATTCAAGACTTGGAGCTAGCGTGTCGCCAACTCTTAGATACCAAAGATAAACGCCAGTTTGCCGAGATTATTATCCGCTTACATAGGATTTTGCATAGCTTGAGCAGCAATGGCCCGCTAAGGGATTTCAACGATATCCTGTTCTTTCAATCGGCGAGATTCTGGTTCTTGCTTCTCGAAAAGATGGATTTCCGTCAGCAGGTAGAAGACCTTCTTGACGAGCTCCGCATGATACGGCGAACCCTCGAGCTTCGGGATGTCCGTCTGGTCGCCACGGTTCATAAGTCGCATTTGGCGATGGTGCTATCCAGGCTAGACGCGATGGAAGCAGCTAGCGCAGACCGATTTGTATTTTGAAAACTGAGACGGCATTCGATATTGGTGGCGCCATATGAACCTGCCGACAATTGGCTTTATTGGAACCGGCGACTTCTCCGCCTACTTAATAGCAGCCCTGCGAAGGGGTGGGTTTGGCGGTCGAATTCTTCTCTCGCCCTATAGCCGAGTCAAGGCAGAGCGGCTTGCCGCCACCCACGGCTGCATAGTAGCCGAGGATGACGCGAGAATGTTCGCCGAGGCCGACTGGATCCTTCTGGCGGTGCGGCCCGAGCAGCTTGCCAATACTTTGCCCAATCTGACTCTGCGCCCAGAGCAGGTATTAATTTCAGCTGTCGCAGGCGCCACAATTGCCGAACTGCAGGCGGCGATAGGCAAAGACATATCGGTGGTCCGCATCATGCCATCGAGTTACATTGATACGATTGATAGAGGCCTCGTACCCATATATCCCGCCTCGGACGACGTGGCAGTGGTACTGGGCACGGCAGGTAGGATTGTGACCTTCGAAACCGAAGATCAATTCGAACTTGCCATGGTGGGGGCCTGCCTCGCCGGGTGGATCTATAGCTTCATAGCAACGCTCGAATCTTGGTTCTTGGAGCGTGGGCTCACGTCGGCTCAAGCGAGGCTAGTTGTTGCGGGAAATATCGCGGGAGCGGCTGGCTACGCGCTGGCGCGGGAGGAGGTGTCACTTGACATCGTATCTGACGGGATCGCAACGGAAGGCACCTTTACAAAGTTAGGGTTGGACCATCTTGCCGCAAGGCAAGCCCCTTTGCCCTGGTTAGAGGCTCTCGATATCGTCTTCCGAAGGCTGAACTTGTTGACCTAGTCACGTGATCGACAGCGGAGACACAAGCATGGAGCCGGTCTCCCGCGGTCTCTGCAGTGCATTCCTGCCGAACGAAGCAGGCCTGGCGGAGCCGAGGTAATTTTCCAACGAAAGCCAGTTCCCCGACGAGGATTTTCGTAGATTGGGCTGGCCTAGGCAACCTACCAGAGATTTGAGAACCTCACATCTAAGCTGATAGTCAGATCGCTCGGGGACGAGGATCCGGATCCTCTCCATCCCGGTCCGCGGATACTCAAGTTGCGCCGGCGTAACCGCCTTGCAGCACCAGTCCAATTTGGTTTGTCCGGTACCGCGGCCCAAGGCGCTACCGTTAGGCGCTACACGCGCCATCCTGCGCTCAGGGATTATGTGGGCTGCGCAGCGGCCACTGGGAACCCCTGCCCTCAGCACTAGGCCTCGCGCCCAAGCTATACACAGCTGACGACTAGGACGGCGGCAAACCACGCAGAAAACCTGTCAATACGGGAAAAACCTTGACATCACGCAGCACGCGTCGTAATGCTGTATACATCATTATCTTCGAATTAAGTGGCGCAGAGTTTCGCCAACGGAGAACCGCATGGACGACAAGCTGTATGGAAGTCGTGACAAGCGCGGGCAGTGGTCACCTCATAAGCGACCCGCGCGCGAGCCCTTGTTTGTATGGCCGGCCCAACCGAGAAAGTTTCTCGTATGGATGTTCGGGTTTCCTGGATATCTGTGGCCCTGGAACGCGCTCCTGATCGGCATCTCCGTTGTCGCGTGGGTTTATCTAACGCCCACAACGGATACGATGAGAGAGCTCCGCATTGGCTGGGTGGCGGCCATTCTCCTGCGCAACGCCGCGCTGGCCCTTCTTGTATATGGTGGACTGCACATGCTGTTCTACATTCAGCGTCGCCAGGACACAAACTTCAAATACAATTCGAAGTGGCCCGACACCGACAATTCCGTATTTCTGTTCCGGAGCCAGACCGCCGAAAATGTCTTTTGGACCATGTGTAGTGGTGTGCCTGTCTGGACGGCGTACGAGGTGCTCGCGTGGTGGATGTATTCGAATGGTTACACCATGCAAGTGGATATAACGCAGCACTCAATCTACTTTGTCGGTCTACTCTTTATAACTCCGGCTTGTTTAAAGCTGCAGTTTTACATGGTCCACCGTTTGATCCACGTTGGGCCTCTCTACCACGTCATCCACAAGGTGCATCACAATAACGTTAATCCAGGGCCATGGTCGGGCTTGTCGATGCATACGTTTGAACACATCCTGTATTTCTCGGGAGTGCTGTTCTTTTTCCTCGTGCCCTCTCATCCGATGAACGTGATGTTCTGCCTCATGATCCAGGCGCTAATCCCGGCGTTAGGCCATCTGGGCTTCGACAAGATCGTTTCCGAAGGCGGTAAACATCTCGATTCCGATGGGTACTACCACTACCTGCATCACAGGTATTTTGAGGTAAACTACGGCGACACGTTAATTCCCTTCGATGAGTGGTTCGGTACGGCGCACGATGGCTCGCAGGAGGCCGACGAGGCGATGTACAAACGAACGAAAGCCAAGAACTTCAGCCGTGGCGGGTCCAAGGTATAGGTTCTGCCAGCCTGCACTTTCTCCAAGTTTGGATGCCCGATTAGCGCTGTGCAGCTAGTTGGCACGGCGGTTCTACATCATCGGTAGCCGTGTTTGTATTGCCAGCTAGATTCGAGAGGAAAGAACATGACTAAAATAGGAGAGTGGGTCGAGGTGTGCACCTCGGATGCGATAGCGCCCGAGGAAGCAATGCGGTTCTCCCATGGAGAGCGCTCGTTTGCGATCATCCGGTCGCTAGAGGGTAACTTCTTCGCGATTGACGGGCATTGTAGCCATGAAAAGGTTCATCTCGCAGACGGCATAGTCGACGGTAACATCATCGAATGTCCCAAGCATTTTGGGACGTTCGACTACCGAACTGGCGAGGCCCGAGCTTTGCCCGCTTGCGTCGATCTCCGACGGTACGAGATCAAGGTGGATTCCAATGTTGTGTTCATCAAGATCTGAATGGACCTATCGGGAGAAGTAAGATGTCGCATGGATACCTGGCCGCAACGGCACGCTTTGCGAGCGAAATAAGGTATTCGGTTAAATCGTCGGACGAAAAAAATTATGAAGAGCAAGCTGTGGGACCGAAGATTGTTGAGCAACGATTGGCCATCCGGCGCGGTAACGTTGTTGGACTGCCAGCATGAAACAAGAACGTGCCATGATAGTTGTCGGTGCGGGCGAGGCCGGAACGGCTGCGGCTGTTGCCTTAAGGCAGGGCGGGTGGCCCGGGCGCGTCATTCTGATCGGCAGTGAAGCTACGCTACCTTATGAACGGCCGCCACTATCAAAAGGCCTTTTGACCGAGGGCGAAGATAGCGGACCGAAGTTCCTTATCACTGCCCAGCGGTTGACAGAATTGGCAATCGACTACCTTGCAGGGGTCAACGTTCTATCGATCGATCGGGCGACAAATACCGTGTCGCTTCAAGGAGGCGAGCTCTTAGCTTACGAGCGTTTGCTCTTGGCAACCGGCGCCCGCCCGCGAACGCTAGGTGTTCCAGTCGACCCAGAATGTCGCATGGTTACACTTCGTACCTACGCCGACGCTGTAGCTATTCGACAGACCCTCAGGCCAGGATGTGGTGTCGTAGTGATCGGTGGCGGTTTCATCGGGCTTGAAGTTGCTGCAAGTGCGGTATCCAGGGGCGCCTCTGTGACGGTGCTTGAGGCCGGCCCACGACTGCTCATGAGAGCGGTTCCCGCCAGCATCGCTGAGCGGATTAAAGCAAAGCACCTGGACGCCGGCGTACGCATTGAACTGGATGCTACGGTTGCTGGTATCGAGGCCGTCGAAGAGCAATCTCTGGTATCATTGGCCGACGGTCGCTCATTCCCTGCCGATCTAGTGCTGGTCGGAGTCGGTGCGGTCCCAAACGTAGAACTTGCACAGGCAGCCGGGCTAGCGATCGAAAAAGGGATTGCGGCGAGCGACACTCTTGCTACCTCCGATCCTGACATTTTTACGGCCGGCGACTGTTGTTCTTTCCCGCATCGTCTTTACGGCGAACGAATGCGGCTAGAGGTGTGGCGGAATGCATGGCAACAAGGCGCGATTGCAGCGGCCAACATGTTGGGGTTGGGCTCGGCGTATGAGAGTGTCCCGTGGTTCTGGTCAGACCAGTACGACGAGACGCTCCAGATTGCTGGAATTTATAGTAATTCTGATGCCGCTATTAACAGGGATCTTGGCGACAAGGGGCAGATCTGCTTCTACTTAGCGCCAGACGGACGGTTAGTGGCGGCCTGCGGATTTGGCAGTCTTGCCACCATAAGTAAGGATATACGCATCGCCGAGACGATGATTGGGCGGCGTATCCGCCCAGATGCCGACGCGCTTGCAAATCCGGCAATCGCCATCAAATCTTTAGCGAGTTAGCATAGAAGGCGGCCGCCCTACAGCAATGACCTAGCAAGTTGATCTGATACCGACATGTTTGGAAAAGCGGAGCAAGTGACAATCGGAGTTGCTGAGAATGAGCGGAGAAGAGGAATCAAAGAAGGTAGGTGCGATCGAGATCCACGACCTGTTGAGAGATCGTATTTGCCTTCTAGAGTACGCTCCAGGAGCAATGCTTCGCGAGAATGATATCGCCGTTGAATTCCACGTCAGTCGGACACCAGTGCGTGAAGCTTTCCAGCGCCTGTCGATTGAAGGACTCGTGGAGGTGAGAAACGGCATTGGTACTTTCGTGACACCTTTTGACCCCGTTCAGTTGCGTGAGGTGTTTGACCTTAGGATTGAAATGGCACAGCTTTTTGGGCGAATTGGAGCACGTGATGCGACGAGAGCGGATGTGGATGTGTTAGAGACTTTGCTTAACCGGTCGGACAATTTGGCAGAGAAATTCGATGTCGGTGAGCATTGGCAAATCAACCACATTCTCCACTTCGCGATTAGCGATCTCTTGCTGAATAGAGTGTTCCTTGACGTGTGGCATAATCTTTACTTTAGGGCGGCCCGAGCCTGGTATGAAATGTCCCGCGACATCTGGCCAGATTCGGTTCGATTGCTACAGCTAGAGATAACTGATCTGCTCACAGCAATGCGAGAGAATGACATCGAGGCAATCGGTTACATCAAACGAAACTACATAAAGTTTTCTTGGAAGCGGATCTCATCAAAGTAGCAAGCTTAGCACCGCTTCTGCCCGACTTCTGATGCCAGCGATCGGCCCATTGTAGGCGGGCAGAACGCACAACGGCTACGGCTGAATTTTTCTCGCAAGCACAATACCAGGGGGAATTTGTATATGGACGTACGCGCCGCTGTTGCTGTTCAGGCTGGAAAGCCTCTCGAAATCATGACCGTGCAACTCGACGGCCCGCGTGATGGTGAAGTGCTAGTCGAGATCAAGGCGACCGGCATCTGTCACACTGACGAGTTCACGCTGTCGGGCGCCGATCCCGAAGGCCTGTTTCCGTACTAGTGCCAATTCCGATTAACGACATTCGTGTTACCGAGCATCGCTTGGAAGGGATGTTGTTCCCGCCTGAATCATCGCCTGACGGCTGCGGATAAGGAGTTGGACCAACATCTGCTCGAACTGAACATGGGAATTGCGCCTCGTTCGCCAGCCTCGACGTTCGTTCCACACTGCCTTTTTATGCGACTTTCGAAGCACAAATCATGAACATTGATGACGGGGATATTGGGCTCGATTCGCCACCGGAAGTCAGCTTCGCGCCGCCTTCGCGACCTTCATGGCCGCGATACACAATCTCGTAAGCGGCCCTTCGTTAATGTCGGTTCTGGCTAGCCGCGAAACGGTCAACCTTGACCATCGCTGGTGGAAAGCAGCCTGTCCGCTTTCGGGGGCAAGTTCAATAATTTCGGCCACCATTCGTTTATCGAGCAATCCACTGGTTTTGCCGCCTCACTAAACTAACTCTCGGGGGCTAAACCGCTATTTTTGGTGCTTGGCAATTGCACCTATCCCATTTGCGGCTGTGGGACCGTCGCCAATCTGGCAGCCAAAGTGCTGCTTGTTACAGGTGCAATTGATATGGCTCGCCACTGACTGTTGCTGAGGCGACATCGAGTTCGAATTGATACCGCGAAAGGTCGTCGTCCCATCCAACAGGCTTTGCCGAGCGCGCGACTTCATATCCGGCCGGGTCGATCCAGGTGAGGGCTGCCGCATTGGCCAGAGGCGACACCGCTAGCCGCGCCCGCCGGAAGTCCGCAGATGGACGAACGAGCGCAACCTCGACAGTCGCGATGTGCTGGGGACTTCGGGCAAAACGAACGGGCGCGCGCGCGTCTACCCAGTCGCGGATTGCCGTTGGATCCAGCAGCGCATTAGCGTCCGTTTCCTCGGCACGTGCTTGGTAATAATGTTTGGCGTCTGATTCCGCTTGGGGGCGATCTAACGCGTCGCCCCGGGCCAGCAGGAATGCCGCCACGGGATCGAGCGTGCCCCACCCGATCAACTCTTTCAGCCAGAAGGCGATCCAAGGCAGGCCGGTACGTGGCCAATCTGCGATCTCGAGTGCGCGGATCGGCTGTCTACCATCGCTCGAATCCAGCAAAAGTCCAATGACGCTGCCAAGCCCCCAAGAGCCGCGGTAAATGAAATTTTCGGCGACGAACGAAAACCAATTGGTAATTTCAGTAGGCTTGGGCTGCCGGCTTAGCGTCGCTTTCGCCAGCCACCACCGCAGGATTTTTGGCCAGTCGTCGAAGTTCTTCTTGCGGCCAAGGGTCCGTTTGATCTCGAAGGACGGAACTTCTGACAGAAGCGCCAAGACGCCTTGAGCATAAGAAAGCTGCTGTTCAGCACTCCACCGGGCGTAGTCCTTCCCTTCGCCAAGCTTCGTGCGTACCGCCTCTGCCCGATTGAGGAGTATACGACCCGATCGCGGCGACAGGCTGGTCCGGTAGAGACGGCGCCGTTCGCCTACCTCCGGGTAATGTCGTTTGATGGCACGACCCCGTGCGAGCCAAACTGCAGCCAGCTGCGCTTCGCCACGCGAGGCTGCAAAGGCATAGGTGCGACGCCAGATCGTCGTCAGCTCCGTCTCGAGTGCTGGACCGACAAGCTCGATCGATAGCAAATCCTCGATCTCTTGGATCGATGCGATCAGGAACGCATCTAGCGAGTCGAGATACTCATGCGCGAGCGGAATCTCCGAGAACTCCGTGGCTTCAACGGCCGTTTGATCAAGCCAAGACAGGAACTCGTCTTCGCTCTCGCCGCCAGTCAATGCGATCCAGGCCGTCCGCAAGGCATCGAGCAGGTGGCGCAGCGGACTCGAAGCCTGGTCGTCCGGCACCAGCGACACGGCAGCGTTTGTCGCCGATTCTAGGTCGCGGATGAGTTGCTCATATCCGTTCCACTGCCTGCTGTAAGAATACACGGTTTGGCCGTATCGATTGGTCTCGGTGGTACGTCTCGGCAAGACCACGAGCGCGTTACCTTCGGTAGCTACACCTGGCCGGCCGGCTCTACCGATCAGATTGCTGAACTCCTGCAATGGCAGCAGCGTGTCGGCTCGATAGACGCTTGGGATAAGGAGATAGTTGACCGGGATATTGACGCCCTCCGAAAGCGTCGACGTCGCGATAATTACCCGGATATAGCCGCGGTCGATGACCGTCTTCAGCCTCCGGGCGAGCAGGCTGGGCATCTTGCCGTGGTGGAGCGCTATGCCGTGTGCCAGCAGGCGATATTCGACCGAGTTGACTGAGAAGTAATCCGCGGCGGCGGCAAGGCATCGGATCCAGGCGCCGTCTTCCAGATTGACCGCGCGGTACGCCGGAAGCGGCCAATCCCGCCAAGCATCCATCAGCTCTACGCATGTTTTTGCAAAGCCGGAGGCATTTTGGGTAAGCGATATCAGCACCGAGGGGGTCGAACCATCCGGACGCCGTGCTGCGAGGTTGAGCGCCGCCCACAGCGTTGGCGCCCGCATTCTTAGCTCCGGCCCGTCATCGCCTTCGAGGCCGGGCGGGGAGGGAGGGAACGGGTCGCTGACGAATGGCGTATCGGCGCGCGTCATGTCTTCGAACTTCAGCGACCGCCCGTCCATCAGGTCGTAACGGATTGTGCATTGCCCGGCGTCGCTGACTTCGAGTCGCCCCAACATTTGTCGTGTACTACGGTAGCTCGAAGCGATCGGTTCAGCGTCTGGTGATCCGGTGATCCACCGTGCGAGCGCGGGCGCCGCCCGTGCCGCGACGGCGGAGAGTGCGACGATCCGAAAATCGAACTGGCTGCGGGCACGCATCAACCGCGATCCCAACTGCTCAAGGCGGAAGGAGCGCGAAGACCCGTCCTGCAAGCCGGCGAGTCGGGTCGTATCCTGATCGACCATATGCGCCTCGTCGATGATGACGGTGCGCACGCGAGCGAGAAACAGGACGCCAAGGTAGCGCAGCAGCGCGTCCGCCTTCTCGAACGTGCAGATCACCACCGTCGGCTGATCGGTCTGGACCCAAGCGTCGGTCGGGCCCCAGTCGACGCCACCGTACAAGCCAGTCACCACCACGGGACTTGCCGAAATCCCACGCAGATCTTCCGTGAGGCGGCCCTCAACTTCCGCAGCAAGCGCACGTGACGGGACGAGATACAGAACCAGGTTGCCGAGCGTCGGCGGGTTAGTGACACCCGCTCCAGAATCCGCGAACAGGCCCTGCACGGCGCCCAGCGTCGCCACCGTCGTTTTTCCGGAACCCGTAGGTGTGCACAGGACGAACGAAGTATTCTCGCGTAACCGCTCGATTCCAACAGCCTGAGCCGGCCAGACAAGCGCGCGGCGATTGATATAGGCCGACCGCGCGAACTGCGTTAGGGCAGCGCCGGCGGCGGCACTCGAAACAAAACGCAGTTGTTCGATCTGGGGCCACATGCTCGTTTCGACGAACCGCCGGGCGCTTGCCGCTGTCAGCCGCGCGAGGAGATAGGAAAAGGGATCACGGCTATGCAGATAGCTCACCGCAAGGCGCTCCAACTTGATGATCGCCCGCTCTACCGGCACGTCGCTGCCCATGCGCAAATGCGCGCAAATGGTGCCCACGCACATAATGATATGCTGGACCGTCGCATTCTCTAGGTCCGGGGCATCGCCACTCCTGTGCGAAGCTGATTGCCGAGTGTTCCAGAAGCTTTGCGTGGCCTCGAACGTCGCAGGAAAATCAGCGCGCAGGAAATTTTGGAGCAGTTCGGACAACGGCTCCTCAGCGGGAAGCAGGCGGAGATGACCGATCGCCATCGCCGGAAAGTCTGCCAATTGGTACGCGGCAGCGGCCAGCAGATGCAGCGGTGCACCTTTCGGTCTCAGATCAGGCTGCGATAGCCATTCCAGTATTTCTGCCGCGCGCTTGATGGCGGTGCGCCATGGCGATGCTAGGTCAGCACTCCGTTCGAGCCAGCCACTTTCGAGCAGCAGCATGGCTTCGTCGAGCAAGCCGACCACGTCGCCTCCGGAAAAGCTCGCAAGGCCGTCGCGGCCCATGTCTCTGCGCAAGCGCTGGCTGTAGAGCCTGGCCTGACTTCCCGTCAGGGCCTGGGTCGCCAGCACCGTACGGATTCCGGCGGCCATCGCCACTGTTGCGGGATGGGTCACCTCAGCCGCCCCGGTACACGATGTCGATCACACCATCGAGATTCTCAAACTGGAATTCCATAGCCTCTAGATTGCGTGGCAAGGTGTATGCGGGGTGGGGGGCGTCGTGTGGCAGCCAGCTGATCTTTGTCGCCGGCACGACTGGCGAATTGCCGACGGCATAGACGACACCGTCGTGCCGATGCGCCGTTTTAAACCCTTCGCGGTAAAACTGCAGGAGGGCGTATTGCCAGAATTCTGCGTGAGGCGTCGTATACTCCTGCAGCAGGTTGATGAGCTCGCGCACGCCGCTCGGGCGATTCCCTCCGATGACCAGCTTCGCGTGAGCTTCGCTCATGGTAGCGTTATTGCTCACCGTAAGGCACTTGGCCTCCAGTGTGAGAATGTCAGTAATCGCACCTGCTGCGTCGATCCTAAATGCCAAGCCGTCATCGCCCGTTCGACCTGGGCGGCGTTCGGCGACCGCGTCCGGGTCATGCGGCACGCCTGCCAACAGTCGCTCGTTGATTAGCTCAAGATGTTGAAACTCCTGATCGTGAAACCGGAACAGCAACGCTGGGACATGCCAGTCCGGATGTCCGATGGCCCCAAAATGTTCGACCGCAAGCGCTGCGAGCGTTTCACCGAAATAGCCTTTGAGGGAGGCTTGATTGAGCATCGCGGGGTAGTTTGCGGCGGGGTCATGAACGGGATCGTTGAAGGGTGACAAATCGTCTTCGAAGCCGGATCGCAGGCGTTTGCGGGCGTCGTCAAGCGCCTCTTGCACATAGGCGATCAGTTCGTTCTTCAGCGGTGCCAAGGACGCATGGTCTTCTCGCCACACGCGCAGCCGGTACTTAGGATTTGGGACCGGTAATGGCTGATTTACGAGCCAGCCGTTCAGAAAAGGCTGCGGCAGCTTGAGAAACCGAATCATCTTAGCTTTGTCCCGATCTGCCAAGCCCCACTAAGACCAAACCCCGTTGGCGTAAGGCTGCGACGAGCTGTGTATATCGTGTGTACGCCTTCGGGAAGATGCCGGGAGGGCTCCCTGTAGGCGCGCTTGCCTATCTGCCTTACGGCGAGGGCTTGCGCCTGATCGTCAGCGCCGATCTAAATGTGAGTGAGTACGCGTCGATCGCCATCTTTACGACCGGCACCCCCAGCGCTCGGCAAGCAGCGCGGACAGCGCTTTCATCCGCCTCGCCGATTCGCGACCCGAGGAAGATTTTGGTGACGGTTTTGGGATCTCGGTAGTGTGCCTCGCCCTGGTTGTCCTTGAACAGACGCCACTCCCGTTCACTTGCCCAACGGACAGTTTTGCTCGAGAGGCACAACCGCGCACGGTCTACCGCAAGGCTTTTGTCGTTGAGCAGCACAGGTTCGCTCTCGGAATACATCATCCTCGTCAGGGCAATCTTCGTGTCCAGGCCCTTGAGGAGCCGATTGACGTTGTACTGCACGCACATGCCAGCGAACTGATCGGCGTAATGTGCCCACATCGGTTCGTGATCGAAGACCTCCGACAACGAAGCAATCCCCGTCTTCTGCAACGCATCGTGGACGCGCGCGGCGCTCTTCTCTCCTAATGGGTTCTGCGTAAACCGTGCCGATGGGCGATATAGGCCCTCCATAGGATCGTTCATGACGGAGAATGCAGGGCAGTAAATATAGTGGCCGACCAGTGCATTCAGTTCCTGCTCGGCCTTCGGTCCCAAAGGCCGATAACGGTACAGATTGGATGGCTTTGCATAGATCTTCAACTGCGCCACGTGTGCCGTTCCCCCGCCTCGTGACTGCGACATAGCACGGCTGCGATGACCGCGGGAGAAGGCAGTGAATGACCGCTTGTGGGTCGTGGCGGTTGCAATGCCCCCGAAAGCATGGACCTAACGGATGAACGGAGGGCAGCTATCCGCATGGCATTGGCCAGTTAAACAAACAGCGTGGACCTATCGCAAATTTTCGGTAAGGGGCTCCGTGAGCATTTCTACAATGCCGCTAAGGGAATTTGAAGTTGTTTGGATTGAAGCGGTTAGCGCAGATAGGCAGATCGGCCTGAAGCGTTCGAGGGGGCGGTCAATTTCATTCCGGTTAGCGCGATATGTGCCCATGGCACGGTGCGACATGGGAAAGCACTCGTCGGGGATGACGATGCCCTGGCTGCGGATATAATCGACGGCGCGGCTGAGAAGCTCCTCGTCGGCCAAGGCCGATAGACCAAGGGCGCGGCAGATTGCCGTCGCCTTCGACAATTTCCTCCATGCGGAAGGCCGTGGCGCGGTGTTCTTCGATCCGCAACTCGGAATGGGTCTCGATGCCGAAGCGTGCTTTCAACGCGATGCCCTCCAGGTTCGAAAGGGTCCCATATGAATTGCAACTGATTCAGTAACATCAACAGTGTCGGTTAAATGTTTGAGAAACTGTTGCAAGGAGTGGCCCTGCCTTATTGTAATTTGCAACAGTCCGCATACAATCATTGGATTACTGTTGATATGATTGATTTAATTGGATTAAATAACGACCAACGTCGCGAAAAGATCAATTCCGATCAACGGTTCGCAGCGCTTAAGGAAGCCCAAAAAAGGTGAAGAGCTTTCGAGGATCGCTCGTTTGGCACACCGTAAATGGCATCGATCATCTGATGCGAAGCTACTACGACTCCACCAGTGCACGGCGCCAGAAGGTCGAAGGACGTCGCTCACCAGCGACCGAAGCTCAGAAAGCGGGTTGGGAAGAAGCTCGCGCATCCGCCCAGGAAACGCTCTCCGCGCGACAGGAGCAGATCGAGCGCCAATCCGCAGTCAATCGAGCGCTCAGACTTGGACGTGTCCCTCTCCTCGCCGCACGAATTATCAGGGCAATCGATGATGCCGGTCTTCTCGGCGGAGGCATTCGCATTGCGGGAACGAATGCGATCTATGCCTATGAGGCGGCGGCCGGAGTGTTTGTGGGTCACATCCACGGACGACATTGACCTCCTCATGGATGCGCGCCAATCCCTCAGAATCATGGCTAGCACCAACGTCGAGGACGGAGCGCTCATCAACCTTCACCAGGTGTGCGCCCATCTCAACTCGACGCCCCGCAAATGCCTCGGCTTCAGAACACCGGCCGAAGTCTTCCGTCAGAAGATACTGTCAGCTAATCGGTGAACGCGCTAACCTGCCTCGCTGCAAGGTCGCACTTCAACGAGAACTCACAAGCGTGAACGTCGAGCCCAGCTCATTGTTAGAGTCACGACCCAGCGAGCAGCCCATCGAGAAAATGGCGCATTTGCTTAAAGCCATAGAAGTTAGGGGGCTTCGGTCGCTCGAACATCAGGTCTCGAAACGCCATCCCGAAGCCACGATCAGCTCTCCGCTATTCCAGAACCTTTTCGAGGTCCAAAGTATCACTGCGAAGGCGGCCCGAAGCCAATGTTCTGTAGTTCCCAGTAGGCAGTTTGCCAGCTTGCAGGTTTCGTTCTGGGCGCTCCCACGCATAGAATGGTCCGGTTTTGAGCTTGGTCTTTCCTCGGCGGCTCCATATTGCAGCTTCGTACTTCGCATTCGCGCGGATTGCAGAATCAATTGATGACAGTGCCAGCGCTTCCAACATTTCGGCCGCCAACTCACTTGTGGCCGAGAAATAGGGCCGCCCAAGCTTGCGGGCTTGCACCAACGTGTTAAGGCAGCGCTGATCAAGACTGAGTGAGGTTTTGTCGGCGCTTGCTGCAATCATCCAGGCCCACACAACATACCCATCGCTTATCGGGTCATGTTTGTTCCAAGGCCATGGCCCTTCACCCGGCAGCCGAGGGACAGCCCCCGCCCTGATATCGGCAAGAGCCCAAGAAAGGTCTGTCCACGGGTCGGCGTCGAGCTTTCCTCGACGATCCGACTGAAAACCGGAAATTCTTTCCAAGCCGCCTGGATACGATCCGCTCGAACCAGCAAGTACCAACGAGAGGCTGGGATCCGGTGCAACCAAGCGCAACGCCAGCTCTGGACCGAAGCCGGATTTGACTAATGCGATTTCTGCGTTAAGGCCCGTCTCGAACAGCGGCACGTTAACTTGCCAGACTTGGTCGCCTTCAATGCCGACGCTCAAACGCAGCCGCTCCTTAGGCCGAAACGCTAGAGAACCAAAATCGATGATGATCTGGTTGCCGTCCTTCCGCGGATGGAGGCCCTCGACTCGCTGAAAAGCGCGCCACCCTCCCCTTCGAGCCGAAGTAAGATCGATCGAAAGACCAATTGAGAACCGCTTTTCCAAACGTGAAGTGAGCGGCGTAGTGGCGCTCGAAAATTGCTTCGCGGCATATTCAGCCAAGTTGGGGGAGACCACTGGCACAAGGTCTTCGTCGATGTCGATAGGCACCGCAGACGCCGTTCGGAATGACTCATACGCTTGAATGCGGCTTGGTCGAAAATTAGAGGTTACTGGCGTTCGTCGCGGCTTCTCGCCTAGTTCGACGATAAAAGGGTCCAAGCCGCCGACAATGTCGATTTTCGTCGTCGTCAAGGCCCCTGTCGTGAGATCTTCCGCGTAACACAAAAATGTCCCAGCCTGCAGTTGCGTCTCCGCAACTCCGTCTTTGTTGCTCAGAAGATCTGCCCCGCTTAATTCACGTTTCATACCGATTAAGCGGAAGTGGTACGGGACATGCGCTAGCCCGACGATGCGGACATTGTGCACATCAGGATCGTCGATCATTCCACGAGCTCCACGATCTGGGCGGGAGGAGCGGCTGTGAAGACTTGATCTTGATACGAGGGATTCCCGCCTGGGAATTGCGCGGAGGTTGTGTAGCGCGTGAGATCGGGATCGACACGAAACCTCCACGCCATCTCAGCGTCGTTCTTGGTAAAAATTCGCCCGTTTCCATCATTCGCCGTGACAGACACCGCGGCAATCATGTGGCTTTCGACCGCCGTTCGTACGACGACGGGAATCTGCGGGTGTGGTACCCTCAGCAACTTAACATCCCTGTTGAATTGCGTAAGAGATTCTGTTTGCAGATCGGTATTGTTGAGGGCAGCATTTGCAATACGACCTAGTGTAAATAAGATCTGCTGTCCGGTCACCACCCAGCCGTCGGGATTGGAGAATTCGACGCTTGCTCCACTTAAGCCTTCGATCAAGGCCTGTGTGAAGAAAGGCGGAGCTCCATCGGTCGGAGCCCAAGCGCTGGTGCCGAGCCTGGATCCGGCTAGCGAAACCGAGCTTGTCCGCCGTCTAGTAAGCGCGGTAATATCGGGGGTGATCAGAGCTGGGCTTTGCGCTCCGTTGATCTGCTGAAATATAGCCGGAATGACTTCCTGGCAGGCGTCCAGAAAGACCCAACAGCCGTCGGCTTGCAAAGTTGGCAACGCCGACGCCAGCTGCGTGATGTTAATCGATTGCGCCCATGGTCTGTGATTGATGGAGCGTATATCTTCCAACACGGCAACGGCCGTTGTATCGCTGTCCGTCACGCCGTGCGACGCAATATAAAAAAACATATGATCGCCTGGGCGGCATCGTCCGATCCAGCGATCCCCGGCCGTGTGATAATTGGCTTCGTTGGCTGGCTGAACGACATCGTCGACCCGAGGATCGTGATCCACGATGCCCAGGCTGAGCGTATCCTGGCCGGCGACTAGAGCCGGATCAGACAACAACACCTCGATCGAACCGAGAGGGGCGATCAATCTGTCGGCCCGATCAAGGAGGAAGCGGACGATAGCGCGTGCACCAGCGGTCGTCGCCAGCCTGTCGGCCGATCCGTTGGCGCTGAGGCTCGGAAAGCGGCCACATCCGATGATGAATGCGTGGGTCTGAGGTGCGTTAGCTAGCCGAAGGTAGATTGTCGTCACGGCGCAAGCCCTATATTTTTCAGACGAGCGTTCAGCCGGGTGTAAAACATCGTGCTGGAAAAATACGCGCCGTGAGCGTCAAGCACGCCTGCGATCGTATCAACGGAGAAATCCTCGGCGCCTTCAAAAATCGGCGATGTGATGAAGGAAAGCACGTCCATCTTGTCAAAGGCATTCCACCAGTTCTTGACCGCCTCTGGCCTCGGTACCGATCTGGATTGCCCCGAGAATTCGGAGGTGCTTGCCTCATAGAGCTTCATTTCCTCAAAAAGCGCGACTTGTGAGCCAACGGTAAGAAAGAGATCGACGGCGAATTTCGTCCCAATGGCTGCGGAAAAGCCCTCGACAGTTTCGCTGCTCGCGAGCAGGTCATAAAGGATTACGCCGCCCATGCTGTGGCCGACCAATACGAATGGCTCGTTAGGTTTTCTCTGTTTGCCCGCGGCAACAATCGCCTCGGAAACTGTCTTACGAATCTGAGTGCGAGCGTCGTTTTCTCGCAGGTACCGAAAAACATCCCCGATAAAGATAGCGAGACCCGGCGTGATCTTTTCCCGGCCAGCCCGGGCGAACGGGCCGTTGACGAGATTGGAAGCGCTGCCCTTTATTTTGTCGGCTGCGGCTTTCACCTGATCGAGAAATCCCAGCGCTTGTATGGCGGCGCCAGCCTCGGCCTCTTTGCGCAGCCGATCGCAAAACTGTGCGTCGTCAGTTACGGTGCCCAACCATGCAGGCTTTGGCTGGGCTGCAGCATATCTGGCTACTCTCATCCAAAAGAGTTCAATATCCTGAGCGGGCGCCTCGTTTGGGTTCGAGATTGCAGCGACGGAAAGTGCCCCTACCACGGCGGCAAAATCGATTCGGGCGGCTTCAAGTATTTGAGAACCACCGCCTTGGGCCAAAGCGGCACCAATACCAAGTGCCTGGTAATCGGCATCGAAGTTCGGGACCGAGGCCAACTTCCACTGAGGGTCGGCGCCAAACTCGCCCCAATAGGGATTGCGGATTGTGAAGTCCGCTGACGAAAACGCGAGTTCCTTGAACCGGCGATCACGAATCGCCACATTCGCGTCGAAACCGGCGTCTGATTTTCTGTTGGCAACGCCGTGAACAAAAACGACCTGCACCATTCCCTTATCCCCTTTTGCAATTAACCTGAAAGCCTGTGGCCCGCAAGCCACAGCACCTACAAGTTCAAAGTCTCCGATTCCTATTTCCTGAATAGTCTGTCACCCTCGTTTCATAGGGAGGATTCGGGGATGGACGGTTCTACGATTACGCTGAATGATTACCAGACTGCTGCGAAGACGACAGACAAAACGCACGGCAAGGCGACCGGTTTGGGTTTGCCCATCCTTGGATTGTTCGGAGAGACCGGCAGTCTCCTGAGCGAGGTAAAGAAAAAGCAGCGAGACGCTAACGCATACGACTCGTATGAACGCGGTGTGATCGAGGAGTTCGGGGATGCGCTTTGGTATCTGGCGATCATCGCGGCGCAGGCGGATATTTCGCTCGAAGAGCTGGCAACGGACTTCCGTCATTCGCGCGATGGGCCGCTTACCTTCGCGCAGCTACAGCCGCAACCTAGCCTTCGACTCCCATTTCCAACCCCCGAAGTATCACGGACCCTTCTGAAACTCGCAAACGCTGTTGGAAATCTCGCCAACGAGCACGGCGAAGCTGTTTCCAAAACGGACAGACCGTTACTTCTCAGCAAGTTGTCGGTCATTTTCCGAAATCTTATTGATGCCGCCACCGAAGCTGGCGTGACATTGGGCGATGCCGCCGTTCGCAATATTCTGAAGGCACGAGACAAATGGCCGCTCGAACGGACGCCGCCAGCTTTGTTCGACATCGACTTCCTCCCGGAGGAGCAATTGCCGCGCCATCTGGAGATTGAGATCTTCGAGCGGCCGAGCGGCGAGAAAGCCTATGTGTACCAGCGGTGCAACGGCGTCAATATTGGTGACCGGCTTACCGACAATAACATCGTCGAAGATTTCTATCGTTTCCATGATGCGTTCCACTATGCTTACGCAGCCGTCCTGGGGTGGTCGCCGGTGACACGGGCGCTTCTGAAGGTGAAACGGAAAAGCAAAACCAAAGTGGACGACGGCGAGGACGGCCTACGAGCGATCATCGTTGAGGAAGGCGTAGCGGCCTACGTTTTTTCGCGTGCGAAGGAGCACAGCTTCTTTGAAAACCGAGACGAGGTCGATCTAAACTTGCTGAAGACGGTCAAGGGATTTGTTCATGGCTTCGAGTCCGAAACTTGCCCTCTGTGGCTTTGGGAACAGGCCATCCTGACGGGCAATTCGGCCTACCGTTATCTCAAGGAACATCGTCGTGGACGGCTGGTTCTCGATCTAGACAAAAGGAGCATGACCGTGCAGGAGCTTGTGCCATGAAAGCTGCAGCCTTTGTCGAAGAACTTGCCTCGTACAGGTTCGAAAACGCGTTCAATCCGTATGTTGACGCTTGCCCAGATTTCGATACCGACGAAGCGCCGGCGATCCGGCGCAGGAACCTCGAAGCGGTTCTGGATGCCGCGTTAGCGCGGGGTGTTCATTCATTCTGGATCGCCCGCGATCTTGGCTATCGAGGTGGTCGTCGCACCGGACTCGCGCTAACTGATGAATTGCATCTCGATTGGCACGCAGATTTGCTCGGCACAGCGCCGTTGCACAGAGCAACGAAAGGACCTCCGATTGCCGAGAGAACGGCTACGGTCATCTGGCAGATGCTGAGATCGATCGAGCAGCCGATTTTTTTATGGAACGTCTTTCCTTTCCATCCTCATGCAGCCGGGGATCCGATGACCAACCGCTGCCATACAAAAAGCGAGAGGCTTGCCTGCAAGCCCCTGCTTGAAAGTCTGATCGCCGCCCTCAGACCAAAACATCTCGTTGCAATCGGCCGCGACGCGCAGTCCGCCCTCGCCGATCTTGATCTGGCCGCAACAGCGGTACGGCATCCAAGTTACGGCGGACAGAATGAATTCATAGGTGCACTGGAGACGTTTTACAGCGTTCGGGGTAGAGCGGTCCCGCAGACACAACTGCACCTTCTCTGATCAGGCTGCTTCTCTCAGGCTTCCCGTCGCTCGAGCCTCATCAAGGAGGTCACTCAGGCTTTCCCTGTCCGACGGGCAGTCGACCACGGCATGGGTCGAAACGATCGTCAGGCTTCCCACGTCGACTTTCACCTCGTCTGCAACGAATTTCATCAAGCGGCCGAGGCCGATGAGATTTCCCAGAAGCCGTTCGATGTAGTAGTGATTGCGGTACATCGCCGTCAGCAGAAGCTTGCGTTCGGGCCCATCCGTAAGCTTGAAGCTTAGGAAGCTCAGGCACTGTCTGTTCATCAGAGGACCGGCGTCACGGATGGGATCGTAGATAGTGATCTCGTAGACGTTACGGAAACACCTGCCGGATGCAACTTGATCGCGCATTTTCGTCACCATTTCGTCCAAGGGATTGAGGTATTTTCCCTTTTTCTGCAGCGGAAAGGTGATCATACGATCGAAGTATCGTCCCCAATCGCCCTTTTTGATGCGCGGAAGAACCTTGGTTCGGTAAACGTCATAGAAGGCGGGAGCCTTATGTCTCAAGAATAGGGAGCGCGGAAAGATGGTGTTGGCGACTGTCTCTACAGGATACCTATCGTATTCCCGGAGGTACTCATCGACAAGGGAGATAACCTCTAGGTCGGCGTCGCTCATGACTGTCGGGTTGGCGACGTCCACGATGACGTTTTGTGCATCGTGGCTGCCACTGGCCGAATCGACGGCAGTGACGGCCGCGAGCCAAGCAGACGCACAGCTAGGCTGCGTTTTGATGGGCAGATACACCGATTTCCTCCTTCAGCACCGCGATCCGGCGCAATCTCTGTGAAACGTAATCCTCGGTAACCCACGCATGGCCATTCAGACCCCAGAACAGTCCCCAGGAATTGCGCACGAGCAGAGCCCGTCGCCCTCCAACGACCCCAGCGCCTACCGCGATAACGGCATGACGGGTGACATCTTTCTCGCCAGGATAGCCTGCGACAATTCCTTGGCCGCCAGGGTTGTAGAACGCCTCGCCGATGTACAGCACTACTACGGTCGGAGATCCTCCCAGCAAATTCGCAAGGATCTCGTCAAAAGACCCGGGACCGCGCTCGAAGTTTCGAAAATACTTAGTCTTGACGACCGGCGGCCCCCAATGGCTCAGGTCCGCAGGTAAGTCTGCAAGATAGGGCCAGCTTGTCTCGGGAGGCTGTCCGTCGTCGCGGATCGCTTCAAGGATGTGCAATAGGAGCGCACCTTGGTTCGGCAGCAGGCCTGCACGCCTCTGCGCGTGGTAAAAGACAAACTCGGCCGAAAGTGGATCCCACCCGTCGCGAACCGCCGCATGGCAATCGCTCACAGCAAAAGCCAAGCATGTTGGGCGCACGCCCTGATCACGCACTTCTCCAAACATGCTGCGCAGGTCAGGGGTGAGCGACGGCCTCGACATTACGCGGCCTCTAGTCGGAAACGACGTTCCGCACGTGACCAGCCCGCGACTTCAGGGCCATTAAGATCTACGTCGAGCGTATAGTCATTGATAACGCTGCCAGGCTGCCAGGGCCGCGCTTCCGTCATCCGGATCGTGCCTTGCTGCTGCCTCACAGATTGCGCGACGATCCTTCGAACGACAGGCCCCCCTGCGTTCTCCTCCCCGGTCACCTCCCGGACATCTTCCCTGACCGCGAATGCATCCGGCGTCAGCTCGTCAACACGCCATAGATAGCCGGCGCCGGCGTTCTCCTCCAGGCGCATCACAAAAAGATCATCGGGGCCGCCGTGAAGAACTTCTCCTCTATCTGCCTCGCTCAGCTCCCAGACATCACCATAATATGCTGCCGGCTCCACCTCGCCGAGGATCCCCTTTTTAATCTTCTTGGGCTCTATGTCGGCAAGGCGTTTTGCATCTAAACGGCTGATCAAATTATAACGGGCAAGCGTCCAGCAGGTAGCGGAGTAGCTCGTGCCGGCCCGCAGAGACAACTGATAGACGATTCGAGGATGGGGAAGATCAGGCTTCGTCCAGCCGTGTCGCTTACAATGAAAGAGTGCCAGCCATTGAGGCAGGAGAAATGACGCGGCGAACGCGTCCGCCTCTACCTCTTGAAGATTTGTATTCCTTGAAGCCGCAAAGGGGCTGCGGCGCAGGATCGAATCGTCATCAAGGCTTGGCCTGTGCTTGAGATAAAAATGTCCGAGCTCGTGGGCCGCGGTGAACCGTTGCACGCTGAGCGGACGCTTGGTGGTAACAAGCACTCCGGGAACCGGCTCGCTCATGAATGCTCCGAGCAGACCTTCCAAGGGGCGAAAGATGAGCGGCAGGTTGAGATGTGCCATGACGCCAAAAACGTCGATCTGGCCATTCAGAGCGCCGTTGGCGCGTTCGATCCTGTCTCGAATCGCCAGATCGTTCTGTAGCCGACCGGCGGCGGCCATCGCTTTTCGAATGGCGTTTTCGATCGCTGTCATCCTACTCTTCCTCGATCGAAGAGCGGCTCTTCAAAAAGTCTGCGAAGCGGCTCAGTTCCTCAAGGTCGTTTGATGACAGCTTGGATGCAGTGCGGGCCAAATGGCGCACCGGGCCCGAAATGTCCGATGGGTCGGCGTCGTTCGTGAAGTAGCTTACCGGTCTCCGGTAAAGTGTGGCGAGTTTTCGAAGCTCGATGACATCGACCTTGCGTTGGCCGGTTTCAATGTTGGAAAGAGCGCTCCGCGGAATATTAAGGCGGCTGGCGACTTCGTCCTGGCTAAGTCCGATATATTCCCTGGATTGACGCAATTTGTCGGCGATGACCAGGCGCTCGGCCTCGTCCGGCTTTTCGTGGTTGGCGGGGCCTTTCATGCGACCGCCCCATCAAAATGCTTATTCCAGAGCTTGGCCATACGGGCTGTTACATCATCGACGGCTTCCTGGATGGATTCATATCCCCCAGGTCGCACAGCTGCCTGCCCAACCTCGAAGCCGACCACCTCGTCAAGAACGCAGAGAATTTCGACCACGGTGTGGGAATCGATATGGATCGCCTTTACGATCAGCTCTTTTTGAGATTTTGGAAGAAGAACACCTTCAAATTCCGCCAGATCCTTGACGGACTTGATGAGCTCAGCAAGTAGCGTTTCCTGAACGTGCTCGAGGGGATAGGGGGGAACTTTGACTTTGGTGTTCGGATCGGTTGGCAAGGCGCGGTCCTCCAAGGATGTCACCAACGCCTAACATAGTTCGTCTGTTTTTCCAACAGTTATTGTCTGAAATTCGGACATCATTTCTCCAGCGTCCTATCGATAAGCGTGACGATCGCCGAAGCTGCTTCTACGGGCGTCCGCATATTTGAGACAATTTCCACTGGATAATGAGAACCTTCCTCGAGCGCGAGACTCCGGTAAGCGTCACGCAGCTTCAACCAACTGCTGATCTCGTCATCACGGTCGATTGGCTGATCCCGATCGAGAAGAATGGCAAGTGCCGGCTGAAATTTATCCCAGACCAGTCGTTCGGCTTCCACGAGTGTTCGGAGACCGGCTTGATGGACACCAGCGGCCGCGCCATAGACGAGCGTCGACCACCAGAAACGATCGAGGAAGATATGTGTCCCGGATTTCAGCGCTGGCACTATCAGCCGTTCGATAGCATCAAGGTGAGCAGCAACATGAAGCGCCTGCTTCGAGAGCTCGCTCATTGTCGCTATTCTAAATGCCGCCGGATCGTGGTGAATACGATAAATGACTGCGCCAAGGGTGCCTTCAGCCTTCCCCGGAAAGCTCAAGAACTCAAAGCGGCCAGATCGTTGCACTAAGGCGACCTTCAAGAGATCGATCGTCGTCGTTTTGCCAACTCCGTCCGGACCCTCGATAAAAAATAATTTTCCATACATTTACGACCCCATGTACCGGCCAATAGATAAGCAGAATGGCATCTAGTTAAACCGTCAAACTCAGCAAAACGCCAGCGTCGCAGTCGAGGCTTTCATACCCAGCGGCCATTGATACGGCGAAAGGTTTAACCGCAGTTTAGAAGCTGGTCCGAATTTTTGGCGGAAGATCACGCGGTATTCTGAGGCCGCCGAACTCATGCGAATCACGAGGCTTCTAGTGTTCGATACAGGACAATTCGCCCCGTTGGTACAAGTTGGGAAAGAAAGTCGAAGTCCCGAATGTTTCCCGTGAGCACACTCGCACCTAGCTGCCGCGCCTGCAGGCAAACCAGAGCGTCGTTGACGAACTTGCGTTCGTGACCTTCGCCTTTTGGCAAATTGCTCATTCGGAAAAGCAGGCCGGCGAGGATGCCGGATTGCCCCCAGATGGCAGAGTCAGGGGCATGAAGTCGGTGCTCGGGTATATCCGCGACTGTCGCCCGGATCGTTTCCAGGGCGATCTTCGTTGAGGTGTGCTTTGGATCCAATCGGCCGAATGCGTATGTCAGCTCGGAAAGGCACACAGCCGAATGATGACATAGCCTATACGTCAGAAGCCTATCCACCTCTGCCGGTGATCGGCCTTGGAGGACATCCAGATACACGGTCGTATCCAAAAACAATGGACCGCCAATAATAGGCTCGTCGTCGACCCATGGCAGATCGTCATCGGACCGGCGCACGAGCGTCCCAAGGCGTTTCTGCGGTTTGAATGATCGAAGGGTATCGGCGAGATCAAATCCCAAGATCGATATCCGAGGGAATGCTGCCTTTGCGCTTGACGAGGCGAGCCCCGAAATCATCCTCCAGCGCCAGCCGCGACAGAGCAAGCTCCAACAACTCGGTGTCCGACGTGACGTGGGCCCGCTTCTTGGCCGCGTCGATCAGCTCTGACGGTACGCGCCCCGACAGACGCGTATTCTTAGCGGAGCCAAGGAGACCAACGGCCCTCGCCTGTTCGAGGACGAGCTTGTTGCGGGTCAGCGCGACCGTTGCTTCGCTGTCTGTTGTAGTATGGATCTGAGCGCCCATGCCAGCCTCTTGTGTTGAACATAACATAGTGTACGTTCAACATAGATGCAAGGGGTAGTCGAGGTCGGTCGCGGGGGTGATCCCGGCGCCGGTCAATATGAGACCGAGGCCGGCGCGTCACAGACGGCCGCCATGTCAGCGGCAACGGACCTTAAAGCCACGACCGTCTGCTGGAAAGGTCAGCAGTTTTGCAAGACGACGTTGTCGATGACAACATCAATGGGCCGATTACCGCAAGTCATGCGGCGTTTTGCGCTTGGCCTGAATCCTGGCCACCACAATATGGTACTCGACCTCAGATCCCTCCGGCACCTTACGCTCTACGCTAATCTGCTCGGAAATGTGCGGTTGATGGCCATTCCGATCCGTAAGGTCGAGCACCAGTAGGAAACCGAAACGGACACCAGTCGTCAAGTAGCCTGTTGCCTGACCAGCATATCGCTTTGCAAGGGCGGCGTTGTCGGGCACGTTGTCGTCCTTCTTCACCTCGACGACCGACTTCACGCCACGATACTGGATAGCGATGTCGGCGCGGCCGCCACCGGAATCGCGGGCTTCGGCTCGAAACGATGGCGCGTCCGACGTCGTGAGGAACTTAAGAAAATCCAGTTGAAGGTCGTGTTCGACCGGCAGATCGGCGCCGCGCCGAAATACGTACTCAGCAGACGGATCGGTGCTCTTGCCAACGTTGGCGCGAAAATCGAGAAAACGCACGATGAGCGTACACATGTGTTCCAGCAGCGCTCGGGAATAGTCGCGCTGGTAATCGGGACTGTCCGAGAGCTTCTCCATGACGGCGGCCCACAGCTCGGCCACTTGCCGATTGCGATCTATTCCCACATCGAACTGCGCCGCAGTCATCTCGGCTGTAGCTGCGTCGAGGCCGGCTTTTTTGAGGACATCGACCAGCCAGCGTTCAGTCGATTCGTCAAAAGGGCTGCGATGGATGGCTCCGGCCAGTGACTGCTGCACCGTGTCGCGTAGCTGTCCGACATTCAGCGCCAGATCGCTGTCCGCGTTCTCGGCGAGCCACTGATCCAAGGTCTGCAGGTAGTATCGTCGTTTGCGCAGCGATTGGACGAGCGCCTCCCGTCCGAGAACATCGACGCCATGGCCATCGGATCGGGAGAACACCTTCTCGCTGGCAAAAAAGATCGAGAGCAGTTCGTCTTCGATCACGATGGCCGCTTGCAGCCAGATGCCCTTCGTGAACGTGTGAGCGATCATGGCCAGTTTGGTGGCCATCGACAGCCAGCAGAAACGCTCGCGGGATGAGGTAATGAGCCATGATCCCGCAGAGTGATGATCCTTGGCATAGGCCGAGTACTCTATGGCGGCGCGCCGAAGTTTCGGCAGATCGAGTGTGAGTTCGGAATGCAGCCCCCTGGCCTGCACATCGATCAGGACCGACGTGCAGATCTCATAAAGCGCGGCATCCGAACGTCCCTCGCTCATGGCGAGCGAACGGCGAAACCAATCCTGGGCGGCCGCCAACGCTGAAGTTAGTGCATCGTGGGTTCTGGCCAGCAACCCATCCTGCAGCCGATCGAGCCCCAACTCGAGTGCGGCCTCGTCCGATGCCGCGTCGACTTTGACCAACCGAGAGAGAAGGTCCCGGAAATCGGCGTCGGGGTATCGGCGCAGGATGGCGCCCGCAACCTTCGCTACGTGACGCAGATAGGCGCTGTCGTCGTCTACCGTGACGTCCAGGAGGTACGACTGCAGGCGCCTTACCAAGCTGGGATCGCCCTGCGCCACGACCAGGGCGCCGCGCAACGCTTGCGATCGCATCCAGCCATGCTCAGACCTGGGCTCGAAACGGCTGCGGAAGATCTCCCAGGCGCTGCGGCCGAGAGCCTGCGGTATCGCGGGCAGTTCATCGAGGCAGTCGACCATTTCCGCAATGAAGGTGGCGTCGTCCTCTCGCTCGAGTAGCCGCAGCAACGCGCGCTGAACGGCGGCATCGGTCACCCAACCGGTCAGCCAGCAGAACACGTCGGCGCGATCGGTTTCGGAAGGCAGGCCTTCGATCGCGGCCAGCAACTCGTTCTGGTGTGCCGTTCCCGGATCTGAGATCGCCCAACCGCTCGTCGTCAGAAGCTCAAATTTGTCTTCCGTCGCTCCGCCAGTCAGAAGAGGTACCCATCCCCCTTTGCGTGCAGTCGATGATCGCTAGGCACAACCGCCTCTACCGCCTTGCGCGCAATGGTGCCGATAATGATCTGAACGCCTCCGATGTCCTTCGCAGCTGAGGCAACACTGTCGAGCATCTGTTCGAAGTCCTCGTTCACGACCTCTTCCGACGCCGGCGAGTCAATGATCAGCAGGCCTGGATGCCGGCCATGCCCACGACGCTTGGCCACCTCCACCGCCGCCAGCGAGATGGCGATCTTGATGCGCAGTTTCTCGCCCATCGTCAGATTGCTGAAATAGATATCGGCGCCGCCTTGGTGGACCTTTAATTTCCCACCGGCATCGAGGTGCATGCTGGTGACGTGGGAAACACCAAACTTCTTGGCGAGAGCCATCACCGAATCGGCGATCGCGTTCAGGACGTCCGACTGCATAGCGGTCATCAACGTCTTGCTGACTTCGGTAGCGGCGCAGAGGATCTTGAGTTCGCCCTGCGTCTCGGTATCGTCGTTGGCAGGCGATTGCAGGGAGGCCAGTAGTTCCCGAAGCTGCCGGGCTTGGGCTTCCAACTGCACCACGACGAGTTCGGGATCGGCCGGTGACGTGGAGATGACTTCCTGGAGGTCTCGCACCCTGCTGATGACAGCGCGGAGCTGTTCGGTCGCATCCCTCGCTGTCTTCTCGCTGGCTTTGAGTTTGGCCTTGGCGATCTGGAGAGAAGTTGCCAGTTCCTCTACAAAGGTCTGGGCGTCTTGAATGTGATGATTGTCCAGGTCGTCTTCGTGGACCGCCAGATCGTTCTTGCACAAGGCGCAGGTGTTGCCATCCCCGTGCTCAACCCCCGGCGCGGCCTTCCCGAAGGCCGCCTCGCAGGCGGGGCAGCAAGTCGGGCTGAGCTGACGAAACGAATATCCTGCCGACCGCTCGTCCTCTAGCTGCTTAAGCCTTCGCCGCGCGTCGTCGTAGCTGGCTGAGACGGATGCGACGGTCGCCGTGTCTGTCTCAAAGGCGACCCGGGCGGTCTCGGCCGTCTTCCTATTGATTGCGGTCTCGTCGTCGAGCTGCGCCAGCTCCAGTCTTTTTGCGCTGCGGTCTCCGGCACCATGAGCTTTCTTCGCCTCGGCGAGCTGGCCGTCAACCTCGAGAAGCCTGGTATTGAGCACGGCGTTCACGCCGGATTGGTTCGGCCGATTGATCAGCCCCTGCTCGACCTGCTTCTGCGCGGTTAACGCAGCGCTATAAGTGGAGACCCACGACAACCCGATGAACAGTTGGAGCAGGCGAAGGGGGAGCCCGTCGATGGGAAGGTCGCCGAACAGTGCCTTAGGCTCGTTTGAGCTCGACAGAAAGAACGTCGATGCTATCAGTGGCCAACCATGTGGATGACCGCCCGTAGTCTTGTTGTGGGCGTAAATCAACGGAAAATCGAGCTCCTCCATCATCAGGTGCTCGGTTTGCGACTTCAGCCCGTCCCCGGAGTCGCCTTCGTAGAGCGTGATCCACTGACCGTCGCTGTCGCTCCGGCTCAGCATTGCCCTACCCTCCGCCGCTTTCTCCTCGCCGGCCGCCTTGCGCAATTCCAGGCGATGCAGGACCTCATCGACGCGATACCGGATTTCAATAATCTCCAGCCACTTCCAGACGTCAGGCTTAACCCGGCCGGGAAAGTCGCCGCGGATTGCGGCTTGGAGCAGATTCAGGATGGACGACTTTCCACGCAAATTGCGCTCGGACATCACCGCCCAGATGCCGGTCCCCAGATCCGACCAGGACAGATCGAACGGTCCGTCGCGCTCGGACCCGGCTCGAACGCCCCTCAAATTGATGCTGTCGAAGCGAAGGCTCTTGGCACGGGGCGGCGTGGTCTGCGCGCGAACCCCAAACTTGAGCAGCACGGTACGCACATCCGATTCCGAACTGCCGCTGTCTTCGGCGATGGCCTTGATCCAGCCGGACTCGGTCGGCTCGATGGTCTGTTCCTTTCTCATGATTTTAATCCAATGATCTTGACCAGGCGTTGTTCGACTTGCTCCCGGATGGTCGGTATAACGTCGCCTTGGATGGTGTTTCCGTACTCCGGGTGCTCATACTGCCATTCCTTCAGCGCAGAACCGCTCTTGCCGGTGGCAACCCGCATGATCAAAGCCAATCGATCACGATACCACTCCAACTCCGGGTGATCCTTAATGCACCTGTCCAGGAACGAGATCGCCTTCGACGATATGAGGTACTCGTACCGACGAATCTTGCCGTCATCACCGGCGAGTTGCATCGGTCTCGTCAGGCCGTAGTAGCTCAGCATGGCAAGGGCATCCTCGACATTCTGGTAGGCGCCGTGCCGCCAGCGGACCATCCGCACCATTCTGACGGAAGGCTCGTCGTCGAGGAAGATGCGCTGAACCGCTTCCAGCAGCTCGGGCTCGCGGGTTTCCTCGTAGAGATCCAGCAGGGCGTCACCCAGATAGTCGGGATAACGGACAAGGAAATCCATGGCCATCAAACGCTTCTCGGCTCGAAAGACCTTCACGGCCTCCTCTGTGGGTTTGGCGACGTCTTCGCCACCCGCAACCAAGATGAAGAGCAACCTAAGCGCGTCGCGATGCCTGTAGCTCGGCTCGCGCGATGCTCGTGAACGCGGCGAAGTCTCGCCCTCCGGCCCCTCCCCTTCGATCAAAATATCCATACCGGAAGCGCCCCCCAACAGGGACGATGATATCTGAAATGATTTGATTTCGCGAATCTAGTGCGACCCTGCCTCGGCATATCCCTGATGTATGTGGGGGTGAAGGAAACGGTGGAAGGGGCCACCTCGACTATCACGCCGGTTCGGCTTCGGTCTTTTCAAACTGCTTCATTTCCGCATGGTTCTCCCTCCGAGAAGCCTTGTTGGCCAGGTACTCCTCTAATTCTGCGGCGTGGTTCTCGCAGCCTTTTGCCTGCTTTCGAAGAAGCGAGACATGGTTAGAAAGTTCGTGCGTTGTGCAAAGGCCTATTGGAACCAGGGAGCGTTCACCATCGCGAAGCACGGGATACGATTTGACCAAGCGAGTGTGGCCGGGAAAGACCATCTGTGGAGACGCAGGATCGTCGCTCATCCCCACGCGCTTCAACATGCGTGTGACGACACCTACCAGTTCCTTCTTAGCGAACGCTTTATAGAAGTCAGCATGCGGGCCCGCCAGAGGTTTGCTTTCGAAAATATCTGCAACGATTTGGCTTGGTTGTGCAATCTGGCCAGCATCCATCCGCTGCCCAATAAGTTTATGAAGCTCCGACAATAGTGCAGAGTCTTTGGCCATGAACTTCGTCCCATCAAATGTTGAATGGAGAAAGCGGTGCGGCTGGTAGATATTATCGACCCCTCTCAGGGCTCACGGTATTCAATGCAACTTCGCCGAACGCTGTGGCTGGTGATCATCCACCGATTCTAAGAATTGTCAAAGCCATTGTTCTACCTTTGTTCGATTATGCCAGTGACTGCCCAGAAAGTGGCGAGAGCGACGAGTGAGACGCAAGACCTTCAATCGGAATCGCGCTATGTCTGAAATTTGCTGCATATTTCGACAATGACTGAACAAAGTGTCGAGTTCGTCGAACGCCCGCAGCTATTCGCTCGTCTCACCTCCTACCTCCTCTTGGCCGGTGGCAAAGTCGGGCGTGATGTCAGCGGCCAGCAGCTTTTCCTTCGATAGCAGGCCGGCATCCTCGAGCGCCTCGAAATCCGGCAAGTCTCGCAGAGTGTCGAGCCCGAACTCCAGCAGGAATTCTTTTGTCGTAACGTAGGTGTAGGGCGCGCCCGGCGTCGGGCTGCGCGGACCGGAAACGATCAAGCGGGCACCGCGCAGATGACCAATAAAATCGCGACTGATCTCCTTGCCGAAGAAAGACGACAACTCGGCGCGGGTGATCGGCTGGAAGTAGGCGATGCACAACGACGGAGACGAGGTCATAGGGGCGGCCGCGCAGCTCCTCGCGAATGTCGTCGATCAAAAGATCGATGCTCCAGCTCTTGCCGACGACCCGCGCAAGTACCTCGCGACCAACAGGCTCGCTGGCCGCGAAAATGGTGGCCTCGACGCGCGGCATCCATTCCCGCCAGCGTGCCTCCGGCGGCAGGTGATCCAGCTCCCGGTCAAACAGCTGGTCAGCTGATCGACCGATCCTTTCCGCGTCTGCGCACCGCTTCCGCCATGGTCGTCAGAGCCCGTAGATGCGGAACGCGGTGCGGCCCGACAGTTCGCGCACGGCGCCAAGCTCAACCAGCGGTCGAACAGGCGGCGCAGCCCACGGTCGCTCATGCCCGCGATCTTTTCCGAGGCAACGATCGCGTCGTCGGACAGGAGCTTGTTGACAACAGCGTCCGCCGCCTTGGCCCTGAGTTTCGGGGCGACAGCGAGCAGACGGTCCGCGCGGCGCTCGAGCTCGGCGGAAAGATCAATCGCGCGCAGCGCAGCACGCGCCTGCGCGGCAAGCAGGCCTTTCGCACGCTCAGGATCTGTCTCAATGCTTGTCGCCACAGAGCTGCCTGTCGATCAACGCGGGCGAGCGCTGGTGCCCAAGACCGCTTCGGCGCCCAGCAGGGGCACCGCATGTGCCCAGGCATCGGCGAGCCAGGCGCCAACAGCGCGCCCATAACCGTGGCGCTCGGCGCTCACGATGGCGCCGATCATCATTCCCACCGTCCCGTCAATGGCGGCTAACTGGCGAAGATCGTCCGTCAGGTCGCTGACCACCTCATCATCCGGGGCGTAGCCGAACTCTTCCAACACCGCAGCGAGGTTTTTCTCCGTCAGCAATTCGTCCCCGGGCCGGGCTGCCAGCCGGCGCCAGGCAATCAGCAAAAGCCCGGCGGGACCGACGGACAAAAAATCGCCCGGCCGTGTGAGCAGCACGGCGTCGCGCAGCGCGCCTTCATCCTCGACGCGGCCGGCCTGCTTCGCCGTCACCGCGGCCGCCGAAAGCGCCAGACGCTGCCGCCAGGCGCCGGCCCACCGCTCCTGCCGGCGGACCACCGCATCGAACGCGCCGATGGTGGCGCCTGCGGTGAGCACGACCTCCTCAACATCTTTTCGCGCAAGGCTTTGCACATCCGGGATAGCCCGACGCAGCCAGGCCGGCACCGTCATCGCCGCGGTCGAACCGCCAAGCGTGGCGTATTGGCGCGGAGAGGGTTTGAGGCGCAGAATCATCCGAAGCAGGATGAATCACGGCGGCGCTTTTGGTATTTGATTTGCGCAATAACCGCCGCACCTGTCGCCCTGACACAACGAACGATAATGTTGCATTATCGTTCGTTTATTGACAAATCTCAGAACGATGGGTAGAAAATGCCAGAAAGGTAGATTTTTGGAGCCTGTGGTGTCCCTCAACATCAAAAATCCGGCAACCGTCGCCCTCGCCGAGGAGCTCGCACGCCGCCAGGGTATCAGCAAGACTGCGGCCATTCATCAGGCCCTGAGCGAGCGCCTGCATCGAATGGGTTTCGGTGACGCTGCGCAGGAGCGTCTGCTCGCGGAACTGCGCGCGATCCGGGAGAGACTGGCGCGGTTGCCTGACCGGGATAATCGCACCGACGAGGAGATCATCGGGTACGACGAACACGGAATTCCGAACTGATGGTGATCGACACCTCAGCCATTGTGGCGATCCTGCGTAGTGAACCCGAGGCGGCAAGGCTTGAAAGAGCACTTGTCTCCGATCCAATCCGTCTGGTTCCGGCGACCTGTGTACTCGAAGCACGTATGGTGATGGTCAGCAGGCGCGGCGAACACGCATTGGCCGAGATCGATCTTTGGCTTCATAAGATCGCTGTCAACATCATTCCCGTTGACTCCGAATTGGTTGATCTGGCCACCCAAGCTTGGCTCTCCTACGGCAAGGGCCATCATCCGGCCGCCCTGAAGTTTGCCGATTGCTTCTCCTACGCATTGGCAAAACGTTCGGACGAGCCGCTGCTGTTCATCGGTAATGACTTTTCCAAGACAGATGTGGTGGCAGCATGACGATGGCTGATGACGCTCAGGACTCATCAGCGGGTTCCGGAAAGGACGATCTCCCCGACATCATCGACCTAGTGATGGAAATGGGACGTCCTGCAGAGCAGAAGAAGGCCCCCTCCCCTCCCCTGGCGGGCACGGCAAACGGGATGGAACGGCTTCCCGTTCATCTCGACGCGCTCGCTGACCGCGCCCGTGACTATGTCGAAGCGGCGAGCTCAGCCAATACCCGCCGCGCCTACGCATCTGACTGGAAGCATTTTGCCGCGTGGTGCAGGCGCCAGCATCTTGATGCTCTGCCCCCGGAACCGCAGGTGGTCGGCCTCTACATCACCGCCTGCGCGTCGGGGGCCGTAACAGGGGACAAAAAGCCGAACTCTGTGTCGACGATCGAGCGCCGCCTTTCGTCGCTCGCCTGGAACTTTGCCCAGCGTGGCCAGCCGCTCGACCGCAAAGACCGCCACATCGCCACCGTGCTTGCCGGCATTCGCAACACCCACGCAAAACCGCCGGTGCAGAAGGAGGCCATCCTGCCCGAGGATCTTCTGATCATGCTGGAAACGCTCGATCGCGGTAGCTTACGGGGCCTACGCGACCGGGCCATGTTGTTGCTTGGCTTCGCTGGCGGCCTGCGCCGCTCCGAAATCGTTGGTCTCGATGTTGGCCGCGATCAGACCAAAGATTCGTCGGGCTGGATCGAGATTTTTGACAAAGGCATGCTGGTGACATTGCGGGGAAAAACCGGCTGGCGCGAGGTCGAGATCGGTCGCGGCGCTTCCGATGCCACCTGCCCGGTCGTCTCCATGCAGACGTGGCTGAAACTGGCACGGATTGGGCACGGCCCGCTATTTCGACGCGTCACCGGCCAAGGTAAGGCTGTCGGCGCCGAGCGATTGAAGGACCAGGAGGTGGCGCGCCTAGTCAAGCGCGCGGCGCTCGCTGCTGGGGTGCGCGGTGACCTGTCGGAAGGCGAACGCGGCCAAAAGTTTTCCGGCCATGCGCTTCGCGCTGGCCTCGCTTCCTCAGCCGAGGTCGATGAGCGTTACGTGCAGAAGCAGCTCGGCCACGCCTCAGCAGAGATGACGCGGAGATATCAGCGCCGCCGCGACCGTTTTCTCGTCAATCTCACCAAGGCCAGCGGGCTGTAAACGCGCTGACAAGGGAGCCCAGCCTTGCCAAGGGGCAATAGCTTCCGTTTGCGATCGCCTTGCTGCAATCACAATATGTCGACAGATTACGATTTTATCGACACGATTTGACGATATGTCGATGCCAACGACATATCAACCCTGACATGTCGATCGAACCAGGAACCATCGACATGGACGTTTCAGGCTGACAGGCCTTACAATGACCTCCCTCTCCTGCCCCCAAAGGAGGATGTTGAAACGAATGTGGTGCTCAAGGCCTGCATAGCGGCGCGCGCGGCCTTGGCAGAGCTCAGAGTATCGGGTCAGCTTATCCCGAACCAAGCAGTCCTGGTCAACTCTATTCCTCTACTCGAAGCCCAGGCAAGTTCCGAAATGGAGAACATCGTCACAACGATGGACCGATTGTTTCGCTTCGCCAATGAAGCCGGAAATCTCGCTGATGCCTGCCACGAAGGAGGCGCTGCGCTACCGCACTGCGCTTAATCAGGGCTTACGAACTATGCAAAGGCGCCTGTGACGACGTCAACGGCGGTCGCGGTGTGCCGCACGATCAAGGGCGTCGAACTCGACATTCGGTCGACGCCCGGCACGGCCCTGGTCAACCAGGCGATGGGTGGGTCGTTTACACCCCACCCGAGGGGGGAGAACCTCCTGCGCGACAAGCTGGCGAACTGGGAGCGCTGAATCCACGAGGCCAAGGACATCGATCCGTTGATCCGCCTCGCCGTGATGCACTACCAATTCGAGGCCATCCATCCATTTGTCGACGGCAATGGCAGGACCGGCCGCGTGCTGAACCTGCTCTATCTGGTCGACAAGGGCCTCCTGAACATCCCGGTGCTCTATCTAAGCCGCTATATCATCCGAAACAAAGGAGCCTACTACGATCGCCTTCTCGCCGTAACGACGGAGGGCGCGTGGGAAAGTTGGATCCTCTACATGCTCGCCGCGGTAAAGGAGGCTGCTGGCTGGTCAACTGACCGTATACACGCGATCCGCGACCTGCTCGACCAGACCGCCGAGCGCTTGCGCCGAGACCTCCCGAAAATCTACTCCGAGAGCTATCCGAGATGATCTTCGTTAATCCGTCGGATCGGCGACCTGGTTTCATCCGGCATAGCGAAACGACAGGCGGCATCGGTCTATCTAAAGACCCTCGTCGACAATGGCCTGGCACAAGAAGTCAAGGCTGGTCGGGAGAACCTCTAAATCAATCCGGCCTTGATCGCGCTTCTCACCGTGCGCGAGCGCAAATCGGCCGGTGAAGCGCTCTTCTTCCTACCGGGCACTAAACCGACCGTCCGTGCATCTTGCCTCACCCGAGAAGGACCGTTTGATTGCCCTGGTTCCGGCATATCTTTTCGGCCAGCAACTGAGTTTCTTGAAGGACCGCGATCGGCGGCGGATGATGCCCGTTGTCTCCAACTTATCGTCTCACCGGGAGCGGCACGACATTCTCGTGGTTTGGCAGATCGAAAACCATTGCCAATTGGCGTGTCGTGGCCATTTCGATGACCAACTCTTCATGGACTGGGTAGACCGGTCTTGAGCCTTTGGCGAACCAGCCCGGCGAGCTTATGCACTGGAACCGGAACCATGTAAGGATGCTAATCGAGCAACTTACTGATCTCGATCACAACGTCAGCATCGATGTTCTCGGGCAATTCGCGCATAGGCGGGCCCTCAATAACATGAAGATGCGAGCATGTGAAAATGATCTTGCGCCCGCCCCGACCGTGCCTGCCGCGACCGCGCCGCCATCGCCCTACACCAAGAATGCGTCAGTCAGGCCGGCGAGTCCAGAAATGGTGTCAGCTCGAGCCGGCATCCATCCGATACCAGTGTTCTCGCGAGCCAGCGCCCCACCTCCACGGTGACCGCAACTCCGCGCGGCCGGCCTCGACTGAGACCTAGGCGGCCGTGTTCCGCGTGCGGCCGCTTGCATCCCTCCCCCGGCAAGAATCATATTTACTGCCGTAAAAACGGGCCTTTGTTACAGAGAAAACATGGGTTTAGCTCAGAGCGCGGGGCAATTTATATGGGCTTCCACACATGAGCATTGGCTTCATGACCTCAGCTGCAGCCGGCAGTAAAAAGCCTCTCGGCCCCGGTAACGTTCTGTTAACCTAAAACTTCTTGCCGCGGTTGGCCGAATCGGAGCTTAATGGCACTTGTTAAGTGGATTACTTACAAAAAGCGCCAATTCAGGTTTCGACAAGAAATGAACATTGCCATGCGGCTTCCACGCTTCGAGTTCGATAACACGATCATCGAGCAGGGCGAAGAGATATCCCGGCGACTGAACCAGCTTCGTATGGACAAGTTCCCGCCCAATGCGACCAAGACCCTTCGGTCTTTTTCGATGGCGGAGGTAGCCCACTATCTGGGAGTATCGCAAAACAATCTGAAGCGTCTCCATCTGGAACGCAAGGGCCCCCTGCCCGAGCAGATACCGTCGGGACGCCGATCCTATACCGCGGAGCAGATGCTTGAGCTGCGCCATTTCCTGGACCGACACGGCAGGACCGAGGTCAAGAAATACGTGCCGCACCGCAAGCCTGGCGACAAGCTCCAGGTTGTTGCTGTCGTCAACTTCAAGGGCGGCAGCGGCAAGACAACCACCGCCGCCCACCTCGCCCAGCATCTAGCTCTGACGGGCCATCGCGTCCTTGCCATCGATCTCGACCCGCAAGCCTCACTGTCCGCCTTGCATGGCTTCCAGCCGGAACTTGATCGGAACCTCTCTTTGTATGAGGCGATCCGTTATGACGACGAGCGCAAACCGATCTCTGACGTGATCGTCCCGACGAATTTTCCCGGTCTGGATATCATTCCAGCCAGTCTTGAACTGCAGGAGTATGAGTACGACACGCCGCTCGCCATGCAGGACAGAACGTCCAACGTAGGTCGCCAGTTCTTCACCAGGCTTGCAAGGTCGTTGTCGGAGGTGGACGACCGCTATGACGTAGTGATTGTCGATTGCCCTCCGCAACTAGGCTATCTGACTTTGACGGCGATGTCGGCGGCGACATCTGTCCTCATCACGGTTCATCCTCAAATGCTCGACCTGATGTCGATGAGCCAGTTCCTGCTGATGCTCGGCGGCATCTTGAAGACCATCAAGGCAGCCGGTGCAGCAATCGAGTTGGATTGGTTTCGCTACCTGATCACGCGCTACGAACCGACAGACATCCCGCAAGCGCAGATGGTTGGCTTCATGCAGTCGATGCTGGCCGGCCAGATACTCGAAAATCCGATGCTCAAGTCGACGGCCATTTCGGATGCGGGGTTGACGAAACAGACACTCTACGAGGTCGAGAAGTCGTCCTTTACCCGCTCTACCTACGACCGCGCACTGGAATCACTGGATGCGGTGAACTCCGAGATCGCGACGCTCATCCATCGCGCATGGGGGCGGTCATGACGGCGGGTTTTACGGCAGTAAATAATGGGAATTTTGACCGTGAAATCAGTCGACTAACCGAGAATCGGGGCGATTGATGGCACGCAAGGACATATTTGGCAGCGTCATGGGCCCCGCGGCCTCGGTTGCGAACGTCAAGGACATCTCAGCCTATGCCGTTCGCGGCGCTTCCCGCTCGATTATGCAGTCATTCGAGGAACTCTCGAAGAGTTCGGTCGTCGATCTCGATCCGGCATTAGTCGACACGTCATTCGTTTCAGACCGCATGGACGATGACGATGAGGCTTTCCAGGAATTGCTGGCAGCTATTCGTGAGAGAGGGCAGGATTCGCCGGTTCTTGTCAGGCCTCACCCCGAGGTTTCGGGCCGCTTCCAAACCGTCTTTGGCCACAGGCGTGTCAGGGTCGCGCGCCAGTTGGACCGACCGGTCCGCGCCGTCGTCAAGAAGATGGACGATGAGGACCATGTTATCGCCCAAGGGCAGGAAAATGCTGCCAGAGCCAATTTGTCCTTCATCGAAAGGACCCTGTTTGCCGACCGAATTCTCAAGCGGGGCCATTCCCCGGATACGGTGAAGTCGGCGCTTGCGCTCGATGACACGACGTTCTCGAAGATGCGTTCGGTTACCAGTAACATTCCCGAGCGGGTCATTTTGGCGATAGGCGCCGCCAAGAGCGTTGGTCGGGACCGCTGGTGGCAGCTTGCCAAACTCATGGAGCCGCCCGGGGCAGGGGTGAGGGCGGCAGAGTATGTGGCAGGCACCGATTTCGCCCAACCAGCCAGCGAGGCCCGGTTTACCCGCCTCTTCGACTTCATGAGTGTGCCAGCGAAACGCCCGCATGCGTCTACGAAGTCCAAGGAAACGGCTTGGACACCCGATGATAGATCGGTTCGAGCCAAAATCACCGACACCGGAAAGGTGTTTACGCTCGCCTTGAAGTCTAAGGAAGCATCGCCCTTTGGCGCATTCATCGCCGGCAAGCTCGACGAGCTTTTCGAGGCTTTTCGGGAGTCGGAAATGGCGAAGAAAACAGGAGACTAAAACCGCAAAAGAAAAAGGCCCCCGAACGTCGCCGTCGCGGAAGCCCTTCTCGGTCTGTAGCAAGCTGAGAATCGCACTTCCCCGAATCACTGTCAAGAGTCGTGGCGCCGTTTCGGCGAGCCAATTTCTTTTGCCTGATTGAAAGGTGAGGGAAATGGAGAGGGGATACGCGACGACGCCCTTTGGGCGGCGGCCGATGACGCTTGCCTTGGTGCAAGCGAATGCGGCATCACGAGAGATTCCGGACGGCGCTCTTGTCGAGAAATGGCAGGTCTATCGTTGGTTGTGCGAAGGCAAGACTGTCGTAGGTGTGGGAGATCGCGCTCTGGCCGTGCTGAGCGGGCTCTTGTCTTTCTATCCGGACGATCAGATCAGCGAGGAAAACGGCCTGATGGTCTTTCCTTCGAATGCGCAGCTGTCGCTTCGCACGCACGGCATGCCCAGTTCCACATTGCGGCGACACTTGGCCGAGCTGGTGAGTTGCGGCCTGGTCATCCGTCGGGACAGCCCAAACGGCAAAAGGTTTGCCCGGAAGGGAAAGGGTGGCGCTATTGCGGAAGCGTTCGGATTTTCGCTAGCGCCGCTGCTGACGCGGGCTGCTGAGTTCCAGCATGCTGCCGAACAGGTGCGCGCCGACGCCCTGGCTCTCAGGTTGATGAGGGAGCGGATTACGCTCCATCGTCGCGACATCCACAAACTTGTCGAGGCTGCGATCGAGGAGGACGTTCCTGGCGACTGGGGAGGCGTCTGGAGACGGTTTAGAGCCATTGTGGATGCAATCCCGCGGCGGGCAGGGTTGTCAGAACTGGAGGCAATTGTAGCCGATCTGACCATACTTCATGACGAAGTGGATATGATGCTGGAAAGCTTCATGAATTCCACGAATCCTAGCGCCAATGAGTCCCAAAATGAGCGGCAGCAATCTGATTCAAACACAGACTCCAATTTTGTATTTGAACCAGCTTTCGAGAAAAGCAGGGCGGCGGTCGAGCCAAGGCAAGGAACGGATGAGAAGCTGAAAAGCTATCCAATAGGGCTGGTGCTGAAAGCGTGCCCCGAAATCTCAGACTACGCCGTGCGCGGGATCGGAAACTGGCGCGATTTGATGATCACCGCGGCCCAGGTGCGAGGCTACCTTGGTATTTCGCCCTCAGCATACGAGGAGGCTTGCCATGAGATGGGCCAGGAGGTCGCCGCCATCGTAATTGCCTGCATCTTGCAGCGGGCCCAGCACATCAACTCGGCCGGCGGTTATCTGCGGGTTTTGACCGAAAAGGCGAGGGCAGGGCAGTTTTCCGTCGGACCTATGCTGATGGCCGCCCTGAAGGCGAATGGCGTGACGGCGAGGATGGCCGGATGAGAATTGCGAGCGCCGCTGGACGACCGGGCTAGGTAGTATTTTGCGATGCTGACGGTGATAGGTTCGCACAGGGCGTGCCGCACAGCGACCGACAACTCTGACGATCCGGCTGTGGGCTTTTCTGTCGGAAGAGGGGAGGGGATTGGCACGATGGCATCCTCTCATAGGTCGCTGATCCACGGATTCGCCTCCACCGCTATCGATAAGAGGTGATTATCGATAGCGAGAAAGCCGCCGAAGATACTGTGTCGCTTTCACGTCCCGAGTTCAATTGAAGCGATAAGGCGGAAAATCCTGCCCTCCCGCAGCACCGTGAGGCGGGCCCGGCCGGGGGAGGGGCCCTTTTCAAAGCCCGGACGCCTTAGTGAGGTTGGTGCGGAACCGATCGCGACGGCGCTGATATTTGCGGGTCATCTCGGCCGAGGCGTGGCCAAGTTGCTTCTGCACGTAACGTTCCTCGATGTCGGCCGACGAGGCGAGGCCGGCGCGCAGCGAGTGCCCTGAGAACAGCAGCGCACGTTCCCCTTCCGGAAGATCGGAGCGGATGCCGGCGGCGAGCGCGGTCTGTTTGACCAGGCGGGCGACGTGTTTGTCGCTGAGCCGCTCGACGTCGACGGTCTTGTTGTCCTTGAAGATGCGGCGGAAGAGGGGCCCCTTCGCGATGCGGCCGAAGCGGATCCAACTCTCAAGGGCGGCGACGGGGCAGGTCTGATCGGAAGCGCCGCGGCCGACCTCAACCTCGCGCCAGCCCGTCTTGCCGCGCAGCGTCACCAGGACGCCCTGGTCAGGAAAAATCTCGATCCAGCCGGCGCCGTCGCTGTGATCATCGCGGACGACGTCGAGGCCGACGATTTCGGAACGGCGTAGGCCGCCGGCGAAGCCCAGGAGCAAAATAGCGCGGTCGCGCAGGCCGCGCAGATCATGGCTGAGCGTGGCGACCATCGCCTTGATATCGTCGCCGAGCACAGCCTCCTTTTGCCGCGGCGGTTTTGCGTGCTTGCGGCGAATGCCGGCAAGCACGGTGGCAATATGGCGATCGGCGCGATCCATGGGCACGCCGCGCTGGGTAAAGTTCCAGGCAAGGCCGGAGAGGCGCCGCTCGATCGTCGCGACCGAGAGGGCAGGGGCGCCGCGTTTCGGATCACCGGCAGCGGTGTCAATGACACTGCCTGAGGCGCAGGCGCCAATATAGAGGCCGATGACCTGGCTGGAGGGCGGCAGCGGATTGAACCCTTCCCGACGGCACCAGGAGGTGAAATGCCGCCAGTCCTTGGCGTAGGCATTTTGCGTGTTCTCGGAACTGGCGGCCTTCGCGTAGCTTGTCGCGGTCGCGACGAGGGCTTCCAGGGGCGCCGGGACACGGGGTGTCGGTCCCGAGGCGGGGGGTAAGGCGCCCATCTCCATGACCAGATCGACGATGTCGGGCAGATCGCCCTCTGGATGGTCGGAGGCGCTATCGTCGATTTTGGGGGTGTTTTCCGGAGACTCTGCCATGATTTGGCAGGCTAGCCGCATACGTCCGATAAGGCAAGCTTACCGGACATGATTGTGTGGCGACAGGTGCGGCGGATTGCTGCCATTTGTGTTGTAATAAGCGCCGCAATGAATCATCATGTCGACGATGATTCTGCGCCCGAAATCGCCCCTACGCCGTCACGTCACGCAGTCCGGCGCCGCCCCGGCCGCTCCGACTGTCACCGTGCCGAGCTGGCTGCGAAAGGCGGTGGAGGCGGCGCAAACCGTTGAGGATGCTACCCTGGCCACCGGCGCGGCCATCGCCACGCTGGATGCGGTTGTGCGCCGCGACGAAAAATGGGCCGGCGCCTGGCGCCAGCGCCTCGCGCTCGCCGCGGCTGCGGCGACGGCGCGGCATACGGGGCGCGTCGAGGATGAAGCGGCGCTGCGCGATTCTTTCCTCCTCACCCGCCCCGGCGACGACGTTGGGCCGGGCGGCCTTTTGCTCCTCGGCTGGCGCCGGCTGGCAGCGCGGCCCGCAGAGGAGCTTCTGACGAAGAAAAGTCTCGCCGCGGTGTTGGAGGAATTCGGTTTTTTCGCCCGCGACGGCGCGGCGGTCAGCGATCTGGCGGACGCGCTGCGGCGGCTCGCCACGACCGAAGGCGCAGTCGGGATGCTGACAGGCGCCTACGCGGCCGTCGAGGGCCACGGCCTGCCACGCGCCATGGGACCCTGGCTTGCCGACGCCTTGCTGGCGCAGCGGCTCGGCTGGAGCCATGCAGTACCCGTGCTGACCAGCGAGCCAAAGGGGGGCGAAAGTTCCAGTCGGGCGCGCCTCCCGGCGGGTACCCCTTCGGCCGCGGCCTCGTATCCGGCGAAGTTCTTGCTTGCCGCGCAGGCGCACGCGGCGCTGCTCGCCATCGATCTCTCGGCGGAGCTCGAACGCCGCGCGGATCGGTTGCTCGCCGTCGCACCAAAACTCAGAGCCAAGGGGGCGGACACCGTCGTCGACCGATTGCTGAACGACGACGCGCTCGTTGCATCGCGCGGCGACAAAAGCACCGGGATGAGCGACCGTGGCCTGCGCCGCCTGTTCGACCGCCTGGTCGAGCTCGGCGCTGTCCGCGAACTCTCTGGTCGAGCGACCTTCCGCATCTACGGGCTGTGAGAAACGATGGCCGAGGCGACGCACGCGCGACGAGCGAAAGGCCGACCAGACGACGGTCGGTCAGGCGACCGCCTGTTTGACCGCGAGTTGGATCACCTGCCGCCGGAAGCGCGCTGGCGCGAATGGATGAACCGCGTCGAGGCGACGATTTTCGCGGCCAGCGAACCGGTCAGCCGCGAGACGCTGGCCCGCATCGTCGGAAAAAGCTGCAGCATCGACCTTTTGATCGACGACATCCGGGAGGAACTGCGTGGCCGGCCCTACGACCTGGTCGCCGTCGCCGGCGGTTTTCGGCACCTGACGCGGCCGGCCTATGCCGACGCCATCCGCAGTGCATTTGGCACGGCCGTCGGCGGCAATGAACGGGCGGCCGATCTGACGCAGTCGGAGGTGCTGGTGCTGATGTGCATCGCCTACTTCCAGCCGATCACGCGTGGAGAATTGTCGTCTTTCTTCGGCAAGGAGATCAGTCGCGACCTGATCGGCCATCTGCGCGGCGCCGGCCTGATCGCCTCCGGCCCGCGCAGCCCGACGCCGGGCGCGCCCTATACCTATGTCACGACGAAAGAATTCCTGCTCGAGTTCGGGTTCGACACACTGCGCGATCTGCCCGACGTCGAGGCGCTCGAGGATGCGGGGCTGCTGTCGAAGGAAAAGCTGCTCGCGGGCGACATCTTGCCGGCAGTCGAAACCGAAATGAGAGCCGACGACGAATTCAGCTGAGTGACATCAACCACGACCGGTTAACGCGCCACACGAGGTTTCGCATGAGAATCGATTACAAGGGCTACAGGATTCACACTTGGATCGACGACGATACCAACCATGCCCAGATGCTCAAGGGCAAGAAGGGACCGGCTCTATGTCGACATCGATCCCATTGAGGCCGGGCATGGGCGGCACCCGTCGAGCAAGCGCTTCATGGGCGATATAGTAAAGAAGTTCCAGTTCTCGGGCACCGAAACAGAGCAGCTTGTGCAGGTTGCCCAGATCTGGATCGACTCCTGCACACTTTGTCGCTCCGCCCAGTCCCATTGCCGCCGGCTTCAAATCAGGTACAAAAACAGACGCTGCCGACTTTACTTTTCGGCATCGCGCCGAGGCAAGGAATTAGGAAGTTCCTTTGGGAGTTTGTCTGTCGGGGGAGCCAACTGATACATCAAGGAATAGGCAAATACATAAAGAAACAGGAATGCTGAAAAAGCCAATGGTGCAGTGCCTGCTCGGCTCACCCTCAATTGCCTTCTCGTGAAATTGCCATGTGCAGTCGTCGCAACGCCATCGAGAATGATAACCACAAGCGCCAGGATAATCATGAGGTGTCCAACCGCATCGATCTTTCCGAATTCAGCAATTGCCGAGGTGAATATCGCCAACAGCACTATTGAAGCCAATATCTGGCTCGCTCTGCCGAACAGAACGAGGAAGGCTGCGACGAACTCCACGAATCCAGCCAAAATGATGTATTCATGATGGTCTATGCCGAGAGCTAGATAGCTATGCTTCTCCAGCAGCAGCATGGTCCAGGACCAATAGAGCCACTTCTCAACCGCAGCCCAAAGGAGCGTGGCCGATAGCGAGACGACAAGGATCATGTCAGCATGACGGTAGAAACGTTCCAGGCGGGCCGACTGGATGATCAGATAGACCGCGATGCCGAGGAACAACGGATAATCCATCATATGGAACACCCCATAATCATGGATGCCATAGGCGTACAATCCAATCAAACCTGCGCCAGAGATCAGGGTCGTTGGCCAGGTCAGGGTGCACAGGGCCAGGAAAAATTGCAGCCAGCCGATATAGGTGCTGCTGATCCTTAGCTCAGGCGTGAGGATAATTCCTCCAAGCAGCCACAGTGCCCAAAGAAATAGCCCTAGCCCGATGCGAAGGAGATCCGGCGATGCCCTCCGCCAATGTTCAAACTGACGCATGTAGTCGGCGTAGGCAGGCCAGGAGGCGAGCCAGGCATCGAACCAGAACATTACGATGACAAAGCACATCGAAAGCAGTACCGACCCGATGAACAGCGGGTTGATGAGCGACGAAAGCGGCTGAGGGGGCATGCCCAGGTCGTATGCAGAGAACCACTTCACATGGGCAAAGGCGGGATCGGTGCCTAGAGCTACTAAAAAAGCGACTGCGTACAAAAGTATAATCCTGGCTGCGCAGGATCCACATGCGGCGCCGGAAGGCAGGATTTTTCCCCTGCCCGGATAAATCCAATTGAGCATCGGAAAACCGAACCCATCGATCATATGTTGGACCTTTAGACTTGAACTCACTGCTGCTCCGATACCATTTTCTGGACCGCCGGAAGGTAGAATTTCCCGGCTTTCTCACGATCGCGGGCTGGTGGCGCCATCGGGATTGAGCAACGAGATCGGGCCTTGTGCCCGATCGCCCCATGCCGGCGCACCTCGTTGTAGTATCTGCGCTAATCCGCGTGAGGCCGACACCGCGCTTTTCAGGCAGGCCGTGCACTCACGGCTTCCCACGCGGCCACATTTCAAACAACGTGAAAACGCCGCCCAAACTGCTCGCAGGTGCCAGGTTCCAGGACGGCATCGAGGTCATCGAAATGAAGCCGCAAAGCGCCGCTTGATCAACCCAGTCTCCCAAATTCCGTCATAGCTCTGTCATGGATGCTCTCGACCATGTCGCCGATCACCTCCAAGATCCGACGCTTTTGCTCTTCGAATATCCCTGGCCATGCTGGATCGTGATCGACGACTTTATCGCATTCATTTAGGCAACGTGGCCGCCAGGAGTTTCGGCGGCTTGCCTGATTCGCACAGCTGCCGAAATACGCTCAGCCTTGCGCTGGCGATCGCGTGAGTTTGCCCGCGGGGGGTAAGTGTTCGACGGCTCGCCGGTCGCAATGACCGAGATCCGTTTCTGGTTGAGGTCGCTGAGGGTATCCGCGTTGTAAGGCCGAGGCGCTGAAAGCGGCGAATGTTAGGGTCCGATCTCATGCTGCGATTGTCGCTCTGTTGAAGGCGCCAGCATTTTGCCGCGGACGGACGCTTACATTGTCGATCAGCCGGGTTTGTCCAAGCCAGATGGCGGCGAGCAGTCGTGCGGGACGGTCGAGCGCCGCCATTGGCATTAGGTCCTCGTCGGCACGCAGTTCGAGATATTCCACGCGCTCAAAACCCGCAGCAAGTATGGTCTGGCGCGCGACGGCAAGAACGCGTGCAACGGGGTCTCCGTCTGTCAGTTGCTCGCTCGCTTCGTGAAGGATTTCGGCCAGTCGCGGTGCTGCCTGGCGCTCGGCTTCGCGTAGCCGCACATTGCGGGACGACATCGCCAGTCCATCGCTTTCGCGCACTGTCGGACAGGCGACGATCTCGATCGGAACGTCGAGGTCGCGCACGAGTTGGCGCACCACATGCAACTGCTGAAAGTCTTTCTCGCCGAAGAAAGCGAGGTCGGCGCCAGTCTGCAGGAAAAGCTTTGTCACGACTGTCGCCACACCATCGAAATGGCCCGGCCGGAATGCACCGCACAAGCCCTCGCTCACCCCGCTCACGGATACAGTCGTGGCAAAGCTCTTCGGATACATGTCCAGCGCATCCGGTGCATAGAGGACGATATGGGCTCCAACCGACGCCAGCTTCGCAGCATCGTCATGTTCAGTACGCGGATATGCTTGGAGATCGGCAAGGCTGTTGAACTGCTTCGGATTGACGAACAGCGTTACGATCACCCGGTCGGCCTTGGCGAGGGCTGCTCGCACCAAGCTGAGGTGTCCGTCGTGGAGGGCGCCCATGGTAGGAACCAGGGCAACCTTCAAGCCCTCTCGGCGCCACACGGCTACGATGCTGCGCAGTTCCGCAACTGTGCGAAGGATGGGAATGCTCACGCCGACGCTCCTCTTCTACCCGCCTCGGGCGCGCCGCCAACCACATGGCCAGCGGAAATCGGTGCTCGTGCCTCTTGCGCACTTTGCACTCGCCGCCTCGACTTCGCCCGTAGACGTGCCGGGCCATCTCAAGGTCCTTCCGCAACGTCAGGCAATGATGCATTTGCCACATTTTTGTGCAAGTGCGAAAGAGAAAATTGCAGCGCACAATAATTTGCCGACGATGTTCTCGCGTGGGTCCGACGTGAGTGTCCTCTAGTTAGTTCGCGGGTTTCGGCGCCGGTTGACGGGCGCTATTGCGCCCGATTTGGCACGCGGTGCGCTCAGACTTGGAGATCCCGTGTTTCACGTGTTCGGTTGATATTCCAAAGCCGGTCTGCTGTCCGGCGCGGGAAGCCGCTGCTGTTTGCCCAGCAGCGCTGGCCGAGGGCCGCTTGCGTCCCAGCACCAGGTTTGAAGCTCGCAGCTTGAAATCAGATGGTCGAATTCCGACCGCACGGCCCCCTTAGCATCGTACGGTACGACGAAAAGGGCCGTTCCCTGCCAGTCAGCGTCGGTCAGAAGACCAAACGCCATCGGCGCCGCCGGCAAGGCGTTGTAGCGCAACGTTTTCACAAATCGCCGATGCTCCCTGGTCAGGACCTCGATCAAATCCTTTTTGTCGTTGTGCTGAACAGAATCCAATTCTCCGTCACTTTCAGAAAGCCGATTTCGTCGATCGACATGATGCCGAACGGCTTCCGCATGACCGTTGCGTTAATGATCAGGTGCGAATTTTCGTGCAGTCGCAACAGGTCGAATTCCGCTGCAAAGAGCTTCGGCACCGCCTTGAACATTTTCTCATCCAAGAAGACCGGCGCGTCGGGCATATGGTGCCGAGGCAAGTCGTCAATCTCGGCGCGGTGCTCGAACTGGCGTCGATGGCTATTTGCGTGCGACCTTGCATCGCGTCGTGACGCCGCCGCCGGCGTCCAGGGCTTCCGTTCCGTTTTTCTTAGGCGCGGCGGGAATGCGACCATGCCGCTTCTGAGCCTGCCGAAAGAATGGCGGCCGAGGCCCGCGGACCGGCAAGTGGTCGGGCACCGTTGTTCCGACATGTCACCTGAAAAGCCGACTGCGTTCGTATGCCGATGTGGCACGCCGGTACCATGTCGTCTTCAAGTTTGCGGTCGGAGCACGAATCTTTGCCGTTTCGCGCTTTCTTTGGAATGTAATTCGTCGCCAAAGCCCTGAAATGAGCTCAGAAAGACAAAATCGTTCGGCGGTTTTCCTCCCATTCCGCTAAACGGTGTTCCCCTCTGAAGGTTTTGACCTTCCTTTGGCCGGGCCGCATTCGAGCCCGGCCTTTTTTGTTCGACGGTCTGCTTTGTTCAGATCTGCTGGAACCCGTTTCGCTAGGTCAGTCTTTCCGAAACAAGACGGTTTGCATTCGCAGCCGATGTTATTAACGCGTCATGCGAAATCTGGCGGTCGACCTAGGATTGCCAAGTCCGCTCGCTTCGTTAAATTGAGGCGCTAGAGCAGTCCGATCGGGAGGCCATTCTCGGAGCCCAAAGGATCACCTGTAACCTCTAGATATCCCGCCCAAACCCCCAATGGCCCAGCGTTACGACATAGAGAAGACGCCCGAAGGCACGTGGGACATTATCGACGTCTTCACGGGGCTGCCGGTCGTCGAGGTGGGCGTCCCCTTAATCGACATGCCTATCGAAGAGGCCGACGACTTGGTCGACCTTCTCAACTGCCGCGACAGGACACGGCGGGGCGATATTCAGCTCTCTCGTAAGGCGCAATTTCATCAACCATTCGGTAGTGCGTCAGCATCTGGTCGGCCTCAATGAAAAACGCCGAACGAAACGCTTGGTTCGCGTAGCGGAGGCGATCGAAGCTGTCACACGCGCCGCCAATACGGGGCGTATTATCGTACAGATCGGAAAGCTTGCTGTGTCATCCATGCCCAATTTCTAGAGGGCCGAAGCTTAAGAGAAAATCGCCGGCCGTCCGGCGCTCGCGGCCCAGTTCTCCGCCGCATGGGGTTGGTCCCGATGCGCGCGGCCTCAAGTCTTCGGAATGTCGAAGCCCGCAGCCTGCTTATCCAGATATTGGATGGTCGGGCTCAATGACGGGGAAGGTGAAGAATTGACTGATAGGGTTTGCGCGCTGAGCTTGTCGGCCGCTCTTTCGAAAGCGTCATTTGAGGCGCTTCCTCTCCCCCGTGCAACTTGAACATGCGCTAAGTATGTCTTGGGGAGAGTGAGGACGCTTGCAGATATTCGACAGGATCGACTCGCGGATTGACGCAGAAGATTTCGGGGCCGCAATCGAAGAGACGCGCGCCCTGCTGCTTCAGCTTGAACAAAGGTCTGACGCGCTCACACATGCGATCGACGACTTTCTGCTCGATCTGATGACGCTGGCGTTCATTGTTGAATCTTACGGACGCGGCTTTGAACTTTTGGCGCGAACGCTTGCCCGTAGAAGACTGGCAAAGGTCAGGCTTCTGTCGGGAGGGGTCGACTCCGCCAGGCAGAAATGACCCCTAAAGTCCGATGGCTGAAGCTTCGCCCCACTTTGCGCACAGTGACGAAGGTAATGGTACCGCCAAAAAAACAGGGCCATCGGAAAACCGAGGCCCTTTAGGTGTGAAGGTTGAAACCTCCAGAGGAACAGCTGACGCGATGGAAATGGGAGGAAACCATCGTGTGCACCAGCTGTAGCCCTAGTGGCTAAAAGTTGTGCAATGCGCAAACACATTTTGTGCAGTGCAGCTATGCAAGAACGGCGAGGCTCCCTACTTCCCCCAAATTTGCGCCTGGAATGTTCGCGCTGTCCCCCGTGTGCGTGCCCGGTGCAATGCGGCGGACACCTGAAAAGCGCGATCCCGGCAGGAAGGCTTTGCCTGGGTAGTTCGGAAGATTTGGCTGCAGAGGCGCCCACACGGTTCCCCTAGCAGACCTTGAAGTCGCCTTCCCCGGAACTAAAGCCGATCAGCCTGTCGGCATTGGGACACACCGGGCATATGAAATAAATCGGCTGCCCGTTCGCATGACCTCCCTCAACTTGAAAACCACGTCGTGTTGGCCGGTCTGAAAAAGCTCGTATCGGGCCTTTTTATTTTCGAAGTCGTCTTGCCTGTTCAAATCACGGCTAAGGGCTTTGATAGCTTCGCTAAGCTGCACGTCATCATGTTCGCAGCCGTCAATTCGGTGGCAAGCGTGTTGAGAAGCGTGGCATATCAGCCGCAATCTCCTATATACTTGGCGGATGGCAAGGGAGCCAACATGCGAATTTCGGACGATGACTATTACACCTTGGACCATTTCATCTCCGCAGTCCTAACAAGGGTGCGAGATGGCCACTGTTCTGCCGGCGAAGGTCGCTCGGCAATTATGCACACGTTGACAGCGTGGGATCGCGAGAACTGGCAAGAATTCGGGCCGTGGATGACGATGATGATGGAACAATGGAAATCCGACAATGCCAACCGGACCTAAAGGCTTCAAACTGGCGACTACCCGAGAGGGTTCAAGTCCTTCACGCGGCACAATCCACCCTACTTTTAGCTGTTGTGAATATCTGCGCTATGGGGCACGATTTCCCGTCGCAACCGGCGTGAGGCATTCCCGATGCTAAGTCTTGCTGTGAAGATTGACGCGTTGTTGCGGAAATTGGTTACGACAATCGGCCCCACCGTTTTTGCGTTAATCTGATTGTCGACCGGACCTAAAGGCCAAGAAGCGCCGAAAACAGTCAGGACGACGGGCCTGCGATGCGGTCGGGCAGACAAAGCCGTCCGACCAAATGGAAGAAGGTGCCGGTTCTAATGTGGCCCTTGGGCGAGGTGCTGACCTTCGGTCTCGGGTTGCCTTAAAAGAATCAGGCGGCCTTGCGTTCCTTCAACGCCTTCTCAAAGGCATCCTTGATCGGCTTGGATACGTCATCGCCAGCTCTCACCATCAATGCCTGGAGGGCCTTGGCCTGCTCGGAGGCCTTCTCGATCTGTTTGCGCAGGAATGCGGCCTGCAGTTCGAAGAACTCGGACGGCGACTTCACGGCAACCAGGGCCTCGAGGTGCGTGAAGCCGGCTTCGGCATTGGCTTGCAGAGCGGCAATCGTCTTCAGGAGCATCTCGTTGCTGGTGGTCTTGGCCATTTCAAAGGTGGAGTCGAAAGCCCTTTGAGTCGTTTCGACGTCCGAGCTCAATTTGGAAAATGCCTCCTTCGACCGCTCAAGGCCCTGTTCGGCGACAGCGCGGATTTGCTCGACAGACTTGGAGGAGTCGAAGGCAGGGGAGCCGGCGTTTTCGATCGTTTCGGTATTGCCGATGATCTTGGACATTTTTCCATCCTTTTCCAGGGGCGGCCTCAAAACAAAGCCGTCTCCACCATGTACGAAATCGCCGCAACGGATTTATGAAGCTGCCATGAATTTGCGCGAGCGGCTGTGCCTGGCGCTACACGAATACCCCCAAGAACATTCTCGAACGCTGGGCGTGGCTTGCCACACGTCTTCGCCGACGGCGGCTATGTTGGACCGAAGCTTGAGGGCCCGATGCAAAAGGTCGGCACGTTCACCGTGAAGATCGTCACGCGGACGGATAAAGCCAAGGGCTTCGAGGTCCTGCCGAGTGGCTGGGTCGTGGAGCGCGCATTTCGCATGGCTGGGGCGATGCCGCAGGCTGGCCAGGGACAGGGAGAAATCCATCGCTTCCACAGAAGCCTTGATGTAAGTCGCTCGCATTCGCCTGTGGGGCGAGACCTTATGGCAGCGTAGTGCCGTAAGATGAGATACTTTCGACCAACCCCTCCGGGATTGCGGAGCGGCAAGGAGGAGTGCCCCGCCAGCGTGGTGATTGTGGCAGCCTTGAGGTGTGGTGTTGCTCTCGGAACGTCTGGAGTACGACTGAGCTCGCCGAGCAGAATCGGCGGCAAGTTCCATCGTCCGGGGTTGCGGCGATGCCGCCCACGGCAGCACACCAGACGTCAAATTGAAGATAGGATAACGATCCTATCTCTTGCGCCTGCCAACAAAATAGAATATGACTATAGGTAGTCATAATGAGACGTCGACATGAGAGAGATTCAGTTGAAGGACGCGAAGGCCACCTTGTCCGCGGTGGTCGACCAGGCCGTTGCCGGAGAGCCTTCCGTGATCACCCGCCACGGCAAGCCGGAGGCCGTGCTTGTGTCTTTCGAAGAATGGGAGAGGGTTTCCAAGGTGCCCAGCTTTGCAGACCTCCTGCTAGCCTTCCCGGGCGACGGCGACGACATTCCGGAACGGAGGCGCAAGCCCGCCCGCGCTTTGCGTGAGGGCCTCTAGCCCGTGTATCTGCTGGACACGAATATCGTGTCGGCCGACGCGCCGACGAAACAGGAAGTCGGCTTGCAGCCGTTCGCCGACTGGCTGCGCAAGAACAATGACCATCTGTACATGTCGACGGTCACGGTCGCGGAGATCGAGGCGGGCATTGCCCGCGCCGTCAGGATCGGCGCGACGACGAAGACAGTACGGCTGCGCCGCTGGCTCGCCGCCGTCGAGCAGCTCTATGCTGGCCGCATCCTGCCGTTCGGCATCGACGAGGCCCGCCACGCCGGCGCCATCATTGACCGGGCGCGGGCGCATGATCCCGTCTTCGAAGACATCGCGATAGCCGCCACGGCGGCAGCGCGAGGCTACATGGTCCTGACGGCAAACGAGCGGCATTTTCAGCCGCTCGGGGTGCCGTGGGCGAACCCGCTCAAGGAACTCCCGGCTTAGTCCCCGCGCTCGAAACGAGCGACCGCGAAGCCGTTGGTCTCGAACCCGTATTGATCGCGGTCGTGGATGTAATCTGCCCACTGATCGCGGTTGTTCGCCCGCGCCGAAATTCGCACCGAGATACCTGTTTCTTGCGGCGCGCGGGTCGTTCCTTCCTCAAGTTGAGGTAGCCGAGATCGCCCGGCGTTGTAACTTGGCTCGTTTCGAACAACCTTCAGGTAACCGTTCAATGGCCAGAAAGCCCGTATAATCCCCTGATGACCCTGCCAGCTCGATGGAAATCAATCCATATTCCTGCCAGATACGACAACGGCCGATATCCGAACCGAGCCTGGCTGCTCTGCGATTTCACCGCGATCGTCGCATGCGGTCAAATATCGTATGTCGCCCAAAACCATCCCGAATCCAGATTAATGCGGCTCAAGCAGTGGCGGAGGAGCGGTAGCAGCTGGAACTTGGTTTGAAGGATGGGCCTAAGCCCGGTCCGGAAGCGTGGCTGACCAGTGCCTGCTCTCGATCAAGGTCCTTACGACCTTGGGGATCAGCTTGCGGACCACAGACACGGCTGGAGAGCGCTCATCTTTCGGGTTGACGGCAAGCACAACGGAACGGGTGATCACTGGATCGATGATCTTAACGGTGCGGACCTGGCCTTGAGACGCCTCTTTCTGAATGGCCGACGGGGTAAGGATGGAATACGCCTTTCCTTCCATGACCAGTCCAGCACACAACCGTGCTGGGCAACGACATCCGCCACCGACCGCCGGACATTGTTGCGCATGGGAACCGCCAGCGATAAAGGACAGCCAGGTTGAAACGGCCAGTATCTGACGCTGCTAAAGGCGCAGGGCTTGAGCACTCATGAGGCCCACCGCCTTCCACCGGATGCCCGCCAGGGAATCCTTCTTCGGCGCCTCGGCGATCATGGCTTCGGTGGTGACCAGCAGGCTGGCGACCGAGGTCGCATCCTGAAGACCCGTGCGCACAACCTTGACCAGGTCGACGATGTCCATGGCGATCATGTGGCCATGGGCGCCGGTCTGGGCGTTGTAGCCGAGGGTCGCATCCTTGTTGTCGAGGATCTTGCCGGCAACCATCGATGCTTCCGCACTGGCGTTGGCCGCGATCTGGCGGGCCGGAGCCTGCAGCGCACGACGGCGGCGCAATCCGGGATACACGGCGGCCATGGAGATTGCCTCAGAAGCGGCGCCCAATCGGAAACGTTAGCACCTCCGCGTTTTGTCGTGGCTGCTTGAACTCTTCGTCAGCAACCGCCTCAATTAACAGGTCCAAGACTTCGCGTCCCCTCCGGCTCATCGGGTCATCGCCACGAAGGTAGTCATACGCTCGATCTAAATGCACTCGGGCGGCGGAAAAATCGCTTGTCATAGAACCCTCTCAATAGGCGCCCGCATTTACGCGATGTACGAGGTGAGAGTCGCGCAATCGTCAAGATCCACAGACGGATTTGATTTAAATCGGGGATGACTGGGGAGTAGCCAAGACGCCCCCCCACGGTCACTGAACCGGCCGACATCAAGGCTGAGGTCTCGGCATTCCTCGCGCGCCTGGAGGCCGGAATCCCCTGAGATGATGCCGCCGTCGAGCCCGCGACGATCACTCGCTAGACTAGCGCTCGGTCGGATCATAAATGCCGAGCAACCCGTTCCGAGACCATCTCTTACCTCCGTCATTCGATGCAGACGCGGAACCGGCCCCGATCTTGCGGCGTAGAGCCAGAATGCGGCCGCCAGGCCCCAGGTTGGTTGGCTCCAATCACGCCAGGACGATGATGGGCCACACCGGTGCCGCAGGCGACCTCATCGGCGACACGCTGGTACTTTCATGGCAGCGGAGCGAGGAAACAGGATGCCGCGAAGTCCGGCGGTGATGACCAGATCCGCAAGTTTCCAGGATGACGGAACGTTCTTATCGATGCGGACAATCTGGTCCCAGAAACAATCCCATTCCGTCCAGGCGTCTGGATCGAATGCCTGCGAGAGGTCTGCATGCGTGTTTCAGAAATTCGTGGACACCCATTCCGCTAATTCGCGGTTCCGACGAAAGCCGAACAGTGTTCGTTCCACATGCGCCTCGTCAATCTCGTCGGGAATGGATCGGCCATGCTTGCCTATGGCCAGGCCAACGAAATCGGGACCTTCCGAGTCGATGTGCTAGTCATCTGAATCTAAAATTCGCTGCATAATGTTTGTTCGGCCTTTTGACAGAAGCGCTTGACTGATGAGAGGATGTCGTCGGCGGATTTGACCCAGCGATAGGGCTTTGGGTTCTCATTGTGCCGCTCAATGAAGGTGCGGATGTCGGCTTCGAGTTTGCTGATCGAGGTGTGGACGCCGCGGCGCAGCTGCTTGCGGGTGAGCTCGGCAAACCAGCGTTCGACCTGGTTGATCCAGGATGCCGATGTCGGCGTGAAGTGGACATGGTAGCGCGGCCGTCGCGCCAGCCATGACCTGACCAGCGCGGTTTTATGAGTCGCGTAGTTATCCATCACGATGTGGACGTCGAGGTTCGGCGGAATACTGGCATCGACCTGCTTCAGGAAGTCCAGGAACTCGGTGGCCCGGTGCCGTTTGTAGCACTTGCCAATAACGAAGCCGGAGGCGACGTCGAGCGCTGCAAACAGCGAGGTCGTGCCGTGCCGGACATAGCTATGTGTCCGGCGCTCGGAAATGCCCGGCATCATCGGCAGGACGGGTTGCTCACGGTCGAGCGCCTGAATCTGGCTCACATGGGGATTTGCGGGTCAAGATGTTCGGATCAGGATTCGATGGTAAATCTCCGCTCGTTACTGCGTATCCAAGGTCTGAGCCCGTTTGCGTGACCCGGCCCGTTTCCGATGCCGCTTCAAACTCACATCCGGTCGCCGCTCTCATCGGCCGCACCAATATCCCGCTTGCGTCGGGCAAAGGCTCAGGAGGGCGGGACCATTCTTTTCTTCGGCTTTTTAAGCCAAGCCAAATTGCCGGTCCGCTCACCTGGATCCGCCGGAGCTGATCAAGCTCCGGAAGATTGAAAGGGGGAAGCGTTTGTTTTCAGGCCGTTACCTCGGCTCCTTCCGGCACAACCCCGGCGGTCACATATTTCCAGAAGGCGATCAGCAACTTTCGCGCCAAGGCAACGATCAGCACTTTCCGAACTCGGCCACCATTGAGCTGTACACGCTGATGAAACCACAGGGTCAGCATCGAACGGGGCTGATGCCTTACCCACAACCAAGCGAGCTGGATCATGGTCGTTCGCAGCCGGGGGTTTCCGGCTTTGGAGACACCTTGTTCGTGCGCGACGGATCCGCTCCGCCAGGGCGTCGGCGCCAATCCGGCATAAGCGGCAACCTGCCGTCGGTTGGAAAAGCTTCGGAACAATCCCTCCGACCACAGGACGCCGGCGAATTCCGGGCCAATCCCCTTCAAATTCTTTAACATTGCTCCTGGCGCTGGCGTGCCTTCGTGCGACGGGCTGAGCACAGCATCCCGTTCAGCCTCTACGGACTTGATCTGCTGAAGTGTGAGTTCGAGACGATCAAGTTCGCGCCCGATCTGTGCCTTCAAATGCTCAGGCAGCGGACGACCGTCGCCGGTCCTGAGTTCCTCAAGCCGTTCCCGTCTTTTGCGCGATAACGGCTCATAGTCTGAGATGCCCTGGGCGAAGAGCAGCCCCTTGATCCGATTGACGTGCTCGACCCGTTCCGCTGTCACCCGGCGGCGATCCTCCTCTTGTGGGGTCGGTGCTCGAACCATGGCGCACACCCGCGGCTCGCCTCGCTTGTACGCCAGCAACGCACGCACCAGAGCTTCCCCGTCGATCTTGTCAGTCTTCGCCCGTCGACGTCGGCGCGACGTCGCAATTGAAGCGGGGTCCACGACGTGGCTTTCGGCCCGTCCGTCCTGCAGCAAGCGGTGGATCCAAAAGCCGTCGAGGCCCGCCTCTTGAATCACGATGATTGGAACGACCTGCCCAATGCGGACCTGCACCTTGTCCTTGAGCTGAGAGAACCGTGCCCATGGTTTAGCAACCTCACTCTGCCAGAGCGTCGGTCGCTATCCACTCCCCATGGGATCTCTTCTCGTCGACGCTGAGCACGAGCGCCCTATTGGGTGGCGACAGGTAGAGCCCCAACGATGTCGCGCACCTTGTCGACGAACAGGGGATCACTCGACAACTTGAACGTCTCCGAGCGGTGCGGTTGCAGCCCGAAGGCGGTCCAGATCCTGCGGATCGTCGTGTGCGAGAAGCCGGTCGCACCGGCCATCGATCGGATCGACCAATGGGTCGCATCGCTGGGCGTGGAGCGCAACGTCCGCTCGATCACGGCGGCGACCTGATCGTCATCGATCGTACGGGGCCTGCCTGGCCGGGCTTCGTCCAGCAGACCCTCCACGCGATCCTTGAGGAAGCGGCGCCTCCACTTGCCGACCGTATGCTCATGCACCCCCAGCTCAGCTGCGACGGTCTTGCTGGCAATGCCGTCGGCGCAACGAAGAATGATCCGGCACCGCTCGGACATGGATCGCGCTACACGCTGCCGACGCACCTGTCGTTCCAGATATTCGCGCTCTTCCAGCCCCAGAACCAGAGGCGCCGTCGGTCGGCCTGTCGCGTTCGCCATCGCTGCACCCTCCATCAAATAGGCGAACAGCTTACAATGTAACGAACTTTAGTTCCAGATGACTAGGCTGTGGCGTGCTTTGATCAGACCGGGTCGGGACCTTCCGATGCGAGCAGCAGTGCAACTTCGACGCGGTTTCGGCCTTTGTGCTTGGCCTTGTAAAGGGCGGTGTCGGCGGCGAGAAGCAGGCCTTCCGGCATCCTGATCGTCCCGCCCGATCGTGACAGTGCGGTCGCTGAACCGATGCTGACGGTGACGTGTCCGCCGCCTTCCGGGTTGTCGTCATGAGGCAGGCCGAGGTTTTCGATTGCGATCCTCAGCCGCTCCGCTATTTCGAGCGCTCCCTCGCTGTCGGTATCAGGCAAGATGACGGCGAGTTCTTCCCCGCCGTATCGCGATGCCAGATCCCCAGGACGATGAAGCACGTCTTTCATAGCGGCAGCGACGGCACGAAGACAATCATCGCCTACCTGATGACCGTATTTGTCATTAAAGCCTTTGAAACGATCGATATCGAGCAACAGCAAGGACATCTGTCCAGCGCTGCCAACGGTGCGCCGCCATTCCCTGTCCAGGGTCTCATCGAAGGCTCGGCGGTTGCCGAGGCCGGTCAGCCCGTCCGTCATCGCAAGCGAGCGGAGTTGTTCTTCGAGCCGTTTGCGTTCTGTAATATCTCTCATGATCAGCACGAAGTCGCCAGGAACGCCAGTTAGCGGATCACGCACGATGCGCGCCTTGGTCTCCACCCAGACGGTTTTCCCATCCTTCCGTCGAATCTCGATCGCAAGCGGCTCGCCTTCATCTGCCCCGGCAAGCAAGAGCGCGGCTGCCGCGGCGATGTTTTGAAGATGCTCGGGCGGAACGAACACCTCCGGACCATGCCCCACCATCTCCTCCGGCAGCCATCCCAGAAGTCGGGTGCATGACGGTGAAACGTAGCGTGCCTTCGTGTCCGGTCCGAGTTGCATGATGACGTCACCGCTGTTCTCAGTGAGCATCCGGAAATTCGTCTCCTCCGGGAGAATGTCCGAAGGGATAGCACGGCCGGCCGGCGATTGCCCGGACCCGGTGCGACCAAAAGCCTTGCGAATAAGCTGTGACGCGGATGGCAGGCGCATATTTATCTCCTCTTCGGACACTTTTGTGGGGGGCGCCGCAGCATTCTTTATCGGTTGTTCAAGCCACCCCAGGGAGGGTTTCTGTCAGGCGCTCCGATCGATTGGGTTCGCTTCGCCCGCCATCCAAGCCTCCTCAGCAGGCGGTCGCCCGAACCGCTTCAAAAGCCCTTTCGCGATCTGACGCGGCACCGCTTGCGAAAACAGATATCCCTGACCAAGCTGACACCCGATCTCCGCAAGTAAGACGGCCTGGGTTTCGTTCTCGATGCCTTCGGCGATGACCTGGATATTGAGCTTGCGAGCGATGCCGACCAAGCCCTCGACGATCGCCAGGCTCGGATCTCCCTGGACAAGGCGATCAATGAACGATTTGTCGATCTTGATGATATCGACCGGCACCGTCAGCAAATGCGTGAGCGAAGCGAAACCGGTTCCGAAATCATCGAGTGCGACACGCAGGCCATGGGCTCGCAACGCCTTGATCTCCCGAGCGACGACCGGATCGCGCTGGCCGAGATAGACCGACTCCGTGACCTCCAAAATGATGTGCTTCAACGGAACGTTCTCGCGGCCGAAGGCGGCTTGAAGACGCGCGTAAAGCGTGCCGCTATGAAAATCGGCTGAGGTAATGTTGATGCCGACATGCTGCAACGGAATACCTTGATCCAGCCACGCGCGCGCATCCGTTGCGACGATCGCCATCATGCGTTCCGTAAGATTCGAGGCGACGCTGACATCGGACGTCGCCTGGTGAAAAGCAGCGGCGGAAACGACCTCGCCATCCGGCTTGCGAAGGCGGCATAGGGCCTCCATGCCGACGATCGCGCGGGTGTCGAGCCGCAGGATCGGCTGATAGAACGCGTCGATCCGGCCTTCGCGCAATGCCACGTCAACATCGCGGATCACCTCGATCCGGGTCTTGATTGCGCTGCCGATTCCCGGCGAGTACAGCACGAAGCCGCCTCGCGAAGTTTCCTTGGCGTGGTAGAGCGCGAAATCAGCGTTTTGGCGCACGCTTTTCGCATCGACGTCCCCCGCTGACAACACTGCGCCGCCGATGGTAGCCCGTGCCAGGATCATGTGCCCGTCGCAGTCGGCGGGCACAGCGAGAGTGTCGAGAATATGACGCGCCGTGCTCTCAATGCCGGCGGGCGCTACGGCTCGCTGAAGGATTACGACGAACTCGTCGCCGCCCATGCGGAACAAACGGTCAGGCGCTACGCTTTCGGCGACACGTGAAGCCACGGCCTGTAGCAAAGCATCGCCAGCCGCATGGCCGAAGGTGTCGTTGATGGGTTTGAGGTTGTCGAGGTCGATGATCAGGACCGCCCAGGCGCCCGGTTGGACACAGGACAGCCGCTCAAGGGCGACGTCCAAGCTGGCCCGGTTCGGCAGGTTGGTGAGGGCATCAACATAGGCGCCGTGCTCTCGCTCGATGACCCGCTTGTGACGCTCAAGCGCGATGGCGCACAGGGAGGTAGACGAGGCGACGATCTTTTCCTCACGAGGCGTGGGGGCCGCGCTTCTCCGTAAAGTACAGGGCAAAGGTGCCGAGCACGGCGCCCTCTGCGTCGCAGATCGGGCTCGACCAGCAGGCCTTCAGGCCCAGTGCCAGGACAGGCTCCTTGAAGCTGACCCAGCCCGGGTCGGTCGCGATGTCCTTCGCAGCCACCGCCTTTCCGAAATAGGCCGCACTGCCGCAGGAGCCCACAAGCGGGCCAATCATCAGGCCCTCGAGAAGAGCCACATATTCATTCGGGAAGCTGGACCCTGGGAGAGGATGCAACAGGCCGTTACCGTCAACGCGCAGAACGGAACATCTGACGCCCGGCAACAGTTTCTCGATCTGCTGGGAAAGACGGTCCGTCGTCGCTTCGAGCGTTTCGCCCCGGGCGATCATTTCGAGAATAGTGTTCTGGAGATGCAGCACGTTAACCCGCCAATCCGCGTTCCTGAATACCCTGCTGGCATTCCTGGTGAAATCCCTTTGAGGAGTCGCAGTGTACGAGATGATAATGTCGCGCAATTCTTTATAAGTTGGACGAACCCGTTTCCGCGGGAGGATCCACCACAGCGACGGGCGGCGAGTGAAGGCGGTCTCAGTGTTCCCGTGCGTCCGCCACGCGCCTTGAGCGCCATACGTTAGCGATCGCTGGTGCTCCAGATATTGGAAGGTCGGCCATCACTGAAGGAGAGACCATGGTTGCAGACCGCATCTGGCTTCCCCTCCAACCAGTCGCACTAGCTCCAAGCATTGAGAGCGGTGAAGCTTCCCCTAACGCGCACCTTTCCTCGTTACTCCGGCGATGCATTCCTCAAGGCACTCAAGGCGGAACTTCGCATTGCGAAGCTCAAGTCCGACATCCAAACGTCGATGGCGTCCTTGAGGTGTGACCGCAATGAGGTCGCGCTCCAGTTCCGCAATGCGCCCGTACCTGACGAGCGTCGTCCTCACGCGACGCCTTCATCCATCCACGCCCGCGCATCATTGTCGAAGCCGGAGGTCCCCATCGCGTTGCGCGAATTAGGTCCGTCGCGGACCAAATCGGGGGGATCGCGCTCCTTTAGCAGCCTAGCAACAATCCCGGCGCAATTACTTTTCGTCACCCGTCGATCTTGGCCCGTGGGAACGCCCTCTTTGCGCGAAAATGATAGAGCTAGAATTTTATTGTATTTGGTTGATCCGATTTTACAGAACAATCATCCATGTCGTAGCCAAACTTGTTTCTTGGTGAAACCTGTGGCTCGTCTTCTCGTTGTCGGAAGTGCAGTGCTTTGAATCTGTAATTGCCGTATATAAAAGGGAGGCATCAAATGACAAGAATATTCAAATGTCTCGCTGGCAGCCTTGCCAGCGGAGCGGTTCTCGCAATTCTTTGCATGCCAGCCAATGCCGCTGGAATTAGTATAGGTGGCATTGGCGGCGTATCCGTCGGGGGGCGGAAGCGCTGGCGCCAACGTCGGCGGGTCCGGTGCACCAGCAAACGGTAGTGCTAATGCCTCAATCGGTGCCGACAGCGCCAACGCGACTGCCTCAATCGGCAGCTCCGGCGTGGCGCCTGCTGTCGGAGGAACGAACGGTGTTGCCAATGTAACTCTGGGGACCGACAACGCCACCGCAGCGGTCGGAACCGGAACCGGGACCGGCCTCGGTGTCGGGGCCACTCCGTCGACCATCGGGACTCCCAGCAATCCCAATCCGCCTGGCATCTCTGCCAACATATCGAGCGGCCAACTGGCGCGGATGAAGAAGCGCTGCGTCGATGTCATCAACAACGAAGGCACCTATGATAACGACCTGCGTCAACTCTGCCTGCAAGTCGCTCGGCGCTGAAGAGAAGATCTGAAAACCTTCTGGAGCTGCTGACACTCCAGCTTCGAAGGAGGAGGCCCGCCGCGTCGAAAGCCGCGGAATCCATCTCGAGCGGGCCGACTGGATCATGGCGACCGGGCGGGGTCCCTCTGCTCGGCAGGCATGATCGCGGCGTCCGCCACAAGAGCGATATGACGATCGGCGCTGGGGGAAATTTACTTTTACCGAATTGTTCGGTAGGGGATCAACACGCAGCGACTACTCTAGAGCGGGGGGTGAAAGAGTGATGCAGCGTCTGTCTGCCGCAAGGCTCGGGGACCTTCTGGCGGGCGACCTGCGGGCTTTTGGCGGGCCCTCGACGATCGAACCACTTGCCGGCCGCATTAGAGCGGAGCAGGTCAGTATCGTGCTTCGCAACACCCTTCTTGGCATGGTTGCCAATATACTCAATGCAGCCACTCTTGTTATGGCGGTTTGGGGCTCGCCCGACCAGACGAAAGCCATCGTCTGGTCGAGTGGGATCATCGTCGCCGCTGGTTTCGTGGGCTTGAGAGCGAGATCATCGTTTCGGTCAGTCAAACCAAGGTCGGTGTCTCGTCGGACTACGCAAAACCTGGTGCGGAACGCCTTCCTGTTCGGTACTTGGTGGGGCGCACTTCCCATTCTGTTCTTCGGTGGGGCAACAACTGCCGCCCAAGTCGTCATCACCTGCCTGAGCGCGGGGATGATCGCAGGCGGTGCCGCTTCCTTTTGCACGATTCCTATTGCGGCCATCGCGTATACGCTACCGATCTTCGTCGGTTCGGCGGTTGCCATTGTGCGGGTGGGAGACGCCGTCAATCTGCCCGTCGCAATCCTGATAGTGAGCTACGCCATCACGCTGTTTCGTGCAGTGCTTGCTCACGCGTCCGAATTTACCCAACGCTTCATTCTACAAGCGGAAAGCGAAAATGCCATTCGCAGGGATGTTCTAACCAGTTTGCCAAACCGGTTCAGCTTCAACGAGCGGCTTGAGACCGCGTTGGTGGACGCAAAGCAGTTCGACCAGCACTTTGCGTTACTTTTATTCGACCTTAACAATTTCGACGAGGTGAATGATCACTTTGGTCGAGCAATGGCGGATGCCCTTTTGGTCGAAGTGGCTGCGAGACTTCGCAAATCGACGCGCGAGTGCGATGGCATTGCCAGGTTGGAGGGCGGCGAATTTGCAATAATCGCTGCACGCGATATCAGGCCAGATCAAATCAGGTCCTTGGCCAAACAGATCATAGATGTCATGCGCGCGCCGTTCTTGATCGAAGGGCGCGAAATATATTGCAGGGCCTCTATCGGCATCGCTCTGGCGCCCACTGACGGTTTGGATGCCAACCAGCTCCTGCGGTGCGTCGATACCGCGCTATACAGGGCCAAGACGCGGGGGGCGAGCTCCATCCAGTTTTTCAGCGCAAATGACGATGAGGCTGCTGCAAGGCGCCATGCCCTTGAACGCGATCTGGCATCCGCGCTCGCCAACGACCAGCTCTGGCTCGCATTTCAACCCTTTCTCAACCTCGGGAGCGATCGCATCTGTGGTTTTGAAGCGCTTCTGCGGTGGCAGCATCCGACCCTTGGCGCGATCCCTCCAGCGGAGTTCATTCCTATCGCTGAAGAAACCGGATTGATTCACGGCATCGGACATTGGGCCGCCAAGACGGCTTGCTTGGCCGCGGCACAATGGCCGCGCGACTTGCGGGTCTCCGTCAATTTGTCGGCAGTGCAGCTTAAGGACAAGGCCTTGCTGGATGGAATTGCAATGGCCTTGGCTGAAGCCGGTTTGGAGCCCCGAAGACTGGAGGTCGAGATTACGGAGTCGGTGCTGATTTCGGATTTTGAAGGCGCCATTTCATTGTTACAATCGTGGAGTTTTCTATCCATCACAGTTGCCCTTGACGATTTTGGCACTGGCCTTTCATCACTCACGTATCTTCGTAAATTGCCTCTTTCGCGGCTCAAGATCGACCGATCTTTTGTCCAGGATATGCTCACCGATGCGGACTGCGCCGCGATTGTGAGATCACTGATTGAATTGGCGCACGAGCTTCGAATTAAGGTAACGGCCGAAGGCGTCGAAACTCCCGAACAGCTCGACTATCTTCGCCGCGTCGGATGTGACGAAGCTCAAGGCTATTTAATCGGGAAACCTATCCGGATTGACGACATTCATGGCACTGCTGCGGAGTCGTTTGGTCAGCAGCTAAATACATGAATGGCACGACCCGCACTTTACCGGTGATGGTCTGGTTTTATCTCGTATGCCAACGGTGACGAGGCGAGGCGGACGCCATCCGGCAACATTTTTCTTGAGGCAATGGGTCTGCTTTCATCTTGATGGCAGACGATGCCACTCCGCGAACTCATCGGAATTTCCGACAGTTTTCTTGGCCATGGCAGGCGTCGGTTCCCGGGCAGCATCGTCGGATCTGTCCTTCAGGAAGTCCCAAGGCACAGAACTGTTTTCGATCTCCTCGATAACAGATTCAGTGGCGAATGATGCAGCAAGGTCGACAGCTTTGCGGCGCCGTGCGATCCGAATTGCCGACGAAAGAGCTTGGGCGGTTGTCCTGTAGCGGACCGGGCTCTTGCCGGAAATTGGGCGGATGGGGAGCAGGACGTTGAGAACCTGTCTGATCGGATTCATGGAAGCTCTCTTCTGACTGTCGGCGGCAACCATATAACCAGGCAGCAACGAATGACAACTGCACGACGTGATTCCATCCTTCGTGCGCGACCACAGGTGAGGCCACGTGACGACACTGACAAAACATCTCGGCACCGTGATCGTGACGACGGACGGCACCGGCCTGTCGGCTCCAGGGCGTATCAGGACTTTTCCGACGACGCTGATGGCGACGGTGGACCCCGGCGGCATAGAGCGCAACGAGGACGGGTGTCGCGCACGCCCTGGGATGTGTTCAGTACCACTGGAGTGAAAGCTGACCATCCGATCACGATGATCTTCAAGCCTTCGTCAATGCCGACGATGAGAATGACGATCGGCATCCAGCAGAGGGTTGGGACCTGGCTGAGGGCTAGGAACAGCGGGTCAAGGTGACGAAGCAGAACAAGGCTCAGGCCGAGGCGCAGATCCTCGATCTGGCTGAGCAGACCGGCACCGAGCTGATTGTGCTCGCCGCTACATGCAGGTCCTCTCCGACGAGATGTGCAACAAGATGTCCGGCCGCATCATCAACATCCACCATTCTTTCCTGCCAAGTTTCAAGGGCGCCAATCCCTACAAGCAGGCCCATGAGCGCGGCGTCAAGCTGATCGGGGCAACAGCACACTACGTCACCGCCGATCTCGACGAATGCCCGATTATCGAGCAGGACACGGTGCGCGTCACCCATGCGCAGTCAGCCGAGGACTACGTCTCGATGGGCCGCGACGTCGAAAGCCAAGTGCTGGCACGCGCCATACATGCGCATATACACCACCGCACTTTCATCAACGGCAGACGAACCGTCGTCTCCCCGGCAAGCCCGGGAAGCTACGCTTCTGAGCGCATGGGCTAAGCGATGACAAATACCATCGACGGCAAGCAGGTGGCGGCAACTGTTATTGAGGTGCTGAAGCAGGCGAGAGTATGAAAACAAGGCTTGCGATGTCGGTCCAGCCTACCAATGTCGGTCCGGAGCATTCCCCGGTGAGGCAATACGAATCTCATTCTGATCGATCGCCGCGCCGCAACCGACGTTTTGGAAGCTGGCGCACAACACCAAGTCCCCGATCGCCGAAGCCGCCGTGCGCCAGATCGCCACGCTCTACGCCCGTCGATGCGACGGTCCGCGGCATGACGCCATAAGCTCGGCTCACCGCCTGACAGCAGGTAATGCCCCCCGATCATCGCCGCCTTTCCGTGGTTTGAAGCAATTGTCGATGATCTCCTCGGGCTCAAAGCTGGCCGAAGACATCGGCTATGGTCTTGCCCATTGGGAGGGCTAACTCGCTTCCTCGGCGACGGCCGGCTCGAGCTCGACAACAACCCAGTCGAAAACGCCACATTTAACGATGCGCGCCGGATTCAGTTCGGCTGGAACGCCGTGGCTGCGCATGCCGGCTCGGCAAAACCAGGAGCGATCTTGACGCGCTGCTATAAAAACCACGGTTTGCCGACGATGTCCTGCCGCACACCGGTCGCAACCTGTTTGCGGCCAACTGTCGTTCGGCACATCCCACCTACACAGCTTCTCCGCGCCAGCGTTTCACAGCCGAAAAGCCCGCTACTCTTGAGGGCAAGAGTGGCGGGCTTTTATTGCAGAGCTACACGAACTGGATACGCGCTCCCAATCACATTAGCTGCAGATAATTAAGGCTGCATAAAAATGCAAAATTTGGGCATCTAAATCGATCCGATCGCAATATGACGCGCGCCCGAACGTTCCGGACCTAAATTGCCGCTGCGGTCAAACCATAGAGCGCGTCAGTTATCAGAAAATCTCTGCTTGACGTAACGTAAGGTCCCGTGTTGTTCGCGGTGCAGGGAGTGACTTCCAGTCTCGGTCCAGGGCGACGAAAATGAGGGGCAGCGATGGTGGCTGGCGAACCTAATGACGTGCGCGTCAAACGCGCCGGTGGGGGATGGGTCGTTCATATTGTTGAGGACGGCAAACTGACAGTTCTTCGGTTCAAGACACAGTCTCCGGCCGAAAATTCCGCCGATGACCAACGAGCCAGGCTCGGCCTTGCTAGCAAGCCACCAATCGACGAACGCTGATGTCTGCACCGGATTTGGGGGAGACGTTGGATGGCTAGCTGGCGCCGGCGGAAAAAACACATCGCCGAAAGGCCATTTACAGTGCTGCTTGCGGCTGATGACACGGCGGCCGAGATCATGAAATGCCAGGTAGTCAAGGACCTGGTCCACGGCGCTCGAAAAAGCAGCTTGAATTTGCAAGCCGCCACCGCAACCGACTTCAGACAGAGGTTGAGCCGCGTGGCTGTTGGCTCAACCGTGGAGATGCGGATATTGCCCGATCTCACGAAAGCCCGCTGTTGCGAAAGGTGGGGCGGGCCTCTCTCGAAGCTGGAGTGTAATTGATCCGTGAGACTTATGTCCTCTCTTAAGAGCTGGGCGAGTTGCAACGGGGAGAGGCTCGCATATATCTAGTGGGCAAGTCACGCCCCCCGAGACTGTTCGAACGAATGGACGAAATGCTGATGGCAATGGGGCGCTAGATTGCGAGACTTGAAGGACTATCGGGAGAGCGAACGCTGGGGCCGCCGATGTTTTGAACGGAGCCCTAATCGCAGCCGGGATTCATACCGGATTCCGGACAAGGGCCTACGTCGATGACTATGGCTATGATGACCGGAACGTCAGCTTCAACATCTCGGAACCGCTTCTCGAGGGTCTGGACTGCGAAGGTTCGCCCGAATGGGCCTTACGCTCAAGATCGCCGTCGCCAACGTCGGGGGTAGGCACCAAGCCAATCATCGGCGTTTGCAAAGTTGTCGAAGTTGACAAAGTTGCTCTCCTGCACCATCTTCGATGTAGGAGATCGATATGGCACACAACACGCAACCCAAACCCCCGTTGGCGAAGAGGTCACGTAGGAAGACGCCTGGAAGGACCGTCGCAATGATGACCGTAGAAGGCGATCCTGTAGCATTCTTGCAGGGTTTTGAACTTCCCGCCGGAACGGAGATCGCAATCGTGTCGAAAAATAGTGAGTTGGTTCGAAAAATCCAACGCGCTAGCTCAACGCGATTTGGCACTGTTCGCGAGGTCGTCGCTCGTCATGTCCGCAAAGTCAGAACTCCAGTTGTCAACAGCGATGCATTCAAGCCGGATGCGCGATCTCAGGCCCTTCTGGACGGGGTTCGCATCGCTCAGGAAGATTTGCATCAGGCGGGTGGCGCCTATGATCTGGAGCAGGTCAGGACGTTAATGCAAGGCGTATCGCGCCAGGCGATAGACAAACGGGTGCAGGAAGGCAGTCTGCTTGCCGTCCCCGGTCCCAGCAATCGAAGAAGTTACCCCACGCTCCAGTTCACCCGGGATGGCGCTGTTGTCGCGGGCCTGAAGACAGTGCGTGACGCTTTGCCGACGAGCAATCCCTGGACGGTGCTGAACTTCCTCGCCCAACCAGATGACAGGCTGAGCGGACGTAGACCCATCGACGTCCTTAAGGCAGGCGACATCGACATGGTCGTCAACGCCGCGCGGAGAATGGGCACACAGGGAGCGTGAGCGGGCCGCTACCGCCCCCAGATTTGGTTAGGCGAACTCCTGAGTTGGTGGTGTTGCCGGCGGGGACGAATGTCTATCGCTTCTACACCGCCAGATACGAGCCGATATATTTCGACAGGTCTCGCGATGGTAGATTAAACGCGCCGGATGCGACATACGGAGTTTTGTATGTCGCCAAGAGATCGGAAGGAGCATTTGCCGAAACCTTCCTAAGAAGCCCGGGACGTTCGCTAATTGATACCGACCTCCTTGCAAGGAAGGCCTACGTTCGGCTGCAACTGAGGTCGGATCTGTCATTGATCAAGCTTGCTGGTCCGGGACTCGCCGTGCTCGGCGCTACCGCAGAGATCGTCCATTCGGGTTTGCCATACGACACATCTCAGATTTGGTCGCAGGCGCTATCACGACACCCGGTCAATGGCGACGGTATTGCCTATAATGCGCGGCATGACGACGAAGAGCTTTGCTACGCGTTATTCGATCGATGCGCCGATGCACTGGTCGAGGCAGAAAGGGTCTCAGAGCTAGACCAGGATTGGTTTTGGCGTTTGGCCAGCCGATACAACGTCGGACTCGCTCCGCACTAGTGGAACCAACGCCGAGCGTGCCGCTTAGCTCAAACACATCCCCATCACACATTCCCATGCCTTAAATGGTTACATGCCGTTGATGACCATGTCTCGGATGTTTTTGCACTCTTGAATGGTTCTCTCAGGGTCTGTTCTGACACGAAGTTCAAGCCGCCTGCCGTCGCGCTCGGAAATGACGGGGGCCGTTTGGTCCTTCCTTCCATGTGATCTTGGGGTCCACGATAAACCGGCAAGGAAACACCTATATGGCGACTTGAACGGTAAAGTGGTTCAACGCGACCAAGGGTTTTAGCTTCATCCAGCCCGACGGTGGTGGACAGGAGTTTTTGTCCATATTTCTGCTGTCGAGCGCGCGGGCTTGTTGACACTCGTTGACGGCCAGAAGGTCCACTATGAGATAGAAAAGGATCGGCGGACCGGCAAATCGTCGGCCGGCAACCTGAGCAAGGCTGGCTAAACCAGCCATGTGATTTCGGCAAGCGCATCAAGCACACAAACTTCAGTGCACCAAGATGATCAAGTCTGGTGGCCTATCGGCATGTCGTTGAAGTGTCACATTTGCTGACCTATATGCGCGCTGCGTCGGATGTTTCCTCCCATTCGTCCGACGCGTTCCCCTCTGGAGGTTTTAACCTTCATACTTGGCCGGACCTTTGGTCCGGTCTTTTTCTTGCGCGCGAGAAACGGGTAAACTGAGCCAACGTCCGGCCGCTGGTTGCGCGATCTCGATGCCCAGAATCGTGCAATATCGCTTTGCCACTTCACCGGGTGAAATGAGAACCTTGGTGAGAGCTGTCAAGTCGATGGCTTATCTTCGCCAGCCCGGCAGGCGGAAGACTGATGCCGTCTTCTCGACCTGTCATTCTTGCCGGTCATTCGAAGGGCAATGGCAAGTCGCCGCCTCAATCTCAAGACAAGTTGCCTGTCCAATTTCAGCAGGCCGCTACCTGAATTCGGATGGGCACCGGTCTTGTTGCGCAAGAAAGCACAGCGAATTCTGACGCGTCCGGAGGGTGAAGCGGCGCTTGGTCCCAGGCTCGGGCTTTCCTGAAGCCCTAGCCTTCCTTTCTGGGTGCCAGCCTTGAGGCGGCCGCTGCCGCAATGGCGACGCTGCTAGTGGTGCGCGGGTGCCGGGAGAGGAAGAGGGCGGGCGGGGTGCGGTGGCGGGTAAAGGTCCGGGAGAGAGTCTCCCGGCGTCCGCCAAGGAGCAACGCCCATGACTCAGATGAAAATTCTTGCGCCCAAGCGCAACGAGCGTGCCGGTTACAAGGTCGACGTCAGCCGCGGCCAGCGTATTGGCCGCGTGTCGTCGGAATGGTTCAACCGGCCGGCGGACGAGCGATACCTGTCGCTCAACGACCTTGGAAATGCGGTGAAGAGCCGGTCGGAGCGCAGTAAAACCCGCATCGTCGAAAGTGAGCTGATCCGCGTCGAGGCCAGCCGCGACGATCCGGAGCGCCTGAGGCTAATGCTGCCCGATGCGCCTGCCCCTGTTGCCCCCACGCATTGGAGTTTTGGCCAACTCGCCAGCCTGGTCGGCGCACCGGCCACCTATCTGCGGCAGCTTCCAGCCCCGCTCGCGGCGATCAACCTTCAGCACGGTCTCCTCAACCACCGCGCCGAGCAGGTGAAGACGTTGGAAATCGAGAACGGGCGCCTCGAGTTGCGGGCGGTGACAGGCCCGGATTACGGCAGAATATTTGACTCAGAACTCGTCGACGCCGTGCAGAAAATCGCCGGCAACGGTACCGGCGACACCCGTTGGAAGGTGCCAGGAGTGCTCGACTGGTCGACGGGAATCTACAATCCGCACGTCGACATCTCCCGCCACATCACGACGCTCTACGCGTCAGATCGCGATGTCTTCGTGTTCCTCGTCGACGATCTGAACCCGATCGAGGCCGGGCGGCTGCCGAATGGGGAACCGGATCTGTACTTCCGTGGCTTTTATTGCTGGAATTCCGAAGTCGGAGCCCGCACCCTCGGCATCGCCAGCTTCTATCTACGCGCAGTGTGCCAGAATCGTAATTTATGGGGCGTCGAAGATTTCGAGGAAATCACCATCCGCCATTCAAAATACGCGGCCTCCCGTTTCGCCCTTGAAGCCGAGCCGGCGCTGATCCAGTTTGCCGATTCCTCGCCCATGCCGTTCGTCAACGGCATCAAGACGGCGCGGCAACGGATCGTTGCCAGAGACGACGAAGATCGCCAGGGCTTCCTGCGCAAGTGCGGCTTCTCCAAGTCCGAGACCACGAAGATCATCGATACTGTTCTCATGGAGGAAGGCAGACCACCGGAATCGATCTTTGATTTCGTGCAGGGCATCACGCGGGTCGCGCGCGACAAGCCGCATCAGGATGTCCGCCTGGACATGGAGGGCAAAGCCAAGAAGCTTCTCGATTTCGCCGCCTGATCCTGAGGAGGCCGGCACGAAAACTCTCGTCGCCGGCCTCGCCTCCGGGCCGTCTTCATCAATCCAAGCGCGGTCCTCCGAAGCAAGTGGACGGCGCTTTTTTCGTGGGAGAACCTTGTGACCAACATGCTGGAGGCCCCTCCGGCGGCTTGGTCGCGTCGAGATCCGCGAGCCGGGGCCGGGTCGGCGTGAGGCCTGGAGGCAGAGGGGGGAGGGGAGGGTTTTGACGGGCTTGGAGGTTCGGGGAAAGGCCCCGGCCGCCCGTCATGGAGAACCTGACCATGGCAAAGAACGCCATTCAGAAGATCGCGATGAACGCCGCGGAGAACATTCCCTATGACAAGCTGAAGCTGTCTCAGAAAAATGTCCGGCGCATCAAGGACGGCGTGTCGATCGAGCAGCTGGCCGAAGACATCGGACGGCGAAAGCTGATCCAGAGCCTGAACGTCCGTCCCGTGCTCGACGGCGAGGGAGAGGAGACCGGCACGTTCGAAGTGCCCGCCGGCGGCCGCCGTTACCTGGCGCTCGGCATCCTCATCAAGCAGAAGCGCCTGGCCAAGGATGAGCCGATCCCCTGCATTGTCAACCGCGGGCAGGAGACCTCGGCCGAGGAGGATTCGCTTGCCGAAAACCTGCGGCGCGCCGACCTGCACCCGCTCGACCAGTTTCGGGCCTTCAAGACGCTCAGCGATCAGGGCCTCGATCCCGACGAGATCGGTGCCCGCTTCTTCGTATCGCCGGCGACCGTGAGACAGCGCCTGCGGCTCGCATCGGTATCGCCAAAGCTGCTTGGGCTCTACGAGAAGGACGAAATCCGTCTCGAGCAAATCATGGCGTTTTCGATCTCGGACGATCACGCGCGCCAGGAACAGGTCTGGGAGCGGATTGCCAGCTCGCATACGCAGGAACCGTACTATATCAGGCGCCTGCTGACGGAGACGACGGTGCGAGCCGACGATCGTCGGGCCGTCTATGTCGGCGCCGATGCCTATGAAGCGGCTGGAGGCGTCATCCTTCGCGACCTGTTCGAGCAGGATTCCGGCGGCTGGTTCCAGGATGCGGCACTCCTCGAGCAGCTTGTCTTCGACAGGCTGAAGGGGGATGCCGAGGCGATCCGCGCCGAAGGATGGAAATGGGTGGAAGCGGCGATCAGCTTTCCCTATGGCCACGCCTCCGGCATGAGGCGCATCTACGCCGAGGCGCGGGAGCTCAGCGCCGAGGAGATCGAACGCTACGACGCGCTGAAGGCCGACTACGACAAGCTGGATGCGGACTATGCCAAGGCCGAGGATGCCGACGAAGCAATCGAGGCGAAGCTCGACCAGCTGGGTGCCGAGCTCGATGCGATCGATGATCGTCCTCAAAGCTACGATCCCGCCCAGAAGGCGATTGCCGGTGCGTTCGTTACGCTTGCGGCGAACGGCAAACTCCAGGTCGACGCCGGTTTCGTGCGGTCCGAGGACGAGCCGCGGACCGAGACCGGCGACGTCGCTGAGGGCGAGGAAGGGAGCGCCGACGGCGGAACCCAATCCAATGGCGACGACGGTGGCGATGGTGTTGTCGTCAACGGCCAGCCGATGAACGACGCCTCTGGCGACGACGGCGAGGACGATGGCATCAAGCCACTGCCTGATCGGCTCGTCTTCGACCTGACCGCTCAGCGCACGCTAGCGCTACGCAACGCGCTCGCCGGCGACGTCGATATCGCCATCATCGCCGCACTCCATGCCTTCGTCCTGCAGGTCTTCTATCGCTTCGCGCCGAACACGTGCCTGGAGATCAGCCTGAAGAGCGGCAGCTTCAGCCAGGTCGACGGTCTTGCCGAGACATGCTGGGCCAAGGAAATCGCCGAGCGGCACGAAGCCTGGGACCGCGATTTGCCCGATGAGGCGGAAGGCCTGTGGGACTTCCTTCTCGGCCTCGATGAAGCAAGCCGCAAGGCGCTGTTCGCGCACTGCGTCTCGCTGACCCTCAATGCGGTGGTCGAACCCTGGAACAGGCGAGCTAAGGCGCTCGAGCATGCAGACGTGCTTGGCCGCTCGCTCCAGTTCGACATGGTCGACGCCGGCTGGACGCCCACGGTCGAGTTCCTCGGGAGGCTCACCAAGGCGCGGATTCTACAGGCTGTCCGTGAAGCGCGTGGCGCAGACTCCGCGCAGCTGATCGACCACATGAAGAAGGACATCATGGCCCGTGAAGCCGCCCGTCTTCTCGAAGGCTCGAACTGGCTGCCAGAGCCGCTGCGCGCTGAGGTCGATGAAGTGTCTGCCGATGCTGGCGACGCGGCCGCCAGCGAGATGTCGGACGAAGCGGCTCTCGACGGCGATGCCGCCGAGCTTCCGGCCTTCCTCGCCGACGATGCGGATCCGTCCTCCGATGCGCCGGTGACCATCGACGGCGACGAAACGGACCACCTCCAGGCCGCCGAATAGTCGGCCTCCCGGTCCCACCGGTCCGGCACCTTCGCCGGACCCTTTTCAGTTCCAACTCACTCTCAAGCCCGGGATCGCCATAGCGCGCCCGGGCGTTTTTGTTTCATGGAGATCGACATGTTCGACTGGAAAAGATCCTGCTCCTACGACGAGCAGCAGAAGAGACGTTTCCACACCACAGCCCGTTCACGGCTGAAGAAACTCGCCGCCGAACTTGCGCTGCCGCAGGGAAGCTTTGACCTGCGCTCAAACAGGGCGGGCATCGCCGTTTGCGGTGAAATTACCCTGCATCATGATCGTGCCTATATCCAGGTCGGCCAGTTCGGCCTGTCCTCTGGTCACGGCATCCTGATCAGGACCTGCAAGGGCCGTAAGGACTATACCGGCGGGGTCAACCACTTCGTCGCACTCGGCATGCTGGACGACATTCCGGCGCTAGCCGCCGCCGTCCGTGCCATCACCGGGGTTGCTCGAGACGCTTCGTGTTCCTCCGAGCGACGCGCCGCCTAAAGTCCTGCAAACCCCATCATCGCCAGTGCACGTGTCGGCCGCAGGCTCGGCCCGTCGCCAGCCACAACACGGCAAGGAGTTGCCATGGCGCGGCGATGCCGCGCGTGGCCGACCTGACTTCAGGAGAACCTCATGACCGCACATCCACCCTTCAGGAAGGTGCTCGACGGCGTCGCCACCCGCGAGCAGATGTTCCAACTGTTTAGCCGTCACAAAGACACTCCCGGCATCGATCCCAATTCCGGCACTCCCTATTCAGGCGAGTGGTTCGAGATCACCGCGTCCGAATACCACTTCATGCTCGGTTTGTTGCCGCCGCTCTTCATGCGCACCGGCATGTTCGGAATGTCGGAGTATAAAGCCGGCAACGTGACCAGCGTATTCTTCGCGATCCGGATCCGGCGCCGCGAGCGCTGGTTTCATGGCTTCTGCGATCTCACCGATCGGCAGTCGCCAGACAAGATGCGCGCCGCCATCATCGCCCACGAGACCGGCGCGAGCGACAGCATGACCCGCTCGGAAAAGCTCGAGGCGATCTGGAACATAACCCCTGTCGAACTCAAGGGGACCCCCCGCAATGCAGACCCCGAGACCGGGTGGGCCGAACATCGCGGCAAACGCACGATTCTCGTCAACGCCGGAAGGCATGATGCTGCCTTCAAGCTGCTCGATGACCTGTCGGATCTCGAGATCGACGAGTTCCTGTCCAAAGTGCGATTGCGTCGGAGCTGACGAAAGGAAGGCGACGATGGATAGCTATGAGAACCGCGCCTCGACGGCGAAACCTCTCCATCACGGTGACCGACTTCCGCTCAATGGATGCACCCGCGTACGGCCCATCCTCAAGCTGTTGAGACATGCGAGACCGTATGGCCAATTGCCCCGAGGATACAAGCATCGGCCCTCACCAAAACTTGGGTTCAGTGCCTGCCACGCGGGAGGTATCCGGCATTGCGTAAAGCGCCGATGAACAGGCTGGTCGGGCCGGCGATACTCGTCCTGGCCTGCGTTGCGAGCGGCAGCGTGTTCCAGTCCTCCAACGGAGCGATAAAGCTGGAGAAAGTGCCATTGACCATGCAATTGCTGGTCGCCAAGCCCTGCTTATCCAGCACCAGAACCCCTGTCTGATTGCTTGGATACCGAATGGCGGCGACGCGCTGAAGTTCCATGTCGCCATCGACGCGCAAATTGAAAAGCACGACGCCCTGGCTTCTGTGGGCGATTTCCGCGACTTTTTCCGCGAAAGGAATAGAAAGCGCACAAACGCTGTCGACCGCCATCCCGAAAACAAGCTGCGTCCAACTCATCCGCCGCCATGAGAAGATTAGTTCCCAAGAATATAAGGATTGCAATCGCTCCAGCCGGATTGTGCACAGTCATCGCACTCCGCCGGCTCGACGCCTGAGCATCGCGTGTATGAGGCAGCTCTCTCTCGGTAGGCACGTTTGCCCCCGTTGATTGAGCCGATTGCCCTAGGCTCATGACACACCGCTTGCTCGTTGCGGGGCTTCTCCGGTAAATCACGGCGAAAGCGATATGATACGTCTGGCACTCGCTAACCCAAACTGCGACTTGGCTAGCAAGTCATGCTCACATCAAGGAACGGACTATGAAGCGCCAGATCCGGCCATTCATCGTGAACTGAAACAGAGGCGCGGTAAGCAGAAGCCAAGCCATTCGATCTGGGGCGATCTCGACCTGTCCAAGATTGCCACGGAGATGACGCAGCCAGGCTATGCTGCTCCGCTCCCAAATGCCCAGGTCATTGACTTCAGTATAAGACCCCTTGATGCTGAAGAAGGGGATAAACCACAAGCGGAGTATATGATGGCCGAGTTTCAGGACGCTCAGACTGTTCAGACGACAGTAGCCCCAGCCAAAGTGGAAGTGCCTGAATCCAAGAAGAAAGTTCCGCGAGCAAAGAAAGCGAAGGCGGAGCTCGTAAAGCCGGTCCGCAAGAAGGGAGCGAAACCTGCGCCCCAGGCCGCCGAAGCTCCCGTGGTAGCGAAGACCGTCCGCAAGACATATTCCGAGAAGGAACGCTCCCAGAAGCTTGCCCAGATCGAAAAATCGATCGCTGCCGGCGCGACCAGCAAGATTGCGGTCGGCCAGGCCGGCATATCCGAGCAGACCTACCATTATTGGAAGAGAGCTGTCGCACCTTCTTCAGACAGCGGCGATCTCCGTGATCTTGTCGCGCTCGAAGAAGAAAACAAGCGCCTGAAGAACCTGCTTGCCGACCGTCTGCGCAAGGAAAATGCTGAGCTCAAGAAGAAGCTGGGCCTGGCGTAAGGCATAGTGAGCATCGCTGGAAATTCCGCCGACACTCAAGGCGGTAGCGGCGGCATATCGCCTTCGCCGACCCGCCACACCCAGGAGCCAATCTCCGGTCGCGCGGCGATCATTTCGTCGAGCGACGCTTCGTAGTTCTCGTCCGCTCCGGCCGGAACGACAAACAGCGCGATCGGCTCATCCCTGTTCTGAAGCAACGCATTGGCGATCGGCTGGTCGGGTTGCAGGTCAAAGCGCAATCCCTTGACGCTCTTCTCGCGAAGGCGGGCGAGCCCATCGACGAGCCTTTTCTCCGGGACCGTCTCGTAGGGAATCCAGTTCTCGGACACCACCATCAAGGCGACCTCCTCTACAATGGCGAGGCCGGCGGGGTTCAGTCCGAACGTCGCGATCGTCATCAGATGCGAGCTGGAATCCGCTGCCCACAGCGACAATTCTTTCTCAAAACGCGCCTGCAAGCGGCGATGCAATGCATCGTCGATGATGAAGGGAAAACCGGGCAAATGCCTGATGACGAGTTTCTGACCGGATCGGGCGGGCACGATCTCCTTCACCTCGCCGACCAGGACAAGCAACTTTCGGGGGCCGGATTTCGGCGGGAGCGCCGTGCCGAGAACCGCGTTGCGACGCTGCTCGATGGCTTGCCTGTTCTCGGCCCGAAACGGCTCGGGCACGAACAGGATGTCGGCGAGTGGTCCGCCCCTCACTGTCATTTGCCCGGCAGCCTCGAGCAGATGCCAACGGACATTCCACCAATGCCGTTTGCCGGCCCACCTCGATGTCCAGACCGTCAGTTCGGCCTCGTGCCAGAGATAATGAAGCAGGCCACGCAGCGACATCCGCCTCGGATCGGCGGTAACGCTGGCGGAACTTTGCCCCGCAGGCACCGATGCCGCCCGGCTCCCTGTCTTCGACAGGCTGAAGTCCAATTTGAGGGCGGCCAAGCCGTTTTGCGGATCGAGCTGTATCGCACTGCCCATCAAGGCGCCCAGGCCGGACAGTTCGTAAGGCGATTCATAGGAATCGCAGGATGGATCATGCCCGCCGCCGCTCATCGGCATGCGCTTGATCAGGTGAAGGTCGCCGATGCGGGCGATGTACATCGGGCAGCCCGGCTCGCGGCACAGGCATAGCGGACGCTCGGTGCGGGCATAGGCACTCGCCAGCGCCGCCTGCAGGTCAGGCGCTGCCTCCTCGTAGACCGCACTGCCAATTCTGAACCGTCGCATCACCTCCACAGCTCCAGGTCGCCGCCGCATCCCTGTGCGCGCATTCAAGTCATGGGTTTGCACAGAGCGCAACCCCTTTGGTGCATCGGCGCCAGAGGCAGAGGGGAGCCGGGAGGAGTGTGGCCCGGCTGGCGCGCAGAGAGTGCCGGCGCGGGCGCCACTCTCCCCTCTTGCGAAGGACATTTCCATGAACATCGTTTCGACCGCACCGGCCGTCGCTCGTACGGCTGATTCCCTCGCCGCGCTGACGCCGGCCTCCATCGACACCGACCAGGCGATCTATCGAGCGGCAACGCAGCTTTTGCCTTTCCTGGAACAGGGCAAGCCTGTCAGCACCGCTGCACTGCGCACCACCATGACGACAAGTTTTGGCGGCAGCGATGCTCAGGGGTTCTGGGTCTGGAAGGACGGCTACGAGGCGCTCGAAGTCGCCCAGGTGCTGTTTCTGCGCCGGTTCGGCCCTGCGATCCTGTCCCGGTCGACCACGCCCCAGGCAACGCTGGCGATGATCAAGCGCATCGCCGACCTTCTTCCCACCCATACGCGACGGTCCGACGAGAGCCAGGCCATGCAGCAGCTCTCCACGCCCTTGCCGCTGGCCTTCATCGCGGCGCACGCCGCGGCGATCGCCTCTTGCGACCTCGTTCTCGAACCCTCAGCTGGCACCGGTCTGCTCGCCGTCCATGCCGAGATGGCGCGCGCCTCGATCGCCCTCAATGAGCTTGCCGCGACGCGGGCGGATCTCCTCGGCCTGCTGTTTCCCCGGTTTTCCGTCTCGCGGCACGACGCCGCCCATATCGACGATCATCTCGGTGCGGCCATCGAGCCGTCCGTCGTGTTGATGAATCCACCCTTCAGCGTCGGCGCCTATGTCGACGGCCACGTCACTGACGCGGCATGGCGGCACCTCTCTTCCGCATTCGCACGCCTGCGCGCCGGCGGGCGCCTGGTCGCCATCACCGGCACCGGGCTGTCTCCCGAAAACCCAAAATGGCGGCCGGCCTTCGAACGCCTGCAGCAGCAGGGCACCGTCGTCTTCACCGCGGCGATCGACGGCCGTGTCTACGCCCGCCATGGCACCACCACTGAAACGCGCCTGACAATTATCGACAAGGTACGGGCCGCCGACCCGAAAAATTTCGTCCGCTCGCCCGGCAAGGCAACTGATGTCGAAACGCTGCTCGCCTGGATTACGGATCTGCCGCCCCGGACACCGGGCGGCTTTCCGGATTCGATCGGCGCGTTGTCCAGCGGCATCCTGGCAAATGCCGCCATGCACATGGGCGGCCGATCAGGGGCGAGAGCCGCACCCCTCACTGTCTCAACTTCTGCGCCGAAGGCCATCCAACCGGTCCGTCCGATTGCGCGGGCGAATGCCCGTCAGGTCAAGGCAAGCAGCACGCCGGCGGTCCCCCTGGCCTATGAGCTACGCGACTGGATGCCGGAAGAGGGCGGCCGCCTCACCGACACGATCTACGAACCCTACGCGCTTCAGTCGATCGACATTCCCCGCGCAAAGCCGCATCCGACACCCCTCGTGCAGTCGGCAGCAATGGCCGCCGTCGCCCCGCCAAAGCCTTCCTATCGGCCGCTTCTTCCTGATGCGATCATCGACGAGGGCCTGCTGTCGGACGCCCAGCTCGAAAGCGTGATTTATGCCGGGGAGGCGCATTGCGGCCATCTCGCCGGCACCTGGACGGTTGGCGAGACCTGCGATGTCGTCTCGGCCGCGCCGGAAGGTGCTTCGAATGCTGTCCGCTTCCGCCGTGGTTGGTTTTTGGGCGATGGAACCGGCTGCGGCAAGGGACGGCAAGTCGCGGGCATCATCCTTGACAACTGGCTGCAGGGCCGCCGCCGTGCGGTCTGGATTTCCAAGTCGGACAAATTGCTTGAAGACGCCCAGCGCGATTGGGCGGCCCTCGGCCAGGAAAAACTTCTCGTGCAGCCACTGTCGCGCTACCGGCAGGGCACGCCGATCCGCCTTGCCGAGGGCATCCTGTTCACGACCTACGCGACGCTGCGCTCGCAGGAACGGGAGGGCAAGAAATCCCGGATTGCCCAGATTCTCGACTGGGTGGGCCAAGAGGCGAGGAGAGACGAAGGCCCGACAGGGAGTTCAGAGAAGTCGGCGGGGAGCCAGACAGGGATTGGAGAAAGCCCGTCCGGGGCGAAAAAATCTTTCGATGGCGTCATCGTCTTTGACGAGGCCCACGCCATGGCCAACGCTGCTGGCGGCAAAAGCGAGCGTGGCGACGTCGCCCCGTCGCAGCAAGGAAGGGCGGGGCTGCGGCTGCAGCACGCCCTTCCCGACGCGCGCGTCGTCTATGTCTCGGCCACTGGCGCGACCGCGGTCGAGAACCTCGCCTATGCGCAGCGTCTCGGCATCTGGGGCAGCGAGGATTTTCCCTTCGCCAACCGCGCCGAATTCGTCTCCGCGATCGAGGACGGCGGTGTCGCGGCGATGGAAGTTCTCGCCCGCGATCTCAAATCGCTCGGCCTCTATGCGGCGCGCTCGCTCTCCTATGACGGTGTCGAATACGACCTGCTCGAGCATGCGCTGAGCGACGAACAGATCCGCATCTACAACGCCTATGCCGATGCGTTCCAGGTCATTCACAACAACCTCACCGCCGCACTCGAGGCGACCAACATAACAAGCGAGGCCGGCACGCTGAACCGCAACGCCAAGTCTGCGGCACTCTCGGCCTTCGAGAGCACCAAGCAACGCTTCTTCAGCCATCTCATCACCTCGATGATGACGCCGACGCTGATCGGCGCGATCGAAGAGGACCTCGCCGACGGTCATTCGGCGGTCGTACAGATCGTCTCGACCGGGGAGGCGCTGATGGAGCGACGCCTTGCCGAAATCCCCACCGAGGAATGGTCGGATCTGCATGTCGATGTGACGCCGCGCGAGTATGTCGGCGGGTACTTAATGCACTCCTTCCCCACCCAGTTGTTCGAGGAATATTCGGACACGGAGGGCAACGTCTGCTCGCGGCCTGCCCACGATGAAGATGGCAACCCGGTTCAATGCCGCGAGGCGGTTCGCCGGCGCGACGAGATGGTCGAGCGGCTTGGGTCGTTGCCGCCGGTCGGCAGTGCCCTTGACCAGATCATCCATCACTTCGGCACCGACATCGTCGCCGAGGTGACCGGCCGCGCGCGGCGTATTGTGAAAAAGACCGGCCGCGACGGCATAGACCGGCTGGCCGTGGAAAACCGCCCTGGCTCGGCCAATCTCGCCGAGACCCAGAGTTTCATGGATGACGACAAGCGCGTACTGATCTTTTCGGATGCCGGCGGCACAGGCCGGTCCTACCACGCCGATCTCGGGGTCAGGAACCAGAGGCTTCGCAAGCATTATCTGCTTGAGGCCGGCTGGCGCGCCGACAACGCCATCCAGGGTCTCGGGCGCACCCACCGCACAAATCAGAAGCAACCGCCGCTGTTCCGGCCCATGGCCGCGAACGTGAAAGCCGGCAAGCGCTTCCTGTCGACGATCGCACGGCGGCTCGACACGCTGGGTGCGATCACGCGCGGCCAGCGCCAGACCGGCGGGGCAGGGCTGTTCCGTGCCGAGGACAATCTCGAAAGCCCCTATGCGCGGGCCGCACTTCGCCAATTCTACATGCTGCTGCATCAGGGCAAGATCGAGGGTTGCTCGCTCACGACCTTTGAGACTGTGACCGGACTGTCGCTGACGACTGACGAGGGCGGGCTGCGCGACGAACTGCCGCCGATCACGACCTGGCTCAACCGCCTGCTGGCGCTGCGCATCGAAACCCAGAATCTGCTGTTCGAGGTGTTCGAGCAACTGATGACGGCGAAGGTCGAGAGCGCGATCGCTGCCGGCTCCTATGACAAAGGTCTGGAGACGATCACGGCGGAAAGCATCGTCGTCACCGATCGCCGCACCGTCTACGCGCACCCGATCTCGGGCGCGCAGTCGCATGTGCTGACCGTCGCACGCAAGGACCGGATTCGGCCGCTCAGCCTGGTCGACGCGGTGGCCATCGCCCGGGCGGAACCGCAATCGGTTCTGTTGGTGAACACGCGGTCGAACCGCGCGGCGATCCGGCTGCCGACGGCAAGTCTGATGCTCGACGATGGCGCGATAGAGCAGCGCGTGCGCCTGCTGCGGCCGACGGACGAACTGCGCTTCGGTCTCGATGCCCTTGCCGAGACCCACTGGCAGCCCGCCGACCGAAAACTGTTCTGCGACTCGTGGCAGGCAGAAGTCGCGGCCCTCCCGGAGTTCACCACGAGCACCTTTCACATCGTGACGGGCCTGCTGTTGCCAATCTGGCGGCGCTTGCCGGATCATGATTGCCAGGTCTACCGGATCCAGACCGATGCCGGCGAACGCATCATCGGCCGTCACATCGCGCCGACGCTTGTCGCGACCATGTTGCGCAATCTGGGGCTCGATCATCCGCCGACCCTCGCGCCGCAAGATGCCTGGACTCGGCTCGTGGAAGGCAGGATCGGACTGCAACTCGCCGATGGCCTGATCCTGCGCCGCAGCCGCGTCATGAACGACTACCGTATCGAATTGATCGGCTTCACCGACGCTTTTGTTCCGCGGCTGAAGGCGCTGGGGCTGATCTCCGAGATCATCTCGTGGAAACTCCGGCTGTTCATCCCGACGAGTGAGCAAGGGCCGTCAATCCTCGCCGCGCTCCTCGACCGCCACACACTGGTCGGCGTCACCGACCGCGCGTCAGTGGCGTGAGGGGAGACGATCATGACCGTCTCGGCCTCCGAGCTTGCACAACGCCTTGGCGAACATGCCGAGGCGGTGTGCCGCGAATATCTCTCCAACGGCCATCGCTCCGGCAACTACTGGATGGTCGGCGATGTCCGCAACAGGCGCGGCCGCTCCATGCATGTGCGGCTCAAAGCGGTGGGCGGCAAGGCAGCCGGAAAGTGGGTCGAATATGTTGCGGCGAGGGTTATGTTGCGCCGCCGCGATTGGGCGCCTTCCTACAGACGGTCGACGGCTTCTACGCAACATAACGTCAGCGCGCGGGAGGTGTCGTGATGCCCCGCGACGCTTCCGAACTGTCTCGCCGCCTGGCACGCCACGCAGAGGCGGTCTGCCGGCACTACCTGTCCAATGGTCGACGCCGAGGCCGCTACTGGACGGTGGGCGATGTGCGCAACACGCCCGGCCGATCGATGTTTGTCCGGCTCAGCGGGCCGGAATCCGGTCCCGGCGCCGCCGGGCATTGGACTGATGCCGCCTCAGCCGAATATGGCGATCTCCTCGACGTCATCCGCGAGAGCTGCGGTCTCGTCGATTTCCACGATGTCGCCGATGAGGCGCGGCGCTTTCTGAGCCTGCCGCGCGTCGAACCGTACGGCGCCCCAAAGCTCGTTCGCACACCCGTTCCCGCCGGATCGCCGGAAGCGGCGCAGCGGCTGTTCGCCATGTCGCAGCCGATCCGCCGGACGCTCGTCGAGACCTATTTGCGCAATCGCAGCATCATGAACTTGCGCGACGCAGGCAGCCTGCGATTCCATCCGCGCTGCTACTATCGACCTGAGGGCGACGGCCCTACCGAGACCTGGCCGGCGATGGTCGCTGCCGTCACCGATCTCGAAGGGAGGATCACCGGCGCGCATCGTACCTGGCTTGCCCGGGACGGTTCCGGCAAGGCGCCGGTCGACACGCCGCGCCGCGCCATGGGCGGTCTCCTCGGCCATGCCGTCCGCTTTGGCGCGGCCGATGATGTCCTCGCTGCGGGCGAAGGCATCGAGACGATGCTGTCGCTGCGCTGTGCGCTGCCGGCCATGCCGATGGTTGCCGCGCTCTCGGCCAACCACCTTGCCGCCCTTCTGCTTCCGCCGAAGCTGCGTCGGCTTTACATCGTCCGCGACGCCGACGCCGCGGGCGACACGGCCCTCGCGACATTGACCGAACGTGCCGAAACTGCCGGCATTGAGGCGCTTGCTCTATCTCCGCGGATGGGCGACTTCAACGAGGACCTGCGTGCATTCGGCCTCCGCGCGCTCCGGCGGACATTGCGCATCCAACTCATGCCGCAGGATTGCTGCTTTACTTACAGATGATTGAGCACCCTCTACGTAGCAGGGCTTTCATCACGGTGCTCGGTGCGAAAGCTTGAGCCTCCATCAACATGGAGGCACAAGTATGTTTGAAGCAATCTTCTTCCCTCGAACTGCAGAGAAATATCGAGCAGCACCGCTGTCTGAACCGCGCGCGCAGTACCTTCGACACCTGAATGAACTGGGCGCTTGCCGAACAACCTTACGCAAAAATGCGAACGATCAACTCAGTCTCGTCCGATTACTGGATTTGCGAGAAGGCGTCCGGGTCAGCATTCCCCAAATAGAAGCCGCAGCAGCAATCTGGGCGCTGCCAAAAGGCCACAGATATGCTCGGGCAGCTTCGCCCAAGGCGAGAACTCGCTTTGCCAGTCGCGGAATCCAATGGCTGCGATTCTTGGGGTGGCTCGACGAGCCTGAGCGTAAGCATCACCCACATCATGCAGAGATCGTAATCTTTGAGAGATGGCTGCATCAGGAGCGCGGCCTCTCGAACGCGACCGTACAAGCCTACTGCGCCGCCGCCGACCACTTCTTCTTCTTCTTCTGGTCGGCTGGAAAGGGTGTTGCCTTGAACGCCATCCAGATGACCGACATCGACGATGTCATTGCGGCAGAACATAAGCGAGGGGTCTGGAAGCGCCGATCAATACACGACGACGCTCAGCGTCTGAGGGCGTTCTTCCTGTTTGCCGAAGCGCGCGGCTGGTGCCGCGCCGGGCTGGCTGCGGGGATCATCGCGCCCCGCTTTATGGCCGATGAGACCGTACCGAAAGGACTCGGGCGCGAGGATGTCCTGCGCCTGCTGGCTTCTGTCGTGGGGGATCGAGCGGTCGACAAGCGCGACAGGGCGATCCTGACGCTTCTCATCGCCAATGGACTGCGGGCTGGAGAAGTCCGCGGCCTGCAATTGGACGATCTGGACTGGGAGAACGGGATGCTCCGTGTCCGCTGCCCGAAGCCCGGTCGGACCCATCTCTGGCCGCTGTCGCATGAGGTCGGACATGCCATCCTGCGCTACATACGGGAGGCACGGCCATCTGGCTTCGGGCGCGGCCTCTTCTTCACAGTTCACGCGCCGATCCGACCGCTTGGCAGAGCAGCTTTGGGCAAGATGGTCCGTGATCGGCTGGCCGGCATTGGCATCGTCTCCGGCCGAAGAGGTACGCATGTCTTGCGGCATGCCGCAGCCCAGCATCTTCTGGATCAGGGCATGTCGATGAAGGTGATCGGGGACTTTCTCGGGCACCGCGACCCATCCTCCACCGCGATTTACGCAAAGGTCAATCTCGCGGCACTTCGCGAGGTGGCGGCCCTCGATCTGGAGGGCCTGGCATGACGTTGCGCGAGGCTATCGAGCAATCGCGCCGGGCGATGATCGAGTGCATCTTCGGCTGGGGCAAGCAGCACGGCACCATGCGCAAGACCAAACATCGCGGCATCGCTCGGGTCGCTGCCCACTTCATGCTCAATCTGATCGCCTACAACCTGATCCGCATCCCCAAACTGGTTGCAGCGTAGCCAACTTGGCGTCCAGACCGCCAAAGCGCTTCAAACTCTCAAACAAGTCATCCAACAATGGCACCCGCGACAGAACAAACGCCCAATTCTTTGGATTTTTCAGTAAACTGCTAGGCTCGTCATCCAGTGGATCGTTGCCACTGTCTCAGCAGGCTGTTGTCATCCGAAAGACGGCAAACTCGGGCGCGGCTCCGCCTTTCTCCTTGAGCTCGTCAGCTTCTCGAAAGCCAACCTTCCTAGCATTCGCACCCGGTCTCTAGATGCCAATGCCGCCTATGCTGAACTAGGGTACCCGCTGGGCGGATCTGCAGGAGACTTTGTTATCATAATCGAAAGGAGAGCTTTATGGATTCCAATCGGATAAACGGTGGCGGCGCGCAAGGGTTCCCACCGGGGTACGTCCGGACACAGGAGGATCATGATCTATTTAGGCAGGCCGCGAATGAAGCCGGGTCATTATCATCTGCCGCGCTTGTATCGGCGCAGGCTCCGATTTGGAGTTCGAGCGCTCCGTACGGAAGCTTTTCACGCGATGGCTACTCTTGGAACAACGACGTATGGGGCCCGTGCCCTGGGCCTCAGACGATTTCGGTGAGTGGCGTCAACCGGTGGAGCGTATGGTCGAACCAGCCTAATACGCCGGGCATCAAAAGCTATCCGCACGAGGCTTTTAGTATCGGGAAACCGCTCAGTTCAATCAACACTCTGAGCTCGAGCTTCAATCAGGAGGTTCCTACTGGCGGCGCCTGGGATGTCGCCTACGATATCTGGGACAGCTCAAACCAGCATGAGGTAATGCTCTGGACAAACTACACCGGAAACTCGGACGGGAGCGGCAACGTTAAGCCCATTTCATATCATTATGCCCCTTCCGGTGCGGCGATTCCGGTCTACAGCAATGTCAATGTAGGCGGAGCGACTTGGAACGTGTTTGAAGGTGAAGGCCCCGACGGTCACAAGGTCATCTCATTTCTGCGCACTTCGAAGACCAACAGCGGGACAGTGGACATCAAGAGTATCCTGCAGTGGATCAAGTCGAAGGGGTACTTTGGCGACATAAACGTCGGTAGCGTCCAATACGGCGTCGAGATTACCTCGTCCCCGGGGGGAAAGAACTTCAATTTCAACAACTGGTCTGTGACCTCGAAGTGAAGATCCGTGTGCGGGCGGCAAGGTGAGCTGCGCTTATGCCAATGAGCCACGCTGGCTGACGGCCTAGCTTGCGCTTACCGGCTCGCTCGGCCAAAGCGATGGTTGTTTCCCGGCCGCGACGACGAGCGTCCGCTCGTCCACAACGTGCTGCACGCCGCCTGCCGTTCAGTTTGTGCGGCGGCCGGCTTGAGCAAGTCGGTGACAGTGCACACGTTGCGGCACACATTCGCGACCCATCTCCTGGAGAACGGGGCCGACGTGCGCATCATCCAGGTGCTGCTCGGCCATGCCAGTCTGGCCAGCACGGCGCGCTATACCCAAGTCGCCACAAAGACCATCAGCAATACGCCAAGTCCGCTGGACCGGCTCCGCCTGGAGGTCGTGCCGCCCGGCTGAGCGGACCTGATGGCTCCGGTTCTGGAAGTGGCGGATATCTTCCGCCGCCACGGCGAAGCGTTTCGGCAAGCCCGTGCCGAGCATCTGGACCGCGTCGAGCGGCGCGTCATGGGCGCGATCACGGCATGCCGGACGGCTGTGCTCGGCGGCCACGTCGAGCAGTGCGATGACTGCGGCGCCACACGCATCGCCTACAACTCCTGCCTTATGGGCAAAGCCGGTAATGGGGAGCTGGCAATCGCGATCACCGTATTTTCCTGTGTATTGCCGCTCTCGAGCTCTCCATTAGAAGTCGCCCGTGCGGCCCCGTTGGGTCGGCCACTGATGGCCGGTCACATACGGAGACGGACATGTTGGAGACGTACTTCTCGGCAGCGAAGATGCTGGGGCATCTGCGCAGTGGGCCGAGCGGGCCTTACATTGACGGGTTTGCAGCGGCGCTGGAGCAGCAGGGCTATGGCCCCGAGACAGCGGTACGCTATTTGCGAGCGGCAGCTCACATCGGCCATGTCATGGCCGAGCAAGGCGCAGGCCTGACGGACGTTTTGGTCTCGCCGCGTTCGGCGAGCACCTGCGCACTTGCCGGTGTTCACGCGCCAAAGGCGGCCGGCGCAACCACCATACCATCTACGGTGCCAGGCTCTTTCGTCGGCACCTCGTCGAGCTCGGCCTTTGCCGGTCCGAGGCCGTGGGGGCAGCGCCCGCCGAGCCGCAGCCGCTGGTCGCCGACTTCAAGACGTGGCTGCGCAAGCATCGCGGCGCATCCGATGCCACCGTCAGGCTCTACGCCCGCGACGCCGCGGGCCTGATGATGGAGCTTCGATCTGACCCGGCCGGCTGGAAGCCGAACGATGTCCGCAGCTACTTCCTGGAGCGGGCGAGCAATAGCGGGAGTGGCACGATCAAGAAGATTACGACGAGCCTGCGGGCTTTCCTGCGGTATCTCGCAGTCACAGGCCGTTGTCAGGCAGGTCTCGACGGCGCCGTTCCGGCCTACGCTCATTGGCAGCTTGCCGACATGCCCCGGTATCTATCGACCGAGCAGGTCGACCGGCTGATCGCTGCCTGTGACGGCGATGCCGGTGCGCGCCGGCGTGATCGTGCGATCGTACTTTTGTTGGTGCGCCTCGGCCTGCGGGCCGGTGACGGGGCGCAACTGCGTCTCACCGATATCGAGTGGCAAACGGGATCGCTGCGGGTCTGCGGCAAGTCGCGCTACGAGGTCCGGCTGCCGCTACCGCAAGACGTCGGGGATGCGATCGCCGCCTACCTCGAATGCCGGCTGTCTACCCGCCGGAACGATGTCTTGTTCCTGCGCACGATCGCGCCGTGCCGGCCATTCCGACGAGGCGACGGCATCTCGTCGGTGGTGAAGCGTATCATGAAGCGGGCTGACATCGTGCCGCCGGTCAAAGGGGCCCACGCTCTGCGGCACACCGCGGCGACCGAGATGCTGCGCCACGGCGTGCCGCTCGACAAGATCGGCCTCGTCCTTCGGCATCGCGGCATCGATACGACGGCCTATTACGCAAAGGCCGACGTCGCGCTGCTGAAGCAGGTTGCTCAGCCCTGGCCGGAGGCGCTCTGATGCTCGACGCCATCGAGACCTATCTCGCGCTCCGCCGCACTACGGGCTTCGCGATGTCGACCGCGGAGTACCTGCTGAAGAGCTTTGCCGCCTTCGCGACCGCACGCGGACAAACGTACGTCCAGACAAAAACAGCGATCGACTGGGCCGCGCTGGGACCATCCGTCGCGCAACGGGATGCACGGCTAAGAGCCGTCTGTCGCTTCGTACGCCATGTCCGGGTGGAGGACGTCGGGCACGAGCTGCCGCCTGCAAATCACTTCAGCGCCCGTAAGAAGCGTCGCACGCCGCACATCTAAACGACAGACGAGATCAGTCGGCTGGTCGAAGCTGCGCTGCGGCTTCGGCCAATGCGCGACTTACGCCCGCACACGCAAGCGACCTTGATCGCGCTGCTCTCATCCACAGGGCTCAGGATCTCCGAAGCCCTAAAGCTGACGATCGCGGACGTGACCCGCGACGGTCTGCTGATCCGCGAGACCAAGTTCCGCAAGACGCGATTGGTGCCGCTGCACGATACGGCGGCGGCCGGCTTGCAGCGATACCTGGCACGTCGCGGGCCCGGCTCAGACGATGATCCGGTGTTCATCGACAAGCGCAACCGGCCGCTACGCTACATTGCCGTCAAGGAGATCTTCGACAGGCTGGTCGACAAGGCTGGCATCAGATCGACGTCGGCTCGCCGTCCTCGCCTGCACGATCTGCGCCATAACTCCGAGTGCCGGATTATTCCGAGTGGCGACCGGGAGGCCAAAGAATGCGGGCGATTTGTGGCTTTTGTGTCTGCATTATCAGAGGCTCTTCAGGAATGTGAGGAGATGGTCGTCGGGCTTGTAGCGGCCCAACCGGATGTCGGCCGTGTCGGTCCTTGCCAGAGCTTGCTCCTTGAGCTTCATGTCGGCCTGAAGATAGATGGCGGTGGTTTCGACCGACTCGTGGCCCAGCCACAGAGCGATGACCGAGCGGTCGACGCCGTGCTGCCGGCCTGACCTTCCCGCCTGGCTGCCGTCGCCTCTACATCGCAGCTGATGCCGACGCCGCCGGCCGTCAGGGCATCGAGCGCCTCAGCCAGCGCGCGGGCGAGTCAGGGATCCTTGCCCTGGTGTTGCGGCCGCAGCTCGGCGACTTCAACGACGATCTGCGTCATCTCGGGCCTGCCCGTCTCGCGGCATGGCTCCGCGACCAGCTCGTCCCGGAGGATGCCCGTCTCTTGCTGCCGCCCGGATGAATGGGTTCGGGCCGACACGCGGGCCGGGACGGCGTCGCCGGATAGCCTGCAGACATAGCGGCGGTCCGCCGGAGAGGCCGCGCCCGCGGCCTGCCTGAGAGGCGACCCCTGCCACCCCCCGTTCACGGCCGCAACGGCTGCGCCGTCCTCCGCTCGCGCTCCGGCCTTCGGTGCTGCCGCGCCCGCGGCGCGGCCGGGTTGCGCTGTCAGGCCGCGATAGGCGCGGCCACAACCGACGGAGACACGCCATGACCTACGAGCTTCCTCTCGACAACGGCTACGAGCCCTACCACGCCTCCTCGCCGACCGACCGCGTCATCCTCGAACTGCAGATGTACGGCCATCGCCCGCATCAGGACGAACCTGATCCTCGGCCGCTTCCCGACGACGAAGTGATCCGGGCTGGCCTCGCCGGGATCGTCGAGACCTTAGCCGGCATGCTTGGCGACACCAGGCTCGAACCCGATCTCGACGACCTGCTCTGGTCCTTCGCAAACGTCTTCCACCGTGCCGCCGAGCGCGTCGCCCGCAGCCTCGACCGCAACGAGGAAGCCCATCGCTCAAGCCAGCATGAGCAGGACGGCTCGGAGGTGAAGTCCGTCGAGCTGGAGCGGCTGACCGCGGAAGGCATCAGCTATATCGAGCGCCGCAACGTGCTCGAAATCATGCGCGATGAGGCCGCCGATCTCTACGAGGCACAAACCGGATCGGCATGGCGACCGCGCACCGGCTCCAAGGTCTCCCACCAGGCGATGACCGCTTCGGTGATCGACTCCAGAGACTTCCTCGCCGCCCGCCGACACGCCGAAACCGAGGTGCTCGTCCCGGCCGGCACCAAGATCGCCTTCGCCGGCGGCCTCGACTGCAACGACCACGACCGGATCTGGGACGCGCTCGACAAGGCCCGCGAAAAACATCCCGACATGGTCCTGCTCCACGGCGGCAGCCCGCGCGGCGCCGAACGCATCGCAGCCTGCTGGGCCGAAAGCCGCAAGGTCACCCAGATCGCCTTCAAGCCGGACTGGACCCGACACGCCAAGGCGGCTCCGTTCCGCCGCAACGACCAGCTTCTCTCGGTGGTGCCCTACGGCCTGATCGTCTTTCCCGGCTCCGGCATCACCGACAACCTTGCCGACAAGGCGCGTCGGCTGGGCATTCCCGTCTGGCGGTTCGCGGAGGGCGGCGCGTGAGCGCCGTTTTCTTGCAAATCCAGAAAATCCAGATAATATGGAGATTGGTAAGGAGGCCAGCCATGCGCCAGTTCACGACCGGGGATCTCAACAAGCAGGTTGGCGACGTCACCGACGTTGCCAGCCGCGAACCCGTTATTCTCACCAAGCACCGGAAACCCCGGTTCGTGCTGATGAGCTACGAGCACTACGAACGGATGCGCATCGGCGGCGATCCCCGCCGCGCATACCATGTCTCCGAGATGCCGGAGGAACACACGGAACTCTTCGCCGCAGAGATCGACCGATTGGCGCGCGGGGAAGGATACGATGATGAGCGGTAGATTTCTGCCTGGTCAGGTGATCTCCTATCCTTATCTTTGGGCATGGCAACACGAGCGCGGCGAAACGGAAGGCCGCAAGAGCCGGCCGACCTGCGTCGTCATCGCTGTCCGCGGCGCAAGAGATGGCCTGACCCATCTCGCGCTCCTGGCGATAACCACCCAGCCACCGACCAACGATCGGGTCGGTTTGGAAGTCTCCGCTATCGAGTGCCGCCGCGCCGGTCTGACCGATCTCAAACGCTGCTGGATCGTGGTTGACGAATACAACTACGATATTGCCGAACGCTCCTGGTACATCGAATCCGACGGTAAGCCCCTCGGTCGTTTCAGCAAGGCTTTCATGATGAAGATCGCAGGCGCCTTTATCGAAGCGCGCAGCGAGGGCCGCCGCCTCAGCCGTCTGGACTGACGTTCTCTTTTCGCGGCCATGCGCTCGATCCGGGACGTGAGCCTCTGGCTGGCCGACAAAGGCCGCTAACTGCACGCGCGTAGCGCCTCCGGCTGCTCAGGATCCGGGCGCGCCGGCCTGCGGCCGGCCGGGCTCTCGTCGCGGCGTCCCGCCGCTCCGCGAGCCAGCTTCGCCGTCTCGGCCTTCCGGTGACGATCCCTCGCGCAGGGCCAGAGGGAGAGGGCGGCCGGCGCGGGGCGGGGGCGCTGGAGAGAAGGGAAAGTCACCATGTCGATGATATTCATAGGTGGATCACGCGAGATATTCGAGCTGCCGGAACCTGCCATCGCTCGCATCGGCGCAATCGTTGCTGCCGAGCACGGCGTGCTGATTGGCGACGCGCCTGGAGCCGATGCCGAGGCGCAGGGCCTGCTCGCCGGCTACAAGTACGAGCATGTCGGGGTCTTCCATGCCGGCAAGGAACCCCACAACAATCTCGGCGACTGGGCCGCCTACCATGTCCCGTCACCTGGAGGCACTCATGGATCTTGGTACGACGCCGCCAAGGACCGGGAGATGGCGCGGCGCGCCGACTTTGGCATGATGGTCTGGGACGGCGCATCACCCGGTACGGCCGTCAACGTGCTTCGGCTCGCCATCGCCAACAAGCCGTGCGTCATTTACGATCTGGCCAGGGGCCGGATGGCGACGACGTACAATGTGGAGGACTGGTGCGCCATGCTTCGCCATGCTGATCCGGACATTCGCCGCCAAGCCGAAGCCCGCATGACGCCGGACGAGCGTCTAACGTTGCCAGGATGATGGATCAGGTCCTGCCGACAGCCGGCGGGGTCAATCCGATATGTTGATCCGGCAGCTCGCCGCCTAATCCACTTGTATGAGCGGACGGAGCCGGCCCCTTTCGAAACCGGTCCACGCGCAGAGCCGCCGGGCGTTGTGCGGATGATCATCTTGACCCGTCTCGCCTCTGAAGCGGGTGCAAGCGCGCCGAACAACATCCTGGCTTGCCGGGTCATCCAACCTGACTGCGCGGTATCATCCCCGAGGGGCGTGAAGGCCGCTGCCAGCCGGCCCCGATCTCGAAACCGCTATGCCGCCATACCGAACACGCAAGGCGGTCACGCGCCGGGCTGCTGTTCGATGTGTTGGCGATGCCGACCACATGACCCGAGAGGCTGCAGCATGTTCCTGCGATCCGGCAGCGTTGCCTCCGCGGTCTAGCGATGGCGGCCTGCGTTCTTTTCCTTCGGTCGCATCCGGGGCCATTCCCGTTTCATGTCGCCTTTGTAGACGACCGCCTGCTTTGTGCGGTCAACCCCCGTTGGGGGTACACTCGGCGAATATTCAGGAAAATTCGATTTCTGTTTTTGTCTGCGGGCAGGCGAAGGGCCTGCCCGCAATTTTTCGGCAAATAGAATTTTCCAGAATTTTCGCCGAGATGACCGCAGCAGGACGGCCCTCTCCTTTGGCGCCATCGGGAATGGTCCCGATGCAACCGAAGGAGAACTACCATGGCCACCACGATCGCAAACCTCACCACCAAGGCCGACGGCTCGATGGAAGGCGTCTTTGCCACGCTCCGGGTCAATGCCCCGATCACCCTCATCCCGAACACCAACAAGTCGCGCGAGGACGCCCCCGACTACCGGATCGTCAACAAGCGCACAGGCTTCGAGATCGGAGCCGGCTGGCACCGCATCTCCCAGCGTTCGGGAGAGGAGTACCTCTCGGTCAAGCTGGAGGCCCCCGAGATCGGCGTCATCTTCGGCAACCTCGCTCCCGCCCCCGGCGGCGAGGAAAACAAGAAGGTCATCCTCTGGAACAACCCCCAGTGAAGCATCGGTGGCCGGCCCCGCAAGGGGCCGGCTCCCCACCGGCAAAAGGAGGTTGCAATGAGCCGCTACACCATCACTGTCACTGGCACCGTCACCGGACAGGGCCGCTCGGACCCAGACGCTGTCATCGGCTACGATCCGCCACTTCGAACCTACTTCCTGCAAGCGTTCCCGCACGAAGAAACCGACGAGCCCGGTCTTTGGCTCGGCACCCACGATCGCGCGTTCGAAACGCTTGAGGATCTTCACCGCGCAGCCATCTCGCACGGCTACGACTTCATGCCGCTGCCGCCCAAACTGGCCGCAAAGCTGGTCGACGACAAAGCGGCAGCCAGCGGGCGTCCGGTGCAAGACACAATCCTCGGCCAGGTGCTGAAACGCCTCAACCACCCCAAGTAGGCAACACGTCTCAGGGCCCGCGACGGAGTGTTCCGTTGCGGGCCCCTTTTTTGCGCGTCGGAAAAGAGCCACGAACATCAACGGTCCGAGGTAGCGACTCCAAACCGCGGATTACTTTTGCGACCCTGCCGCAGCCGATTAAGGAAATCGGGCCCAACTGCCGGGGACGATTCAGAACAGGCGAGCCGTTGAGGCGGTCGCGACAGGATTCTGGACTTTCCGCGTGTTTTGGGCGCATTCTTGCGGCGGGGAGAAGGGGCTTGGCTAAATCCCGCTACGATGATCGGTCGGGGCCGTGGCGCAATCGTACCGGCGCAGGACGCCCGCTCGCACGAGGCTGGGCCAGCGTGCCGATGCGGCTAGTCTTCGTGACGGTGGCTGCGACCTCCGCTCTGGTAACGCAGTTTGTCATGCACGACAGCGGGTCCCTCCCGGAAATCAATCTGCAGAACCTGATCACGCCGCGACCGGTAGCAATTGCTGGGGTCGCATCTGTCATCGACGGCGACACGATCGAGATCCATGGCCAGCGCATTCGCTTCAATGGTATCGATGCACCGGAGTCAGCACAGCAGTGCGACGACGCCAATGGCTTCCACTATCAATGCGGCGCCAAGTCCGCCGCCGCTCTCGATGCCTTTCTCGCCGCCTCGCGACCGACCCGATGCACGTTTGTGTCATGGGATCGGTATGGCCGCTATGTCGGCAATTGCCGGCGGGCCGATGGTGTCAGCGTCGCCGCCTGGATGGTCGAGAACGGTCAAGCTCTTGATTGGCCGAAATACAGCCAAGGTGCCTACGCCATGCTGCAGGAGAAGGCCAAGGCGGCAAAGGTTGGCATCTGGGCAGGAACGTTTCAAGCGCCTTGGGATTGGCGTGCCAAGCATCGCGCTGACAACGAACAGCCATCGATGATCGCTCCCCTGCTCGCAGTGTCGCCCAGTGCCTGCAACATCAAGGGCAACATCAATGCCCGCGGGGAGCACATCTATCACATGCCTGGCCAGGAATATTACGATCGCACGGTCATCACGACCAGCAAGGGTGAGCGCTGGTTCTGCAGCGAGGAAGAGGCGGTGGCGGCCGGTTGGCGCAAAGCAAAGCGTTAAGCCACAGGGCCAGTTATTGCCCTGCTTTTCGCCTGCGCTGGCGCGTACCGCGGGACCGCTGAGTGCTTCAACGGCTCAGAAAGTGCGAGCATGCGGCAGTGTCAGGATCACTGAATTCCGACGGGCAACATCGCGCCTGCGCCCGGTACACGAAGCGACTTTGTTCAAAGCCTGGCTCCCGTCGCCGTAACGGTTGCCTGTCAACCAGACGGGATCGCTTCTGCGCGTCGGGGGGATCGCGGCTGATAGCCACGCATCCGCTTGGCGCGCAGCAGCTCGAGGAAAAGGGCTACGGCTTCACCCTCGGTATCAAAGGAGTGCTGTACCGTGCGGCCGGTGGTTCCAATCCGGCCCCAACGCCGGACCAGGCAGGTCTGGCCGAACAGTGTCTCCTCAATCGACAGTGCATAGAAGCGCGCCATGTTCCGATCCGCGTCGCGGCGTTCGATACAGAGGCGATAGAGCTGCGCGATCATTGCGGACAGAATCGCGCAGCCGGACGCGCGCGTCCAATGAATGGTTTGAATCAGCAGACGCGGATTGATTCACGCTGATGATGGATGGAACCGAACGTCAGTCGTTCAGCAGCCTCTTTGATGGCCCTTCCTGGAGAGATGCAGCAAATCCTCGTTGGCCCGTATCGTGCGCGGTCGGTCGTGACGATCGACGCTGATCACCGCGTCTGGCTACTTCGGCTGCCGGGCAAGGAATTCCGTTATCAGACCCTGAACCACCTCCTGCATGGTTGTCCTATTGCGCGCGCAATGGACCTGCAGCTCGATCATCTGCGAAACCGGAATGCGCGTGTGCAGCCGGGCTGTCTCGCCGGCTGCCTTTGGCTTTTCGAGCCTCGAATTCGCCGTTCTGGCAGACTGGGTTCTCGTCTGCTGCTCCAGGTTGTCCGTTTCGCTGATGCTGGATTCCACTATGGCAGCCATGTTGCGCGAGAACGGAGCATCCGAACGGGCACGCGGTTTCAAGGCAGGCAGCGGAAGCTGGTTTGCGGTCCGATCGTTTTTCTCGTTCATTGCGAGGTGGCTCCGTTCAGTTTGCGGATGATCTCGGCGGTCAGAGCATTCGTCTGGTCGCGAGCGTCCTGCACCGCCTTGTTCACGGGCTGGACTTCGTAGAGCGTCCCGGCGGTTGCGATTGAGGCGAAGGTCGGCCGTTGCGACAAAAAGGTCTCAAGCACGCTGGCGTCGGCCTGCCGCAGCAGCTGGATCGCCGTGCGAAAAGCCATGGTGTTGTGCTCGATCCCCGAAACCATGTTGAGCATCACCGCGTAGGGAATTTCGCGGTGGCGTCCGCCAAGCGATCGGATGTGCCGGATCAGGCCGAGGCACTGCTTGACATCGAAGACGTGCGCTTTCGTCGGGATCAGCACGAAGTCGGCGTTGGCGACGGCCGGGCCGAGGGCAGCCACGGCCGTGCCCTGGACATCGACCAGCAGAAGGTCCTCGGCGTCAGATTGCGCCAGGCGGTCGATCAGTTCGTCGGTCGAGCTGATAGGGATGACGTCGATGTTCGAAAGAGCGTACCCGGCGCGGTGACTGTTTTTGCTCCACTCCACCGCGGACAATTGCGGATCGGTGTCGAGCACCGACACCCGGTGACCGGCGGCGGCGAATTCGCCAGCGAGCAGGATGGTGGTCATGGTCTTGCCGACCCCGCCTTTGGGCGAGGCCACTGTGATTTGCACCGCGCGTTGTTCCGGCATTTTTTCTCCCAATATTCGCGTGTCACTTTGGCGCCAAAGCGCAGAGGCGATCTGGCGCCAAAGTGCCTTTCTTTCATTATGCCAATGCGCCAATGCGACGAAGTGCGGAGGCACATAAGCGACTGTGCGATAATATGAATTTGCGCACTTAGTTCAATGTTCGAAGGTGCAAAATCGACTCAGCGTTAGTTCATCAGTGAGTTAGTATAATGTTGCGTATTGAATTGACAAGATACGCAATTTGGGTCCAAATTGGCTGGGCAGGTCGTCGCTTCGCTTCGACCTGGACCGTCTTCGACGTGAGGCCCCATGGCGAGAATTTTCGGCACCAGCCCCGCCCAAAAGGACACTCGAAAGCGCTCCAGGATCGATATCGGGCCGGAGGCGGGCGCACTCCTGGACGAGGCCTGCAAGGTGTTCCAGCTTGACCGGGCGGAGACGTTGCGACGCATCATCCGGGCCAGCCTGGATGTCGGCCCCGCTCTGTCGGCAGAGAATTCACGCACTGTCGCGGCCTTGGCCTCGCAAGTCCGGATGGTCGGCCGAAACCTCAGCCAGCTTCTGCATGCCATTCATTCCGGCCACGCCGTCCCAATGGAGGCGACGTTGCCGATATGGGACGCACTGGATGTCAGGGTGAAAGCTGTCGACGCCGAATTGACGGCAATGACGATTGCCCATGGCCTGAAACTTCGGAAGGCGGCGCATCTGCTGGATGGTGAGGACGCGTGAACCTCGACCCGTCGTCCATACAGGCCATAGCCGATCGGATTCGAGCGAGCGCAGCTTTTGAAGAAGAGAACCGCAAGCGCCGCCATCGGGCCCTGTTGTCCTTTGCTGGAAATGACGATGATTGGTTGTTCAAGACGGTTCGCGGCGGGCCGGGGGAGGGCGGTTTCGGCGGAAGCCAGCCCCCGGAACCCGCCGTGCCGCGCTCGTCTGCCCGGGAGTTGGAGCCGCCGCGCGGTAAAGCCGGGCGACTAAACTTCGCCCTGCCAACGAAGCGGCGGAAGCTCGCCGGCGGACCTGCGCCGAGGGCGGCTGCCGACCGGCTGGCGGCCGGGTATCAGCCGGCGGTTCTGAAGGTGATTTCCTATGGGCACGGCGTCACAAGAGCAGCCGCCATCGGTCAATATATCCAGAAGGAGGGCGTCGCGCTCGAAACTCATGACGCCCGCATCCTCGCGACGCAGGCCGCCGTTGCCGAGGAAATGAAACAGTGGGGCAAGGGCTTCGACAAGCGGCGGGAAAGCGACGATGTCGCGACGTTCCGGCTTTCGGTGGCAGGAGAGGAGAATGCCGAGCGCCTTTCATTGGCGGTTCAGGCTGGTTTTGCCGGCCACGGTTTCGCCTATCGTATCGACACGCTACAGGACGGATCGAGCGTTGCGCGTGTCGTTGCGACCATGGCCGGACACAGCGTCGTGCGGGGCGAGAACGGAGACGAGAAGAAGAAGCATCGGTTTCACTTTTCCGATCGGCGCCAGGAGGATCGCCGGTTCTCGGCACCGACCCGGGCCATGATCGCCTCGCGGATCGCCGAGACGCTTGGGGTCAAGGAGGATACTGTTTCGGTCAAGCCAATTGGGGAAGCCAGCCACGGCAAAGCTGGTGTCGTGTTCCATCTCTCGCGCCTTACCCATGACGGAGCGGCGATCGGCGCCGACGGCGTCACGATCGCGTCTGAGGAGGCGGTCCGGCAGACCGCGCAGTCCTGGGACAAGACGCTGAATTCCTACAAGCCGCGCGACACTATGCATATGATCCTGTCGGCCAAGGCAGGTGAGGACGGACAAGCCCTGGTGAGGGCCGCACGTGGGTTCCTGCATGAACAGTTCCCCAATCACAAATTCGCCTTTGGGATGCATGCCGACATGGCCGAGGAGGGCGGCCATATTCATGTCCATGCCATCGTCGCGGTGAAGGGTGAGGATGGTCAGCGATTGCGACCAGGTCCGGCCCAACTTCGCGAATGGCGCGCGCTCTATGCTCAGCACGCACAAGCACAGGGCATGAAAATCGTCGCGACCTCCGCGGCCTATCGAGCGTCATCACAAAGCTATGGTCCGCGCGACAAGGCGATCGTTGCCACGGCCGAAAAGCCGCGGCCAGGTAGGGAGGCGCGGGACCGCGCGTATGCCCGTGCAAACCCGCAGGTCATCGAGAAAGCACGACAGCGGATCGACTACGCGAGGGCCAACCCGATCAAGATTCCGATTTCGGCGCGCCAGCTGCAGGCCACCCAGGCAAGCCTTCGGGACTGGCACTCGGTTGCTGCTTCTCAGCCGGATAACGCGATAGCGAATCAATTTATTGATCGGATGACGCAAGCTTTCCGATCCGGTACTGTTGTGGTTGCTATTCGAGATGGAAAGGGTGTTCAAATGAGTTCAGATGCCACCGCGGACAAGATGCGGGAAAACCTAAAAGAGATCAACGAGACCGTAAACAAGACGGCCGCCATGATGAACGGCCAGACCAAGGCAGAGTTCTTGCGAAGCGCAGCGCCGACCATGGAGCTGCTGGCGATCCGAACGGATCTCAAATCTATGCAGGAGCGCGGTGTGACGCACATTTCGCATGAAGAAGCGCATCAGATCGCCGGATCACGAAGTGAAGCGCTTATCGCAAGAGCATGGGAGATGGAAGATCAACAGTATAGGACCAAAGATCCGTCAGAATGGACGGATGTTGATGTAGCGGCGTTCGCAAGATCCGTGCAACGCTCAGATGATGAATTTTATTCGAAAGGAAACGCGGAACAAGATGAGCCCTTTGCTGAACATGTTAAAGATTATGCTTGGGAGAAGGCGCGACAAGAATATGGTCCTGCTCAACATGAACCAGCGGTCGTGCAGCTCACAAATCGTGCACGTGAGATCGAGGCTACGGAGCACCTAGAGGCACAGCGCGCGAACGAAATCCGCAATCGTGCCATCGAGCGACAACTTCGTGATGAACATGCCGGCTCAATCGATCCGACATCGCTTGAGCAGGTTGCACAAGACCGCGAAATGGTTCGCAATGCCGAAAGCATCGCTGCGAAGGAAGCCCGCGAGGCACAAGCCGCAAGCGAAGCCGCGCGTTCATTGGCGCACAATCCTCACGAGCCGCTTGATCCTGAGATCGTCAAAGGCGAACGGCTCGAAGAACTGCAGCGCCTGCAGTCGAGAAGCATCAACACCGCTCCAGTCGAAGGCGAAGAGCCGGATTCACAAAAGCCGCAAAAGCAGTAGTTGCCTCGCCATGCAACCACTGCGGGGCTCGTTGTTCCCTAAGCCGGGCTCTGGCAGCGGCTCCGTTCGGCACACGCTCGCGTCCAAACGCGGATGGACTCCGAGGAAAGGCGAGGATTAGACACCTGGTGATTATGCAACCTCCTTCACCCGGATTTCTATATCCAAGTGAGCGGAGGCGGCGATGTTGACGAGCGCGTCAAGCGAAAACTTGGCGAGCTTACCGCGCAGCAGATCATTGATACGAGGGCGCGTCAGGCCGAGCCGCTTGGCGGCTTCCTCCTGGGGAATGCCCCAACGCTGGACTGCCTTACGAATTTCGTAGAGCAGCGCCGAGCGCGCTTTAAGGTTTGCTGCCTCCTGTTCGGTGTCCGCCAGGGCGTCCCAGACGTTCTCATAGATTTCTACGTTCATCGTTCTGCCTTCCATCGTTTTAGCCGTTGAGCCGCCAGATCGAGGTCTTTCTTGGATGTGGCCTGTGTCTTCTTCTGGAACGCGTGAAGCACCAAAACGCGGTCCTCCAGGGTTGCCAGATAGATGACGCGGAACGCTCCCGATGCCTCCCGGACTCTGATTTCCCTGACGCCGGCCCCCACGATCTGCATAGGCTTCCAGTCGTCGGGATCGTCGCCGCGCTGGACAAGTTCGAGCTGCCAGCCGGCCTCTATCCGCGCATCGTCAGGAAACGCTCGAACATCCGCCCGACTGTTTCCCAGCCATTCAATCACCTTCATCGGGGTGCACTGTATCGGTTTTGATACAGGCTGCCTAGAGTGAAAATCAATCGCATTTTACGGACGAGCAATCAGCTCACGTCCCCACCAAGAACCGGGAGGCGCTCGAACCGGTTCGATGCGCCCGCCATCGGATTAGGGACGTTTCGTCTGGTTCTCACACTCGACATAGGCACCGAAGGCACAAATCGCTCATTTGTATTCAAGTGAATTTCACGTCCTAGCGATCGCCGTGACGTCTAATTTGATCCTGCAGCGCCTCAAGAGCGGCTGACGGTACCCCGTCGACATCGCCGCTATCCACTGACGGTGACAGGGAACGAGCGCCGGCCTCCACTTCCTGATCGAGCGATGCGAGCAGCGCGGCGATCGACGTGGACTTGTTTCCCGGCCGGACTTGGAATTGCAAGATACTCGCCTTGCCTTCAGACGCACTCGGGTCGGACGCCTTTGATGCTGCCGGCGCCGAGCGCCGGCCAAGGGTGGGAAGCGGCCGCGGCGCAGCATCGGCTGTCTGATCGGTCCGCTTCGGCTTCAACTCCGGAACTTCAGCGGCGACCTCGCTCTTTGCTTCAGCTTCACCGCCCGTTGGAAGGCCTGAGCTTGGCAGCGCCTGTGGTGCGTCCGCGCTGTCGCTCCTTGCTTTCGGCTTTAACCCGACGGGACCAGCCCTTTCAGCCGCCGCACCAGTCGCAGGCGGCACCGCCTCGGCATAGGCTGTATCGCCCGAAACCGGCGCTTCGACGCTATCGGGTTCCCCCAACTCGAAAGGTGCTGCCGGCGCGTTGTTAGCCGCCGCTTCGACCTCCGCCATGGAGCGCAGCGGAAGATCCTGCCATCGTGAGAGAGGCGGAACCTTCAAGCGCCTGTGCCGAAATTGCTGGTAGGTCGCCTTATAGGGAGCGTCCTTATAATAGGTGACCTTGCGCACCATGAAACCAGGGGGGCTCGAGCCCAAAACCACGGCCTGCTTCGCCGGCATCTGCCGAAGCTCCGCCGCCGTCCGGAACGGTCTTTCCTGATAACTTAAACTCTTGTCTCGGCCCCCAAATATACCTTGCCCGGCCCTGATGATCGGTGTGGGGACCTCGATCGTGGTCGGCCCCAGCATTTCAGAGACATGTTCCGAGGTCTCAATGTCGTTCATGCGGATGAAAAGCTTCACCTGACACGCGGTCACCGTGGTCTGCCGCGTCGCTTTTCCATAAACTTCGTCAAGCTGGGCAAGATCCTGCAGGATCAGGACCATGCGAAAGCCATAGCCCGCGTTGATCGCCAGCTTGGAAACGATAGACTCCATTTTGCCGAGCTGGCGAAACTCGTCGATCATCACCAGGACCTGATAAGGCTCGTCAGGACCTGGCGAGGAAGCCATCAGCACATCATGGATTTGCTGAACCAGGAGTTTGATGATGGGCCGGAACACGTCGAGCTGCGCCACCGAGCAGCCGATGAAGAGAGCCGTCGGGTCCTTGCGAAACTTCGAGATATCGAAATCGGTCGACGCCGTAGCGGCTGCAACGAGATCATTGGTCCAGGGGTTGAGAGCCGCCGTCAGGTTGAAGTAGGCCGAGTTTCGCGTTTCCTTTTCCAGCGCAATGAACTGGTTGAGCCCGTGCACGACCCACGAAGGCAGATATTTTTCCTCGTCATTGCGGATATTCGTCAGCACCCTGAGAAAATCCACACCGGTCGAAAGGAGCATCGCGACGGCGCGCAAATGACGCTGCCCCTCATAGCGTGGTGACGTCAGCACATAACCTATCATGGCCGAAAGCAGCTGCCGGCCGGCGCGCGCCCAGATCTCGGAACTTCCTGTCGCCTCGGGGATGATGAAGGAGGAGACCACCGCGCAGTCCGTCGGCATGCGCGCATCGCGCCGGATGAAATCCAGCGGATTATAGCGATGCGAATCCTGCTCGCCGGGCGAAAAGAAAAAGACCTTGTCGCCGAGAGCCTGCCGGTGTGCACCGAACGCCTCGAAGTTCTCCCGCTTCGGATCGAACCACACCGAGGATCCTCGCCACATATACCCGTTCGGTATGACAAAGCTGACGCCCTTGCCGGATCGGGTCGGCCCGACCACGAGGACGTGCGCGGGATCGTCCGAGCGGATCGTCGCCCCGCCCATCTTGCCGAGGATCAAGCCTTGCTTTGCCAGCAGGTTTTTCCTTTCGGCGTCCATGATTGTGCCGAACCGCGCATCGCCGTAGTGCTTTGGCTTGCGGTTGATCAGGCTTGCAAAGATCAAGCCGACGCCGATCGCCACGACAATTGCGACCGCGACCGCGCCGCGGATGATCGTCTCGCTTTGCGTGGGATGATAGGCCAAGCGCTGACTGAAGTGCTGCCAGGCAACGAACAGGCCGCTCAGGCTGCGTTGCGCGTTCTGGTACCGCAAAAGCCCCCAGCGCGAGGCTCCTTCAGAAGGCAGGGCGGGATCCCACCGCCATGTCGCCACCAGCTCGTAAGCCAGGCTCCAAAGGGCAAAGAAAGCAGCGAGACCGATTAGGCCGAGGAAAAGTCTATAGGCCAATACGCGAGACATCCTGGGGAACCTTTCTGGCGGCTCTCCATTCAGTCATGCGGTTGAACCAGATCGCCGAAGTACCGCGCCAGCCGCCCCGGCGCGTCTGTTGGATCACAATCGGCAAAACCGACCGCACGTAATCGATGATCTCCGCCTTGCTCAGACCGAGCCCAGCCTGCATGACCATCAATGCCAACTGCTCAAACGCACCGGCCGGGCTGTCCGCATGGATCGTCGTAATCGATCCGGGATGACCCGTGTTGACGGCGCGCAAGAACGAATAGGCTTCGGCTCCCCGGATCTCGCCCAGGAAGATTCGATCCGGCCGCAGGCGCATTGCCGCCTGCAGCAGCGTTTCAACGGTCACGCGCGCTAGGCCCTGATCGCCCTTTGACGCGACCAGCGGCAGATAGTTGGGCTGGTGTGGTTTGACCTCTCGCGTGTCTTCAATGGTGAGGATCCTTTCATCCGAAGGTACCTCGTGCAAAATCGCGTTCAGAAAGGTCGTTTTGCCCGACGACGTGCCTCCTGAAAGCAAGATCGAATACCGTTCCCGCACGGCCAGGCGCAGGAAATCCTCGATCTTGCCGGCGTCGAGATATTCGCAAAGGGCGCTGTCGGTCTCGCTCAGTTCGCCGGGATCCTGGACGGAGATCGTATCGAACGACCCACGTTTCCGATAATCCTCAAGGCGCATTTCCTTCATGACCTGCTTGCGGATTGCGAAGGCGCCTCCTGCCGGTGTCGCCGGCGCAAGCACGCCCTGAAAGCGTTCGCCGCCCGGCAGGGCGGCCGAAAGCAAGGGATTTTCCTCGCTGACGGACTGCGAGGATGATGCGGCTATACGTTCCATGAGGTAGGTGATCGCGGCGCCGTCGAGCCCGGGCACGTCGAAGGGCTCCATATGTGTCGAGCCGACGATTTCGACCCACACCCGTCCAGGCCCGTTTGCACAGATTTCCACCACGCGATCGTCGTCGAGCCAGCGCCGCACGGGCTCCAGCGCCTTATTTAGAAAGACGGTTCTTTGCTGCCCGTTCACGTCGGATCTCCCTCAACGCCTCGCGCACCGGGTCCGGATAGAATTCGGAAAAATCGAGGTCCCGGCGGACGAACACCATGATGCGCGACCCCTGGTCGACATGGATCGTGGGCGCGATATTGATCGAATTGCGAAGCGCCTCTTCGGCAATGCGGTTGAGGCTTTGCGAGACCTGTTGCGCGCCGATCTGGCGCGCGCTCTGCATGTGCTGGTTGGGCTGCGTCTGGATTGTTACCGTCTGTCCGGTCTGCGGATCCGTATAGGTCTGATTGGTGTTCGACCCGTTCTGGTCATTGCCAAGGTTGGCAATGAACTGCGTCGCGCCGCCCACGACACTCAGAAGGATCGCCGAGCCGAAGCGCTCGAAATAATGGTTGTCGACCTCGCCCGGCATACCGCTCCGACCGAGCTCGTCGGTGCCGGTCGAGCCGAGCTGCACCGACATGCCGTCCGATCGAAGCAGGCGTGTCCACACAATGAACACCCGCGTTTGGCCGGTTGCGAGGCCACTGCGGTATTCACCGATAAGGCGGGAGCCAGCGGGGATCAAAACCCTGCGGCCGTCGAACGACCACACATCCTCCGAAACCACGGCCCGAACCATGCCTGCAAGATCGCTCTGGATGGCGGTCTCGAGCACGCCCTTGATCATCGTCCCTTGGGCGACCAGAGCGTCCGTGCGCGGGTTCATCGTGGCCTTCGATGTATCCGCTCCGCTCCGGCTCGCCCTTGCCAAAAAACGCCGGTTGGGGTCCTCCTCGCCCTCGCTGGCGTTTCCAGGCGCCGCGGCATCCGCTCCATTGGCGGCCAGTGCTGATGCACTGCCAGGCGCGTCGCCGCTATCGACGACGAGCTGCTTGGCGCGCAAGCGCTCCCATTTGCGCCGCTCCTCTTCTTCCTGCCTGCGCCGTTCTTCCTCAGCCAGACGACGGGCTTCGGAATCATCCTGCACCTGTGGTGGAGCTGCGGGCGGTTGCAGGGCCGGTGGAGGGGGAGGCGGCGCCTCGACCGCCGACGGTGGCTGTGCCGGCGCTGCCGGCGGCTCCTCGGGAGCCGTCGGGATTTTCAGGGTGCCGTTATCAAGCTGGGGGCGCGGCGTATCGAGCCCTGGTGCGGGAAACTGTGTGGTGTGAAACTCCTCGCCATCCGACGCCGTCAACAGCGGCCTGTCTGGCGCACGCGTCGCCGCATAGATCATCCAGCCGGCGAACAGCACCGCACCCAGCGGCACCGCGATCCTGAAGAATGTCGTCGCTCCGAATTTTGGCGCGGCGACCGCCGTGCCTTCCTCAGCCAGCATTCTGTACTCATTGGGAGATGGCATCGGGTCCCCTGACTTTCCGAACAGTCCCACCGCCGACACGTTGCGGCTCGTAAGGTTCAATCCCGGTCGGTTCGTTCACATTGTTCAGCCTCAGATTGAAGACGCAGGTCGCGTCGTTGCCGTTGCGCAGGGTCCATTGGTAGTTGACCTTGTCGACGACGATGTACGCGCCCTCGCGGCGATAGTTCACAAGGGTCTCATTGCGCTCGCTGTCGACGACATAAATCGCCGGCACTTCCCTTGCTGGATCGAAGCGGAACCAGGTCTTCACGCCATCGTCGTAAATCACGAGCGGCTTATTGGCCGACGACCCCTTATAGGCATAGGACGAGTTGGCGTTTTCGGCCTTGAATCCCTGCCGGTTCGGCTGAGCCGCCCGGGCCTGGGCTTCGTCCATCAGCGCTGCGCCCGACGCCTCTTCGGGATAGCGGAACTTGATTGCGTAGACTTGTTGTGCAACCGGCCGAAATTCGCCGTTGAGGAAGAACACATAGCTGCGCTTGTTGGTCAGGACATTGAGATTCCCGCCCGCGTTCTTCTCGATCGGCTTCACAAACAGCACATTGCCCTTCTTGTTGGGCTCGATGCTCCAGGCCGGGACGTCGCCAGCGCCCAGGGTTTCGATTTTCTCGTCATCGCCGAATTCGATCATGGTCGAGGCGCCATAGCTGGCGGGCACCGACACCACATCGTCCTTCTGATACCAGACGAAGCGAATACGACTGTCACGAGATCCCGCCCGAGGGGTCTGTTCGGCAAGGGCCGGGTGAACCGCGCAAACGCCGAGCCAGATTGCCATCAGGATGCCGGCGATCTTCATTGCGGTGTCTCCGCGGTGGGTGCCGGCGCCGTCTCCTGATCGCGCCTATATTCGAGCACCTGGAAGCCAAGCGGATTTTGAAAGCGGATCTCGTTTTTGGCCGGCACGCCGGTGTAGCGGAACCGGATCAACGACACCCAATGCCGCTGCACCGTGTTCGCCTGGCTTTTTTCCTCCGTCATGAAACGGACCAGGGCGGTCCTTTGGTTAGGAAACGTCACCGACTTCACAGTCACAGCCACAACGGTGTTTCGCCCGTACAGCACCACGGGATTCGTCACCTTGTTCGCCGGGCTGAAAAGCTCGACGAGCTCCCTCGAGGCATCGCCGGCGCTCAGCAATTGCGCCAGATCGAAGTTGTCCTTCAGCGCCTTCGGATCGTAAGTCTCGCGAGCCTTCACATAACGGACGATATCGAACATCCCCATCGACTCGTCCTGCTGCAAAGGCCCGTCGGCCAGCGGCCGTTTGACCTCGACAAACCCGGTGGATTTGTCGACCACCACCATGTAGGGCTCATAAGTCTTGAGCGGCAGCGCAAGGATCAGAGCGCCCACCGCTGCTACGGCAATGACCGAGGCGACGCTCGCCACACACCACGCCAGCGATCGCGACCAACGATTGCGCCGCGCGATATCTTTTTCCCAGATTGCCGCATCCACATAGTACGGCAAAGGAGACTGGGTTTCCTTCGCCGGTGCCCCAGCGTTTTCCTTCACATCGCTCATTGGTGCCCCAAGACTATGCGGGATCCGTCAGCTTTCGGGAAAGCCGCGCATATTCCGCTGAATCCTCGTACCTTCTTTGTGCGAGACTGACGCGCGCCCGCTCGCGACCCGCCAGGCGTTCCGGCCGCGTGCTCCAGCCCAAGCGTCCCATCAGCCTGCGCTGACCGGCTTGGCCCATCGCCGCGAAGGCGCCGCCGTAGAAGCGCCCAAACGAAGGCGTTCCAATACCAATTCCGCCCGCTAGCGAGGCGGCAACGTTGGTGATTTGCGACAGCAGCAGCACGCCGACGAGGCAGATCAGGATCAGCGGCGCGGCTTCGGTCAAGGTCGTCGTCGCAGCACCGTTCGACCGGTTGACCGCGTCGAAATAGGTCTGGGTGATCGAGATGAAGAAGGCGCAGAAGGCGTACACCAGAATCTGCACACACATGTACTGCACGATCGCGGTTATCCAGCCGGCGAAGAACCGGGTTGTGTAGCCGAACAGCATGAGAATGATGAACACTGGGGCGAGCGCCAGCAAAAGCCAAAGAAAGATCTTCGACAGGATGATGAGGAAGATCGCATAACCGATGAGCAGCGCGCCAACGACAAGGATGATCGCCGCCAGCACGTAGCCGCCGAAGTTCAACACCCCAAGGCTCTTGATAAAGGCGGACGTGGAGTTGGCGAGCGAATCCCAGATATTCTGCAGGGCCGTCTGCACGGAGTTGACGGAGTTCAGCCCGGCTGATGTCCCGGTCACATTGGCCGAAACACTCGTGAGAAGGCTGTTCCCGATCGCGGAAGGTGTGTCATTGGCGAACGAATACGCATATGTTTGAAAGTCCCCCCAGTTGGTCGCCAGAGCGTAGATGACGAAGGCGCGAAACAGGCGCCAGACCATCTCTTTTCCCGATCCCGTCGAGGTTCCCTGCCAGATGCTGATGGCCCAGAATATCACGTACAGCGTCAGCATCAGGCCGGCGACACCCACCTGTCCCCCGCCGGTCAGGGCCGACGCGAGGTTCTGGTAGGCTTGCGATACGTAGTTATTGCCGAACTTGTCGACCTGTTGCAGAAGCGTCGTGATATTGAAATTCATTTGTTCGCCGTCCCGCCTGTAAACAGCGATGGATCGCTATTGAGTGCCTTCATCGGACCGCACTCGAATGACTTCTTCGCTTCTGTTCTTGGTTCGGGCGCCGCAAACGCCATCGGCTGCATCGGTCCCTCGTCGCGCGAGCATGGAGCCTTGAGGGGCTTGTGGCCGCACCCCGAGGTCGCGAGAGCGCCAATGAGGGCGGCCACTGATAGAAGCAAGCGCACCGTCATTGGCCGGACTTGTATTCGAGCCCCCGCGTGGCCTGGGTGATCAGGTTCATACGATCGATGTTTTCCTGGTTGGCGGCCGCCGTGGCGGTGTTCACCGCGCCGATCAGTTCGTTCACGGTCAGACCGGTTTGTACCATTATCTGGCTGTTCTGATCGATCGAGCCCTTGATGTCCTGCGCCGTGCCGATCCTCTGAGCGCCCGACTGAAAAGCGCTGGAACGGGTCTTCACCCCATTTTGCGAGGAGTCCACCAGCCCGGTGACCGTGGCCGCGACGTTCACCAGGGCGCTGTAGTTCTTATCCATCTGCGTCGTCTGACCATTGATCAGACCCGAAATGGTTTTCACCAGCTGCAGGCCGTTGATCAGGTTTGAAACCATTCCCTGCGATCCGTTGCCGAGGCCGGCAAACGACAATGAGCCGCCCGAGATCACGCTACCAAGCGAAGGTGCGCTTCCCATGGAGAAGCCACCATTGCCCAAGGCGATCTGCGCGAGCTGACCAGCCTCGCCCGACCGGTCGCCCGTGACGGCCTGGAGCGTCGCTTGCGTATAGTTCATGATGTTGCGGTCGGTGCTGAGGATCTCGCTCGTTGCCGATGCAATCTGCCGAGCCTGTTCCAGATTGGCCTCGTCGATCGTAGGCACCTGGGCAATGGCGATGCCGCCAAAGCCAAGCAAGAGTACCGCTGTTAACGGAATTCCACGCATAGCGTTTTCTCCTATTGAGCCTGATATTGCTTGACGGCCGACATCAGTTCGTCGGTCGTCATGGTCACGGGAGCGCTGTTCGCGTCCCGTTGGATTTGCGAAAGCATGGGCGACACGTTTTCAACCGTGTCGGTCGTGCGCGGCACCGGGCATGCGCTGTCCGTCGAGGGGCAGCACGTGTTGGCGGCCGTGCCGCCGCTCGTCCCTCCGGGACAGCTCGTCGAGCCGCCCGGGCCAGGCGGCGCGGGCGGGGGATTGGGCACCACCAGGCCGGAGGATCCCCGGCTTGTCAGTGTGGCCGTGCCGATGTTTCGCACGTTGAAAGCTTGGGCGAAGAACCCAGTTGCCTGGATCACCTCGTTGAAGGTCAGTCCGCCTTGGGCTCGGATTGCGCTATTGCGGTCGAAGGCTTCCATGACCGTTTGGTCGGTCCCGATATCCTGGCCCATGGTCTCGAAGACCTGCTTGTTGGGACCCACGGTCGACATGCTGCCATTCATCCCGCCGGCCACCTGGCCGGTGCTGTCCAGAAGGCTTCGTTCGCCTGCATTGCCGCCGACAGCGCCTGATCCCGTTCCGGTCGAGGCGAACGCCGTTGAGCCCTTGACGTCGGGATTGACCTGTTCCAGGGAGGCCCGGCCACTCGCGGGATCGACCGAAGCCTTGGGGCTCGTCACGTTCTGCGCCTTTTTGGGGGTCGTCACCGAGCATTTGACGCCCTGCGTCGCGGACTTCGTGTCCTCCTGGATCAGCTTGATCTGAACCTTGTCGGCCTTGTCCTCACTTCGCTGCGACAGAATAGAGCTGTCAGAAACCGGCACGGCCGCCATCGCCATCGATCCGGCGAAAATCATCACAACGGCGGCCGTCGCGCCAACGATGGCATTCATTCCGGGTCCCTCCCAAGAAAGATTGGCAACCAAACCTGCGGATCGTCGCCGACCCGCGCGCGCAGTGCGTCGAGCTCCTGGACCGTCTCAATTCGACCGGAGAGGATCTTGATCGCGTCAGGCATCGCGCCCAGATTAAGGCGCGCAATGACGCTGTCCTGGTCATGCTTGATCAGGAATTTGCGGGCTTCCGGCGGGGTTTCGCGGATCCATTTGATCTCGCGCTCGGACAGCCCGAACGCCCTGTGCGACTCCTCATCTGCCTTCGGGTTGGGGAAAAAGATATTGGTCGGCGTCTGTTCGATCAGCGTGTTGGCGATCGACGATTTCACGATATCCGCCGCAGACTGTGTGCCGAAGCCAATGATGCCATTCAATTTTCGAATGGTTTTCAGCTTGTCCTTGATGAAGTAGCTGAAAATATCATTGTCCAGGAGCTTCCAGCCTTCATCGAGGAAGATCATGACCGGTTGCCCGTCAAGCAGCTCCTCGATGCGATGGAAGATATAGAGCAAGGCCGCCGTGCTGGTCGTTGCGTCGCTCAACACGCTCGTCATGTCGAAGCCAAAAATGGACGACATCGAAAACGAATCTTCAGCGTTGTTGAACAACCAACCGCGCTGATCGGGCCTCATCCATGGCTGGAGACGCGAATAGAGATCGTCATCGCCGGCGCGCATCGCACCACGCAACAGCTCGGCGAACTCCTCCATTGTTCGACCTTCGGGCGGTGCGCTTGCCACCTGGGCGATCGCGTTGCGGATGACTTGCTCCTCGCGCGTCAAGTGGGCGTGTCCGTCGGCGCGACGCAGCATGAAACTGAAAAGCTGGAAGAGAAATTCCCGGTTGTGCGGCGTATCAGGCAGCCGCAACGGATTGAAGCCGGAAGGCTCGCCGGCCTTGAGAACCTCATAGCGGCCGCCAAGCGACCGCACGAAGATATCCAGGCCGCGGTCCTTGTCGATCATGACCAACTTGGGGCGCGGCGTGATGCGCTGCGCCTGTGCCGCGAGAAAGCCGAGCAGCACCGTCTTGCCGGAGCCCGAGGGACCGTTCAGGGTGAAGTTGCCGAGATCTCGAACATGGAAGTTGAAGAAGTAGGCCGTTTGCGACGTCGTCTCGAGCACGCTTATCGGCGTTCCCCAATGCACCCCACCAGCCCGGCCGCTCGGATAGTTATGGAAAGCCGAGAAGCCCGCCATGTTCTTCGATGAGATCATCGATTTGCGCGCCACATAGGCGAAATTGCCGGGCAGGGTGGCCCAGAACGCTGGTTCACAATTGAGGTCCTCGCGAACCCACAGGGCGGACACCTCCGTCAGCGCGGTACCGACGTCGGTCACGCAGCGCGCCACGTCGTCCATGGTTTTCCCGAGGCACAGCACCGTCAGATGATGCAAACCATAGAGCGCTTCCGAAGATAAAAGCTCATCGCGCGCTTCGCCGAGTTGATCGGCGACGATCGAGCCGGCTTCATCCGACATGTCGATCTTGCGCCCGACCCGCTCCATCTGGGTCAGCGCCTGGGGCTTGTCGATGATGGCGAAGGATTGCGTCACGATGAATTCGTGCGGCACCTTCAGCATTGGGTTGAGCATCCCCGGTCCCGTAATGGAAGGGTACTCGCCTACCGAAATGATGGCGCCGTATCGCGTTTCGCCAGTGAACGCCCCGCGAATTTCCAGCGCATTCGGGCCGAAGAACAGCCGCTTGGTCGCCAGCGCCTCCGCGAGCTTCATGCGCGGCAGTGCCATGGGCCGCGGACAGCCGCCATTGACAAGCTGCACCAGGAACTCCAGCGGCTCGGAATGCCAAACGTCGTTGCGCTTGACGACGGTCAGAACCCGCGCGCCATACGCCTGCAGGCTCTCTCGGACGGCTTTCATCACGTCCGTGAGTTCGATCAGCGACCGCTCCTCGCTCGAAGAGCGACCGTCCGCCGCCCTGCGTCCCAAAAGCTTGCGGATCACCAGATCCGCTGTCCCGACGGTTCCCTGCAGTTCGCGCCGCACGATCGTCAGGTAGATGTCGTTCACAAACATGCGCTGGGTGCGCAGGGCCGCCGTATAGCGCTGGTCCAGCTCTTGGCAGAACTTATTCTCGAAGCTCGACTCGATCGCCGGCTTCACCTCGCGGCGCAGGATATGCGAGTAGATCGCATAGCGGGAATTCGCCAACCCCCGAATGAGATCGTTGCGACCGAGCAGGCGCGAATTGATCTCGGCGATATCGATCGTCTCGAAGCACAGCCCGCTCATGTGAACGAAGGACATCAACATGCCGTCCTGCGTCTTGATCACCTCGTCGGACACATGCCGCGAGTAGGGTATATGGGCCGAAACCGGGTTCTCCCGACGAGATACGGCCCCGAAACTCAGTTCATCGCGAAGAGCCCGTGCGATCGCCACGTCACACCCGATAACTGCGCGCCCCCCAGAAGCTGGCGCTCCGGGGCGGCATCTTTCGTGAACGGATGAACATGATCTCGATGAACATGGGATCGCGCATGATCGCGATCCTGGCAACCGCATAGAGCGGCACGCAGATGCAGAGCATGATCAGATTATGGGTTGCAAGGAACACGACGGCGGTCAGCACGCCGATGAACCCCGCTAGCTCGTAGGGGATGCCGAGCACCGTCGGCGCTCGGGTCAGGCCCTTGACGAGAGGGGTGATCAGTAACCTGGGCTCGCCAGGATCGATCCGGCCGTCTGCCACGCCGATCACCTGCCGACCGCGGATTGAAAGAATTCGACGATCTGTGCCGAGCCGAAGACCAGCACGATACCCAAGACCCAGCTTCCAGCCACAAACCATGACAGGCGTGCCGCCCAGGCCATGAAGCCCATGAAAATGCAGAACAGAACCGCCAAAGCCGTCGCGATCGGCCCGGTCAGGGTCTGCACCAACGTCTGCAACGTGCTTTGCACCGGCTGGAGATTTCCGCCTCCGGCCATCGCCTGCGTTGCCAAGAGCATGAGCGGCATCGCCACACCAGCGCTGCGTGTCGCAATCATCTTCCACATGGTCATCAAAGCTTCTCCTCAGTCAAAGTTTTGCACCATCCCGCCCTGCCAGACCGACGCCGTCGCTTCGCGAGACGTCGTGGTGCCGCCATTGCGGGAGTTGGTGCGCGGAACATTTTGTTGATCCGCCGCGCCGGCCGCAGCCGGTTGAACGCCTGCCAGGTCAAGGCTCACCGCCCCACCTGGCATCACTGCCTCAGACCCGACCGATGGCCATTGGTAGAAATCGTTGATGACGTTGGCGACGTAGCCAACCGTCTCGGAGTAGGGCGGCACGCCCTTGTATTTGAGAACCGCGACCTCGCCGGCATTGTAGGCGGCGAGCATGTATATCGGGTTCGGAAATCTGCGATGCAGATCCCGCAGAAAGCCGATCCCACCTTTCACATTATCCGCGGGATCGCAGATATCGACCCCGTAGCTTGCTGCCGTGGACGGCAGAAGCTGCATCAGGCCATAGGCACCTTTGGACGATAGCGCGCCGGAATTGAAGCGGCTTTCGGCCCGGGCAACCGCGAGGACGAGCGGCGGGGCAAAGCCTTGCTGGCGCGCGACCGTTTCGACGATACGCTGTCCCTCTTCCTTCGACAGGGCAGCGACGCCGGGGCAGGGGTTGTCGACCTTGGTCGATGTCACCGTAGCGGCCGCGCTGTCAGCGCTTCCCGCCGCACCGATCCGCTGCACGTCATGGCTGCCAACCTCAAAGGCCGGTATCACCCGGCCCTTTGCGTCGACAGTCGCGTTGACGATGCGACCAGCAGGTGCCGTGACGTTGCCCTGGAACTTCCCGGAAGCTTCCTGCGCAGACGCTGCCTGGCACATCACCACGATCGCACCCACGGCCAGTACTGTTTTGCGGGATCGAATCATTAAAATAATCTGCGCCGTTGCCGATTCTGAAATGCTGAATTAATACAATGAATCGATGAACCGCAATCGCGAAAATGAGGCTGGCGCAATGAAAATGAGCAGGGTTCTTTCCGTTGTGGCGTTTTTGCCGACCTTGTCGGCTCTGTCGGTGGCGCCGGCCCATGCTAATGATTTTGGCTGCAAGGTTTTGCTGTGCATCCTCAACCCGCAGGGTTGGGCGAGCGTCGGGGAATGTGTGCCTCCGGTCGAGCGCGCTTTCCGTATGGTCGCGCATGGGGAGCCCTGGCCTCAGTGCCCCGAGGCCGGCAGCTCCGGTCGTATCGGATATGAGAAATTCAAACCCTGCCCGGACGGCACGATCGCCGTCTCGCCCGAGACCGAATCGGGCGGAAGCGACAACAGCTCTCGCTCACAAACTGTCTACAAGCCCGACAGCAACGGCGCTTTCTGCGCGCCGCGCAATGCAACGAATGCCTCGTGGGGCACTTACTCGAGAGGCTCGGGTTCCGGTGCGCGTCCAACATCCGCCGTGACGCCGCGCGAGAAGAGGACGGAGCCAAACTATCTCGATCTCACGACCACAGACGGCAAACAGCGCTTCTGGTTCGATCTGAGCAGGTATCAATAATGAAGCCTGGCTTCTCAGCCGTTGTTGGCCTTCTCGCGGCCGTCCTCGCCAGTGTTCCGGCACTGGCCGAGGACAAACCCAATCCCTGGTTTCAGATCCCTGCCACAGCATCTTTCAGCACCGGCGACACCTGGACCTATGCCGGCGAGACCCACCGTCTCTACGGCGTTCAAGCCTGCCTGCGAGGCACTTATTTCACAAATGCGGCAGGGGGGCGTGTCGATTGCGGCGAGGCCAGCCTCGCCATGCTCGTCTCTCTTATCCGGGATCTCAAACCCCAGTGCTACACGGCCGCCTGGCAAGTCGCGACCAAAACGCGCTTCGTCGTCTGCGTTGCACAGCCTGTATCAGGATCCGCGGCCGGTTCTCGCATCGATCTCGGCACGGCGCTGATCTCAACAGGATGGGCCTTTGCGGCCATCACTCCGAACGGCACTCCGGTTCATGCTCCCTATATTGTCGCGCAGGAGGTCGCTAAAAAGCAGCACCTTGGCCTGTGGCAGTTCGCCAACGTTCCTGATCCGAATGCCATCATCCTCCACAACATCCGCAACGCATCTAACGCGGCTGGTCAGTCTTCGAATCCGCCTGCAAATCGATAACCGGTCCCCGGCGGGTTGGATCATGCCTGACATGCCGCTGAGGCCGCCGCCACATCACGAACGCCACGGCAAGCGAGATCGCAGACCTGACGGTACGGCAGGCTCGTCTATGTGCGTGATTGAGCAGATCCTGGCAAGGAGAGCCTGTTAGAGTTTGAAGCGGCCAAGGCGCTGATCGTTGACGCGGTACTGCCAGGCTAGTTTCGACTCCTTGGGGTTGACGCCGGACGTTGACCAGGCGGAGCGCTCGACTTTTGCAGCGTCATGCAAAGGAAGATCGTCATCACATGGCGACGGTTGCAACGACGACCGAAGACGATAACGTTCGATACTGCGGTTTAGAAACTCGATGACACAGACGGCGGCGAGGGACAAGATCAAGAAAGCAGTGGAAAAGCTGAGCATGCGAAGGCTGGCTTCGTGATCGGGCAGGGCGAAGAAAGCGAGCACGCCGCCGGCGAAAATTGCAAACGCGAACCTCATGAACATGACAGAGAGTCTCCTATTTCGATGTTGATCATTATAATATCACAGATTGATCGTCATTATAATGATCAGTGGAGATAGGTAGCCCCTCATGGATCAAGCGTTTTTCGACGGCTTGCGAGCATGGTGCCGTTTTTGGCGGTATCGGCTTCAGAGTATTACCCGGCGGCATTCCCATCTCAAACAGGGATAGAGATTGGTCCCGGGGCCGAGCCTTGCGGCGCCGTCTTGAGCGTAATCGCCAGAACCATCGCTGTTGAGGTCTCGCCTACACCAGATCAGCAGTGGTCAGCGTGGCATCGTAGGGCGTGACCTGAACCAAGTCATTCGAAGTGGTCGGGCAACGATTGGAGGGTCTGCCTGCCGCAAGTGTAGAGATCAGGGTTGTCCCTCCGGATGCCAGGACATCCAAGCCGGACTCATTGAATTATTCATTGTCAAAAGGCAATGCAGATCGTCAAATGCTATCGTGCATCTGGAACGATTTGGCGGGTCATAACCTGTACGCCGTCACTTTGCGGGAGTATGGGGAGGATGCCGCGACACTTTAATAGGGCAATGAGTTATCGTTTCGGCTACAAGCCCTGAGCACTAGACATTCTGCAAAAAATGGCCGTCATATTCCGACCGATAAGCAGGGGGGGCAGCTGTGCCGATATTTAAAAACAAGACAGAAGACAGCGATGGTTGGCTTTCGATCCTGCTCGCGCTGCGACTTCGCCAAATCGAGAATGAGTACCCGGACTATGCGAGTTTTGCCGACGCTACGGGGCTATCGCGCGGCACGCTCTACCAGTTGCGGACGGGGAAGGGGAACCCGACATTCGTCACGCTGGAGCGGCTGGCGCGGCACTTGAAGGTTCCGGTGTGGACGCTCATTGGTCGTACTGGCGACGACGACAGCGTGAAGCGGGACATCGAGACGTTTGGCTTCAGCTTTACCGAGATTGCGCGGCATATAGAGGCCACGCGTGCTGTGAAGCGCTCGATGACGGAGTTCAGTGGTGTTCCTTCTTTGAAAGAGGCCGCCAGCCCCGCTGGGGCAACCTCCGAGAAGAAGCGGCTGCCTCCGGCCAAAAAGGGGCGCAGGGCAAACCAGTAGATACAAGAAAAGTAGAAGCTGCTAAACAACCAGCGTAGATTAATTTGCTACGATTGGCAGAAAATCTATTCTATATTTATTTGACTCGCACCAAGAAATCCGCCAGCGTCGATGCAATGGCGTTATGTTGCTGAAGGGTTCACGATGCGAGCGAATATCTGGCAAGTCGCAGCGGACGATGCGCTTTATAAGGAAGCGGCCGCGTTCGTCGATTGCCACCCGAAACCATGGGTGGAAGAGGTTTCGGATTTTCTACGGCAGAAAGGCAAGCCCGAGACGATCACGTTGGTGATCGGACAGTTCATCGTGGCGGCTCTGTTCGAAGGACGACACGCGGATCTGCTGTACTGGTCGCTGGTTGCCGCCGAAGTGAACTGCGTTGGGATGGAGCAATGGCCTGATGATGTGCGCCAGGAGCTGGCAAGCCATCTGAAACGGGGATTTGGAAAGCTCTCGTCGCGAAATCTCTCCCATTGAAGGCGGCGGGCCGACGGCGTGGCCCTCAATGGCAAGGCGGGGGTTACACCTGACCAGGGGCAACGTTGATGTCGCTGCCGGCGGGACCGGGAGCGGATGAAGCGAGTTTCGTGTCACCATCATTGGGCGTCGGAAAGTCGCCTGGTCCCATTTGGCATATCGCTTGCGCGCCGCATCCCTGAGGAATGGACTGGCCGGCCGAATTGAGGGCGGCATAGCGGCGGTTTACGTCGTTCGTCCAGTTACGGCGCTGGCTTTCAGTGCTGCCGTTGTAACGATCGGCGAGGCAGCGAATACTTGAAGTGCCGCCGCACGATTTGACGGCATCGCGAAGCGTCATTACGCCGCCTTCAATGTTTTCTGACAAGATGCCCCGATCCATTCCGTAGGCCCGGCCCGTGGCCCCCGTAAGCTGCATCGGCCCAAGAACGCCACTGAAGGAGCCGGCACATGCTGACATCGCGCCTTCGTGAGCGGATACGGCAAGAGCGAGCTTGGGATCAACGCCATACTTGTTGGCGGCGTCTACAATCATATTGGCGATGTTCGGGCTGCGCTCCATCATCTCTTGCATGGACGGATAGCTCGGCACACCCGCGCCGTTCGTACAAAGGGAACGCAGGGTTGTTTTGTTATGGAGGTCGCAAGAACTTGCATCCTGATCGAAGGAATTCGCTTGCGCAACAGGCGCTTGTCCAACGACCAGGAGCGCGGAGAGGAGTATTGGGAAGGGACGCAGCATCTTACTTCCCCGGGCAGAAATTATAGATGGCGCCATTGATGGAGAGCGCGTCGCTGGATGGGCGCGTAATCTTCATCGGCGTGATGACCGGGGAGCTGCTGCCACGTTCGGTACATGAGGCTTGGAACGCATCGTCAGCATGACGGGTGCCTGCTATCTTGCAGGTGCTCGCGCCGACGGTGATTGCGTCGCCGTCGAACTCGGCAAGTTCGAGAGCGCCGACGCCTTGGTCGAGATCGGCACATGTGTGTGTGGACGCTACATATGATCCCTGCGGAGCCTTGAGCGGATCAAGCGCTTGCGCGATTGCCGGCGAGATCAAGACGGCTAGAGTCGCGAAGATTGTCGGGCTGGCCATGGCAGATCTCCTGAACATCATCCCGCCGTGACCGCCGGCAGGAGCCGCGGTCAATACCGCGCATCGCGCGTTGTGAAAGAAGCCTTGATCCGCTGGCGATGGCCGGTGGCACGCTGGTGTACTGAATAAGGTCAGGTTTTCCATGTCGATCATGGTTGCGCTCCTTCCGAATATCGAGGTTGCCGGAAGCAAACCAGGCATCGCGGCTTCCCCTAGGTTTGCGGGATAGGGACCCGGAATTGGCATTCCGGGGCGATTTCACCTTGGAATACGATGCCGGCGCGAATGCTTTTGGCCTGAACATCATATGCACCCATTGCACCATTCCGAGCGAGGTCGGGGCGGACGTTGTTCGGTTGCGCGCCATATTCGATGAAACAGCCGGAGCCAGCGTCAGCGACCGTGGATCGGCCGTTCTGATAGATCGCCAAGCGCATGGGACACCGTTTCAGCGTGGCTTTGCCGACTGGATCGGTGCGGATCGGCGAGCAGCCGGTGAGCGTGTGCAGGACCGAGAGGACGACGGTTTTGGTTGGGCTGCGAACGACGATGTGACTCTCGGAAGCTGGTGCATTGGCGACCGCAAAGCGCATATCGCCTTTGGCCACATAGGCGTCGTTGTTTTTCTTCAGTCGGTCGGCCCATAGGGAGGCGTAGGGCACGGCTTCCGAATTAGGGAGCTCGAGATCGGCGTAGGCGACGGCGCGCCAGGCGTTGGCATCATGCGTGAGCGACTGAGCCGAAGCATGGGGCGCCAATGTAAGGGCAGCCGCAACTGCGACAAATGTCAGGGGGCCATGCATTCCTTGTCTCGCTTTTATGCCCTATGATTAAATCAATGTCGTAATGATTGTCGAGCATGATTTTGGATGGGACAAGAAGCCCGCCTCTCGAGGCTGGATGAATTGCGAGGCCTGGCGATCGGGCTGGTGGTGCTGTCGCATGTCGGGCCGGTCTTCGGAGAAGGCGGGCCGGTCGCTGCTCTGCTGTTTGCGCCGGCATGGAGCGTCGGGGTCGACCTGTTCTTTGTGATTTCCGGCCTGGTGGTGGAACGCTCATTGCGAAGCCTGCGCCTCGAGCGCGGAGCGCTCGAGGCGGCCTCCGCGTTCTATGTCAGGCGTGTCATGCGGATCGTGCCGCTGGCCTGGTGCGTCGGCGCCATTCTCTCGATCGGGTTGATCATCCCGGGAAGCGGCGTTGAGCCTGCAGACGCGAAGGCGGCATTCGCTTTCATCTCGAATGCGCATTGGGCGCCCTGTTTCGGGGGCGCCACAGGATGCGGGAACGCCTTTGCGTTTGGGCCATTCTGGTCGGTCGCCACCGAGATGCAATTTTATCTACTGGCTCCGCTCCTGGTGTTCTTGCTACCGCGGCGGGCGCTCGTCGCGCTGGCCGGACTCGTTCTCGTGGTCGGGACGTTCACGCTGCGGCCCTGGGGCGGGACGCTTTGGACGTTCCGCATCGATGCAATCGCGGTCGGGCTGGCGATCGGAGCAACCATGGGCACAAGCGCATGGCCCCGTCTGGCGGAACACCTGCGGGTGATCGGCAACATGGAAGCGGCGTTCTGGATGTCGATCGCGGCCTTCATGTTGGCGATCTTGCCGCCGGCGACGCATGGCGTGGCGACTGCCGTGCTGGCGCTGATGTGCGGGTGGATCGTGACAAGGGCGACCTTGCGGGATGATTCTGTGAACTGGCCGGGGCGGATGCTGCGCCGCTTGGGAGGCATCTCCTATGCCCTCTATCTGATCCATCTGCCGGTGCTGGCGCTGTTCAACTGGTCGCTTGGCCAATTCCTGGAGGCTCCGGCGACGGCAACGCTCTCGATCGCGGTCGCGATCGGGCTGTCTCATGTGCTGACGGTGGCAATCGGAGATCCGTTCCGCCAGCTCGGCCGCCAATGGTCAAATCGAACAGTCCGGGAGGTGTCGCCGTGACGGAAGAAAATCGTCAGTGGTCGCTTGGTGGTGAAGATGTCGATCAAATTCCCCGAGGAGCGAGGGCGCTGGCGGAGCAGCTATTGACCGAAACCGACGGCGATGCCGTGGCAGCGCTCGTCGCGGCATGCTGCGTCATTGGAGCCATGCGCTCGGCGGTATCGAGGGGTATGGTGCGCAACGGATCGCCGTCAGGGGTTCATATCGCGCAAGTGCTGGACGTTTTCGTGCAAAGCGAGCCCCAGAAGAAGAGCAGAACCTAATCGATAGGACCGTGAGGTAGCTACGAGGTTGGGAGGCTGTGCAGCCTGCCGCTCGATCCCGAAATGCCGAATGCACGACACCCCCGCGAGTTGGGCGACCGTCAGCAATGCCGAGCACTGTCACTTATTTCGCCCTGGAAAGGGATAGAACGAAAGCCTTGCGAAAATAGTCCCTCGCCTGCTTGTACCTAAAAGAAAAAGTTGCGGAAATCACGATTTTTCGGCTGGAGGTGAGCGATGCGGCCTCCATGGCGACGCCGGCGCCTTGCGATTGGTTTGGCCGTCGGCTTCTGTGCGCATCTGGCCAGCCGACACGCGGCAGTGTGACGGCCGCTGCTCAGTAGCGGTTGCCGAACCAGCCCTTGCTCTTGGGTGGCGAGGGCTCCTGATCAGCCCATGGGACGGACGTGTAGGACGGCCTCGGGTCTTGGACGCGCCAAGCCTTCTGCCAGTAGTAGAAATTGAGGGGTACTCGGGCGACCACGCGACCATCGGCAGACAGGAGGTCGGAAGCGCATGCGACGACGGGGCCTTCGTAGTGTTGCACGCGACCGGTATAGCCATTGAGCGCTCCGGGCCGGCACGCAAAGACACGAACGCCTGCGGCGATCGTGTCCGGGGCTTCCGCAGGGACGGAGATCGTCTTGATGCCTTCCTTGGTAACGAGCGTGCGCACAGGCACGGAGCTCCAATGCGAGCGGCGCAAGGCGCTATTCGCCTGAGCTTCGGTCGGATAGCCGGTTCGCTGGGTAATGACCGGTGGGAAGCGGCCCAAATCGGGCGCATATTCTTGCCGGCTGCGACTGACCCGATCGGGCTTCCAATAGGAGTCCGTAACCGAAACGGGGCCGGCCCAATGTGAAGCATCCGGCACTCGCCCGGCGCAACCGGCGAGCAAGGCCGCGGATGCGACGAGGTGGAGGATGTGACGAAAAGAATGCATCTCGGTCTCGGGGGTCATGGGTTTGCAGGTGAGGGTTTCCGGTGGAGCGAGCCATGCCATGGCGACAACGCCATAAGGCCACGTCTGCTTTCCCAGCGTCGCGGTCTGGCCCAGGTCGCAGCCGTCGACGCCGCCGTAGGTGCACGAAGCAAAAGTTGATTACTGGTTCCCATGAATCACTCCTCTTCGGAATCATTGAGTCAATAAACTATCTTGCAAATCGCTGTGCAAGTGTCTCTGACTCAGATGCAGCGAGGGGAGGAGTGTGATCGTATCCGCATTGGTGCCCGATGGGCTAGGTAGGGAGCCTCGGTGTCGAGTTGACGCTGGGCGGTCTGATTTTCTGGATTTCGGCAAGTCTGGACCATCGGGCAATCGGTAGCCTGAATGCGCGCTACGCCGCAGCCGTCGCAGCGGCATCCGACTGGACGAACTCAGCGGCTTCGGGGGTAGCCTTGCCTAGTGTCGCTGCGAGCCTCTCGAAGCCGCTCTTCGAGCGCTAAATAGCGAGCCGTAATCGCATTCAGCTTTGTGAAGAACTGCTTGCTCTGCGCAGGGTTGCCCGGCACAGGTGGAGGGGACAAAGCAAAAAGGGCATCCCTATCAGCGTCTAATTGTTCCAGCTCCGAACAGAAACGGCAAACCTCGTGGTCGGTCGTTCCGGAACTCCGATGTGACGCACGACGCGCGGTACGCACAGGGTTAGTCAGCCGATCCACATCGTTTGACGAAAATACGATCGTATCCAAGGCGTTTCCTCCACGCCGGGTTGTGGCCATGCAACCTGGAATAAATGGGGTTGCAACCTAAGTATACTGGCGGTTTCGCCTGTCACTTTTGACAGGTCGCGAGACGCTGGGATCGAGCGAGGAGCAACCTGGTTAGATGGGCGTACGAATGGCTGGAGAGGCACGTCGATATCAAGGAGGTAAGCTGGATATGGCGCAATTTGACTCAAAGTTTCACGACATGACGGAAGGTATTCGAGCAGTTGCCTCTCTTGCGGACGCAGCGGACCGTCTGAACACAATTGTCGAAAGTTACGGCCTTGAGACGGCGGCCTTTCTTACCGTCAGTCCGGTTTACGAGGAACCGAGCAAGCCATTCTATGTGACCACCTATTCGCCTGACTGGGTGAAACGCTATATCGAGAAGGATTTTTTCGACATCGATCCCGTGCTTCGCCATGGGCTACGTGCTGTGACATTGGTTGATTGGAAGGAGATCGACCTATCGGACAAGGCCGTGCGCACGTTCTTTGGTGAAGCGAGGGAACATGGTGTCGGGAAGCATGGCATCACGTTCCCGGTTAGGGGTGTCGACGGCGACCGCGGCATTCTGAGCGTGACGAGCAACGAGAACGCTGCGGCGTGGCAGGCGTTTCTCAAATCCGAGGCCCGCGACTTCCAGTATCTCGCCGGCGAATTTCACGATGCTATCGGTCGAATCCAAGGAAGGCCACGCCATCAGACGGTCTGCTCCGATAGAGAGATCGAATGCCTGAAATGGTACGCGAGGGGAGAGAAGGTCAAACGGACCGCAGAGATACTGTCGCTATCCCCTCGCACGGTGCGATTTCATCTCGATCTGGCACGGGCCAAGCTGGGTGCCAAAAGCTTGGCCCATGCGGTTGCGATCGCTACCGAGCGCGGCCTTTTCTTTCAAAAACTGTTCTGATCGGTAGCCAAGCGCTTCGCGGAAGCCGCCTGTGAACTCGTTGCGTTTCGTGAAGCTGGGAATGATAGAATGATTGGATCATGGGAAAGAACGGAGACGTCGCTCTGGACAACCTGATCCAGAAGGCACCGCGTGGGTAGAATGCTGGCCAAACCAAGTGTCCTATTCGCAAACCACACGGTACCGCTTGCCGGGCTCGCTGATGTTCTTGCAGACAAGCGGCTTGTGTGGCTCGGAAGAGGAGAGCGGAGGACTTGCGGCCGGCGATGCCCGTCTGTTTGATGTCTTGAGACTTGCCGTACGGCGCGGTTCGAGCCGTTCCGGCTCCTGTGTCGCAACCGGAAACACGCTGGTTTCGATCTGTGGCTGCTGCAGGTGTGACGGCTCTTTGTCAAAGAATCGCCTCGTATCAAGCGCTCTCGGAATAATCACCGTACCATCATCGCTGCGCGCGCAGCCGCTACCCAACAGTAAAGCCAGCCCCAGGAGAAAAGGCAGTATCCGTCCAAACATAAGCTTAACCCTTGTCGGGCCTATACCCCGGCTTGCGGGTCGCCGACAACCGGCGCAATGGACACGAAGAAAGGGCGGCATTGCTTGCCGCCCTTTCGAAATTGTCGAGATGCGTGACGCAGGGGCGGATAGTTGTTTAGAGCGAGTGTGTCCAACAACAGGTCCATCGAAGCCAGCTGGTGCCTTATCCTTGGTTCAGGTTCAATTGTTGGAAGTACCAAGACGGGTCATCATCGGACGAATCCGTCTCGATACTGGCTCCACTCGAATACCCCTCAACACTTGTGGCACTACCGCTATCATCGCTCACGGCTTTAGAGAGATATAGCCCAGGTTTGTCGGCCCGCTGCCATTCACCGTCACTATTTTCCGTCCACTTGTCGGGACGCTGCGTCGGGTCAAGCACCCACCGATTTTCACCCACGTCAACAAACCCCATCTGCGCCAGCCGGGCTTCCATCCCTTGCGAAGCGGGGCGTGACATGATCAACGGCCGTTCGCCGTCGAGTCGAAGTTGATGCTCGAGCAGAATATCACCTGCGTTCTCGACAAGCGGATGAGTAACCCGAAGATCTACAACCGATGTGATCTCTTTTCGACCAGGAAACTGTTCCCGCCACGGCTCGTTATTGATGCCAAATCCGCCCTCTGTTCTTAAAAGCCCAACGCTTTTTTCGCCCAGATCATAACTGAAATATCGCGCCTTGGGCGTATCAGTGTCAGTGCCACCGTAGAGCCGAGCGATTGTTGCCGTGCGCCCGGCTTTTGAGGACACGAAAGGCGAGTACTCTTGTGGATTTTCGGCGATGTGCTTGATTTCATCGCCGTAAAAGTCCTTCACTTTTCTGGCGAATGAAGACCTTTCGAGCTCGACGACAGGAGGTTGGGAAGCAAGCGAGTACGGGTGTGTCGGCGCAGAAGACGAACTCGCATGGGGATCCGACGCCGACCGGGACGGCATTCCCGCAAGTGTTTCCGTAAAACTATCGCTCTCAACCGACTGACCCGGTTCGTCAGCTTGGCTAGCGCGTGTGGATGAGCCACTGATTGGATTATACATGACGCTTCCCTTCGGCTTAAGTCTTTTCGCAGGTGGAGGCTGTCTAAGCCTTGCTGCGAACCATACTCGGTCAAACTGACGATGACCTGACGTCAGGTTCGAGAGCATGAGAAGGCATCGAGTTCCCCCACCGGCCCTGTGCAGTTCCAGCCAATCCAACTGCTTTGCACACTTGCACCAAGCAGTTGTTCCCTCTCGCTTTCAGCCTTGACAGGGAGCCTGAGAGACTAGCGATAGCTTTTCTGAGACCTTTGCCAAAAGTTTGCGATAAAATCCGGTCTTTTCTCAACAGAAGCGGCTCCCCTCCAAGAGCACGGATTTTGGATCGGATTTACGACTCCATTTCTCGGAACGGCTCGCAGGTGTGATACCGTGCGCGGTCGCTTCCTCCGGCCATATCCATGGGCAGAAACCGACGTCAGCCCCTGAGTCGGTTCTGGAGTGCCTGCCGGTCGGCGACGAGATTGTCGAGGTGCAGCACGGCTGGCTGGTGTCCTTGCGCCAATCGTCTAACCAGAGCCCGCGTGCCGTCGACCATAAAGACGCCGCAATCATAGCTGTTCGGCTGCTGGGCCATGCGGGCTGGCTCGAGGCGAGCGCCCAGCCTTGCTGCGAACTCTGCTGCGGGCTGGTCATTGTACCCGCGGGCGGAGTCGTAGTGATAGGCGACAGGGCTTTCCCGCACACGGCGGTCGACGAGCAACAGCGACCAGTGGTCGCCGGGGCGATCAGGTTGGGCATTGCTTACTGGTACAAACAGGAAGTCAGCTGTATCGTTACCCCTCTGATCATGGACTATGCGCTGGAATGCGCGTAGCGCGAGGATTTCGGCGCCCAAGCGCAGATGATAAAGGGCTACGAGGGGATCCACGAGCCGCGTCCGCGCGGCGAGATCAGGATTGTCCCTCTGCAGATCCTGTGCCAGGAGCGCGTAATCCGCCAAGATATGCTTGTCGGCCAGCCACTCACTGGCGCCGAGCTCCAGCCAGCCGCCATCGTGGAGCGAGGCTGTCGGATGCAAAGCTCCGACCTGAGCGTCGGACGGTGGGCGCGGGAGCTCCGGCGCATAGTGAGCATCATCCCGCAGCTCCTGCGGAGTGACCGGCAAATGAACCAGCGAGTCAAGGCCGCCGTAGATGTCCGACGGAGCCCTTGGCGTTGCCACTGACGCAGCTTCACTCATCGGCCCGACTTCGGCGTGATGGACGAGCTGAACGTCGGATGGTAGGCGCGGGAGCCCCGGCGCATAGTGAGCGTCATCCCGCAGCTCCTGCGGAGTGACCGGCAAATGAACCAGAGAGTCAAGGCCGCCGTAGATGTCCGACTGAGCCCTCGGCGTTGCCGCGGACGCAGCTTCACTCATCGGCCCATGGACGAGCTGAACGTCGGATGGTGGGCGCGGGAGCGCCGGCGCATAGTGGGCATCATCCCGCAGCTCCTGCGGAGTGACCGGCAAATGAACCAGAGAGTCAAGGCCGCCGTAGATGTCCGACTGAGCCCTCGGCGTTGCCGCTGACGCAGCTTCACTCATCGGTCCAACTTCGGCGTGATGGATGAGCTGACCGTCGGATGGTAGGGGCGGGAGCCCCGGCGCATAGTGAGCATCATCCCGCAGCTCCTGCGGAGTGACCGGCAAATGAACCAGCGAGTCAAGGCCGCCGTAGATGTCCGACGGAGCCCTCGGCGTGGCCGCGGGCGCAGCTTCACTCATCGGCCCATGGACGAGCTGAACGTCGGATGGTAGGCGCGGGAGCCCCGGCGCATAGTGGGCATCATCCCGCAGCTCCTGCGGAGTGACCGGCAAATGAACCAGAGAGGCAAGGCCGCCGTAGATGTCCGACGGAGCCCTCGGCGTTGCCGCTGACGCAGCTTCACTCATCGGCCCGACTTCGGCGTGATGGATGAGCTGAACGTCATTCAGTCCTGCCGCCCCCTCAGCCCTTGCGGAAACCGCCCTGGGTGGTTCCATCGTCCGGTCGAACAGCTGTGGCCAGGTGGGATTCCCCGGCCGCGAGTTGGGCAGCGGAGCGGCTTCCGGTCGATATCTGAGGCGAATGGCAACGCCTCGCGGATTGAGTGGGGTTCTCGGCCTACCCCCTAGCGGCAACCAACCCGCCGTGTAGCGCTCGCCATCAATCAAAAAGCTGGTCAGTTGAACCTCTTGGTTCGGCATGAGGTTGCTCCTGTCCAGCGCAGCGATCAACTCGTCTGGCGCGCGCTGGTGGGCGTGGCGCCAGTTCAAGTGACGAACGGCCTCTCCGAAATCCGGGGCCTGGGAATGGCGCGCGGTTGGCGCGAGGGAAGACGGTAGGCCAGCTTCTTCCAGCATCTCCCAAAGTTGATCCTGATCGTAACCTTCCCCGGGGAGGGCCACTGGAGATCCGACAGCGCGCGGCACGGTGGCAATCTGGCGCTCAGGTTCCAACGCTTCGCTGCGCGGCAGTGACTTGCGAAGGTGAGCCAGAGCGAATACGACCCGTTTGTAACTACCGGGATAGCGATTGACATCTTCATCCAGCGACTTGTCATGAAGCCGGGCAGCAATGCCCGGCATGTTGTTTTGACGCAGGTAGTGACCGAAACTGCCAAGGGCACTTGCATAGTTACTGGCGCTATCTGGACTGAGCCCGCTCGCAGGCGCTGCTGATTTGTACTCTTTGATGAGGGCCGCGTCGTCGGGATAAGGATTCAGGACAGTACGTCCTATCGTTGGCGCGGGTGCGCCCGCCTGGTATGTCTTCAGATACTTGAGAGCCGGAACGATGGACGACGACCCCCCGTTTCTTTCGAGCTCCTTGACGTCGTCGTCCAGCGACTTGTCGTGAAGCCGAGGAGCAATGCCCTGCTTGTCGTTTTCAACGAGCCAACGACTGAAGTTGAGAAGACAATTCACATGGCGCGTGGCGGTGCCGTCCTTGGCCCCACGGGCGATGAGTGCCGCCCTGAGACCCTCCATGAGGGACGCATCTTCGGAATAAAGAGGACGCTTGTCGCCACCTACGCAAACCGTTGTTGAACGATCCGGCTGCAGCGCCGAGGCGCCTAAGATCGCCCCACCACCTCCGGTGTGCGGCGCTGGTATGTAATCTTGCCCGCTCCCCTGCATTATGGGCTGCGCTTCCCTTGACGACGAAGCCAGTTGATGGATGGGGGCCTGCAGCACGCGACCGCCTGAATTGCCGATCGCGCTCAGTTGCCGCTCAATGGCATCCCCTTGGGGATTGCTCAGCGTCCTCTGCCTCTTCGCTGGTCTCAACTGCTCCGGCTGATCCGCCCCTCGCAGAACCTCCTCTGGATTGACAGCCAGCCCCGGCGAGGGGAGGGCTGGGCTTGGCTGATCAACAGCGCCTGCCGGCGAAAAGGGAGGTGAGGGCACACCTTGCCAAAAGTTCACCGTGCCCCAACTGTCGGCTGGCAACTGACCAGCTTGATCCGCCCCCTCCCAAAGCTCCGCCGAATTGAAAGTTGACGGCGACTGGACGGCCCGATCCTCCGCCTGCCGAGAGCCGTTGGCGGGTGTCGTCTCGGGGTGTCCGCTGACACGAGCCACATCATCGATGAGGCGCCCGCCTTCCATGGAGGGAGGCCTGCGATCAGCTAAAGTACCGCGCCCACGATATTCTTGAAGCACCGTCAGCGCTCCCATTGCCAGCTTATCCCGATCCCCGAATGACGTGACATGTGCGACCAAGGAATCGTGATCGAGTGTAGTAATCGTTTGGCCAGGGCCGAGGGATTTCGTCAATCTGCGAAGGGTCCTATCATACTCCTCGGCGGTGCTCGGTAGCCATCCCCGTCGGGCAGCCGCCGCCTGGACAGCCTGCTCGATGAGGTTCCTGTCTTCCACAGAGGGTTCATTGCGCGGACGTCCGTCAGCAGGAGCACTGGGGTCGCGATGCTTACGAAGCAACATCAACGCCGCCACAATTGACCCGTCATGGGAAAAGAAACTTTTAGCGTAAGCAACCAAGGATTCGTGATCGAGTGTAGAAAGCGACTTGCCTTGCGACCCGAGATCATTCCCCAATCTGCGTAGAGCCGCCGTATAACCCCTGGGCGTTTGCCCTTTCAGATCCCGGCGCGCAACCTCGGCCTTGATCGCCGCGTCGATGAGGCTCCGGTCGCTATCAGACAGATGAGGATAAAAGCGGTCTCGAGGCGCATGGACCCCTGCGACGGGGTCGGCACCAGAGGAACCATGATGTGGAGGCCTGCGATCCGCTAAAATACCTGGCTCACGATATTCACGAAGCACCGTCAGCGCGGCTCCCATCGCCTCCTTATCCCGGTCCCCGAATGACTTGACATGTGCGACCAAGGAATTGTGATCGATTGCAGTAATCGTTTGGCCTGGGCCGAGGGATGTCGCCAATCTGCGAAGAGTCCTATCATACTGCTCGGCGGTGCTCGGTAGCCATCCCCGGTCCGCAGCCGCCGCCTGGACAACCCGCTCGATGAGGTTCTTGTCTTCCACAGGGGGGTCATTACGCTGACGTCCGTCAGCAGGAGCGCCGGGGTCGCGGTGCTTACGAAGCACTGTCAACGCGGCCACCATTGTCCCGTCATGGGCAAAGAAACTTTTAGCGTAAGCAATCAAGGATTGGTGATCGAGCGCAGAAAGCGTCTTGCCTTGCGATCCGAGATCATCCGCTAATCTGCGAAGAGCGGCTGCATAACCCCTGGACGTCGGCCCTTTCAGATCCCGGCGCGCAACCTCGGCCTTGATCGCCGCGTCGATGAGGCACCGGTCTTTGTCAGACAGACGAGGATAAAAGCGGTCTCGAGGCGCATGGATCCGTGCGACGGACGCGGCATCGGCTTGGCGCGCCTCGCGCAGCAAGTGCTGCTCAAAGCAATTGTGCCCGGCGTGCGCCGCCTGCTGCCGTTGCATGGCGTCGAACGTCTCCCGCCAAGCCGGATCCGTTGGATTGAAGTTAGGTAGGTCCAAGCTTGTCTCACGCTTATAGGTCACCGGAGGCTCAAAACTACTCGGGCAAGCTGTCGAGAAGCTGACGATCCCCGCCGTCTGTAAAGCGAACGCTCGAAGAGAACAGTCTGCGGTCCGGTGCCTCTACGTCTATCGCGGATGGGCAAACGAGGATTTCCATGCTCGCAGTATGGTCCCTAAAGGTCGCGTCGATCTCGGCCGACGGATATTGGCGGAGATGCCGCGCCTTGCGACCGTTTATGATTTGTACCTTCTCGAACTCGGTCAATTTTCGTTGAGCAAACGAGGCTCGCGGGTTAGCCGAAATTGCCCCACCCCGAGAGCGCGGGCCTCCGATTTGAAAGTCCCGTTTTTGGCGAGCCGGTTTGGGCGCGCAGTTGCGCCAGCCGCTGAAGAGGTGAAGTCTGCCACCGCGGCCGGGGGCCATTGCTACTTGTCGCAGATACCCGACTTCATATCCAACAGCTCGAGTTTGACGAGTTTGCCGGAAAGAGAGAAGTTGCTATAGTTCATCACTAGGTCACGCGCGATCCCATTTTCATGTAACTTTAAGTTGATTATAGTTTGCGGAAGTTCGTCGCCGCGCTCCGTGCTGTCGTCGAAATAGGCAACTTCGATCGGCCAAGCGCGATCCTTTTCCAGTTTGGCGAGAGCTGGCGCCTCAGGGTCATTCTTCTCGGCCTCGGCCTTCTTCCCGATTAGGACGCTCGTGGTCATAGCCTTGTCGGCATCGCCGACGCCGTCGAACAGTCTAGTCTCATAAAGGGTCTCACCGGCATCGGCACGGTTCATAATGTCGAGCATATGCTGCGTCGGAAACTGTGTTGAGCCAATGTCGAAATCCTTGTGCTCCGGCTTCTCCAGCCTGACCATGACGTTCTGGCCCTCGCGTGTCGCCGTGCCGCGCACCTCCTTCTGAAGTGCCTGGTCGACATAGGTCTTGGTCATGAATGAGAAAGTGTTGCCGTCGGCAGCCTCGAAGGTCGTCATTTGCTGGTCGGTCAGCCCACTCGTGGTGACCGAGTCGATGCGCGTCACAATGCGGGTATTGGTTGTATAATCTAGGCAGGCAGAGCCATAGAACTCATAAATCATACGACCCGTTACGTCGGCAATCCCTGATCTGTCGGAAGCCTTGATCAGCGTCATGTCGTAAACGGCACGATGAGGTAGCAGAAAGCGCGCGGCGGCCGTGTCCGAAAGCACAAAGACACAGAGGGCGATGATAGGAAGGACGAGCCGTCTCGGGATACGCATTCGCAACTCCAGTTGGCGCAACCTGCTGTCGCGCAACGAGAGCATCAAGAGTCGTGCCAACCGCGCAGAAAGAACCTCAGAAACTGTGCTACATATTATTCAATGGCGTAACTGAGCGTGTGTGGGCACGCCGACCGAACATCACCGTGTCGCGAAAGCGACAAACCCTCTCAACATGGGCAGCGGCCCTAATAGGTTCCTAGTCGTCAATCCTGAAGCGTGCTCCCACCGCCAACGCATCCGCAATAGTGGCCGAACCACTGCCGCGTGGCGTGGCGCAGTCGGTGCGATCGGTCACCGAAATCGTGAGGGGGAACTCGCGAAACGTAGTGAAGCAGCAATGGCACAAAGTGTCGGACCGTCGGACCGCTTTGTGCGGATGTATCAGGATCTTCATACGGCCGCGAACGCCATGAAGATCGATTCAATCGTCGAAGCGTCCGACCGTCATCCGTGCCGTGCTCGATCGACTCGCAGCGAACTCCGAAGTCATCGACGCAGTGCGCGGCAACCCCTCCTTGTTCGCCTCGAAGGCTGAGAAGCAGGAATGGCAGCCGGCTATTGAAGGGCGCGCCACGCTCAAGGGCCAACATCGAGTGCCACATCCGCCTTCGGTCGATCGTCGCAACACGACCGTCCGGTGCGCGGCAGCAGCTTACTGAAACCACGGTGCCAGCACTCCTAGCTATTGCGTAGCGTAAAGCGCACGCGCATGCTGTCGAGCGCATGGATCGCATTGTTGGGGCGCCAGACAGGTTCGCTAACGAACTCGATTGATCCGACCTTGCTTGCGATCGCAGTCAGGACTGCCTCTGCTTCCGCTCGGGCAACGTTCTGGCCCACACAGCCATGGATCCCCACACCAAATGCGAGATGACCGACAGGTCGTCTGTCGACCTTGTAGTACCTGGCTTCCGGCCACTGATCTTCATCAAGATTGGCCGCGCCGAGAACACAGAGGATCTTGGTATCTTGGGGTATGTCGACACCGCCCACGGTGGTGTCGACACTGGCCGTCCTGCAAAACGAATGGACCGGCGACGTATACCTCAGTGCTTCCTCGAAAGCTGGCCGGGCAAGCTTGGGATCCCTCTTGAGCTTTTCGAACTCGCCCGGATTTGACGCAAGGCACCACACCGCGTTGCCAATGCCGGTCACGGTCGTGTCGACGCCCGCCGACAGCAGCGACCGCACGAGCATTGCAGCTTCGTCCTCGGTCAGTTCGCCGGCATCGGCTGCCGCGTAGATGGTTTCGCCGAAGCCCCCCGGAGCCAACGCTTCGCGTTTGCAGTGCTTCATGATCCAGGGCATGATTTGGGGTCCCCGTTCCAGCGCAGCGCTGCGCAAGGCGTTATCAGGACCCAAAGCGTTGAAGCCGAACGCACCGAAATCAACCAGCGCGCGCGTGTCGATTTCTTGAAGCCCGACGGCCGCAGGAAACACACTTACGGGAAATGCCTCAGCCAGATCCGGAACCACATCGAACTCGCCGCGCTCGACCAGGTCGTCGACCAGCGCGTTTGCCCTCTCGGCGAAAGCATCCTTGAGCACACTCATCGCACGGGGAGACAGGGCGCGTGAAATGACTGTTCGCGTCCTTGTGTGATAGGGCGGTTCCACCTCCAATACGATGGATGGCTTGCGCCAGGACGGAGCGACTTGGAAATCCGTGAGGCCAACTCCTCGGGAGGAAACGAAGCGCTGCCAGTCGGAGAAAACTTCCCTAGTCTCATTGAAGCGACCGCAAGCGAGAATGGCATACCGGGGAATGTGGACGAACGGACCACGCTTTCTCAGTTCGACATAATAGGGTGCCGGGTTACGGAGAATCTCCGCATCGTACGGATCGATGTCCCACACAGGAATATCGGCCGAGATCTTCGTGGCGATATGATCCGCTACCAGTTGCATACCACGGCTCCCGATTGGTCGTGTCAGTGATGCGGAGCTGCGATGCCGACGTGGCGATCGAGCAACTCCTTGTTGGACTTGAGCTCCGACGCGGCGCCCTCGAACACGATGCCCCCCTGTTCGATGATGATCACGCGCTCGGCGAAATCGAGCGCGATGGCTGTATGCTGCTCGACGAGCACAATCGTATGCCCACGCCTCGAAAGCTCCTGAAACACTGCGACCAGCCTCTCACATATGACCGGAGCCAAGCCCTCCAGCGGTTCGTCGAGCAGGATGATGTCCGGCTTTCCCATCAGCGTTCGGGCGACGGCCAGCATTTGCTGTTCGCCGCCGGAAAGTTGGCGACCGCCGTTTCGCCGGCGCTCCTTGAGTCGAGGGAAGAGGTCATAGGCCTCCTCGATGCTGGCGCCGTTGCGCACGCCGGCCTGCAGGTTCTCTTCCACGGTGAGAGAAGGGAAGATGTCCCGCGTCTGCGGAACAAGGCCGAGGCCGAGGCGCGATCGCTTATGGGGAGGGAGCCGGTCAATGGGCTGTCCCTTGAGTCGGATCGTTCCCGAATGCTGCCGCGTCAGACCCATCACCGTGTTGAGCGTCGTGGTCTTTCCGACGCCATTTCGCCCGATGATCGCGAGTCGCTCCCCTTGCACAACCTTCAGAGAGACATTTCTCAGGATATGGGTCTCGCCATAGCCCGCGACGACATTCTCGAGTTCCAAAAGTGTTTCAGCCATGGCCCGCTCCGAGGTACAACTCGCGCACGCGCAAGTCGCGGCTGATCTCTTCCGGCGTGCCCTCAACGAGAACCGCGCCGTTAACGAGGACGATGATCCTGCTTGCAACTTCGAACACCAGTTTCATGTCGTGTTCGATGATCAACACCGAGAGATCGGTCGGCAACCGCTTGATTGCATCGACGATCAGATGACTGTCGGATGACGGAACCCCTGCGGCGGGTTCGTCGAGTATCAGGATCCTGGGCTTTAGCGAAAGAGTCAAAGCAAGTTCGACCAACCTCTGCTGTCCGTAGGCGAGGCTGCGAACGAGGCGGTTGGCCAGAGGGAGAAGACGGAAGTCGGCCAGAAGCTGTTCGACCTCGGCCTCGATGGCCGCATCGCCATCGTAGCGTTCCAGAAAGCGAAACGTCCTGTGCTCTCGCTCGAGGATGGGCAGGCGGATGTTGTCCCGAACGGACAGGTCCTTGAAAAGGTTGGTGTTCTGGAAGGTCTTTGCGATGCCTGCTCTTACGCGGGCAGCCTCGGGAAGCTGGCTGATATCCTTGTCGTCAAGATGAATGGAGCCTGATGAAGGCTGAAGCGCTCCAATGATCAGGTTTGCAAAGGTTGTCTTTCCAGCCCCGTTGGGGCCAATCAGTGCAGCGCGAGCTCCTGTGGGAATGTCGAGCGTGATGTTCCTCGCGACCTGCAGTCCGCCGAAATTCTTCGAGAGGTTTCTGATCCTGAGGCCCGATGTCATCTGCGCGCTCCGATCATGCGCGCCACCCGCCTAGGCAGCGAGATAAGACCATCAGGCAGGAAGAAAACAACTGCCAGAAGCATGAAGCCGATGACGAACAGCCAGTTGAAAGGGTCGATGCTGGCTGCGACATGACGAACCGTCATGAACACAAGCGTCCCGATCAACGCACCGTAGAGGCGACCGGCACCTCCAAGAATCAGCATCACCATGACATCCGCGGATAGCGCGAAATTGAACGCTTCCACGCTGACCAGGCTGGTGATTTGGGCAGAAAGGGCGCCGGCGATACCTGCGATCGTTCCCCCAATCACATAGGCCGTCACCTTGCGCCAATAGACCGGTGTGCCGATTGCACGCATTCGGCTAGGACTGTCCTTGATGCCTCGCAGGGCGAGACCGAAGGGAGATGCAACAAGGATACGCAGGACCACCAGGATGACAAACAGGACACTGAACGCGTACCAGAACGCTGTCTTCCCGATGAAATCAAACTCGAAGACCCCCAGGATCGGCGTCATGGATATTCCGGTCAGTCCGTCAGCGCCGCCGGTGACGTCACGCGCCTTCGAGGCGATCTCCTGCAACACCATTGTGATCGCGATCGAAAGCATCAACAGCGACAACCCATGCGCGCGCATCAACAGCAGGCCGGAAAAGAACGCGATCAGGGCTCCGATCACCGCGCCGACGGCAAGCCCAAGCAGTGGATCGGGTGACGCGTGGATCGCAAAGAGCCCGGCAGCATAAGCCCCACACCCGTACATTGCCGCATGACCCAGCGTCGCGATACCCGCATAACCGAGGATCAGGTCGAAAGAGACCACGAAGACCATCATGATCAGCATCTGGGTCATGAACCCCAGATCGTACGGAAACAGCCAGAAGGCGGCGAAAGCACAGGTGATCAGGATGGCAACGGGCAGGAGCTTGCCGGTGCCACCCAGCGACGTGCGCACGGTGTCGATTGTAGAAATTCGGATCATGATGGTCTGACCAAAAGACCGTTCGGGCGCAGGGCCAGAAGCGCTATGATCGCAAGGAAGAAGAAAATTGTCCCAACATCGGGAAGCAGGTATCTGCCGGCCGTATCGAGGATGCCGAGGCCTAAAGCCGCGATGAACGATCCGACAATGCTCCCCATACCGCCGACTGTCACGACGATGAGAAAGAGGACCATGTATCGGAGAGGATAATATGCCTCGATAGGTAGCAACTCGGCGCCGAGAATTCCGCCGACTGCCGCCAGCCCCGCACCAAGAGCGAAGGCGGCCAGATACACTTTGGGGGTATCGATCCCGAGTGATGCCGCAGTATTCTGGTTGTCGACTGCCGCGCGCAGAAAGATGCCGAACCGGGTGCGTTCCACGAGCAGGTATAACCCCGTCACCATCAGAAGCCCGACGACGATGACGATAATTCTATGTAGCGGGAGCACCTTGAAGCCGAGATTAATCGGAATGCTTACTTCCGGCGGCATCCGGATCGGTAGAAGGGTGGAGCCGAGGAAGAGATTGACGGTGGCGATCATCACGAAGACGATCCCGATCGTTGCAAGAACCTGTTCGAGTTCGCTGAAGCGATAGATGTGACGGTAGACCAGCCGCTCGAGGGGGATCGCGATCACGATCACGGCAATCACAGAGGCGGCGAGGGCCGGGACGAACGGCACCCCATATCGCATGGTCAGCACGTGCGCGCACGCGCCGCCAAGCAGGGCAAAGCCGCCATGGGCGAGATTGACGATCCGCATCAAGCCCATCGTCACTGACAAGCCGACGGAAATCATGAACAGGATCATGCCATAGGCGATGCCGTCGACAACTATGCTGAGGGCGACCGTCATCAGCTAACACCGATCTAGAAACAGAGGTTTTCAGCAATGCGGCATGGTGGGCTCGGACACCCACTATGCCAGGATGTGTCAGCGATCGAACCCGAGGTCCGGAACGCTTTTCACGAGATCGAATTCGCGGTTCACCAAGCGTCCTCCATCGCGCTCCACACGGCGGATATAGACATTCTGGACGACATGGCGCGATGTTGGATCTATGCTCACCGGGCCGCGTGGGCTTTCCCACGACAAGCCCTTCGCGGCTTCGATCGCCTTGTCGCCATCCGTTCCGGCTAGCTCAATCATCTTATAGATCAAATGCGCACCGTCATAAGCGCCCATCGAAGCCATATTGGCCCTAGAGTTTGGAAAAAGCTCGGCGAGCTTGGCCGCAAACGCCCGGTTCAGCTCCGAGGTGTGGACATCCGAATAGTGATAGGCCGTAGTCAGCCCGATTGCCTGTTCGCCGAGAGCGTCAATGGTCGTCTCGTCAGTCTCACCGGTCCCAATAAAGCCAATGCCAGCTTCCTTCAGTCCGTTCTCGCTATAGGCCTTCGTGAAGGCGAACGTGGCGGGTCCGGCAGGGAGGAACGCGAAAACCGTATCAGCCCCGGAATTCTTGATGCGCTGCATGAAAGGAGCGAAATCGTTCGTCTGCAAGGGCATACGGATTTTCTCAACGATCGTCCCGCCCTGCTGTTCGAAGGCGCTGCCAAAGGCGGTCTCGGCGTCGATGCCTGGATTGTAGTCCGAAACGGCGGTGACTACCTTCTTGGCGCCGTTCTTGGCGGCCCACTGTGCAGCCGGCACTGCCACCTGCCATAAGGTAAAGCTGGTGCGCACGAAGTATTTCGACTGCTTGTTGATCGCAGAGGTTGCCGCATTGAATATGATCGCCGGAACCTTGGCCTGATTGATCAGCGGAGCGACGGCGAGCGCGTTCGGGGTAAAATCGAAACCGGCCAGATACTTCACGCCCTCGCGTATGAGCAGTTCCTGAGCGGCGGCTTTGCTCGCATCCGGGTTCGGCCCACCGACGTCCTTGTAAATGAACTCGATCGTATTGCCGTTCACCTCGTTGCCATGCTGCGCGACATAGACTTGAATAGCTTCCTTGAACTGCTTGCCCCAGATGGCGTTCGGGCCCGAGAATGTTGCGATCACACCCACCTTGATGGTTTCCGCGAGCGCCGCGCCTCCAAGCGCGAACGTTGCGATCGCGGTTGCAAGCAGGCCCGCACAAAGTCTCCTCATCGTATTCCCTCCCTTGGATTGCCGGGTCTCACAGTGCTAAGCTCGGCCGGTTTACCTTGTGAAACCTGATGTCTCTCCCTTCAATTTTAGTAAGGATTCTTGACTAAATTGTCAAGCAGCGAAGCCTCGTCGATTGGCCGTCGCCGTAGGTGAAATCCGATTGAAGCGACAAGGCGCGCAAGATTTTCTGCTACCGAGAACCGAGTGCTATGACCGCTGCCGTTTGGATGGCCCGCTGCATATTGCACTTGTATCCTTATTTCGTCATGTAAGCTGACGAAATGCTTCAGCCAGATGCACCGGCTATGCGGCGCCGGTGAAAGATTGTTCGACAGATGCACCGAGTGGTCGGCGGCAGACGAACCCAGCAGCTTTGCGCGAAGGTCAAAAGGGTAGCTGGGTTGAGAGTCCACTCGGATCCCTTCTTGGCAGACTAGCCGGTGAGTAGGGCGACCACCCCGGCTAAGAGGGGATGGTCTACGAGACGGGTCGCGCGAGGTGACGCGAAACCTAGCCAATGGCTGCTCGCTTCAACTTTTGCACGGACTGCGCGTAGGGGGCCGGGGCGACTGTCGCGCGAACCTTGAGCTGCTCATGGCGCTCGACATGCGGCTTGCGAGAGCCTCCGCCTGGTTCGCCCCATGTCAGGACAATCTGGGTGCCCGGCGTCGCGCAAGCCGCATCGAGCATCGCGAGTGACAGCATCTCGCCTTCGTTGGCGCTGTAACCGCAATGACAGGAATGCCCAACCAAGGAGCCGTCCGGCGCCCTGACCTCGTCGAATTGCGGCCAACCATAGTAGGCAACTGGAAAGTCGAGTGCCTTGAACCGCGGCCCGTCACCGAACTGCGACCCGAAGATCTTCGCCACATCCTCCCTGTTCCAGACCAAAGTGACCTTCTTGCGTCGCTTTCCTTCCGGCAGAGCTTCGAGCGCTGCGCGTCCAATGAAATCATGGTCGAACTTGATTATGTGACCGTATCCGAGGTCCCATGGTGTGACGTAGTAGTCTTCAATGTTGTCCGACAGGAAACTGCCGCCGAGCTGCGCGTTGGCTTCCCAGCCATTGCCGGAAAGCCATTCACGGTAATCCCTCAGTTCCGCGCCGGTATATATGCCTGGCAGGGGATAGGGCATCCAACCGAACTCGAAGATGGTGCTGAAGTAGGTCTTGGTACCCCCCTGCTTCAGCCCGTGCTTCTCGCCAGCGGCAACGAGAGCCGAGCGCACCTTGTCCATCTCTTCATAGGGCCCGGACAGCTCCGCGCCGAGGTGTCCAGCCATGCCATGCCGCAGCACGAGGACTTTGCAGCCGCCAATCTTCACTTTCGCCGTGCGGAAGAACGGAATCTCGGGTGCATCGCCCTCCACGGCGTCGTTGAATATCTTGCCTGCGTTCGGACCTTCCAGCTGGAAACGATAGAACCAGCGCTTTCCGGCTGGATTGTATGGGGTCGGGTCGTCACGCTCGATAGTGACGTCGTAGCCGCCCTTTTCGGCATTGAATTGAACCCAATTCAGCAACGGCATGCTGCTGATGAGTTCGAAGGTTTCCTCTTCAAGTCGATACACGACGCAGTCGCCAATCACGTGGCCTCGAGGCGTGCAGCCGACCAGCTGTTTTGCCCTGTCCGTCGAGAAATTCGCGAGGCTGTTGATGCCGATCTTCTCGAGAAGCCGAAGAGCGTCGGGACCTTTCAGAAGCATCTCCGGCATATGATGCGACTGATCGAAGAGGATCGCCGATTCCCGCCATGCACGCTGTTCGTCGCGCCAATTCGTGAACTCAGGAGGGATGTACGCCGCCGTAAGACCCGTCCTGGCCCGATAGTGAGGGGCAAGGGTATCATTGTAGAAATACTCGACGAGATCCCGCTTCTCGTCGATAAGTGTTTGCAGCGACTTCTCGCCGTTTGCCTTTACCATCGTGATTGATCCTGCTCGATGTGAAATATCACCTTGCCAACCCCCTAGTGAGGAGCGAAACCCCCAACCTCACGAGCCAACCCTATTTTGCAAATCGGGAGACAATCGACGAAGCCAAGCTGAAGCGATGCCATGCCGCGAGAAATCAAGCGGCGTCGCCGGACGGCTGCTGAGCGCAGGCCTCCAGTTCGCGACGCGAACTTCTTGATGACGCATCTCTCCTCCCTTGGCGGCCGTCAACCGCCTTCCTATATTGTTCGGATACCTGACGATATATTCGCCGGAGCCGATGTGTCAATCCACTGGCCGCAGAGATTGAAAAAGCCGAAAGCACGGCGTAGCGCGCGGTAGAAGGATGTATAAGCTGACCGAGTGGGAGCAGAGACGATTGGCATGAGACTTAGAAATTCCTGGCGGCGCAACAACATTGGCCGTCGTATGAACGAGGCAGTGAGATTGTTCGAGGCGCAGATCGTGGAGAATCTGCGATCGAATGGGCATGACGAACTCAGCGTCGCCCATATTAATCTTACGCGAAATCTCGATGAGGACGGGACCCGACTCACCGAACTCGCGCGCAGGGCGTCCATGACGAAGCAGTCCATGAGCGAACTGGTCGATCAGGTCGAGCGGACCGGACTGATCGAGAAGAGGCCTGATCCGACGGATGGCCGCGCGAAGCTCGTGTGCTTCACCGACAAGGGGATGGCCTGGCTCGAGGCATTTCATCGCAGCCTGGAGGTTGCCGAGAGTGAAATGCGCGCCGAGCTCGGTCCTGCCATGGTCGACTTGATGGTTGAAGTGCTCGCAAAGTATGTCGAGGCCCGCGAGGGGGATGTCGAGCGAGAATAGTGCCTTGACAAATCGTCTGGTTTCCTTACCAAATGCTATGATCTTCAGGGCATTTTGGGGAGGATCTGTGTGGACGGTGCCGTGGTCGATGTTGCAATTTCGGGTGGCGGGCCGTTTGGCCTGATGCTTGCGAACGAGCTCGGTCGGCGAGGAATCTCGGTCACCCTGTTTGATGAGAAGCCTTCGACGGCATTCAATCCCCAGGCGAACGCGACCCAGGCCCGCACGATGGAGCACTATCGGCGTCTAGGGTTCGCCGAGGAGGTCCGTGCTCTTGGCCTGCCGGACGATTTTCCGACCGACGTCGCTTATTTCACGCGCTACACTGGACACGAGCTTGGACGCTTCCGCCTGCCGTCCGCCCGGGAAGCGCGCGAGAGAGTGTCGTCTCTTTCGGGCTCCTGGAGCGCGGCCGAGTTGCCGCATCGCGTGTCGCAGAAATATGTAGAGCAGGTGTTGCGAAAGCATGCCGAAGCCCAGCCCGGCGTCTCGATCAACTATGGCTGGCGCGTAAGCGAGTTCATCGACTCTCAGGACGGCGTGTCGGTCACGGCGCAGGAAGTCCAGACCACCTCTCGCCGCACCGTCCGGGCCAAGTATCTTGTCGGCGGCGATGGCGCCCGCAGCTTCGTGCGCAGACAACTCGGTATCGCCTACAAGGGCGATGCGGGCGCGGTGCGAGATTTCTTCGGCGGGCGCATGTTCGCGATCTATCTGCGCTGTCCGCAATTCTACGAGGTCGTGCCCTTCGCGCCGGCGTGGATGAACGTGACTTTCAACAACCAGCGCCGCGCCTTCATGGCCGCGGTGGACGGCCGAGGCGAATTCGCGTTTCACACGCAGCTTCGCGAAGGCGAGAAGGAGGAAGACATCACGGACAAGCAGGCGCTGGAAATGTTCCAGGCCGCGGTCGGCCATCCCGTGGAAGCCGAGGTGCTTTCCCGCGGCACCTGGACGGCCGGCTACGCGCTCGTCGCAGAGAGCTATTCGCGGGGACGGGTGTTCCTCGGCGGAGACGCCGTCCATCTGTTCACGCCAGCGGGCGGACTGGGCTACAATACCGCCGTCGACGATGCGGTCAATCTGGGATGGAAACTGGCAGCAGCGATCAAGGGCGTGGGCTCGCCGACTATACTCGACAGCTATGAGATTGAGCGGCGTCCCATCGCGGTTCGCAACACGGGCTTTGCCAAGCAGTTCGCCGATTCGATCGGCCTCTATACGGCGAAGCCCGGCCTAGAAGACAACACGGCGCAAGGTGTGGCTCTCCGAAGAGAAGCCGGCGCTTATCTTTCTGGGCACGGAAAGGCGGAGTTCAACATTCCCGGGATTACCTTCGGCGCCCGGTACGACGCGTCTCCGATCATATTGTCGGAGAAGAGACCGCCGGCCGAGGATCGCCCGGACGTTTACACCCCCACAAGCGCGCCTGGCGGGCGCGCTCCCCACATATGGATCGATGCGTCGACCTCGCTTTATGATCTGTTCGGCTTCGAATGGACGCTGCTGCGCTTGGGAAGGACGCCCCCGGCGGTGGACGCCATTACATCTGCGGCTGCCCAAGCTGGCATGGACCTGAGCGTAGTCGACATTGCCTCGGCCGAGGTGGAAAGCCTGTATGAAGCGCCGTTGGTGCTTATCCGCCCCGACCAGGTCGTTGCGTGGCGCGGGACACGCGATGCGGATGCGCAATGCACGATCGAGACCGTGCTCGGGCGAAGGATGTCCGGCCTTGAGAAAATCGCCAATGAAGGCGCACAGGATACGGTATCGACGAACAGTATGCACGCATAGCTGGCTCGCGCTGCCAGCTCTGGGAACCACCGCCACCATGATCGAAACCTTTGCCCTTACGCTCAATCCGGGACGCGTGGTCTTCGGACGGGGCGCGGTGTCACAGCTTCCCGCCGAGGTCGCGCGCCTGCGCTGCAAGCGGGCGCTCGTTTTGTCGACCCCGTCCCGGAAGGCGGACGCTGAGAGGCTCGCTGGACAATTGGGCGAGGCGGCGGTCGGGGTTTTCGCCGGCGCGACGATGCACACGCCGGTTTCCGTCACCGAGCGAGCCTTGGTGGCGTACGAAGACGAACGCGCGGACTGCGTGGTCTCCTTCGGCGGCGGGTCGACTATCGGGCTCGGCAAAGCGATCGCGTGGCGCAACGATACGTCCCAGATAGTGATCGCGACCACCTATGCCGGCTCGGAGGTCACCCCCATTCTCGGAGAGACGGAGGAAAGCCTTAAGACCACCAGACGCGATCCCCGCATCCTGCCGGAAGCTGTGATCTACGATCCCGACCTGACCCTCGGCCTGCCGGTCGACATGAGCGTTTCAAGCGGGCTGAACGCCATGGCCCACGCGGTAGAGGGCCTTTATGCGCAGGACCGCAATCCGATCTCTACATGGCAGGCCGTCGAAGGCATTCGCGCGTTGAAACAGGCTTTGCCGTGCATCGTGGAGAATCCAGTTGATGGCGAGGCGCGTTCGCTCGCCCTCTATGGTTCCTGGCTCTGCGGCACCGTTCTCGGCACCGTCGGAATGGCGTTGCATCATAAGCTCTGCCACACGCTGGGAGGGAGCTTCGACCTACCGCATGCGGCAACGCACGCGATCTTGCTGCCGCACTCAGTGGCACACAACGCATCCGCCGCAGCCGAGGCGCTGAAGCCGATTGCAAATCTCTTCGGTGGCTCGCTCGGCGGCGGCCTCCACGACTTCGCCGCCTCGCTGGGCGCGCCGCTCGCCCTGCGCGATCTCGGGCTCGCCGAGAGTGACCTTGACTGCGCCGCCGACCTGGCCGTGCGCAACCCCTACTGGAACCCGCGGCCAATTGACCGCGACGCCATCCGCTCATTGCTGCAACGCGCATGGGAAGGAAAGCCCCCGCAATAGGCGGGCGGTATCACGACATCCTGCACAGGCAACGGCTCGACGGAAAGCGCGAAAGCCGCCCAAAAAACCGACAGCAACATGACGAGGGAGAAACGAAATGCAGCGCCTTTTCTCCGAAGACGGTTCGGTCGAAGCCGTCAACGAGCGCATGGTCAGGAGCGTCAACCGTCGGCTCGCCGAGATCATGGCCTGCCTGGTCGGCCATCTCCACGCCTTCGCCAAGGAGACCCAGCTTACCCAAGGCGAGTGGGAGACCGCCATCGACTTCCTGACCAGGACCGGGCAGATGTGTAGCGGCGAGCGCCAGGAGTTCATTCTGCTCAGCGACACGCTGGGCTTCTCCATGCTGGTGGATGCCATCAACAACCGCCGGCCCGCGGGCGCGACGGAGAGCACCGTCTTCGGACCGTTCCACGTCGCCGGCGCGCCCATACGGAAGATGGGAGACACGATCAACCTCGACGGCAAGGGCGAGAGCTGTCTCTACGAGGGCAGGGTGCTCGACCTCGACGGCAATCCCGTCGCGGGGGCGCACGTCGATGTGTGGTCGGACAATGCTGAGGGTTTCTACGACGTCCAACAACCGGGCATCCAGCCCAGATGGAACAATCGCGGCATCTTCGTCACCGGCCAGGACGGTGCATACAGGTTCGTCGGCATCAAGCCGGTTTCCTATCCGATCCCTAACGACGGGCCTGTCGGTCAGATGCTCGGCCAGCTCGGTCGGCATGCATACCGCCCCGCCCACATGCATTTCCTCGTGACCGCGCACAGCTACCAGAGGCTCGTGACCCACACCTTTGTCGGTGACGACCCTTACCTGGACTCCGATACCGTGTTCGGCGTGAAGGAGACGCTCGTAGCGCCTTTTGAACGTGTGGAGGGTGGCCCGACGCTCTGGCGCTCGCAATTCGATTTCGTGCTCGTTGATCGACAGCAGCCGCCGGTCCACCCCTGCGCCAACGCGGCGTCGCGCTAAGCAGGCCTATCATTTCTGGCACAAAGGGAGTCAGCCCATGCCCAACCTCAAGATATTTGTGGAGGAAGCCGTTTGGACAAAGGAAGTCGACGGTCTTGAGGCGTTGCTGCCGGCGCTGCGAGATATCCTCTGCCGTGAGCTTGAGGTCGACGCATCCATTTGTCAGTTCGCAATCATTCCTTTCCGAGGGATGAACGACCAAGCGCAGATCTCAGTCGAAATCCAGCTGTTGCAGAAGGTGGAGCGGACCCGAGATTTGATTCTATCCGTTTGCAATATGCTGCGTGCCGCAATCACCGGCATTTCACAACACAGGGTGGCGATACGTGTCCTGAATCTTGACCCTGTTGCGAGCATTTCCCTGCGTTAGATTTCCGGGTTTTCGCTTATCGGCGTAGTGGAATGTTCAAACGGGGTGTTCCTAAACTATTGATTTTGCGACATTAAAGTCAGTTCCATAATACATGTTATGCGACTACCTGATGTAGCAGGGTGCGTTCTATCTTGAACTGCGACTTTGCAGCGATACCAATGACCTATCGCATGCAAGGAACCGTAGATGAAACGCACCTACTCCCAGATCGATTTGGATGAACGCCGCAAGATCGAGCGCTGGCGCTCGATGATCGATGCGCGAAGCTTCGGATGCCGAACCAGTTTGCGAAAACGGCTGCGGCGTTCCCTGGACCGATTGTTGGCCGCCACACAGAAATAGCCGGTCAGATCCGGCATCTCCCGATCCTCGAACTTGTTGCGCGCGATCTCGCGGAAGATCGTCGAGCGATGGCGCCAGGCTGGCGTCAGTGTTGATGCGATTGCTGAGAAGCTTGGCCGCATCAAGCATGGCTGGTCGCCAGAGCAGATCGCCGGTCGACTGGCTTTTGAACGTAGCAGCGTCCGCGTCTGCCACGAGACGATCTATCGCTTTGCCTATTCGGCCGACGGCCAGGAGCTGAAGCTGTGGCGCTATCTTCCGGAGAGCCGCGCCCGACGCCGGCGGAGGCACGTCAGGCGGCGTCATGGCCGTCGATTCAGCCCGGAACTGAGCATTTTGCATCGTCCGGACATTGTTCGGGACAGAAAGCAGCTCGGACACTGGGAATGCGACCTGATCCAGTTCCGCAAGAAATTCGGCAAGGCGAACGTCACTTCGCTGGTCGAACGGGTGAGCCGCTTCACGGTCTTCCTACGCAACAACGACCGGCAGTCGCGCGCGATCATGGACGGCTTGATTGACGTGCTTGGTCCCCTTCCCTATTCCGCCCGCCGATCAATCACCTTTGACCGCGGCACCGAGTTCACAGACTGGCCCTACCTTCAGGCCGGTCTCGGCGTTCAGACATGGTTCTGCGATCCGCAGGCGCCGTGGCAGAAAGGCACGGTGGAAAACACCAACCGCGGTGCTCGCAAATGGCTTCCGCGAGACACCGATCCACTGTCGATCGAGCATCGAGACCTGCACCAGGTGTGCGCCCATCTCAACTCAACGCCCCGAAAATGCCTCGGCTTCAGAACACCGGCCGAAGTCTTCCGTCAGAAGATACTGTCGGCCAATCGGTGAACGCGCTAACCTACCCTCGCTGCGCAGTCGCACTTCAGCGAGAACTCACACAAATACAATCAGATTCGCCGATACATCAAAACTCGACCTTTCGGGCTCAGCTGCAGCAAGTAGTCGAAGTCGCTGATGTTGCCCGTTAGAACGGAGAATCCCAATTTCTGTGCCTGCAGGAACAGCACGCAGTCCTGAAGCGCCCGCAGCCTGGAATCATCCTTGTAGCCTTGAAGGCGACAAAGCATTCCTGAGAGGAGCGCGGCTCGGCCCAGAACATCAGGATCCGGTGCAAAAACCCGATGGGGTGGTGTGCATCAGCTCCTGGATGGCTACGGTGGAATGATTGACCTGCCTAAGGTCGAGGATGTCGGCTGCTGCTTCAGGCGCTCGGCCCTGCAAACCGTCGATGTAGACGACCCGAAACACCCGGGCACGGCCAAAGCTTTCAAGCAGATCGCGACCACGATCAGGGACATACCTCGTACTGGAGATGGCCGCCTCGCGCCCTAAATCTTCGTAGACATAAACGGCGGGGATCTTGGCGCGCGCCGAGCGAAGGCCGACGATCTGCTTCATGGCGGACCTGATCCCCTGCCCGCTGACGCTGTTAGTAATGACGTTCGCGATCTCGGAGTCCCGCAGGCAGGCGGCGCCTTCGCGGTGACGATAGAGCTATTCAATTTTCTGGCGGGACTTGTCCTTGTCCTCATTCATCGCCTCGGGGCGCGGTCGTTTCCGGATAACCGGGTGCAGGGCATTCGACTTGTTTCTGCTGCCCGGCTGCCCAACAGCAACCTTCAGGATCGGATGCGCCATCATGAAGTCCCTTCGGCCGTCACGCTCGGCGCGGACCAGGCCAAGCATTGTCAAGGACCTTCAGGTGCGCTGACATGGTGTTCTGCAATCAAGGCGCGAGGCGATTTCGCCGGCGGGCATGCCATCGGCACCCGCCTTAATCAGCAGGCGGAAGACTTCGAGCCGGGTATCCTAGCCAAGTGCTGCCAATGCGAGGAGATCTGACTTTTTATCCATTTATCCAAAAATCCGGAATTAAGGGTATTTAACGCCAACATATGACGGCCGCATGATCATAGGCAAGCAATGCGCGACCTCGTTGATGACGGATCCCTATGGCTGGGTAGCGTCGTCTGGTCCGCTTGAAATCGTCGCCGCGTTGCGCGATTGTCGAAGCTGGCCAAGGCAATGAGTACCCAATGAAGCGTACCGGAAAAAAGGCGCTGCCTTTCGTGCCGACCGAAATTCACGTTAGCACTGTCATGGACGAGAGAGGCCCTCTTGGCATCCTGTCGATCCAGACAACTGAAGGCTTGTTGGATATCGCGCTAGACCGGCAGACTGCCGATACCATTGTGGACGCCATCAACACAATACGGTCAAAGCTGGATTCCGACGACAGCGGTATCTAGTTGGCACGCGCTTGGGATACATCTCGATTGACTAAAATACGGAACGTCCAATGGACGATACCGGAACTAAAGCGGTAACGTCAGACCATTGTAAGCGAGACGCAAGACTATAGTCCTGCCGCCTTCTAGGGAAGGACGGAAGTTGATCAGCACGACATAGGGCCGCCCCGGATCAATACCGGACTGCACTCAGCAGAATATGGTGCGATCACGGAAGGCACTCCCGGATCGAGCCGAGCGCAGGTCTGTCCAAATATGTAATGGCCGGCAGACGCTATATTCTGTCAGTCCGTATTCACCTGCGTTTCACTCGGGCGGCGCCTCCTCTTCCAACACGACCTCCGACCCTAAGCGAGGATAGTGATACATGCCCGTCCTTCTGGTATGATGGCACGATCGCCCAGCGGAGAGGTTGGGTGGTCGCATTGGGTCCGCGTCGCCACGAGACGATCGATCGCCTGGCCTATCCGGAGCGGCCGGGAGAGCTGTAGCGCAATCTTCCGGAGAGCCGCGCCCGACCGCCGGCCGAGGCAGTCAGGCGGCTCCATGGTCGTCAATTCAGCCCGGAACTGAGCATTTTGCACCGTCCGACATAGCTCGAGACAGAAGGCAGATCGGACACTGGGAATGCGATCTGATGCAGTTCCCGCGAGAAATTCGGCAAGGCGAACGCGTCACATAGCTGGCCGAACGGGTGAGCCGCTGAATCATCAAGCCGATAGCCCTGCAGCGACAGCCACGTCCCCTCGTCCCTGTATTGTGCCGCCGACGGCGAATGATAAATCGGCGGCTGCGCTCGGCGACCTGCCACGCAACCGGAGACGGACGCCTTAATCTGACGCATCGTCGACGGCGAGATGCTGCTGCCAACTTGAGCGGGTGTCGAGGCTAAGGCAGCGGCTGACCCGGCCTAATTGAGCCCGAGCTTTTTCTTTAGCTCCGCATTCTCCTTGCGAAGACGCTCGGCGAGCAGCTTCTTCAGATGAGCATTCTCTTCCTCAAGCGCGATCAGATCCTTTAGCTCACCGCTGTCCGACGCGGGCGGCGTAGCCTTCTTCTTCCACTGGTAATAGGTCTGTTCCGATATGCTAGCCTGTGCTGTGGCGCTCTTGATGCTCTCGCCACGACTAATCGATTTCTCGATCTGTAAGAGGAGTTGGCCGCGTTCCTTTGCCGAGTAAGTTTTTCGCGCGTTGCGAACTGACGCCGAAATGTCCGTCGCAGCAGGCGCCATCTTAGCGGCTGGCTTTCGAGCCGGGCGTTCTAGCTGTGCCTTGGCTGCTTTCGGCCGCGGAGTTCTCTTTTTCTTTGCGTCAGCGGCTTCTGTATTCGCAGGCGCTTCGGTCGGGGACTGCGCTAGTTCGGCTGCCCTAAGGTCGGCCATAAGATGCTCCGCTCTTGGTTTATATCCATCTTCAACATCAATGGGTGTCACATGAGAGTCAATATGCTGACGGTTTTGCAGTCCTATCTCCTCGTTGGAATCTTTCATTGTCTCGGCGGCAATAGCGGACAGGTCGAGATCGCCCCAGATCGATCGGCTCTGTTTGCCATTGCCCCGTTTTTGTTTGACCTCCACGATAAATGGCCGGATCTGGCGCTTCATTTCCTCTTCCTTGATGATAACCGACGTGTGCGATCAGTCGTCGCTTCGTGTCATGCCGCGAAGAGTCAATGCTCCGTCCCCTCGCGTTTCCCTCGGAGCTTTATCGGACAAAACTAGCAACAAGCAAGCGGCGTCCAACATCGCAAGCGCCGTTCGACGCTAACATGCGTCTGCTAGATTGGGCGCCCGCGCCGACAATGCCAGCGAAGCGGAGATGGCCGATCTCATTCTCGGCATCGACCCGACCCTTGAGCCCGAACGCGCCCGCGAGGCGCTTCGCAGCCATATCGACCGGGCCAACTGGATGGTGACGACTGGCTACAAAGACCTGCTCGCCGGCTGACGCACACGCGGACGGCCACGCGTTTCAGACAGGCAAGTCTCTGTCCCCACGATTCCAGAGCGCACGGCCGCGTAGGAAAGCGCGGCGGGCGCCGGTCACAACGCCTTGGCATGCTGTTTTACCGCCATGTCAAGCGCCTGGCTCAGAGGCATTGCCTTGGAGAACAGGAAGCCCTGAGCGGTTCGGCAGCCAAGCTTGTGCAGGGTTTGCCGATCCGCCTCTGTTTCGACGCCCTCGGCCATGACCTCGATCCCGAGGCTCCTGCCAAGATCGATGACCGTTTTGACAAGCAGCCGGTCCTCCCGGGATCTGGCCAAGCCGCGAATGAAGCCCTGGTCTATCTTCACCTTGCGTATCCGACTGTCCTTGAGCGATGCCAATGTGGAAAAGCCGGTGCCGAAGTCATCGAGCGCGATGGCAATGCCGGCATGGGAAAGACGTCCGAGCTTTTCGTCCACCCTGTCCGGGTCGACCGGGGATTCTTCGGTAATCTCGATTTCGAACATCGTTGCAGGCAGGCCTTTTGCCGCCAGACCATCCAGAACCATGTCGTCGATATCGCCGGCTTCCAGTTCGCGCGGCGAAACATTCATCGCCACGCGAAGATCACGACACTCGGCTTTCACCAAGCCATCGATAAGAACACAACAGTCGGCGAAGACCGTTTGGGTCAGAAGCTCGAGCATTCCGGTGTGGCGCGCGGCTGTCATGATTTCGGGTGGAGAGATGGCACCATGAATCGGATGGGACCACCTTAGCAAGGCTTCAAAACCGATCACGGCCCCGGTGTCGAGTTTCACGATGGGCTGGAACCAGGGTCCCAAGCTTCTCGTCTTTATCGCCGAATGAAGGTCGCGTTCGATGGACTGGCGGCGCTGCAGTTCCCTGTCGAGTTCGGCATCGAACAGGCAAAATTCGTTCCGGCCACGCCGCTTGGCCGTGTAAAGGGCGATATCGGCCCGCAACAACATTTCCGTCAGTCCCGGGCTTTCAGCCAGGTATATCCCTATCGATGCCCCGATCCGGACGGACGCCACCTCCCGATACGAGCGGGCAATCTTGGCTATGATATTGGAGGCGAGATCACTGGCAGAAAGCGAATCCCCCGCCAAGGGAAAAAACAGCACGAATTCATCGCCGCCGATGCGGGCGAGCGTTGAGCCTTCCGGTGCCTCCTCCTCTATCCGGCGGGCGATCATGACGAGCAGTTCATCACCGGTCCTGTGACCGTAGGTATCGTTGACGGATTTGAATCCGTCCAGATCAATCAGCATCGCCACAAAGAGGCCGGCTGTGGCCTCGAACCGGCCGATGGCGTGTTCGAGGCCACGCCTGTTGAGAAGGCCCGTCAGGTGGTCCTGCCTGGAACTGGCCTCCATTTCGGCTGCAAGCCGCTCGGCCTCATGCCTCAGGCGGCTCGCTTCGCGGAAGCGCGTTTGCCCAACAAAGGAGGCTCGCACCAGGCCGCCCAGGAAGAGCAGAACGGCAAAAGCCAGAACGCAGCCTTCGAAGTTGCCTTTTGCCAGCAAGCACCCCGCTGTGATCAGGAGCGGGGGTGTGATGAAGTTGATCGCGGCAGCGGCATATGAACTGCCGTACGTAACAGCGCCAGCTGCAATGCCAGCCAGAATGATCAGATGCAGCGGTGCGTGCGGTGTCGTGTATCCGGCCGTGAGAACGGCAAGAAAGGACCATGCAAACCCTGCCATAAGGGCAAGAACGCCAAACCGGCGGAGCCGCTGCGAGGTCCCTGCAGAATCATCATGGCGTTCCGTTTGCCTTAGCTGATAACGGGCGAGCGCAAGGCGGCCGACATTTATCGCATTGACGACCAGGAACCAGATCGCGGCGCTAGAACCGCCGCCAGAAATAGCCTGCACCGTCAATATAAGGCCTGACAGGACAGTGCTTATCGGCATTGACACGAAGAAGCCGGCCCTCAGGTCAGCAAGCTGATCCTGACGGATTTTGGCGTTCAGCGTGTCTTCGTTGTTCAGGTCCATGGGCGGGTTGTCTTACCTTCCAAGGCTTCTTGGCAGGATAAGCCTATGCACACCCACTGAAGGACGGGTTAACTATTCAGCGGTTCGAGAGCGGCAACGCTATCTGCGATTCACCGCCTAAGCATGGCCGAAATGCCATGGCGGACAAAGGGAAGATATTGGGCAAGGCGAAGCCCCGCATGTCTTGCAAGCCGTGCCGCCGGGTGCTCGCCTGAGTAGAGACCGACAAGTATGTTTGTAGCATGATAGAGCGGTGCCGCCGACAGGCGTAGCCGGCTTTCGTATCTCTGGAGCATGTCGGGATCGGCAATGTCATGGCGGTCGCGACATGTTGTCATGATCTTATGGGCGAGTTGCTTCTGGCCGCTGAGGCCAATGTTGAAGCCATGCGCGGTCACCGGGTGCATGCCAATGGCGGCGTCGCCGATGAGCGCGGCGCTCGGAGCCCAGAACCTGTGCGCCCACGTCGTGACCAGCGGATAGGCATGGCGGGTGCTTGCCAAGGTCATTTTTCCGAGGCGCCCGCGACACCGCTTCGTCAATTCCACCAGAAACGAATCGTCGTCGAAAGCAAGCAGTCTGTCAGCCTCGCTTGAGCGCAAAGTGACAAGCAGCGAGGACACACCTTCCATGAGTGGCAACATCGCTATCGTTTGATGGTGATCGAACCATTCGACTGCGATCTGGTGATGGGCGCGCTCGTGCCTCACCCGACAAATCAGCATCGAGCTGCCAACCCGATTGATGTCGGCGCCGATGCCGAGCAGACCGCGCGTGGCGGACAAACGCGAATCGGCTGCAACGAGAAGCCGAGCGGTCAATTGCCTGCCGTCAGAGAGCGTTATGACTGCTCCTGTCTCGCTGTTTTTGACACCAACGACCGAGTGGCCGCACAGTAACTGGACATCATCTTGCAAGCGGATGATCTTGAACAAGGCATCGCGGATCCGACAATTTGGAACCAAGAACCCGAGTGGTTCCCGAGATCCGCCGGGAGAATCGAAGCACAGCGCAAAAGGGCTCGATCCGTTGAGCACGCGCGCGCCTTGAAGTGGTGATTTGTCGGAAGCGGGGATGGCATCCCAGACGCCGAGCTCGCGAAGAATTCTGACCGATGCGTGGGTCAGCGCGATCTCGCGACCGTCAAAAGCCGGATTTGCCAGCCTTTCGAGCGGCTGCTGTTCAATGACTGCCACCTTGAGCCGGCTCTGTGCAAGCGATGCGGCGAACGAAAGTCCGACCGGCCCGGCTCCGATGACGACGATGTCAAACCGCTCGGGGGACCCTGCCATCAGCGTGCCGCCATCGCGTCGGATATCTGCGTGGGATGCTGCTGGAGTTGAGCCGCTAGCCGTGGATCGACGGACCTGCGTTCCAGTGCCAGCCGCATACCCTCAGGCCACTGGGCAGAAAAATGCGCATAGATCGGCAACGAACGATGGAGCCAGGAACGCGGCTGATGGGCGCCCAGCCAAGGCAGATAGCCAGCCGGCAAGCGAGATTCTCACGTCGGCGGTTGGCTGATAGTGACGACCAAACTGTCCGTTAGACATGTGTTCTCCCTTGAAAGGCTGGTCGACGAAACCATGCCGATGATGAGATAACCTTGATCTGGATCAGCCAGACACGACAAAGCCGGCAACGGCGGGTTCACAGTCGGCTGGTCGTTGGCCGCGGTCTGGTCAGCTCGTATTGGAATAGCGGGCTTCCCCTTCGGTGCGGCTCTTTCTTAGCAAACGTATTCTGGCAGAACGCCCACGCAGTCCTTCGAGCGACAGCCTCAGCAGGCTGTTCCCAAGTCGACTCGGTTGACCACCGGCACCTGACAATCGTCAGCATAGCGACCTGGGTCAGCGTTCCGGCTTGTCGTCCCAGTCGATGAGGATGCGCTCAGCGGCCCCGTGAATATCCTCATATTGACCACTCCTCAACGCCCACAGAAAGCCGGACAGCCCAAGAGCGCCAAGGAACAGAGCTGATGGTATGAGGTAGACGAGCGTCGTCATCACGACTGCATTGATTCGTGAATGCCGGAGCGCGTTGCCAAAGGAGCTCTCGTCACCTCGGTGGTTGCAAAGCGTTGCAGGCGCAGCGCATTTCCAATGACAAGCAGCGACGAAGCGGACATGGCCACCGCAGCGATCAGCGGCGTGACGTGCCCTAGAATGGCTATCGGCACGGCAATGGTATTATAGACGATCGCGATCGCGATGTTCTGGCGTATCAGCCGCCCGGCTTTCCGCGAGACGTCCAGCGCAAGAGGCACGGCCAGAAGGCTCTCGCGTAGGAATACGAAATCCGCAGCGTTGCGGCCAATGTCGGCGGCGGTGGCCGGGGCGATCGAGACATGCGCCGCGCCCAGCGCGGGCGTGTCGTTCAGACCATCGCCGACCATCATTACCCGGTGACCGTCATTGCTCAGCTGCCTGATCCGCTCGACCTTTCCTGACGGCAGGAGAGTGGGGGTAAAATGGTCGACTGGTAACGCCTCCGCGACTTCGGCGCATGCGACGACCGTATCGCCGGACAACATTTCCACCGTAAGTCCGGCATTTTTCAACCGCGCAATGGCCGTGTCCGCGTCCGCCCGCAAGGCGTCCTCGAATTCGAAGGATGCGACGATCGTTCCGTTTCGGGTCAGCACCGTTCCACCTGTCTTGCCTTCGGCGCCGGTCCGACCCTTGCCGCCGGCCCATCCGCGCCGGCCCAGGCGCCAGGTGTTGCCTGCGGCTGTCGCTTCGATGCCAAAACCCGGACGCTCGGTCACTTCATTGAATGTCGGTTGCCCGGCCGGGCTCGCCAGGCCGGCGATTGCTTGCGAAAGCGGATGGCGGGAATGTGCGCCCATCGCGGCGGCGAGGGCCAGCATGGCCGGATCGATGGATGACCTGTTGACGAGCCGGGGTTTTCCCAGCGTCAGAGTGCCCGTCTTGTCGAAGACCGCTGTATCGATCGTCGCCAGGCGCTCCATGGCCGAACCATCCTTGACCATGATGCCGTTTTCGAACAGGCGCCGCGCGGCGACGACCTGCACGATCGGCACCGCGAGGCCGAGTGCGCATGGGCATGTGATGATGAGAACGGCGATGGCGATCGTCACTGCCCGATGCCAGTCGCCGGTTGCCGCCACCCAGCCGAGGAAAGTCACGAAGGCGGTGAGATGCACCACCGGCGCATAGAGCGCCGAGACGCGGTCGGCGATCCGGCGGTAATGCGCTCGACCACCCTCGGCGGCTTCCATCAGCCTGACCATTTCCGCCAGGAAGGAGTCCTTCGCAGCAGCGGTAGCCTCGACGGTCAGCGGGCCGGTAAGATTGAGCGTGCCGGCCTGGACCCGTTCCCCTGACGCCACGGTTTTCGGTGTGCTCTCGCCGGAAACCAGCGAGCAGTCGAGATCGGAGGCTCCGCGAATGATCCTGCCGTCGACGGGGATCCTTTCGCCGGCAGCGACCAGCAGCTGCATGCCCGGTTCGATCTCGCCGACAGGCAGGTAGTCGCGTGTGCCGTCATCGCGTTGCACCATGGCGCCGCGTGCCGCCAGCCGCGCCAGGCCGTTCACAGCGGTGCGGGCACGCTCCCGCATCACGTGATCCAGCGTGCGGCCGATCAACAGGAAGAACAGCAGCGAGACCGACGCGTCGAAATAGGCGTGCTCGCCGTGATTGATGGTCTCGTTAAGGCTCATGGCATAGGCGAGCGAGACGCCGACCGCGATCGGCACATCCATATTCATGCGGCCGTGGCGGAGCGCATTCCAGGCCGAGCGGAAATAGATGCCGCCGGCGAAGGCGAGCGCAGGGATGGCGATCAGCGCCGACACCCAATGGAACAGGTCCCGCGTCGCGCCTTCCGCACCTGACCAGACCGAGACCGAAAGCAGCATAATGTTGCCCGCCGCAAAGCCCGCGACCGCGACGGCGCGGATCAGTTCCGAAAGTGTCTTGTCCTTCTCGCCAACCTCGGGGTCGAACAGATGCGCCTCGTAGCCGAGCCGTCCAAGCGCGGCAACGACCGGCGGAATATCATTCCCGCGCCACTGGATCGAGACCCGTTTCGTCGACAGGTTGACGCGAACGCCCTCGACGTGATCGAGCCTGCCAAGCGCCTTCTCGATCGAATGGATGCAGGCCGCGCAATGAACCGTCGGCACTGAAAGATCGGTCTGGTGAAGGTCATAGCCAAGCGATCGGCTCGCCAATCGGATTTCCTGGCTCGAGGGCAGGACGGATGTCTCAAGATCCAGCGCCATTTCCGCGCCCGGCGCACAACAGCTCATTGCAGCGCTCCATGGGAAACGATGACACGGCGGACTTCGCGATAGGACTTTGCGAGACCTGCGTCTGCGTCCACCTCAATGATCCATACCCCATTCCGGAGCGTATGTCGGGCCGCGTATTCCTGGCCGGAGGCAAGGGCAAGAGTGATGGACTCGTCCCCTTTTTCGTAGGCGGGATGACGGAAGATCACCTTGACGCCGTGCAATGCGACAGGCTTGCCTGCCGCATCTGCGAGGCTGTAGCGAATCTCGCCACCGGCAATCGTCAACCGGCTCTTCCAGCCAAGTGACGCCTGAGCCCGGCCTTCCTCTGCTTTCTTGTTGAATTCCTGGCTCGCCACATAGCTATTTTCGACGACGAGCCCGGTCCAGCTTGTGTTGGCGAGCGTCGCCATGATCAGATTGACCGCGATGACCACCCCAAAAAAGGCAAGGATGGTGAATAGCATGTGCCGGCCGGTGAATTCGCGGGATTTCTGCGTATTCGCGCTCATCTGGCGGTCTCCGGTGCGTTGAAAGTGGCGGTGTATTCGTCCGACTCGAAACTCGCCTTGTCCTCGACCCGGAACGTGAAGATTTGCGCTGCGCCGTGGATCTGATCCGCCGGCTGGCGCACAAAGATTTTCAACATTTTCAGGCGGTCGGGCTCGACCGGAATGGCAAAGGAACGACCTGCCGCGATATCGTCGCCGACCACGCTCATGTCAGCCCCTTGCAACGCCTGCATCGTGACGACGATCGTCCTTGGCTCGGGGATCATGTTGAGCAGCTTAACGGTGTAGCCGTTGCGGATGGATCCATCGGACAGCGTCACGAATTGCGGGTTGCGGTCGTGAAGCACGTTCACTTCGAGCCGGTTGCGGGTCATCAGAGAATAGAGCAGTCCGATGCCGACCAGTGACCACAAGCCCGTGTAGACATAGATGCGCGGCCTAAAGATCTTGCGCAGCTGGAAATGCGCCAGATTATCGATGAAACGTCCGTCAGCGGTCCTCACAAGCGATGGATTGACCAGCGTGGCGCCCCCCGTCATAGCAAGAGCCATGTTCGCATTGTAATCGTCGAGCGTGGCGTAGGAGATCAGCCCTCGCTCCTTGCCGAGCTTATCCATGACGCCGTCGCAAGCGTCGATGCAAAGCGCACAGGTGATGCATTCGAGTTGCTGGCCGTCGCGGATATCGATGCCCATGGGGCAGACGGCGACGCAGGCGTTGCAATCGACGCAGTCACCGACCGACTGCCCCGCGGCTTGCACCTTCTTGGCGTGGCGCGAGCGCGGTTCGCCGCGCCAATCATTATAGGTAACGGTCAGCGAACTCTCGTCGAGCATGGCTGCCTGGATGCGCGGCCAGGGACACATGTAGGTGCAGATCTGCTCGCGCATCAGCCCGCCGAACGTGTAGGTGGTCGCTGTCAGCACCGCGACAGTGATGTAAGCTACCGGTGCGGCACTGCCAGTAAAGACGTCATGAAACAAGGTAGGCGCATCGGAGAAATAGAAGATCCAGGCGCCACCGGTCGCCACCGCGATCAGCAACCAGATGAAATGCTTGGCCGTGCGCAAGACCAGCTTGCGTGCGCTCCAGGGTCCGGCGTCGAGTTTCATGCGGGCATTGCGATCGCCTTCGATAGCTCGCTCGACGACCAGGAACAGATCAACCCAAACGGTTTGCGGACATGTATAGCCGCACCAGGCGCGGCCAACCGTGGATGTGATCAGGAAAAGGCCAAAGCCGGCCATGACGAGAAGGCCTGCTACGTAGTAGAATTCCTGCGGCCAAATCTCGATGAAGAAGACATAGAAGCGGCGGTTGGCGAGATCGATCAGCACAGCCTGATCGGGGGCAAATGGCCCGCGATCCCATCGCAGCCAAGGGGTCAGGTAATAGGTACCAAGCGTGATCGCCATCACCAGCCATTTGAACCGGCGAAAGCTGCCTGTGGCGCGTTTGGGGAAGATCTTCTTGCGCGCGGCATAGAGTGGTTGTCGTAGCTTGGCGGAGTTGGCCGCCTCGGCTTCCAGCCGTTCTGTCTGCCTATCATCAAGCACGAGAAGCTCCCGTCACCAGCGACGATTTCGCCGAAAGCCAGGCCCATCGGTTCTGGCTGATGCCCGCGTTGAGCAAGCTTGCCGTATGGCGGGCAGCGATGCGTTGATGCAGGTCAGTCGCCCGATGCCGCGATGCAGTCGAGGCCCGGCGCGCGCCGGGCCTCGTCGCTTGGCGGGAGGGGGGTCGAGAATAGGCTTGGGTTACTATTCTCCGCCGCCAAGCGAATGGACATAGACTGCAAGCTCCTTGACTTTGGTCTCGCCGAGCCGCCCGATCCAGGCCGGCATCACGCCCTGTTTCGGCGCGCGGACCTGGGCGGCGATGGCCGTCTCGCCCGGTCCATAAAGCCAGATCGCATCGGTCAGATCGGGAGCGCCGAGTTCCTTGTTGCCCTTTGCATTGTCGCCATGACAGGCGACGCAATTTTCGGCAAAGACCTTGGCGCCTGGCTCGATGAGGCTTGCGTCCTGGACCTTGCCGGAAAGGCTGGCCACGTATGCGCTCACCTGAGCAATCTGGTCAGGGGTGATGATGTCACCGAAGGCCGGCATTTCCGAGATCCGCGTGTCAGTATCGGACGCGAAGCGGATTCCGTGCGTGATCGTCTGCTGGATCTGCTCGGCCTTGCCGCCCCACAACCAGTCGTCGTCATTGAGATTGGGAAAGCCCTTGGAGCCCTGGGCACCGGAGCCATGACATTGGACGCAATTGACCTTGAAGGCGGCGCCACCGGCGGCGACCGCGAATTCGCGCAAGCCATCGTCCGCGGCAATCTCCGAGACGCTCTTGGACCCTACCGCCTCGACATATTTGCCCTTGGCGGCTTCGGCCACCGCCAGATCGTTCTTGACCTGGTTGCGGCTGGAATAGCCGAGCACACCTTTCGTCGCCGAGTTCAGCAGCGGCCATGCCGGATAGGCGATGGTGTAGCCGATCGCCCAGACAATCGTGACGTAGAAGGTTACGACCCACCAGCGCGGAAGCGGGGTGTTCAGCTCCCTGATACCGTCCCAATCATGACCAGTCGTGGAGACTCCCGACACTTCGTCGATGTGCTCGTTGTTGCTCATGATCTGCCGTCCTCAAGGGGAATCTGGGCAGCTTCGTCGGCCATCTTGCGGCTGCCGGGGCGGAGCGCGAAGGCAATTGCACCGACAAAGAAAAGCGCCATGGCGACCAGACCCCAGCTGTCGGCAAACTCTCGCATCAAATTGTAATCCATGGATAAAGCTCCTCAGCGGTAGCCGGTGGCTTCGTCGTAGTTCTTGAAATCGACCAGCGTGCCGAGCATCTGCAGATAGGCGACGAGGGCATCCATTTCGGTGACTTGTTGCGGGTTGCCGTCAAAGTCGCCGATCTTGGCTTTGGGATAGCGGGCCTCAAGGCCGGATGTGTCGGCGCTGGGATCGGCCTGCGCCATCAGGTCGACATTGGCGTGCGCGATCATGTCATCGTTGTAAGGGACACCGACACGCCTGTTGGCGACCAGATGCGTCGAGAAGTCCTTCACGTCGATCGATGCGTCTTTGAGGAACGCGTAGCTCGGCATGATCGATTCCGGCACCACCGAACGCGGATCCGTAAGGTGCTCGACGTGCCATACATTCGAGTAGCGGTCACCGACCCGTGCGAGATCCGGCCCCGTGCGCTTCGATCCCCATTGGAACGGGTGATCGTACATCGACTCGGCGGCGAGACTATAGTGACCGTAGCGCTCGACTTCGTCGCGGAACGGCCTGATCATCTGGCTGTGGCAGAGATAACAGCCCTCGCGCACATAGATGTTGCGCCCGACAAGTTCGAGCGGCGAATAGGGACGCATGCCCTCCACCTTCTCGATCGTGTTGTCGAGATAGAAGAGCGGTGCGATCTCAACGATGCCGCCGACGGTCACTACAAGAAGGGAACCAACGAGAAGAAGCGAGGCGTTCTTCTCGATGATTGCGTGTTTGTCCATCAAGCCCAATTTCTCGCTCCTGATCGCTTAGGCTGGAAGGCTGGAACAGAGCCCGGCATCGGATCTTCCTCACGTTGGTAGCCAAGGATCGTCATGGTGATGTTCCAGGCCATGATGAGGGCGCCGGAGAGGTACATGGCTCCGCCGATGGCGCGCATGACATAGTAGGGGTGCATGGCGGCCACGGTTTCGGCGAAGGAGTAGACCAGGAAACCCTGCTCGTCGTATTCGCGCCACATCAGGCCCTGCATGATGCCGGAGACCCACATGACAGCGGCGTAGACTACTATCCCGAGCGTCGCCAGCCAGAAGTGCCAGGTGACGAGCCTCAGGGAGTAGAGCCGTTCACGGTTCCAGAGCTTCGGCACCATGTAGTAGATCGCGCCGAACGAGATCATGCCGACCCAGCCGAGCGCACCGGAATGGACGTGCCCGATGGTCCAGTCGGTGTAGTGCGACAGCGAGTTGACCGTCTTGATCGACATCATCGGACCTTCGAATGTCGACATGCCGTAGAAGGCGATGGCCATCACCATCATGCGGATGATCGGATCGGTGCGGAGCTTGTCCCATGCGCCGGAGAGCGTCATCAGACCGTTGATCATGCCGCCCCAGGAAGGCATCCACAGCATGATCGAGAATGCCATACCGAGCGTCTGCGCCCAGTCAGGCAGGGCAGTGTAGTGCAGGTGATGTGGACCGGCCCAGATATAGAGGAAGATTAGCGCCCAGAAGTGGATGATCGAAAGGCGGTAGGAATAGACCGGTCGGTTCGCCTGCTTTGGCACGAAATAATACATCATGCCGAGGAAGCCGGCGGTCAGGAAGAAGCCGACGGCATTGTGGCCATACCACCACTGCGTCAAGGCGTCCTGAACGCCGGAAAAGGCGGAGTAGCTCTTGGAACCGAGGAAGGACGCCGGCATCGAGAGGTTGTTGATCACATGCAGCATCGCGATGGTCACGATGAAGGAGAGGTAGAACCAGTTGGCGACGTAGATGTGCGGTTCCTTGCGCTTCAGGATCGTGCCGAGGAACAGGATGAGATAGGCGACCCAAACGATGGTCAGCCAGATGTCCACATACCATTCGGGTTCGGCGTATTCACGGCTCTCGGTGATGCCGAGCAGATAGCCAGTCGCGGCCATGACGATGAAGAGCTGGTAGCCCCAGAACACGAACCAGCCGAGATTGCCGCCGAATAGCCTCGCGCGGCAGGTTCGTTGCACGACATACATTGACGTGCACAGAAGGGCATTGCCGCCGAAAGCAAAAATGACACCCGACGTATGCAGCGGCCGCAAACGGCCGAAATTGAACCAGGGCTGGATGTTGAGATCGGGGTAGGCAAGCTGCAGCGCGATGACCACACCGACAGTCATGCCGACGATACCCCAGAACATGGTCGCGATGGCGCCGTATCGGATTGGACCATCCATATAGGCTGACGGATCGACCGCGGCTGCCGGCGCGAAACTCGTGTTGCGTAGAAGAACAGCGGCGAAACCCAGCAGCGCGATGAGCAGCACCAACATATGCTGTCGGAATGGCTCGTCCACGCCGAAGCCGGCAGCCACAAAAGCCGCAAACGCGAACAGGCTTAGAAGGACGATCTCTGTGCCGAATTTCATCGCAAGTTCCGATCTCCAATTCCGACGGACGCCAAATCCGCAGTCCACTAATTGCGCAGCCGCCGCCTGCTTGCCCTGATCCATGTCAGAGCCGCACGATTTTTGCTTCGGGGCAGCATTGAGTTCGGTGCGATTGGAAGATGGCGATTGAACGAGAAAATGCCGAACGGGCCGCCCCGTTTATGGACAAGTCCGGTTCCCCGGGCCGGGCCGGTGTGGAGGCGATTCCGGACGATGTGGTGAAGCGCGCGTCTGCGACGCGCTGGAAAATATAGCCGGTGCCTTGCCGTACGTCGATCGCCTTCAAATGCCTTGGGACAGCCAGCGCGAACGCTTCGAGGAGACGGTCATTTTTCCTGCGCGTATAAGGCGTGCTGACCTTGGCCGAGCCCAATCTTGCGTCCACCAGCCGGTTGCGCGTCGAGCACCTCGGGGATCAATGCTTCGCAAGACGAGGTGGCCAAAACGCTCCTGGCGATCGGAGATCGTCATCCGATAGCGAGTGTGGAAGCAGTCGGGTTCATGCTACGCGGCTTCTTCGAAGCGCGATACATCGCTCATTCAAGGGGCGGTTGCGCCTCGGCCGCCGCAGCGCTGTTCCAGCCGGCTCATGCTGTCCACTGTGACATGGCGGTTGTTCTCGATCCGGATCACACCGTCCATTCTCAGTCTGGTCAGCTGACGGCTCACCGTCTCGTTTGTGGTTCCAAGGAAATCAGAAATGTCGGCACGCGTCAGCGGCAGCTCGAAGCACGCCGACCTGGCCCCAGGCTCAAGACTGGAATCGATATTCCGGGCGATCATGAGGAGAAAGCTCGCCACCTTCTCCGGTGCGGTCTTGCGCCCCAGAGTCACCATCCATTCACGTGCCTCGTCGAGTTCGTAGAGCGTCTGCTTGAGCAGGCGGTGCTCAAATTCTGGTGATTCCTTCATCGTCCGTTCGATGGCCGCCCTGGGAAACGAGCACAGCGAGACAGCTGTTGCGGCTTCCGCATTGATCGTGCTTTTGACTCTGAAGGGCCGTCCCAGAAAATCCGGCGCGAACTGGAGGCCGACAATCTGCTGGCGGCCGTCCGAAAGGCTCTTCGTCAGCTTCACCACGCCTGAAAGCAGGTTTGAATAGCTGTCGACAGTCTCAGCGTCGCCGATCAGTTCGACCCCCGGATCGATCTTGTGCCGCGACGACGTCTTGGCGAGCCGAGCCAAATGGTCTGGATCGAGCGCACCACAGACGCCGTGGTGCCGTGCCTCGCAAGACAGGCAAAGAGCGGGAATGCCGGAACTGCGAATGTCCTGCCGTACTGTCATTTGATCGCTCTACCGGTCCCAATTTGTCGGCAGGATAGCAATCGACGGTAGAAAAATCCTTGCGGCAGTTTGTCCGTGCCGGAGGTTGACCCAAATCAGGGCTTGGCTCGTCAATGCCTCCAGAGTTCCAGCGAAAAGCAAACACCGTGGGTCACGACATGCTACCGGAACTAGCTGCCAGACTTGGCGAGAACGTCCCGCGCTATACCAGTTATCCGACCACGCCGCATTTCCATCCGGGCATCGATGCTGTCGTTTACCGCGGCTGGTTGGAGGCGCTCGAAAGCGGTGGCGAGATATCGCTTTACCTGCATGTTCCCTATTGCGACAGGCTGTGCTGGTTCTGCGCGTGCCATACCAAGCAGACCCGCCACTATGAGCCAGTGGCCGCATATCTGCGCTCGCTGTATGCGGAGATTGCGACTGTTGGCGGCCTTGTCAGCGGCAAGGGCCGAGTTCGCGCAGTTCATTTCGGGGGCGGTTCGCCGACGATGCTGAAGCCCGAGGACATGATGACACTGGGCACGGTCCTGCGGGACAGCTTCGATTTTCTCGGCGATGCGACGATCAGCGTCGAGATCGATCCGAACAATACGGACGAAGCCCGCCTTGATGCACTTGCTGAAATCGGGATGACGCGGGCGAGCCTCGGCGTGCAGGATTTCGATCCGAACGTGCAAAAGGCAATCAATCGCAAGCAAAGCTTTTTGCAGACCAAGGCAGTCGTCGACGGAGTTCGCTCACGCGGTGTCGAGTCCGTGAACCTCGATCTGCTTTACGGCTTGCCGCATCAGACAAGGGAGAGCGTCTCCTCCACCGTCGCGCGGGCGCTGACCCTGGAGCCAGACCGGATAGCGCTTTTTGGCTACGCCCATGTACCGTGGTTCAAGAAACACCAGACGATGATCGACGAGGCATGGCTTCCCGACACCACCGAGCGGTTCGCTCAATCGCGACTTGCCGCGCGAGCGATTGTGGACGAGGGGTACGAATCAATCGGGCTCGACCATTTCGCAAAGCCGGGCGATGCGTTGGCTATAGCGGCCCGCGCGGGGACTTTGCATCGCAATTTTCAGGGTTACACCGAGGATCGCTGCGAGACGTTGATCGGACTTGGCCCTTCGTCCATCGGCCGTTTTCGCCAGGGCTACGTGCAGAACATGCCTTCGACCGGCGAGTACGGCCGCATGGTTGCAGACGGCAGGTTGGCTGCTGTGCGCGGGATCGTGCTGTCCGACGACGATCGCGGCCGGGGCTGGATCATCGAGCGGCTGATGTGCGATTTCGCCTTCTCGGCGATCGACCTGGTGGAGAGCTTCGGGGAAGCCGGCCAAAAGCTGCTTCTTCAGGCAAGCTCCATCGCCCTTCAGGATCCCGCTCGACTGCTTGAACTCCAAGGCGACAGTTTCGTCGTGCCGGCGGAAAATCGTCCGTTCGTGAGGAGCATTGCGGTGAAGTTCGACAAATATTTCGAAAGTGGAGCGGCCAGGCATTCGGCGGCAATCTGAGCACCGCAGAGGAAAGGTCACGGTTTTCAGTCGATCGTGAACCGATTGCGCTACGTTTTTGACTCTTCATCGACCACTTTCGCGTCAAGATAGGATTTCACAACGGACCAGATGCGATGGCATTAGCGACGATATCGTCCGGTCGTGCCTTCCGGCACCCTATTTCATTTCGAAGTCCCGCAAGCGCCACGTTGAGTCCGGCCGCCTTTTTGTATCGGAAGCAGACAACAATCGTCTTCGCCGGATCCAGGATCGGGGTCTCGACCTTGTCGATAACATGCCGCTCGAAGCCCACCGACCTGGCGTTGTGCGAATGATTCGAACTGGCGCATAGGACATGCATCGCATCGCGCTATCGCAACCAAGATGTGACAGGGCTCCTGGCGCGCGAGCTCGTGGTCCTGGAGTGAGGAGACCCAGTCAAAATTCTCCGATGACCGCTTTCCGCTAGATTATGCGCCAGATTGATGTCCTCATCGGTGCGATCGTGGCAACAGAGCCGGCAGTTTGGCTTAGACATGGGGCGGGCTCCAATGAGCGGCGGACGGCAGGCCAGCATTGGTGCCTTTGGCGTAAAGGTGGGTCATTACTTTTGATCGCTTGCCCCGCAGTTCCCGGAGTACGATAAGTTGCGGGGCTCTATTGGTGGCGTTACCAGCGAACGGCTCCTCTACGACGGCTTCGCGCCCTGCCCTCAATACCTGATAGGCGTTCGCGCGAGCCGGCCAACCGTGGCCGCCCTTCGCCATGCCGGGTGACCTGACCTTCCACCGCCAAAGCGCCGAAGGTCTGCTCGCGAGGGCGCCTGCCAAACGAATTTCATCCGGCTCGGCCTCCCGGCAGGCGACGGCGAGCGTTCCCACAGCGTTGCTGAGCAGATTCCTCAGCACGCGACATTCGAACATGAATTGCTCGACAGCACGGATCAGCTCCACGCCGGCGAACGGAGCGGTCGGGACGACAAGGAGCGTCGCGGCCAACGTGACGAAGCCGGTATTGGTAATGCGAGTTGCTCCCTTCGAGAGTATGGTGACAAGAAGCAGCAGGATCCGATCGCCGATCGACAGATCCGTATTCGTCGCCTGCGCGATGAAGAGGGCCGCCAGCGTCAGGTTGATGTTGGTGCCATCCCGATTGAAGGAATATCCGGCCGGGACGACGAGGCCCACGACCGAACGCGCGGCGCAGGCCTTCTCCATCTTCTCCATGAGTGAGGGTAGCGCGGCCTCTGAAGAGGACGTTGCGAGGACAAGCAGCAGCTCTTCCTTGATGTAGCCGATGAGAGCAACGATCGAGAAGCCGTTGTAACGGCAGACCGCGCCGAGGATGACGAACACGAAGAGGAAGGCGGTGAAATAGAACGTCCCGACCAGCATCGCCAGGTTCACAACCGAGCCGATGCCATATTTGCCGATGGTGAAGGCCATCGCGCCGAAAGCGCCGATCGGGGCAGCCTTCATCAGAATGCCGACGAGCTTGAAGACGGGCGCGATGAGCGCCTGAAGGAAGGAAACGACAGGCTTGCCCGCCTCACCGGCCATCGCCAGCGCGATGCCGAAGAGAACCGAGAAGAACAGCACCTGCAGGATGTCGCCTTGCGCAAACGCGCCGACGATCGTCGACGGAATGATGTTCATCAGGAAGTCCGTCACGGACTGCTCGTGGGCCTTTGCGGCGTAACTGTTCACGGACTGCAGGTCGAGCGAGGCGGGATCGATATTGAGGCCGGCGCCGGGCTGAACGACATTGGCCACGATGAGGCCGACGATCAGTGCGAGCGTCGAGAAACTCAGGAAGTAGACCATGGTCTTGCCGGCGACACGGCCGACCTTGTGAAGATCGTTCATACCGGCAATGCCGGTTGCAATTGTCAGGAAGATGACAGGCGCGATGATCATCTTGACGAGCTTGATGAAGGCATCGCCCAGCGGCTTCAGGCTCTCGCCGATCCCCGGACAGAAATAGCCAGTTGCGACGCCGAGGGCGATGGCGACAAGCACCTGCACGTAAAGCTGGGCGTAGAGAGGCTTGCGAGGCGCGGGATTCGCGCTGCGGACTGGTGGAGCTAGCATTTTTCTCTCCCTGACCGGATTGGGGCGAGTTTCGACCGTCCCGGGCTTCTTCCACCGCGGCGCTCCGGTCGAACGCTGTACCAATGCCGCCGCAAGCTCCGTGCCAAACCGCAGTGGCGCGAGAAACGCGCGGGATCTCTCACGCCGTGCATGTGCGGATTTCTGCACTCGCCGCAGGCGCGTGCCTTCATCGAAAGAAGGGCCGCCTGTCCTCATATGCTTGGAACGCGCTGGCGGACCCCGTAATCAGCCTTGGCATCACGTGCGCATGGACTCTCGTTCGCAAAGGACGCATCCTCCAGTCTGGGAGAGAGGGGCATGGGCAAAGTCAATCGCGAGCAGGGTGCCAATCAGGCTGACCGGTGGCGAAAGCGCGCCAGGAAGCGGCGTCGCCGCTGGCAACCGCAATTTCTCATTGCGATGGTGATAGTTCCCTTAGCCGCCTTTCTCACGGGGAGCCCAAGCAGCCTCGAAACTGTCGCAGATCTCGTTGTGCCAGGCGTCGCGACAGGCGGCGCCATGACCGGCTCGGGCAGTTGCGATATCAAGGGGAATATTTCCGTCAACACCGGGGAACGAATCTACCACATCCCTGGTCAAGAACATTATTGGGAAACCAAGATTAGCCCTCGATATGGCGAGCGCTGGTTCTGGTCCGAGGCGGAGGCAGTCGCGGCAGGCTGGCGCAAGGCAAGACGGTAAAAGCGGCCTGCCGCCTTTTCAAGGTGCGGCGGCTGCGGTGGCATGACGATCCGCGAATTGAACCCGGCTGGGATAGCAACCCTGGTTTCCGCTCGATGGGATCGTCGACCAAATGTCAGCCGCAACACCTTGCAGTCCGACATGAGGGTGGAAAACTCCCACGTTGGTGCCACGCCTGCAAGGAAATCGTTCGCCCCGGCATTGTCGGCGAACTCTGGCCAACAGCGAGCAGTCATTCCGGCGCGGTCTGCAGGCCGCCAGCGCACAACCTTGCTTGCCACAGGCGGTCCACCGTCGCGTTTGTGCTGACTTCGACGGGTCATTTGGGTCTCAGAATTGTTTCGCTTGCAATACTGCAAGCGAACCGGACCGGCTGGTCTGCAACATCATCCGCTCCAGCGTTGCGGTCTGCTTGACCGCTATCTGGTTTAGCGAATGCGTCGCCTTGTGTTTCGCACGGCTGTGCCGTCGCGCGGCGGCGCGTTGGTTCTTGGTCATGGGGTTCCCAGGCGCCGTCTCGATTGGCGGCTGTTTTGTGTGGATAAGCCGTCCACGGCCTATTGGTCCTGCGCGGCATGCCGCGCACTCTCGCGGGATGATGGCGGAGTATGTTGAACTGGCGCTGTTGGAGCAGTCCCTCGCCAATACAGGCGGCATACAGCGTCCGTTTTCCGATCGGGTGGACGACGTCGCGGAGAAAACTGGCGGCTCGGTTTTGTTCGACATTCGCGTGGACGGCGACACCCGCATTCGCAGAATGGCGGCGATTGGATATGGCGCAACCGGCACCGTGGCAATCATGATGGACAAAGAGGGTCAACTTAGCTCCGCACCAATAAACCCAGACAACGATTTTCTAGTGGCCAAACTAACCGCGTGGAATTCACTGCCCATGGCCGAGCAGGTCAGTGCTAGCTACCGAGGCACGGCATCAATCTTGCTGGCGAAGCTTCGAAAATCGGGCCGCGTCGATCGTTCAACTTGACCTTCTCAAGCACGGCGGTGAGGTAACGGTGTAGCAGCTCATTATAACAGCCACTTGGCCTCGTCGGCTCGCGCCTTGGCCGTCCTACGTCTTACCGGCAGCGGGCACGCCTCCGGACGGGCCTTTTTGTTTCGAAGCGAGCGGTTGAGCCGTCATCCTTAAGCTTCTTGCGGCCAGTATCCGCGCCGCGGCAGCACGCTCAAAATCTAATATGTTCGGATTCCATGATTCATCCTCGCCATTGACGCTGCGCATGTTCTTTTGCGTGATGTTTTCCCGTAGCTATCACCGGCAGCCGTGTTGCTCTAGAGAAACAAGACCCGTCGCAGACGATCAGCGTGAGGAAAAACTCTGCGTCTTCGTTCACCGAATTAGCAGACGCTTGGCTGCCTTGCTCCTCCGGTGCGGCTGGACAATTTTGTCGAGAAGACAGCCGTACTGGGATCCGCTAAGTCAGGCATCAAGGACAATGTCGGTTATCGGCACTGCCTGACAAGTCAGGCAGACGGTGTGATCATCCGGCTCGCTTCCATGCAAATGACGGACATTGCCCGACAGAATGCGGACTTCGCAGCTTTCGCATTGCCCGACCCGGCACCCGCTCGGCAGATTCACGCCCAGTGCTTCACCAAAACTGAGCAGCGGGCCGCTTGCAGGAGACCATGTATCCGGTTGCTTGCGCGAGAGACTGAAGGACACCCGAAACGTCTTGCCGTCATCGACCATCGCAGTTGCAGGAGAAGTGAAGGCCTCGCTGAAAATATCGAAGGCCGGCAGCCCGCGCGCGACCAAACCTGTTCTTACGTCCTCCATCATCGGCGCCGACCCGCACATATAGACTCGGGCGCGGCGCGCAATGAGGTCGTCTGCAACCACGGTTGCGCTGATCCGGCCTGTCGCCTGGTGGTTTACGCCGCGCCGGTCCGTGGCAAGCGGCTTGCTGTAGTAATTGACGACCGTCAGTCCCGGTAGCCGCTGTTCGTGGAAGGCAATGCGCTCGCTGAAGGCATGTGTACGGCTGTTAGTGTTTCCATAATGGAGCCAGATTTCCGCTGGATCACCGTCCGGCAGAGACTCCAGCAGACTCATGAATGGCGTGATGCCAATGCCGCTGGCCATCAATATCATCGGCTGCGGAGATTGGCGCGGCAGGACGAAACTGCCTGACGGTGACTTCAATTCGACGATTTCGCCGACAGCCAGTTCGGTATGGATATGGTTCGACATAACGCCGAACACCGCCGTGCTGTCCTCAAGAACGACGTTCCGAAGCCGGACGGTGATGTTATAGGTCTGGCGCTGGTCGACGCGCGCGGCATCGATGAGCGAATAGGCTCGACTGACCACCGCCGATCCGATCCGGGCTCTGATCTCTACATGCTGCCCGGGGTGGAAATCCGGTAGTGCCTCGCCGTTCACTGCTGTGAGACAAACGCGCATGACACCTTCGGCGTCGGCTTGGAGCGCGGAGACGCGAAATGGCAGGTAGCCCTGCCACCGCCGCTGGCCCTTCTGCGACAACGGATCGGGCTCGATATCGCAGAGAAAGGATCGGAGCGGCGTCGATCCGCTAACGGGATCACTGGCATCTCCAGAGATCAGGCTGTTGAAATTGCTGCCTTCGCCACCTTCGATGGCGAGAGCGGGGCGGTCGAGCTCCGGGCAGGCCTGCCACCAGCCGAATTCGGCAACGACGATGTCATCGGCAAGGCCCGGCGTGACCCGGGTTATGAAGCGCGCCTGGCCTTCTCGGGTGGATATCCTGATCCCGTCGCCTTCAGCGATGCCCCGCGCGGCTGAGAGCGCTGGGCTGATTTCGGCAATCGGCTCGGGCGCGCGCTTTCGCAGCGAAGCCAGGCTGCGGTGCTGACTGTGGCAGTAGAGGCCGTTTTTCGCCGAACTAAGGATTAACGGATACTTCCGGCCTCGGCGGATGTTGTCCGGTCCGGTACGTTCCGCCGGCGGAACATAGCTGGCGATAGCCGGCTGGCCGCATCGATGCAGACGTTCGGAATAGAGTTCGACGCGACGCGTCTCCGTGTCGAAGCCGCGTATCTTTTCGGGGTCGTCGGCAAGTGTCAGCGCAAATTTCCGCTCAGGCGCGTCAACCGGCCATCGTAGGCCCCGGGGCGCCGCGCGCAGCTCATCCACGGTCAGGCCGAGCGGAGCCAGCATGTGGTTCCAGCCCGCCTCGAGACTTCCGCCGAAGAATGCGTCTCCCATGCCGAGTCGGCTGGCAAGATCGAAGACGATATCGTTGTCGGAGCGGGACTGGCCACGCGGAGCGACCATCCGCGGGCGAAGCTGGATAAGGGAGGCGGCGGCGGCGCTGATCTCGAAGCCGATGCGGAGGCCCTCATGCTCCCAGGGAGAATTCACCGGCAGAAAAATATCGGCGTTACGCGCGGCCGGTGTCTCGAAGAGATCGCAATGGACATGGAATTCGAGTGCCTTGAGCGCCGCTTCGGCCGTCCTGCTATCCGCCTGCGAAAGCGACAGGTTCGTCCCGAACGCCATCATCCCGCGCACCTTGTAAGGCACGCCTTCCGACACAGCCCGGTAAAGGTCGCGGGCGGTGACCCAGCCCATTGCGGGCGGGCCGATCGGCCGTTCGGATGCCGAGGGCCTTCGCCATTTGCTCCTTCGGGATGTAGCCGAAAGCGTTGACGGGATTGTAGGGTGGACTGCGCCTGATACGGTTGCCGCCGATGCGATCGAAACTGCCGCTGAGCGCGTAGAGTGTAGCAACTGCGCGATCGGCCTGTGTCGCGTTGGTGTGCTGTGCCAGTCCGCTCCAGGCGTGGTAGGCGATACGCCGTCCCCCGCAGAGGAGGTCGGCCGCCGCCCTCAGCGCCTCCGGGGGTACGTTGGTGACGGCTTGCACATGCAGCGCGTCGTAGGGTTCAGCCTCGCGTGTCAGATGCTCGAAGGCTGGCATGCAGCCGATATCGACGCGTTGTCCGTCTGCTTCAAGAGTGACGGTGAAGGTGCCGCGCAGTGCCAAGCGCTGCGGATCGATGGATGATCGCACTGCACCCGGATCGATCGCGATAGGACATCCGGCCTGCTCGTCCCAGACGATGTAGCGCTCAGTCTCGTCGCCCGGTAAAAGATCGCGCGCTCGAGCGCACCAGAAATGGCCCATTCGTCCAGCGTCGAACGAAGTCTTCATCGTAGCGGCGTGTTTCGATGAGCATGCGGATCAGGCCGAGCGCGAGCGCGGCGTCGGTTCCCGGCCGGACAGGCAGCCAGACGTCGGCTTGGTGCGCCAGTGCTATGGGACGCGGATCGACCACCACCATGGCGGCGCCCTTCTTGCGGCCGCGTCCGATGGCATGGGCCTGCGCCAGCCATGTATTGGCCGGATTGTGGCCCCAGAGCAGGATCGTGTCGGCATTCTCATAATCCGCGGTCGGCATAGCGCAACCGAAGGTGAAGGCGTGGGCGAAGTCCTTATGCCAGTTGCAAATCTCGGTGGCGAAGCAGATGTTTGGACTACCGAAATGACGTATGAAACGCTCGATCCAGTCGATACTGTCAGACAGCGGCGTGCCGCTCGGCGATGTGATGGCGAAGGCCACTGCTTCAGCGCCGCTTTCGGCCTTGATTTCGCCAAGACGCCGAGCTGTCTCGGAGAGTGCTTCTTCCCAGGTGATGCGCTGCCAGCCTGGACCGGCTGAGCCCTTGGGCGTGGTGCGCCTGAGCGGATAAAGCTGGCGATGCGGGCTGTGAACGATCTCCGGCGCGGCATGACCCTTCATGCACATGGCCTGGCCAGTGGGGTGAGACGGATCGGGGCGTACCGCAATCAACATCTCGCGGTCTACCTCATTCAACGTGCCGCAACGCGACCGGCAAAGCGTGCAATAGCCCGGGATGGTAGTGGTCAAATGGGCCTCCCATGGGAACAGACCAAATCCGCCTAGCCGGGCCGCTCAGTAGTTCGTGCAGGCAGCCAGCAGCCCGAATGGCGGAAGGGACTAATCGAAGACTGGCGGCCTGCGATATTTGGTCGTTTGCTCGAAACCGTATCCGAGGCGGAACAGATTGGCCTCCCGGTAGGGCTGGACGAGCAGTTCGAGGCCAACCGGAATGCCCTGACAGAAGCCTGCGGGCAGGCAGATCGAGGGCAACCAGGTCTGCGACCCAATCAGCGTGTTGGTCGGGAAGGTCAGACACGGATGGTTGCCGGCGCGAATCTCGTCCTGAAGCGGCGGAAGCACCTGCACCGAGGGGAAGACGATGGCGTCGAGCGCATGTTTGCTAACGCGCTGGAAGCGGTCACGTGCGGCGAGCTTGAAATAGTAGTCCGGATCGTCCTCCGGCTTGTTTGGCCCGTCGAAAATGCCAACCAGCAGGTCGACCGCAGGATCGTAGGTACCATTGCCTTGATTTCCTCGAGCGAGCCGGTCGGCATATTGGGCCGCGAGGCCAAAAAGACATTGATGTCGTGCCTGGAATGGCAGCCATAGAGCGAGGTCTTGGCGATGTGATCAATCAGATCGGGAATCTCAATATCGACCAGAACTGCGCCCGCGGCCTCGACAGTTGCCAGCACAGCCCGGATGGCTCCAATTTAGTGGGTGAGAAACGACCTCGAAGGTAGAACTGCTCCTGATCGCAAGCGCCAACCGTATTCGCTATCTGCGCCAACAAGGCCGACACTCGTCGACGCCTTGGCAACAGTCCGAATCGGGAGGGAACTATCGAAGCAGCTGGCCACGCTCTTGGTGCCGGCGACAGCAGTCCCCAGGTCTTCCGATTGCGCCGTCGAACATAGCCAACCGTCCAACCGAATATCCGCAGGCGCAGTTTGCGTGAAAAAGCCGGGGCAGGCTAGACGCCTCTCTTGTTACCCCAGAGCATAACATGCAGCTGCGGCAGCACGCGGGCTTCGAACCACCTGTCGCGGGTCACGTTATCAACCAGCCACTCCATGCGTTTCACTATTCCTTCAAGGTCGACAGGCGCCTGTTCATTTCCCGGACGTGGCGGCGTGTGATTGCCAGGTTGCAGATAGATCGGAAGTCGAGGAAATCTGGCGGCGGTGTCTTTCGCGAAGGCGTAGTCACTCTCATCGAAAACAACGAGCTTGAGCACGATTTGCGGCTTCCCCTGTGCCGCCTGGAGGCACGCCTCGAGCGCGGCCCAATCGGTCGTCATTTCGCTTGAGGGCGGCTTTGGGCTGAGGACCAGCACGTCAAGGTCGGCAAACCAGTCCCTGACCACCGACCCTTGGGTTTCCAGCGCAAAACGGTAACCGTCACCATGGCCGCGCTCGATCAGCGCGCCGAGCGGCTGGATGGCCGGATTGCCGCCTGACAGCGAAACCATCATCGGGCGGCCACCGGAAAGCGCAAGCACGTTTTGCCATACCGCGCCGATGGACATCGTCTCCCATTCATGGCGGAATTGATTGTCCACTGCATGCAGGCTGTCGCACCAGGAACAGCGATAGTCACACCCGCCGGTTCTGACGAAGACGGTCGGCAAACCGATAAGTACTCCCTCGCCCTGGATCGTCGGCCCGAAAATCTCACTCACGCGGATTGCGGGATGCGTATCGGTCATGGCCGGCATTCCGCCCATGTTTTCGGCGTTTCACTTACCCGCACGGCCGAAGTTTCGGGCAGGCGTGCCTTGCACCATTCATAAAAATGTCTGGCCAGATATTCCGCCGTGACTTGCCCATGTCCCAGCACGTCGTTGAGATGTCGGTGGTCGAAGCTCTCGTCGATATAGCGTTTGAGCGGTGCCAAGTCATGATAGTCGCGCACGAAGCCGTGCTCGTTCAGTTCCTTCGCCGAAAGCTCCACTTCGACGATATAGTTATGCCCGTGCAGGCGCGCGCACTGGTGGTCTGGCGGCAAAGACATGAGCTGATGCGAGGCCGAGAAGTGAAATTCCTTGGTGATTCGGAACATTACACGCTCCTCCTCCGCAGCGCCTCGAGCCAGAAGTCGGTGTCCTCGTAGTCGGTGGGGTCCGGGCACCCGGAGAGATGAAACGCCTCGCGCCGCTCGACGCAGGTCCCGCACCGTCCACAGTGACGCTCGGCGCCCTTGTAGCAGGACCAAGTCTCGACAAATGGCGTGCCGTATGTTGCTCCATCACCAACGATGTCCGCCTTCGTGAGGTTCACATAAGGCGCATAGAGGCGGATGTTCGCGTAGCCGTCGAGCGCGCGGTCTTGCATCACCTGGAAAGCGTCGATGAAGGCTGGCCGGCAGTCCGGATAGATAAAATGATCCCCACCATGCACGGCCGTCGCCACCGCGTCAGCGCGGCGAGCGGCCGCGAGACCGAAGGCGATGGCCAACATGATGGCGTTCCGGTTCGGCACGACCGTGGTCTTCATCGTGTCTTCAGCGTAGTGGCCGTCGGGCACAGCCACATTATCCGTCAGCGCGGACCCGGACAGGCCGCGGCCGATTTCACGAATGTCGATGATGCGGTGCGGGACGCTCAGTCGCTCCGCGCAAAGAGCGGCAAAGCGCAACTCCTTCCTGTGTCGTTGGCCGTAATCGAAAGATAGGAGGCCGGCGAGTTCGTGCTCCGCCGCCACCTTGTGAGCAAGGGAAACGGAGTCCAGTCCGCCGGAGCAGATGACGAGAGTCTTCATCGTGGGGTCCCTGTTTTGACCGGGTAGGCTGCGACCGGAGATTTCTCTGCGCTCGCAGTACCTCAGGGAGTCTCGTTTGTGAACGGGGGGACGAGTTTGATGCGCTGACGTGCCGCGGTGCGCGGGGCTCACAGGTGACGCTGAGCCTGGAAAAGTCGGACACACGAAACGGCAAGGTTCTCGACGGTTCAATCACGGATCCCGAACTTCCAGTGACGGAAGTCATTAACGGTCGTCGAGCAGAAGCCCAACTTCACGAACTGCCCGCGCCTTCCGCTACAGGAGCGGTTCGAACCGCAGCACGTCGTCGGTCAGGGGCCGATGGCAAATCCAAACTAAATGATCGGCGGTGGACCTACATCTGTGAACAAGCCGTGGGCGTCGATTGCAATCACCCCTGTGTTGCGCGCAATTACCCTTATGGCCGTAAATGAACTGGACTTGATGGTTTTCCAGATGGCGGTCGAAAGCGTCCGCTCACTCCCCTTAAGCTTCACTGAAAAAGCCGCGGCGATAGCCGCCAGGAGCCGTGGTATCCTGCTTTTCGACGTGCGAGTCGACGGCGACGCTGAGGTCCAGCGGGTCGCAGCCATCCGATATCCGGGCGACCAGGCCGGCGTGCTGGCTTTGGACAGACAAGGCCATGTTACCCGCCATTGCATCGTCAACGGCGCTTTCTCACGTTTCATTGCGCCATTGGAGAACTGGACCAGCATGCCCCTGCCGATGCAGGCCAAGATCGATGTCGACGACCATGCCAGTCTCTTTCTGGGCGCCTTGCGAAAGGCCGGGCATATGCTTGGCAGCTAACATTTGGCCGGAGTGAATCTGTGGATTTTTGCATGCGACATCGGCGCCGACATCGCCGGGATGACAGTCGTGCTCGACAACGGCTCCGGCGACCGCGGCAAAGCAGTGACCGTGACCATGGCGACCAATCTTACGTTGCATCGATGCGATCGTTTAGAGCGAGGTCTCTGCCTGGCATCGAGCAACATTCACCGCGGTTTTCGCAACGCGCAAATGGGGCCTGGCCCTGCCGCCCCCGGTGCCGCCGAATTCGGAGGCGGGAGAATCGACCACCATCGCCTCCTTCTGGCGGAAGTCGAAGGGCTCTGATCCTATGCCAAGGGAAACTCCGACATGGCAACAGCGGCGCCGCCGCGCCGCCCTGCCTTTTTTCAAGCAGGCAGGAGCTTCCGGTGCTCTTGCTGGGTCACGTCGACACATGATCGCAAATGGCAGGTGGGTGAACACCAAACTGGCGCACCCCATGGCGGTGGGCTTGACGCGCCAGAGGAAGCGCAAGAGTTTACGCGCATGCGACGGTCACACTGGCTGCCTGCTGGGGGATCGGCAAAGGAGGCGTCGGTGCGCCCTACCTCGGCATTCCTAGAAGCGCGCCGGCAGCCTGGGCGGGGGGCTTGGGGTTAGACTGCCGGCGCACGCCACTCACGAAGAGCGGCCCCTTTTCGCGATTTAGATGCCTATAGTCAACCCAGTAACGTCTGGGTGCGCTATGCGCTCGTACGAGCGGCGCGGGATGTCGGCAGATCGTTGCTAACGTGATGGGCCGCTCTCGCCGGCTACCTTGATGTTCCAGTCAGTATCGCCCTGCCGACCAGCACAAGCACGCCGTCAGCAATCCCTTCGTCGCGAGCCGATGCTATCGCGCACGTGTCGCAGCACTGCGGGTGGCTATATCGCCTAAGACAGCATGAAGAAGCATTCTAACTTCCTGTTCGGCGAGCCCCGGTGCAATTCCCGATTCGGACAGTTGAACGAGAATTTTCTTGGCGGTGCTGCGCCAGAAGTCGTGTGCGTCCTTTCTGTTCCTGGATTGCAGGACCCGGGCAATACCTTCGACCAATTTCCGCCGCCGATGCAGCGGAAACGCGCTTATGTTTGAATCACACATCGGTCACCTCACCCTTTCAGTCTGCGAATAAGGATTGGCGGATTAAAAATCTGGTTAACAGGGCTTTTTTGACGGTGGTCAGCAATGGAGTAAGCGTCCGCCAGGCTCGGTGCACAGGCCCGCCACTGGACGTGGCGGCAGGCGCGAGTTCGAGTTCCTGTTCAGCAAAAGCCATCGGCGATGACAAGCCGCGGAATCGCAGGGAGTGATGCTTCAGCCGATCAGGCCCGTCTTAGGGCAGGTTCTTGGACTTGATCAGAACCAGCTGAACCGCCATATCCCGATTTGGCTGCCAATTTCAGGTGGCCCATTCCATGGATGGGGCCTATCGGCCGAATCGACGTCCATTTATTTGAATTGCCGGGAGCGCCAGATCGGGGGAAGAAGTCTCCCGATTTGTCAGGTGCCCTGGTCTTCTTGGAGGTGTTTATGAAGGCTTCGCGCATTCCCGAGCCGGTTTTGAAGGCTATATCGGAGGGAACCCACGTCATTCGCGCTTATCGTGAGCACCTCGGATATACGATCGAGGACCTGGCGGTGGCATGCGGGCTAGCCGCTGAGGAAATCCAAAACATCGAGTCGGGTCTGAGGTACAACAAGGGCTATCGGCATCGCATCGCCAGATCGCTGTCCCTGCCTGTGGGAATTCTTGAAGAGTCGGACATATTGGACGCTGCGTGATGTGGGTATGTGAGTTGGACACCGCGACCTGTGCTAGTCGAAACATTGGCGTTGCGCTTCCGGCCAGGCGTATGGAATGCTGGATGGTGAAGCCGACATCTTGGTTCCTTTCCCTGAGATGGCCGGCCGAGGATAGCCGAAAGCGCCGCGGGCTCTGACCACCTCCTTGGTCACCTTTGCCTATCTGCGTCCGCTGCCGTCGTCTTTGAAAGTCAATGCCAGCGAAAGACAATGCCAGCGTTTCGTGCAACTTGCCGAGCATACCCGTGCTTGGGAAAATGAACCCGGCATGCTTGGTCGGTGTCCGGCAAGCTGCTCCACGGCTACGGGCGCTTCAAAGACATCCCTTATGCACGCGACGGTGGCGAGCCATCGAAGCCAGTCCCGGGTACTCAACGGCCTATGGCGTCATCCTCGATACCTCTGACGAGAGTGGCAAAAGCGATGGCCCCAATAGGCTGCGTCTTTTCAATCCAGGCCCCCCGTTTCACGTCGAAAGCAATCCGCTGCGCGAGATGGAGATCAAAGGCACCATAGGGTGCAGATCATCGGCTTCAGCCATCGATAGTCGTCGGCCGCCTGGTTGCCCAGCAGCTTCAGCGTCGAGCCGCCAACTGCCGCCTTAGGCCAACGGTGCGCTTGCCGCGTTCTCGTTCCGGCTATTGCTCGTCGGCACAGCCGCCATAGTCATCATGGGTGTCTCGACCAATATGCTCGAGCCCGGATTGATGCCTCGTTCGTGCTCGCCTCATAGGCCAGTTGTCACTGGGCTGCCGCGCGAAGCGGCTCAACCCGGTTGCAACTTGATGCGAGCCGGCGGGCGCATCGCAGAACAGGGCTTCCTGCGATTTGCCGAGTTCGAACTCTGGAACCCATCGGCCACATGCATCCGAAAGAGGAAGCGGCGGCGACGGTCTGACACGAGCCAACCCAACTCTGAACGACCGCATTCTTGCAATCAACGGCCAGGGGACATGTATTGCCGGACGGCCGTGCTGACGCCAGCTTCAGCAAGCTCTATCCGGTTGCCCTGCGCAATCATGCGACCTGCCGAAAAAGAAAGGCGATTTTCATGACTGCAGCGACTGCGCGTTTCCCGAAATTGCGGCGAGCAATAATGGTCATCTGGGCTTCGGGTCTAAAGACAAAGATGTTGGCAGTTTCGGATGGACGAACGTTGCGACCTGTAAAGCCTCACAATCATTCGACGGTGACCGATTTTGCGAGATTGCGTGGCTGGTCGACATCTGTGCCCATGAAGAGCGCCGTGTGATAGGCAAGAAGCTGTATCGGCAGCGAAAAGATCATCGGCGCGATAATCTCGTCGACGGCCGGCAGTACGATCGTGTGCATGGTGTCGAGTTTCGATGCGGCCGCCCCTGTTTCATCGGTGATGAGGATAATCCGACCTCCACGGGCAGCCACCTCCTGCATGTTGGAGACGGTCTTGTCGAAAAAGCGATCATGTGGCGCGATGACGATCACTGGCATGTTCTCGTCGACCAATGCGATCGGGCCGTGCTTCAATTCACCCGCGGCATAGCCCTCGGCATGGATGTAGGAAATCTCCTTGAGCTTCAGCGCACCTTCCATCGCCAGTGGGACACTGGTGCCACGGCCGAGATACAGGACGTTATGAAATTTTGACAGTTCGCGCGATAGGAGTTCGATCTCCGGCTGGATGCTGTTTAGTACCTGGCCCATGATGCGCGGCATTTCGGCGAGGCTCCTGACGAGAGCCTGCACCTCGTCTTCGGTTACGGTTCCGCGGGCCCTGGCGGCGCCGATGGCGAGTGCGGCAAGAACGGTAAGCTGGCAGGTGAAAGCCTTGGTGGAGGCCACGCCGATCTCCGGGCCGGCAAGGATCGGGAAGACCGCATCGGCCTCCCGAGCGATGGTCGATTCGCCAGCATTGACGACGGCGCCAATTTTCAACCCAAGCTCCTTGCAGTACCTCAGCGACGCTAGCGTATCGGCGGTTTCACCAGACTGCGAAATGAAAAGAGCCGCCGACTGCGGCGACAACGGGATCTCGCGGTAACGGAATTCGGACGCAACGTCGATTTCGACCGGTAGGCGCGCGTAGCGCTCGAACCAGTGTTTTCCGATCGATCCGGCGAGATAGGCGGTTCCGCAGGCAGAGATCGCCAAGCTCGGTATCCTGGCGAAATCGATGCTAGAAACCGTATCAGCGCGACTGTCTGTGAAGTTGATATAATGACCGAGCGCTTGGGAGATGACCTCGGGTTGCTCGTAAATTTCCTTCTCCATGAAGTGGCGATGGTTGCCCTTGTTGACCAGATAGGCCGCGGCCATGGAGGTCTGGCGCGCACGCTCGACAGGATGGCCATCGAAATCGAAGATATGTGCGCCCGTGTTGCTGATAACGGCCCAGTCGCCGTCGATAAGATAAGTGATTTCATTCGTGAAGGGAGCAAGTGCGATCGCGTCGGAGCCCAGGAACATCTCACTGTCGCCGTGACCGATCGCCAGCGGTGGTCCGTTGCGCGCCGCCATGATGGTTGACGGATCATCCTCGAAGAGGATGGCAAGCGCGTACGCGCCTTTGACGCGTTTCAGCATGGCACGCATCGCCTCTTGCCTCGTCATGCCCTCGCGGCGGTATCTTGCCAAGAGATGCGCGACAACCTCGGTGTCGGTGTCGGTCTGGAACTGGGCTCCCGCTGCCGTCAATTCGTCCTTCAGCTCGGCGAAATTCTCGATGATGCCGTTATGAACGACGGCCACACCGTCGGTAAAGTGTGGGTGCGCATTGCGTTCCGTCGATGCGCCATGGGTTGCCCAACGCGTGTGGCCGATGCCGATGGTGCCGCTCAGCGGCTCTTCCTTCAGCCTCTTTTCGAGATTGACAAGCTTTCCCTCTGCGCGCCGGCGGTGCAAGGCACCCTCGGTGATCGTCGCAACGCCGGCTGAATCATAGCCGCGATATTCCAGGCGCTTCAACGCGTCGACCAACCGCTCCGATACTGGCTGTAGCCCAACGATGCCAACAATCCCGCACATGTTCGTCCCCGAATTCTTCCCGTCAGCGTCAGCCCCACAGCAATCACGGAGACGTTCACCTGCTCGCTTTGATCATGGATGTTATAGTAGCATCCAGTTATATTGGTAAAATTGATAGTTATAATGGCTACCATCCATACTGTGGATAGATGAAGATTCGTTTGAGGGCCCTGATTTAGATCTCCTCGTTGCGCTTGACGCTCTCATGAGGTGAACGCAGGCGCACGCCTGCGGCCCGAAGCAGCTCAGCGGGCATCAGCCCGGCCTTCGCCCGGCCAGGGAATTCCCAACGCAACCGCCGTTGCAGTCCCCGATGTTCTCAACCCACTCGCGTCGGCAGATCCTTGATGATTATCCGAGCCTCGATCAGCAGACATTGTCACGGGATCCATGCGCAGCGCGATTGTCGGTCCGCCCTCATGTCAACGGATGGCTGCCGCGGCATCCACGGCGGAAGGGAAGTTCGCTGGTTCTGCCGCCGTGGGCATGGGAGCAGGAGAAGGGTTACTTCCCGCCGACTGGTAGGCTCGTGTGGCCTCTGAGCAATACAATATCGAGCAGATGCAATGGAGCGATGGCTCCCTGCACTTGAGTAGCAGAAGCCCCGAGGAATCCATGTCGCTTTGGCGATCATCCCCGATGAATGGGCACATGTGGCGGAAAACGCCAACCGTGGATGCCGATCACTCAGGATGACGCAGTGGCTTTATTGTCTTGCGAGGCATCGGCCTTCACTCAGGAAGGCTGTCTAGCAGGCTGTTGAAAAAGGCACTCGCCACCGGACCGCAGCGGTGATTCACTGGCTTCGAAGGGATTCGGAGGTGACGAGTGCGCGGCGGCGACGATCGAACTGCCGAACTGTTCAGCTACGTGGACCTTGAGGCCCGGGTTCGGCGCAATCATCCATTGCGGGCGATCCGGACCATCGTGACTGAAGCCCTGTCGACGTTAGAGCGTGAGTTCGCGGCGCTGTATTCGCCGATCGGACGGCCATCGATCCCACCGGAGAAGCTGCTGCGGGCGATGCTTTTGCAGGCGTTCTATTCGATCCGCTCGGAGCGGCTTCTGATGGAGCGGCTGGAATACGACCTCCTGTTCCGCTGGTTCGTTGGCCTCGGCGTCGACAACGCAGCCTGGGACCATTCAGTGTTCTCCAAAAACCGAGCCCGGTTGCTGGAAGGCGATATCGCGGCAAAGTTCCTGGCGGCCGTGCTGGCGCAGCCCAAAGTCACGAAGCTCCTGTCCACAGATCACTTCTCGGTCGACGGCACGCTGATCGAGGCCTGGGCTTCGATGAAGAGCGTCAAGCCGAAGGGCGGCCCAAGCGGCGGTCACGGCGAACCGCCGGCTGACGGCGGCGGACGCAATGCGGATGCGGACTTCCACGGCGAGAGGCGATCGAACGAGACGCACGCCTCGACCACCGACCCCGACGCTAGGCTCTACCGCAAAGGGCGGGGCAAGGAGGCCAGGTTGTGCTTTATGGGACATGGGCTAATGGAGAACCGCCACGGCCTGCTGGTCGAAGCCTGTCTGACACTGGCCGACGGACATGCCGAGCGGGTGGCGGCCCTGCACATGATCGAACCTCGCGCCGACCGGTCGCGCGCGATCACTCTCGGCGCCGACAAGGCCTATGACGCAGAGGACTTCGTCAACGAGTTGCGCTCGATGAAGGTAACACCACACGTAGCGCAGAACACGAACGGCCGTTGTTCGGCGATCGATGGGCGCACGACGAGGCATAGCGGCTATGCTGTCAGCCAGCGTATCCGCAAGCGCATCGAGGAGGCGTTCGGATGGATCAAGACCGTCGCCGGGCAGGAGAAGACCAAATTGCGCGGCCGCGATCGCGTCGGGTGGGCCTTCACCTTCGCGGCCGCCGCCTACAATCTGGTGCGGCTGCCCAAACTCATGGCGGAGTCGAGATGACGGTCAAACAAGACAAGCAATGGCGGATCGACAACGCCAACCACCTCAAAGGGCTTCGATTGCAACGTCGCCGCTACGCCCGCTGGAGCGAAACGTGGGATCACGACCACTGCGCCGCTTGCTGGGCTAAATTCGCTGAATTCGAAGGTCCGGACATCGAGCACGAAGGCTACGCAACCGGCGACGACTACCCGAAGGGTGCCTGCTATGAATGGGTCTGCATGACATGCTTCGATGATTTGAAAAATGACATGGAGTGGTCAGCCGACAGCAAGTGATCGCTTGCAGTCCGGCCACTTCTTCAACACCCTGCTAGGGACTTCTTTTAGATCAGCGGACAACCGGCTCGCCATGGAATCGTCGGCGCGAGGGTGGCGAAACGCCGAAGCCAACTTCCATCATCAGCCGCGGCGTGCGTAAAGGCACGGTGCCCATATGGAAGCCGAACGGATCCTCAACAAAGCCGAGGCCGGCCTCGCCGGTCAGCGTGACCGGGCTGTCGCCGCCGTAGAACTTGAGGACTTCCTCGGCCGAATGGCCGACAAGCAAGGTCAACTGATGCTTGAGGCTGCGGCGCTTGTGGCTGCCGCGCACATAGACATGCGGGCCAGTGCCTTCGTCGACCGGCATCAGGTAAAAGAAGAACTTGAGCATCCGCCAATCGTCGAGGTCGAAGTGGTATTTGTCGAGGGAGGCAAGGTTCTTCTCCGCGTCGGAGGCTTGGCCGGTCGGAAAGCTCCACCAGACACGGGTGGTGATCAGTTTCGCCTGAGCGCCGAGATAGTGGGCTGCAATGTCGAGTAGCAGCGGGTCGTTCTGGATGGCGACCGCTGCCGTGCAGCCGAGGATGCGTTCGAAATAGTGCCCGCTGAGTAACGGACGGCTGAACTGGGCCTCAGCCTTCGCATGTTCCGTCGGCATGAATTCTAGACGACGATCGAAGTTGCCGAAGCAAGGTGTGCACCGCGCGAAGGCTGCGATCTCCTCATGGACAAATGTCGGCAAAACGAGTCCGGAAAAAAGCCCATCCGACCGCAGCGCGTCAACGACGTCCCGGCGATTGACGCCGACAAACATTGTGTCCTGGGCTTTCTGCGACGCTCGAACAGGCTTTGCACCACGCCAGTGCATTTTCCTTGCCGGCATCGTGCGGGCGAGCATGAACATCGGCAGCCACGCTGGGTTTTCACGAAGATCCGACAGATAGGTCGGAATGCGTATGGCGATGCGACGCAGCATGCTGCCGTTCCGCGCGATCGCCTCCAGACTTGTGGCGCCGGCTTTGTCGGGGTTCTTCACGGTGATCAGGATCCTTAGGTATGAATGCACTATCAACGAAGCACCGGTTCTCAGTGCTTCGTCCCGTATTACCCAAACCCGATTCCCGCTATGGAAGAAGGCTAACCGCGCATCAGGTTTTGTGCAATGCACAATAACCTCGCTGGCAATTGCATTGTCGACCAGTCAGTTACGAAGCTGTGACCAATTACGCCAGGAACTGTCTATAGCCGCCGCCCCTCAGGTGGCAGCTACGTTGGATCGCGCACGCACCTGATCGCGAACGGGTGAGCCCGATCTTCTTCAACAGGCCGCGCCCGAACAGGGAACTGGCGATCCCAGGTCGCGACCACCAAGCGTGCCGGTCGGTCAAGAATTGTCGTCGGTCGCAAATCTGCCTCGTCGCGAAGTTCGAGGTATTCGTCCTCGCGATAGCCTGCAGCCAGAATTGCTTCGCGCGCTTCGGCAAGCGTTGGCAGGACAGGCGAGCCGCGCGCAAGCCCCTCAGCCGTCTCGAGCAAGACCGTTGGTAATTTGGGCACAACAGCACGCTCCACTGGCGACAGCCGGACATAGTGCGATGATAGTGCAAGACCGTCGGCTTCGCGGACTGTCGGACAGGGAACAATCGTGATAGGAATTCCCAGGTCACGGACCATGCGCCTGACCAGGCTGAAGCTGTTGAAAGTCCTTCTCGCCAAAGAAGCCGAAGTCAGCGCCGGTCTGCAGGCAGAGCTTGGCGACGACGGTCGCCACGCCATCGAAATGGCCCCGCCGGAAGGTGCCGCACAGGCCGTCGCCGACACCGGACACCGAAACGTGGCGAAGGCTTCCGGGTACATCGCCCCAGCATCCGGCACATAGAGTAAATGCGCACTCTGCGGCACGAGCTTTGCGGCATCTTCGTCTTCTGTCCGGGGATAGGTCGCAATGTCGGCGGCATTGTTGAACTGTTTCGGGTTGACGAACAGCGTCACGATTACCCGATCGGCCTTCTCAAGCGCTGCACGCACGAGGCTCAGATGTCCTTCATGCAATGCCCCCATGGTCGGCACCATCGCGACACTTGCGCCCGGGCGGCCCCATCCCGCCACATAGCGTGAAGCTCGGTAACAGTTCGAGCGATTGCCACGCTCACGCGACCTCTCCAGCCTTCGAGGCGGTGGCGTAAACATGTTCGGCGGAAGGAAAGCGCCGTTCCCTCACGTCGGCGGCGTAGGCGGCAATCGCCGCCTCGGCCCCAGCGCCTAGTTCGGCATAGCGCTTGACGAATTTCGGTCGAAAGTCGGTGAACATGCCCAGAAGGTCGTCGACCACCAGAATCTGGCCATCACACGCTGGCGAGGCGCCGATGCCGATTGTGGGGATGGCGATCTCTGCGGTGATCCGCCGTGCAAGCGGCTCGGGCACTTTCTCCAGGACCACCGAAAAAGCGCCGGCATCCGTGACCGAAGCGGCGTCACGCCTGATCCGGTCCGCATCGTCTCCCCGTCCCTGCAAGCGATAGCCGCCCAATGTGTTCACCGCCTGCGGAGTCAGCCCGATATGGGCCATCACCGGGACGCCGCGAGCCGTCAGGAAGCGGATGGTTGCTGCCATGTTCTCGCCGCCCTCGATCTTGACTGCCGCACAACCGGCCTCTCCCATCAGGCGGGCAGCGTTACGGAACGCCTGCTCCGGCCCCTCTTCGTAGGAGCCGAACGGCAGGTCGACGACCAAGAGCGCGCGCTTGAGCCCGCGCCGCACGGCCTGGCCGTGCATGATCATCATGTCGAGGGTGACGCCCAGGGTCGACGACAGGCCGTGCAGCACCATGCCTACGCTGTCGCCGACGAGAACGATGTCGCAGTGTCGATCAACCAGCTTCGCGATCGGCGCGGTATATGCCGTCAGGCAGACGAGCGGCGCCTGGCCTTTCCGGAAGCGAATATCTGGCGGTGTAATCGCCTTTGTATCACCAACTGCGCTCAACCCGCGCCTCCTTCCCTAACGTTACCAACCGTGGGTGTCGCGTTTGGCACATTTGTGTGCAGGTGCGAAGAGCTAAAATCACGCACGGGCACGATGTTGACGCGCCGACATTATCGTGGAAAACCAATCTAAATCGGTTCAGCTGCTTCCGTAAGCGTAACTCAGCCCAGCCGGATCAGGGATCATGGACCATCAGGGAAAGCCGACCAGGCAACTCAAATCTGGAGGGAAGAGGGGCAACAACGTCAATGCGGACCTGATCGCCGTCGTCGTCGCCATGAACAACAGTGTTCCCTGCGTTCTCACCATCCCGCAGGCAAACGCCCTGCCATCAGGTCCGTTCGAACTTGCTCACCGCTCACTGCAGTCCGGCCTCAGGGGATGGGTCGAACAACAGACCGGCCACCCGCTCGGCTATATCGAACAACTCTACACTTTCGCCGATCGCGACAGGATCGGCGCTGAGGAGCGCGTCATCTCGATCAGCTATCTCGCGCTCACACAGGCCGAAGACCTGGGCGCCGCAGCCAAGCGCTGCTGGGCAAGCTGGTACGACTATTTTCCATGGGAGGATCATCGCTCCGGCGCGCCGACGGCGGTGTTGGAAGATCTGCGGCCACGTCTGAGGGAGTGGGCGGGCAGCGCTGACGACACAGCCGTACGGCTTGACCGCCAGCGGCGCGCTGCTGTCGCCTTCGGCTTCGACGACCGGTCATGGAACGAAGAGTTCGCGCTGCAGCGTTATGAGCTTCTCTATGAGGCAGCGCTTGTGGAGGAAGCGGTGCGTGTCGGACCTTCAGCCGCGCCCACCGCGGTTCCAAGTAAATCCATGATCGCCGATCATCGCCGTATCCTAGCAACGGCTATTGCGCGGCTGCGCTCCAAAATCAAATACCGACCCGTCGTGTTCGAACTGATGCCGCCGCTTTTTACGCTCTTGCAGTTGCAGCAAACCGTTGAAGCGCTCTCCGGCAGGCTCATCAACAAACCAAATTTTCGCCGGCTCATCGAACAGCAGGAGCTGGTCGAAAAGACCGGGGAGACGACCACCGAAACCGGAGGCCGGCCGGCGCAGCTCTACCGCTTCCGCCACGACATTCTCGACGAGAGGCCGGTGGCCGGGACAAAATTGCCGCTTATGCGGGCTTGACATCCCTTATAGTCATAAAGGATATATACCTTATATTCTTGTAGACTATAATCGGAGGCTCGATGAGCGCCATCCTGCCTTCGAGCGCGGCTTTGTATGACCGCGTTCGGCGCGTTATCCCCCCGATTGAATGGCCGGTATTCGCCGATGATATCGATGCCATTCTTGATCTGAAGCGGCAGCGAAACGCCGTCATCCTGGCGCACAACTATCAGACACCGGAAATCTTCCATTGCGTAGCCGACATCGTCGGCGACAGCCTGGCGCTCGCCCGCAAGGCAATGACGGTTGAAGCGGATGTCATTGTGCTGGCCGGCGTTCATTTCATGGCCGAGACGGCAAAGCTGCTCAATCCGCAAAAGATGGTGCTGATCCCCGACCTCAGGGCAGGCTGTTCGCTGGCGGATTCGATCACTGCCGCGGACATCCGGCTGCTGAGGCAACGCTATCCGAGCGTGCCTGTTGTCACCTACGTCAACACATCGGCCGAAGTGAAATCCGAGTCCGATATCTGCTGCACCTCCGGCAATGCGAAGGCCGTGGTGGAGTCCCTTGGCGTTCCGCGTGTCATCATGCTGCCGGACGAATATCTGGCCCAGAACATCGCCGCCCAGACCGAGGTCGAGATCATCGCCTGGAAAGGCCACTGCGAGGTGCATGAGCGCTTCACACCGGCCGACATCCGAGAGTTGCGCGAAAGCCATCCCGGTGTGATCGTGCTCGCGCATCCCGAATGCCCGCCCGACGTGGTCGCAGAGGCCGATTTTTCCGGTTCAACTGCTGCCATGTCCGACTATGTCGAAAGGCAAAAGCCGCCACGCGTCGTGCTGATGACGGAATGTTCGATGAGCGACAATGTCGCGCTCCAGCATCCCGAGATCGAATTCATCCGCCCCTGCAATTTGTGTCCACACATGAAGCGGATCACGCTCACCAACATCCGCGTGGCTCTCGAGCAAAATCGGCATGTTGTGAGCATCGATCCTGAGATCGCCAGCCGGGCGCGGCTGGCTGTCGAGCGGATGCTGGCCGTATGAACGCGGACGTCCGTAGCTTTTTTGGCAGACCCATCATCATCGGCGGCGGCATCGCCGGGCTGATGACTGCGCTTTATATGGCGCCTGAGCCGGTGCTTCTTCTGTCGAGGACGCCACTCGGAACGGACACGTCCAGCATGCGGGCACAGGGCGGCCTGGCTGCCAGCCTCGCCGATGACGACAATCCGGCACTGCACCTGGCCGATACACTCGCCGCTGGCGATGGGCTGTGCGACGCGGAAATGGCAAGCCGAATCCTGCACGCGGCGCCCGGCGCGATCGAAACGCTGGAGGGTTTTGGGGTCCGTTTCGACTACACGCCGGAAAGGTCATTGCGCCTTGGACTGGAGGCTGCGCACTGCCGACGGCGCATCGTTCATGCCGGTGGCGACGGCACGGGACGCGAAGTCATGCGTGCCTTGGTCGCGGCTGTGCGTTCCGCCCCGTCGATCGTGGTCGTCGAAGGTGTGGAAGCGCGTCGGCTGGCGGTCAAGCAGAATGCGGTCCGGGGTGTCTGGGCAAGCTGTTCGATGGGTTCGGTATTCTTCGGCTCGCGACGGGTGGTCCTCGCAACAGGCGGGATTGGCGGCCTGTTTATCGACACCACCAATCCCTTGGGCAGTTGCGGACCAGGCCTGGCACTTGCAGCGCGCGCAGGTGCTGTCCTTGCCGATCTGGAATTCATCCAGTTCCACCCGACCGCGCTCGACGGGCCGGGCCGCCCCATGCAGCTCATCAGCGAAGCGGTTCGCGGCGAAGGCGCGATCATCGTCGATGAAGCCGGCCAGCGCTTCCTCGAAGGCTTACAAGGTGCGGAGCTCGCGCCGCGTGACGTGGTGGCGCGAGCGATCTGGCAACATCTCTCGAAAGGCCACCGCGCCTTTCTCGATGCGCGAGGGAAGCCCGGCACGACCTTCGCGCGGCAGTTTCCAACGATCGCAGCAGCCTGCCGCGTAGTCGGCATCGACCCGGCACATGACCTCATTCCTATCCGCCCCGCACAGCACTACCACATGGGTGGCGTCGCCGTGGATGGCGCCGGTCGCACCTCTGTTTCAGGACTTTGGGCCTGCGGCGAGGTAGCCTCCACCGGATTGCATGGCGCGAACAGGCTCGCTAGCAACTCCCTGACCGAGGCCATCGTGTGCGCGCGCTGGGTCGCGGAAAGCGTCGCCGGTACGCCTGCGCGCCGGACAAAGCCTGTCTTTGCACGCGATTACCCATCGCCCGACCCCATACCCGTGCGCCCTCTCCTCTCGAGCGCACTCGGCATCGTCCGGAATGGTGAATGTTTGAAAGCAACAGCGCGTGCTTTGTTGCCGCTCGCCGAGGCCAACGACGCGGCATCGGATTCCGCGTCTGTCGGGCTGATGATGACGATCGCCGCCTTGTCGCGCGAGGAAAGCCGTGGCGCCCACTACCGCGCCGACTTTCCGCATCGTGAAGCCGTTGCCAGACGTTTCGAACTTACTCTCGCCGATGCCCTGGCGGCAGCGCGGGAACTCGCACACGTCCCGAGCCTCGAGGGGGCCAGGTTATGAAGCTCGCACCACTTCCCACGGTCATGTTGGAGCCGCTTGTCCGGGCGGCTCTTCTCGAAGACCTTGGCAGAGCCGGTGACGTGACCACGGACGCCGTCGTCCCGAAAGAACACCAGGCGAGGACCGTGCTGGCGGCGCGCCAGTCGGGCGTTGTGGCCGGTCTCGATCTGGCGATGCTTGCTTTCCGGCTGATCGATCCTGACGTCGAAATCTCCGTGGAGCGGGCAGACGGCAGCAATGTCGTGGATGGCGAGATCATTGCAACAGTGATTGGCCCGGCCCGGGCCATTCTCACGGCCGAACGCACGGCACTCAATTTTCTGTGCCATCTGAGCGGCATCGCCACGGCAACGGCATCGATCGTGGCCGCGGTTCGCGGACATGGTGCGAAGATCGTCTGCACCCGCAAGACGACGCCCGGTTTGCGGGCAGTCGAAAAGTACGCCGTGCGCGCAGGAGGTGGCGCCAATCACCGCTTTGGCCTCGACGACGCCATCCTGATCAAGGACAACCACATTGCCATCGCCGGCGGAATTCGCACCGCGCTCGAGCGGGCACGAAACAGCGCCGGCCATCTCGTCAAGATCGAAGTCGAGGTCGATACCCTGGCCCAGTTGGAGGAGGTCCTTGGTTTCGCTCCCGATGCAGTCCTTCTCGATAACATGTCCCTCGACGATCTGCGTCGCGCCGTCGCAATCGTCGGCGGTCGGGCGATCACGGAGGCTTCAGGCACGATCACGTCCGATACGGCGCCAGCGATTGCCGCGACCGGCGTTGATCTGATTTCCATCGGTCGACTGACCCACAGCGCGCCGATCCTGGATATCGGCCTCGACTATCGGAGCTCATGATCGCGCGGCGAACGGACGGGAGCGGTCGATGACCTCCCTCTTCGTCAATCAGAAAGTGAAGACCCCGAAAAAGCCAGAACCGGAGAAACCGCATGGACCTGCACGCAACGAGTCCTACGACGACGATACAGCAAGCCGATGACGATGGGACGTGGACGTCGGAGAAAGCTCGGGCACTTCACGATGCGCCTTTCAACAATCTCCTCTTCCTGGCGCAAACGATCCATCGCCAGAATTTCGATCCCAACAAGGTCCAGCTCAGCCGGCTTCTCAGCATCAAGACCGGCGGATGCCCGGAGGATTGCGGCTATTGCAGCCAGTCGGCCCATCACGAGACCGGGCTGAAGGCTTCGAAGCTGATGGAGGTCAAGCGCGTCATCGCCGAGGCGACCAAGGCGCGTGACGCCGGCGCCACCCGCTATTGCATGGGTGCCGCGTGGCGCAATCCCAAGGCGCGCGACATGGATGCGGTCGTAGCGATGGTCGAAGGCGTCAAGGCGCTCGGCATGGAAACCTGCATGACACTCGGCATGCTCGATCTCGAGCAGACCGCTCGCCTGAAACAGGCTGGTCTCGACTATTACAACCACAACATCGATACGTCGGAACGCTACTATAGCGAGATCATCAGCACGCGCAGCTTTGCTGACCGGCTCGAAACGCTCGAGCTTGTCCGCCAATCCGGCATCAAGGTCTGCTGCGGCGGCATTGTCGGCATGGGTGAAGAGCCGGTGGACCGGATCGACATGCTGGTGACGCTGGCCAATCTGCCGGAACATCCGCAAAGCGTTCCGATCAATATGCTTATCCCGATCGCCGGAACGCCGCTGGCTGAAGCCAAGCCCATCGAGCCGATCGAATTCGTGCGCGTGATCGCACTGGCGCGCATCATGATGCCGAAATCGCATGTGCGCCTTTCCGCCGGCCGCACCGCGATGACCGACGAAATGCAGGCGCTGTGCTTCTTTGCCGGCGCCAACTCGATCTTCGTCGGCGACACGCTGCTGACGGCGGACAATCCGGGCGAAGACAAGGATACTCTGCTGTTCTGCCGTCTCGGCATAGAGCCGATGGAACTCGAGGCGCAATGAACGGGGCACCGCTGGGCCGGCACGAGGCGACCTTGCAGGGGCTGGAGCGTAGGGACCGGCTGCGGACGCTTTCGCCGCGCGCCGGGCTTGACTTCTCGTCGAACGATTATCTCGGACTTGCCGCCTCCAGGAGACTTGGCGAGGCGGTTGCGGCGGCGATTGCGCGGGGCACGCCGGTTGGTGCCACCGGGTCGCGGCTGTTACGCGGCAACGCACCGGAGCATGAGGAACTGGAGGCGGACGCGGCGGCATTCTTCGGCGCCGAACGCGCGCTGTTCTTCGGCAGCGGCTACATAGCCAACTTCGCACTGCTGACCGCGCTGCCGCAAAAGGGCGACCTTTTGGTCCTCGACGAGCTTGCTCACGCCAGCATGCATGAGGGAGCGCAGGCCGGGCGCGCCCAGTTCGTGCTGGCCACGCACAACGACGTCAACGCTGTCGAGGATGCGATCACGCACTGGCGCGCCGGCGGAGCCCTGGGCCGTGTCTGGATCGCAGTCGAAAGCCTCTACAGCATGGATGGCGACCGCGCGCCTCTTGCGAGCCTCGTCGCGCTTGCCGATCGGCACGAGGCATTCATCGTCGTCGACGAAGCACACGCCACCGGCGTCTGGGGACCGGACGGTCGCGGGCTGGCCGCCGCATTCGAGGGCCGCGACAACATCGTCGCGCTTCACACATGCGGCAAGGCGATCGGCGCGTCGGGCGCGCTTGTCACCGCTCCACGAACGTTGTGCGACTACCTCGTCAACCGGTGCCGGCCATTCATCTACGCCACAGCGCCATCGCCGCTGATGGCAGTGGCAGTGCGCGAAGCACTCGCAATGCTCGTCGATGAGCCTTTGCGCCGTCTCCAGTTGCAGGAGCGCGTTGCCTTCGCCGGTCGCAAATTGGCGGAGCGCTGTGGCGTGAAGCCCAGCGGCTCCCAGATCCAGCCGGTTGTCATTGGCGACGTCAGGCGCACCATGGCGGTGGCGGCGGCACTACAGGCGCGCGGCTTCGACATACGCGGCATCCGCCCGCCGACGGTGCCGGAGGGCACGTCGCGTCTGCGCATTTCACTGACGCTCAACGTCGACGAATCCGATACCTCGGCCATGGTCGAAGTGCTCGCCGAGGGGTTGGGCTCGGCATGACCCTGCGCCTCGTCATCACCGGAACAGATACCGGAATTGGCAAGACGGTCTTCTCGGCTGGACTCGCCGGCCTGCTTGACGGCTTCTACTGGAAGCCGGTGCAATCGGGCCTTGACGGCGAAACCGACAGCGAGATTGTCGGGCGGCTTGCCGGCCTGCCCATGGGACGCGTGCTGCCGGAGGTCTACCGTTTGAGGAAGCCGCTCTCGCCGCATCGCTCGGCCGAGATCGACGGCGTCTCGATCGAGGCGGCGGACCTCTCGGTTCCCTGCGTGCCGGCGCCGCTCATCATCGAGGGTGCGGGCGGGCTGATGGTGCCGCTCAACCGCCGCACAAGCTTCATCGACATATTCGCACAGTGGCGACTGCCGGTCATTCTGTGCGCCCGCACCGCGCTCGGCACAATCAACCACACCCTGCTGTCGATCGAGGCCCTGCGGGCGCGCTCCATCCCGCTGGCCGGTATCGCCTTCATCGGCGATGAGATGGCCGACACGCAACAGACAATCGTGGAGTTCGGCGGCGTGCCGCAGCTCGGCAGGCTGCCGCACCTCGATCCGCTAACGGACAAGACGCTGAGAGACGCAATGATTGCGGGCTTCGGCTTCGCCTCGATTGCCGGAGGCGAATGATGTCGCAGTCTCGAGTCTGGCATCCGTTCACCCAGCACGCGCTAGAGCCGACGATCCCCGAAATCGTCATGACCGAAGGCGCCTATCTCCATAAGGCCGACGGCACGCGCATCCTGGACGCCATCTCCTCCTGGTGGGTCGTCACGCACGGCCACCGCCATCCGCGCATCATGAAGGCTATCGAGACAACCGCGTCGAGCCTCGATCAGATCATCTTCGCCGGCTTCACCCACGAGCCGGCCGAACGCCTGGCCAGGGCGCTTGTCGGCCTCGCGCCAGCCAGCCTTGACTGGGTGTTCTACTCCGACAGCGGCTCGACCTCCGTCGAGGTCGCGCTGAAGATGGCGCTCGGCTATTTCCGCAACATCGGCGCACCGCGCTCGCGCATCGTCGTCATGGAGCACAGCTATCATGGCGACACGATCGGCACGATGAGCGTCGGCGCCCGCGGTGTGTTCAACGCTGCCTACGAGCCGTTGCTGTTCGAGGTCGATACCATCCCCTTCCCGGCCGCCGGGCGAGAGCAGGAGACGCTGGATCGGTTCGAGGCCGTCAGCCGCGACCGGCACGCCGCCGCGCTGATCGTCGAGCCGCTGGTGCTCGGTGCGGGCGGCATGCTGATGTACCCGGCCTGGGTTCTGGCCGAACTGAAGAAGATTGCCGAAGCCTCCGGCACGCTGCTGATCGCCGACGAAGTGATGACCGGCTGGGGCCGCACTGGAACCATGTTCGCCTGCGATCAGGCCGCGATCTCTCCGGATATCCTGTGCACCTCGAAGGGCTTGACCGGCGGCGTGATCCCGCTAGCCGCCACGCTCGCCACCGATGCCATCTTCCAGGCCCATTATTCCGAAGACCGTAAGAAAACCTTCTTTCATTCGAGCTCATACACCGCCAATCCGATTGCCTGCGCGGCAGCGCTCGCCAATGTCGAGATCTGGCGCGACGAACCAGTGGCCGAGCGGATCGCGGCCTTGAGCGGGATGCAGGCCGCCGGGCTTCAGCGCTTTCGCGACAATGCCAACTTCACCGACAGTCGGGTGACCGGCACGATCGCGGCCCTCGATCTGCACGCCGGCTCAGCCGGCTATCTGGCCGAGATCGGGCCAAAACTGCGCGCTTTTTTCCTCGAGCGCGGACTGCTGGTGCGTCCGCTCGG
>NZ_JBEPMC010000014.1:0-154895 GCF_040545535.1 Mesorhizobium robiniae
GCCGTCGGGTCCCCGTCAACCGCCGACCTGACCTGCCCGGCGGCAAACGGGCGCAGGTTCGGCTTGTCATAGGGCGAGCGGCCGATCAGCACGCCATCCCTGCCCGTCAACGTCTCGCTCTTGAGCGTCGGCACATGGACGTGGCCATCACCGGACGGCACGGCGACCGCGCCCGGACCGTCGATGTGTCCGGCCGTCACCGTGCGAAACAGCTCTTCGGACGTCAACGCGCGCCCTTGCTGGCTCTCGAGCCAGGTCCTGGCCTTCTCGCGCGCCTCATCCGCCACCAGTTCGCTGCGCGGATAATGTTGCGCCGCCAAGGCGGGCAGGGACGATCTCCTTCCCTCGCCAAAGGCAGCCACCCGATCGGGATCGCCCGTTTGACCGGCCCGGCGAACCGTTGGCATACGCGCGGCCAGCGAGGCCTTGATGAAGCCGCAGCCGTCATGCGGCCGCAAGGCGATCGGGCCTGCCTTTCCAGTCAGCTTGAAGGGATGCTGCTCATTGGCAGGGCGGTCCGGCAGCAGCGACAGTTTGAAGGCGCCTTCCAGCGCGTAGTCGTGGGGCCCCAGACCTTGAAGGGCAGGAGGCGCGGCAAAGCCCCGGCGCTGCGTGTAATAATAGGCCTCCTTGAAGGGGGCCCAGGCGCGCGATAGCTGCTCGAACGCCGTGCCCGGAGCGGTTTCGGCATAGGGAATGGCCAGCAGCTTTCCCCCGGAGGCCCTTGCTGGCGCCGCGTCCGGGCTGCGGGCTGCGATCTGCGACACCGTCGGTTGCGGTGCTTTCAACTTGCTGCCGCCAAACAGGTCCATGCGGTATGGCACACCCTCGACCGTAACCGTCCGCGCCAGCATGAAGGCGCTCGGCTTGCCCGGCAGTTGCACCGCGACCGCCTTGATGGCTCCCGAGGTCAGGCGATGGAAAGCCGAATAGCGTGTCTCGGGCTCGGTGGCCACGCGCTGCCCCCGTATGTCCACCACCGGCAACTGCATCAGTCCCGCGTCGCCCTGTGGCGGCCTGGGCTCGTGGTCCATGGCTTGCAACACCTGGTGGACATCGAAGACGGACGCTGGATGCTGGGCCTGGACGGTTGCCGCATTGTGCGCCATGAACGTGTCCAGCGCATCGACCGGGCTATCGGCCTCGATCTCCGCGATCACGTTCCAGCTCATGTTGGAAAGGTCGGCTTCGATGAGGTTGCGCGTGCTGGCCAGGATCTGCCTGGTCTCGCGCTGCAGCTGTTGCTGGGTCATCCGCAAGTCGGGCTTCCTGCCCTCGACATACGGTCGCCGGTACAATGACTCCAGGACCGCGCGGGCCTTGAGCACCTGATAGATCGACAAGGCGGGACAACGGCTGGAGCACGGTCCGCGTGTCTGCTCGGCATTGCTTGCCTGCAGATGCGCCTCGATCTTGTGCTTCACGACCGGCTGGATGTCCTTCAGCAGGTTGAGCGCCTGCCTGCGGTGCCAGCGCAGCTGCTTGTGCGGGCTGCGCGCCAGCGGCAGCAGAGCGGCGCAGAGATTGCCCATGCTTTCGAGGTTGTTCTCAGTGGCAAAACCAGGGGCGCGGTGCAGTTCCTGAAGCCGATCCAACCCTGCCCGTGCCAGCGAACCGAGATCGTCAAAAAGCCGGGCCTTGGCCAGCGCCCTGAAGATGTTCGTGATGCCCAGAGCGTCGGCCCGCTCCAGCCGATCAGTGGCATAGTGGAGGTGATGGGCCAGCTGATGCAGCCTATCCCTCAGCAGGGCGGTCTCTGTAATCTCTCCGCTGCCCTCTCCCCTCTTGCATTCCCGCGCCAGATCATTGGCGATCGTGCTGAGCGCAGGTGTGGTGAATGCTGCGAAGCGCAGGCCTGCGGAGCCCAGTCTACGCGCAATGTCCATTATCGCCTGGTGGCACGCCGCTTCTTCCGGCCACCTGCTGAACCCGTTCATCAGGTTCGCCAAGTGCTGGGGAATAAAATCAGCGAGCTCATCGGCACGGCCGAGTACTTCGCCGGCGATCGCGACCGTCGCCTGGCGACACTCCACCGCTTCCGGCCATTTGCCGAAGCCGTTGACCAGGTTCGCCAGGTGCTGGGGAATAAAATCAGACAGCTTGTCGACGCGGCGAAGCACCTCACCGGCGATCGCGACCGTGGCATCGCGACAGTCGGTCCCGTCAGACCATTTGCTGAAACCGTTCGCCAGGTTCGCCAGTCCCTGCGGAGCAAAATCAGACAACCGGTCGGCGCGGTCGGCACGGCCAAGGAGCCCAACGCCGAGCGCGACCGCGGCTTGGCGACACTGCGCCCGTTCCGGCCATTTGCTGAAACCGTTCACCATGTCCACCATGTCCTGCGGCGTAAAATCAGACGGCCCACTGGCACGGCGAAGCACTTCACCGGCGATCGCGACCGTGGCTTGGCGACAGTCGGCCTCTTGCGGCCACTTGCTGAAGGCATTCACCAGGTTCGACAGGTGCTGGCGACTAACATGAGACAACGGGTCGTCACGGCGCGTGACCTCACGGGCGATCGCGAGCGTTGCATCGCGACAGTTCGCCTGTTGTGGCCACTTGCTGAAACCATTCACCAGGTTCGTCAGATTCTGGTAACTAAAACCACGGAGTTGGGCGCGGCGGCGAATGACCTCACGGGCGATCACGACTGTGGCTTGATGATAGTCCGCATCGTCCGGACATTTGCTGAACCCGTTCACCAGGTTCGCCAGCTCCTGCGGAGTAAAATCAGCGAGCCCTTGCTCGCGGGCGCGGCGAGAGAGTTCTGTGGCGATCTTGATTGTGGCTTGGCGATAGACCGCTTCGTCTGGCCATTTGCTGAAACCGTTCACCATGTTCGCCAGGTCCTGGTGATTAAAATCAGAGAGCCCGAACTCGCCGGGGGCGACGCGGCGACCGACCTGACCGGCAATCGCTCCGATGACGTGGCGAGCCCACTCCTCTTGCGGCCACTTGCTGAACCCGTTCACCAGGTTCGCCAGGTGCTGCGGATTAAAACCAGGGAGCCGGGCGGTCTGACGGTCGGCGCGACGGAGGACCTCACCGGCCATCGCGCCTGCGGCTTCGCGAGACGCTGCCTCTTGCGGCCACTTGCTGAACCCGTTCACCAGGTTCGCCATTTCCTGCTGAGTGAATTCAGAGAGCCGGGCACGGCGGTTGCGGCGGAGCACCTCGCCCGCGATTGCTACTGTGGCTTGGCAAAAGACCTCCTCTTCCGGGCATTTGCAGAACCCGTTCACCAGGTTCGCCAATCCCTGCGAAGTAAATGCAGAGAACCGGGCATCGGGGACGCCAGCGCGGTGACTGACCTCACTGGCGATTGCAACTAAAGCGCCGCGGCAGTCCTCCGGCCACTTGGCGAAGCCGTTCACCATGTTGGACAGTTCCTGATGTCCAAAATCAGAAAGCCAGACGTTGCGGCGACGGGAGCGACGAAGGACCTCACCGGCGATTGCTGTTAAGGCCTGGCGAGCGTTCGGCTCCGCCCATTTGCTGAAACCGTTCACCAAGGTAGACAGGTTCTGCGAAGGAAAATCAGAAAGCTGGCGAGCGCGGCGACAGATCTCGGCGGCGATTGCAAGTGTCGCCTGGCGGGGCGTGCTTTCCTGGGGCCACTTGCTGAAGCCGTTCACCAGCAGTCCGAGACTTTGACTGTTGAGTTCTTCAAGTATCCCGCTTTCGTCGCGACAAACTTTGGCGATCCTGATCATTCCATTGCGGCATTCCGCTGCCCGGGAATGCCGACCGAATGATGATGCGAAGAGCGAAAGCGCCTTGCCTTCGACTTCGTTCACTAGCGCATCACTAAGCTGCGACACCCGAGCTGCCATGGCTCTGCAAGCTTCGATACCTGCCTGCCCCCCAGCCTCCCGGCTCACTGCGTTGCATGTCGTGGCGTACCCCCATGATTTCCAGGCGCGGACATCGTTCTCCCAGTTTGGGACAAAGTCACGTGCGAACCGGGCGGCCGCCTTTTGCAGAAACATTGCGTGGTTCGCGTGCCCCGCTCTTTGCAGCACCCTGTCATGCTCCACCACCGCACGTGAGAATCGGCCGATGTCGCGCGCGGCATAGATGTCATGCAAAGCCACATTAAGTTGTGTTTCAGAGATTGCGTGTTGGTCATGCTGGGCCGAGACGTCGTCGATACGCCGCTTTCCTGGCCCTGCATCCAGGTTGGACACGATTTGCCCACGAGGTGGGAGAGCGTCTGCTTGCCAGCTCCCGGCTTCTTGATCGGCGAGCCAGGATTCGCCTTCGTAATGCAAAGAGCTTTCTTCTCGGCCTGGCGCTTCATCCTCCGGCAGTGAGGGAAAACGACGACGCCGCCCCCCTATTGCACGCGGCAAAGCCCCGGGAGCCCGACGGGCGGCAGTGGAGGAGCTGGTAGGCCTGTCTCGAACAGCCTCACTGGTAAGGGGCGGATTGCGAACGGAGGACGTCCCCTCATCTTGAGGCTCGGGACGTATCCCCTGGACAATCGAGCTGAACGATCTACTGCCTGCTCCAGGGGCAATGGCTGGTTCTGGGCGCGAACTGCTCGGCCCCCATGTGCCGTCGGCTCCAGCATCCCCACTGTGCGATTTCCCAGATCGGCCAATGCCTGTCATAATTTATCTCCAATGCAGGCGAAAAGTGCGCGGGCAAGGATTCCGCTGGCTGAATTTAGGCAAGTGGAGGGTCCGCATTCGCGGCATGACAACACTCCGAGCCAGGATGATTCACCGTTGCGGCAAATCAGACGCCCTCCGGCAACCCATGCTGCCGCTCATTCCAATCCATTTGATTATTGCTACCATCCACCGACTGCGACACATGGATCTCGCCAGAGCGCGGCTGGCCATCCTTTCGGCAATGGTCGCGCTTTGACCGTCGTACATAGCCATCGCCGCTGACATAAACCTGACTTGCACCCAGCCGACACGACTTTGGCAAACGCGACAACTACCGCAACAGCAGCTGCAGCACTGACTAAGGCATGGCAAGGTCAAGCGTCGGGTGAACATGCTGGGCGAAGAGGTAGCGTGGCTCTCAGACGGCGTCCAACAATTGGGGCTAATGCAAACTTGATGAAGTCCCGGGGCATGCGGCGCCGATCAGGCCGACCTGCAGGAGATCGAGCTTTCCGCGGCGATATCATCTGGCTTCACCAGCTTGAGCTTTGGGATCAGCCCCTCTGTCTGCCTCGTTTGGCCAGGGTTCAGTGTCGCTGCGCCGTCGCCCGTGATGCCGCTGGCGAACGACGCGATAAGGCTTGCACTAGCGTCCGCGATCCAGATCCGGTTGCGGCCCTTGGTCAACGGCACCGTCGCCTGGCGACGGGAATGGAAGTAAAAATCGGAGCACCAGACGGGCGGCGCAATCCGAAGCAAGCGCTCGATAATTGGGCTGCCCGCCGTAGTAGTAGCCGCAATGTCCACGCAGAACGGCGGCGCATTCGTGCTGCGTGACCAGCGGCGCTTGCATGAGCCCCCCAATCTCCCGGCGTCTGGGCGCGAGGTGACAGAAGTTGCGGACCCGAAATTCGTGTCGAGATCACAGATCAAGCCCTTGAAACGCAACGCTTTATCCATCCACAGTATGGATGAGAAACATCGAAACAATCGATTTTACCAATTTTGCAGAAGCCTGCATAAGAAGGTTGCATACGAGGACTCTTATGAGCAGGCACCCGCGATGGTTGTCGATGTTAGCGTTGCGTCCGAGGAGAATTTTCTAATGTAGCCAGCATCAGTCAAAATTCATCTTTCATCGTGACCAAGGTTCCTCCTGTTCTGCGTAAGCTGCATTCGTTTGGCGCGAAACTTAGGCGTTTAACTCAAGATTAGGCAATCGCCATGGGCGAGAGAAGACTGGATCCTGCCATCCAAGATCGAACACCTAAAACAATCTGTGCAGAGTTCATTTTCTCGATAAAGAATAAGATACCCTTGATATCCGGGACAAGAATTTATGATATCCTGATAATGAATTGGAACAAAATTATTTCTGAATTAGAAATCCATTTTTTACTTTAAAACTAAGCTCTTCTTTGATCGGAGCGAACCGCTCGTCAACATGCCCAAGAAGTCCAGAACCTCCCAAATTTCTCGCGATCGACCGCAAAATGAATCGTTGGGAGGTTCGTCAGCTTCTCGAAAGCTAACCGTCCTACTCATGGAATGTGATTCTCTGGACGGAGCCGCCGGATCTATCGAATGCAAGGGCTGAACTCAGGAGGATCGATGCGTAGAGAAATCGCAGACGTGGCACGCGGAATTTTTTGTTGGGCGGCCGGTGATGTTCGGTCCCGTCAACTGGTCGATCACTTCTTGCATGTTGTTGCTCGTGCCGTAGTCCTATGCGTCCCCTCGATTGCAAGTGGGAAACAGTGTCCGGCGCTTCCGAGATCGCGTGACCGGAGACTGCATGATGATACGCACTTCAGCGAAATTTCGAGTTCCCTGCCTCCGGGGCCGCTATACCCGGGCTATGGCGGCTGTCAGCGGAAGACGGTGCACCGGAAATCGGGCTTCTCGTCGGTTCGAACTGGATTCTCGCTTCAAGGAATCCGCAGAGGGATCGTCGCTATGACTTCGCCTCCTGGCTGAACGTGCTGCGGTTGAGCGGCTTGCCTGCGCCTTAGACGATTATCCATCGGAAAGAATGATGGCGAATACGCGACGAGTTGCGCGACTGATCATGTCGCCGCGGTCTCACAGCCGACGGTGACGTCCCAATGGTTTGTCGTGCCTTGATAGGAGATGAAAATGCGAACGCTGCTCGTTGATCATCATACCGATCTTACGCGCTCGGTGCGAGGAGCGCTCGCGGAGTGCGGTTTCACCGTTGATGTGGCTCGTACCCTGGAAGAAGCGTCGACTGCTATTTGTTTCGCGAGCTATGAAATACTCCTGCTAGAGCTCGCCCTGCCGGATGGAGATAGCTTAGATTGGCTGAGGCAGTTAAGGCGTGACGGGCATTCAATTCCTGCCATCATCATGAGTAACCTCAACGATCTCGACAGGCGAATCGCGATTTTCAACGGTGGCGCAGACGATTTCCTGCCCAAGCCCGTCTCTAGTGATGAGCTCGTTGCCCGAATGCGAGCCGTTCTGCGTCGATCAACACAGGTGACCGACCCCATAATTGAATTTGGCAATCTCACCTTCGATCCGATTAGCCGACAAGTTTGCGTTGGTGGTCGGCCGCTAAAGATCGCGCGCCGCGAACTGTCCATTCTTGAGCATCTGCTCAACCGCGCAGGCCGAACCGTGCCTCGCGAGCAGCTGGAAGACAGCGTCTATGCGTTCAACCACGAGGTCTCGGCCAACGCGCTCGAAGTCGGAATCTATCGCTTACGCGGACATTTGACCAAGTCTGCTGCAACGCTACGCATCAAGACCGCGCGTGGCATCGGCTACATCCTTGAATTGACTGGGACGGCATCGGCCCGAGTTGATCGAACTGGAAAGCAATGACTGCCTTGAACATCGTTCGCAAGAATCACTCTGGTGGCGATCGGCGGTCGATCGTCATTAACACCCTGAAATCGGGTGTTTTTCCTTGCCTTCGCCACTTCCTGTGCGCGGTCATTCTGCTATCTCCACTTTCTGCCGTTGCCCAGGTCAAGCAGGATGACAGTGGGGAGACGTCGCATGCCTCTCCTAATAGCATTAGCGGCACGCTGAACCTTTCCTCCTCGCTCGGCAAGACAGTTCATCTGTCCGCGCCCGCCGCAAGCATTTTTGTTGCCGACCCAACGATCGCAGACTATCAGGCACCCTCGAACAAAACCATCTTCGTCTTTGGCAAGAAATCCGGGCGGACGACCTTGTTCGCCCTCGACGAGAACGGAGAGGCTCTCGCCCAGTTGCAGATTGTCGTGGCGCAGCCGATCGAGGACCTGCGCGCCATGTTGAGGGCCCAAACCGGCGACTACCCGATCCACGTCAGCTACACGCCGCGCGGCGCAGTCCTGAGCGGTACGGCACCCAATGCTGAAGTCGTCGACACCGCAATGAAGATTACTGAGCAATTTCTCGGCGCCGGTGCGCAGATCGTCAATAAAATCCAGGTCACCGGGTCGTTGCAGGTTAATCTAAGTGTGCGCGTAGCGGAGGTCTCGCGTAGCGCCATGAAGAAGCTCGGCGTCAACCTCTCTGCTTTCGGTCAAATCGGCAATTTCAAAGTCGGCTTGTTGAGCAGTGGCAACGAGGCTGGTTTCGACAGCGGCAATAAGGCAGGAATCGGATTCAGCGATGGCAATATCAACGTCAGCGCGGTTCTCGATGCGCTCGCCACGGAGCATCTTGCGTCCGTATTGGCTGAGCCGAATCTCACCGCAATGTCCGGCGAGTCCGCCAGCTTCCTGGCTGGCGGCGAATTTCCCATTCCGGTCGTGCAGAACAATGGGCAAGCCTCCGTCGAATTCCGGCACTTCGGCGTCAGCCTGGAATTCGTACCGACCGTTCTCAGCAACAATCAGATCAATATTCGCGTAAAGCCGGAGGCCAGTGAACTATCGTCACAAGGAGCCGTCCAAATGAATGGTATCTCGGTGCCTGCCATCTCCACGCGGCGTGCCGACACGGTTGTAGAGCTCGCCAGCGGCCAAAGTTTCGCAATCGGCGGGCTGATCAGGCGCAGCGTCAACACTGATATCAGTGCCTTTCCTTGGCTTGGTGACGTGCCGGTCCTCGGCGCGCTGTTCCGTTCGTCCTCATTCCAAAAAGAGGAAACGGAACTGGTTATTATCGTCACGCCTTACATTGTACGGCCTGGATCGAGCCCGAGCCAGATGAGCGCACCCACCGACCGCATCGGGTCGCCCTTGGGTGTGGGGGGCACTCCGACAAATTCGTTGGCAACTCCGCCGCCAAGCCACGGTGCTCCTCGCCCCAGCGTATCAAGTCGCGCCGGCGGTGCCGGCTTTATTATCGAATAGCGATCACCCAATGATGTTGAGGATCATAAGCCTTCTAGTCCTGACCGCCAATATAGCTGGCTGCACAACCAGCGCGCCGCTCTATGTCGACCCATCGGCACAAGCGATCCTTGTGCGGCAGGAGAACAACGTCCTGCTGTTGCAGGGCCTTCACGCGGCCGAGCGCCAGCGTCTGCGTGGTTTCATTGCGAGTGCCAGTCGCGGTCGAGTCGACGCGCTCCAACTCCTTATCAGCGGCCCATCTCGGCCCAGCGCACAGATAGCCAGTCAGGCCAGGAAAATGGGGGTCGACGCTTACAACATCCACCTGCTGGACCCCAGTATTGATCAGAACGACGGCGTCTCGGTAAGAGTAGAGGCGATTGTCTACAGTGCCAGTCCTCCCGTGTGTCCGTCGCTTTCCAGCCCGTTAGGCAAAGACAATTCTTTCGACCAGACGCTTGGCTGCTCGACCCGCCACAATCTGGTGGTCATGGTCAACGATCCGCGCGACTTGCTCGACAACCCGGCTGTCAGGCCAAGCAATGGCGATCGTGCCGCTATCCCCGTTGCCAAATACAGGACCTTCGCCACGGACAAGGACGCACCAGAACCAGGAACTTAACAACCCACGCTGATAAAGCACCCCTGATGACAGCGGTTGCGAAACGGGCGGCAAAGGTTGTTGGCTAGCGCGAAACGGTTTGTGATGCGCAGCAACTAATTGGACCACCTTCAGGCGTAGGCGGCCCGCGAGCTAATCGCATTGCATGTAGGGGCGACCACGGCAGAAATTACAGCGCTGTCCGCCATTGGAGTTTGAGTAGCGGATGTCGGTAACTATGTGCAGGCTCAGTGGAGAGCCGGTGTTGAGCAAAACCGCAAGGGTACTCATTCCAGCAGCTTGCCGGTTCTCCATAAGTCCACCATGAAGGACGGTCTTGCCTTCTTGCCCTGTCCCTTGCGGTGGAGCCTAGCGTTGGGATCGGCATGGGCTGGTTCGACAGCTTCTGGCCATCGCCGCCGCATTCTGCTGGCGAATCGCCCAAGCTGTCCTTCGGCATCACACTCTTCATCGAAGCCCAGGCCTCGATCAGCATGCCGTCGACCAAGACGTGATCCGTAGACAGAAGCCCCTTCCCTGGTCTGGGCCAGCTCGGCAGCCAGGACCTTCGCCGTGATGTCGCCCTCCAGCAGCCGGGCGCAGCTGTTGAAGAGCACCGAGTGATCCCCGGGTACATCATCGACGCCGATGCCGACGAACCGCGAAAGAGAAAGTATACTCCTGCTGCTCCATAAAAAGCTGCTCTGAGCGGATCGAGTAGATGCCTGCAACAGCATCGGCCGAAGCCTTCTCGGGCGGGACCGAAGGTCGCCCGATCGGCGAAACAGCGCGGCAAACCTCGCTCGATTATTCAAACTGACCATAAGTAGCTGATTTCACTCGCAATTTCTCAGTTTAGACGACAATAAGCCGACATGGGCCGTCAAAAAGCTACACTGTTGATTTTAAACATATTTTTCAGCGAAAAGTTTTTCGTGTGGCTTCGGTATCTATCGAGGTCGATTGCCTCTGAGAACCGATTTTTAGCGGCTGGGAGCCGCTCCGCTACCAGCGGAAAAGTACCGTCATGCCTCTTATAGCAGCGTTTTGTCGCCCGAACGAGGCCCGTCCGACCCACGTCCCAGAGCAAGCCTACGCAAGGGCCTGACGTACCGTTGTCGCCCCCATTCCGCGCCCCTTGAGTGTCAGAAAAAGATGTACTATTTTCTGACGCATGAAAGCCACTGTCACATCAGTTCCGGATCGGATCATGCGACGCGCCCGCGCTGGCGGGCGTGGCGGCGTCTTCACGCCTCGTGACTTCCTGGACGTGGCGGCGCGCGCAGCGGTCGACCAAGCCCTTTCCCGTCTGGCGAAGACCGGAAAGCTTCGCCGCCTGGCGCGCGGCCTGTATGATTTCCCCAAGGTCCATCCCAAGCTCGGGCCGCTTTCTCCAACTCCGGACGACGTTGCGCAGGCGCTTGCACGCGAGACCGGCTCGCAGGTGCAGATGGCTGGCGCGCGCGCGGCGAACGCGCTCGGCCTCTCGACTCAGGTTCCGGCGAAGAGCACCTATCTGACCGATGGCCCCTCCCGCCGAGTCGTGCTGGGCAAGCGCGTGGTCGATCTGCGTCACGCCTCGCCCAAGCATCTGATTGCTCCGGGCAGCGCGGCCGGCACCGTCGTCCAGGCCCTGCGTCATGTGGGGCAGGTGCGTGCCGCCGACGTCGCACAGATCGCAGCGCGTCGTCTGTCGGCCAGCGACAAGAAGACGCTCGCCTCCACCGCGGTCCAAGCACCCGCCTGGATGCGGCCGACGCTCGTCTCGATCGCAAACGCAGCGTCGGGCGATCTCGATGGATAAGGTCGCTCTACTTCCAGCCACCGATCGGGCGGCTCTTTTTGGCGAGACCGGCGCAGGTCGAGGGGTCGCCGACACGATCATCGAAAAGGACTTCTGGGTCTGCTGGACCTTGAAGCGGCTTTTCGGCCTGCAAGGGAAGGACGCTGCCACCTTGGTCTTCAAGGGTGGCACGTCCCTTTCCAAGGCGTTCGGCGCGATCCGCCGCTTCTCCGAAGATATCGATCTGTCCTTCGATCGCGCCGACCTCGGCTACGTCGGCGACCGTGATCCCGAGAAGGAGGGAATCAGCCGGAAGAAAGCGGCTCAACTCATCGAAGACCTGGTGGGCGACGTCGAGGCGCATATCGCCGAGAAGCTGCTTCCGGGGCTTCGCGCCGCCATCGCGGAGCAACTCGGCGAACCTACCGATGGCGCCTGGTCGCTGGAGATCGACGCAGGCGACGCGCAGACCGTGAACTTCCACTATCGACCGTGCTGCCCGCCGCCGAATATGAGGGCATGGCCTACATTACGCCGCGGGTGAAGCTCGAACTCGGCGCGCGCGGCGATCCATGGCCGACCGAGGAGAAGGTCATCCGCTCCTATGCGGCGGAGGACTATCCCGACTTCTTCGAAGATCCCGACGCCGTCGTCACCGTGCTCGCGGCGCAACGGACCTTTTGGGAAAAGGCCACGGCGTTGCACGCAGAGGCCCATCGCCCCGCTGAATCCGCGACGCCGCAATATTTCTCACGACACTATTACGACCTCGCCATGCTTCTCGACACGGACGAGGGCAAAGCCGCCGCAGGCGATTTCGGCCTTCTGGCGACAGTGGCGAAGCACAAGGCGACCTTCTTCCGATCGGGCTGGGCCAGCTACGACACTGCGCGGCCAGGGACGCTGCGCCTTATACCGAGCAAGGCGCGGATCAGGGACCTGCGTGCAGACTATCGTGCAATGGCGCCGATGATGTTCGACGACAGCCCGCCCGCCTTCGACGCCATACTTGCAAGAATCGAGAAGCTCCAAGAAAACATCAATAGCTATGCGGCGTGAGATGTGCTGGCGCCGGTCGCACGAGATGACCATTCGCCAGAAATGCAACTCTGGACTCCCCATTGAACTGGAGAGAACAGGGGTCTCAGATTATACAGCACTTGAATTCCCGCGCCACCTGTCGTAAATAATACGACACATGACGGAGCAGCGACCATGACCAATCCCCTGATGGCAATTAGAGCGGCGTCGAGCGTCGGAAGCGAGTTTGAAGAGCTCGTGAACCTATTTGGCGGGCCGAACGTCCTAAAGCATCCCGTATCCAATCAGATCGAAGCTCACGAACTAATCCTCCACGGTATTCCGAGTTTGGCTCTTGAGAAACTCGTGACCCATCTCCTCGTCATCGACCCCACCGATGCCTTCGAGAAGGCTTTCGGTATGAGCGAACGCACATTCCAAAGACACAAATCCGACCGCTCCAGGACGCTCAACACTGAGCAGAGCTCTAGAACATGGAACTTCGCGAGAATTTTGACAAAAGCTACCTCTGTCCTCGGTTCCCAAGATGAGGCCGAGAAGTGGATGATTCAGCCTGCGATGGGGTTGGATAATCGAAGGCCGATTGATCTTTTGGCTACTGCGGCCGGCACCGAGCTCGTACAGGAGTTCCTGGAGCGTTTAGACTACGGTGTCTATGCATGACGCCTTTACCAGGCTTGCTCGGAAATAGAGAGATCATAGGCTGGAGGCTCGACCACAACCGTTTCAGGTCCACCTGGGATAGTGGCGAGGGTTCGTTCAAACTGGGTGCAAGATGGAATAGCAGAGGCGTTAGGGCAATCTACGCTTCAATCGATCCGTCTACTGCGATTCTCGAAGTCGCCGTTCACAAAGGGTTTAGAACACTCGACACCGTTCCCCATGTTCTGACGTCTTTTGAAATTAGAGAACCATCCACTATTCATGTCGTGGACATGGGGGACATTCCAAATGCCAATTGGCTAAGGCCAGGCATTCCCAGCGCAGGGCAGCAGCACTTTGGCGATGCTTTACTCGCAACGCATATGTTTGTTCTGATTCCAAGTACGGTATCGCACCACAGTTGGAATTTGGTGTTTGATCCAGCCAGGGCCAGCGGTCTCTACACGCTTCGATCCCAAGAGGATTTCGCGCTGGACACGAGATTGCATCCACCAACGCCATGAACCCACGACTTTGACCTCATCTCAGTCCATGCCTGAAAAGCCCTGCGCCATTGAGTCATCGGCAAAAAATCAGCTTTTCGATGACATTCCGCGGCTCGTGAAGACGCCATCACGGTAGCTTTTTCTACGAGAATATTTACAACATCACCCCGCTCCCACTGATGACGTACATTCGGCCATGATAGAAACCCCGATCTCGAAGTGAGGACGCCAGCGGGCGGAAAGTCCTTTTTTCTTCAATGCCTTATGGGGCAAAAAGTGCCCTCACTAACCTCATTGACTGTTGACGGTACTCAGAAAAGTTCGGGCGGGCAATATGTATGCGACCCGTCAGGCGGTCCCTCACAGCCAATCTCTGCGTACCGATTGTCGCTGATTGTCTTTGGAGTGAGTTATTTTTGTTTTCAGTACGTTACGTCGCAGATTAGCGTATTTTTTCGGCGGCGTTTGAGTGGGTCCGAATCATTCCCGCTCCAACGCACATCGCCGCACATCGCCAGCCCCTCGTTCATGATCGCCCGAATACGCCGCAACGGATAGTCCCGCTGGCCCCGCGCCTTGAGGTCACCCGTTCATCTGCGAATGTCTCTGGAGCCAATCAATCACGCTCCTCAAGTTACCAAGAGCAAATTATTCAACATCCTTCTAATCTAAACTAGGCCGGCGGCATACAATACCTTCGCGACCGGCTCGAAATACTTCTGTGGGACGGGATCCCCCAGCTTTGTCGTGGGGATGAGCTGGCGCGCCAGGACATCATCATCGACAATGGTGAGACGTAGCGCCCGCGCCTCATCAAATAGCTGAGAAGCAGCCTCCCCCTCGCCTCGGCAAACCAGTACCGGCACCCCGGTCTCGCCACGGACGTAACGCAGACCAACCAGTATCGCGCGCCCTCTCAAGATCAATGTGGCGCGATGCACGCCAAGCGGAAGCTCGCTAGCCATTTCGTTGCGGAGGCGACGTCGTTCACGTTTCAATTCTGGCTCGCCTTGCTGATCCTTCAGCTCGCGCTTCATCTCGGTGTCGGTCATGCGCATGTCGCGCAAAAACAACCCGCGCTGAACCAGGAGATCAATCAATCCGCCGATCAGAAAGAAGCCGGCAGCAATCCCAATCAGCAGTTTCACCTCTGCAAACACAAAGCCGACACAGCCCATGCCGCAGATCGGCAGATAGACCATCGTCTTCCACATGCCGAGAACGACGAGGAGAAAGACTGCGCTGAGGACGAAAACCTTCACCAACGTCTTCACAAGCTCGGTTAGAGAGCGCATCGACGCGATGCGCTTCAGCCCTTTGAAGGGGTCAATTTTCTCATATTTCGGCATCATCGGCTCGAAAGAGAAGACCAATCCACGATTAGCGAGAAGTCCCGATAAAACTGCTGCGACGACAATAATCCCGAGGAATGGGCCAACGATTGACACTGCAAGTTCGGTAAAAAGGACCAGCGCCTGCTGAACCGCGCTGTTGAAGGGCATATCTTGCAGCTTGTCTGTTAGTAAAAGCGCTTCCTGGCATTTATCCTCGATGGTGCTCGCTTTTAACCATAGATATCCCAGCCCGGCGCACGTGCTGGCAGCGCGGACGAAATCGGCGCTGCTTGGAATCTGCCCTTTCTTGCGCGCTTGGTTCAGCTTCCTGGGTGTGGGTGGATGTTTCTTTTCTTCGCTCGTGTCGCTCATCAGGCAGCCTCGCGATTGCGCTGAATCCGTTCAAGGGCGGACTGGGCGTTGGTCCCGCGCCGCCGCGAGGACGGCCTTTGCTTGCCCCACGAGGGCCCAAATGAGGCTTGAGGCTTTGCAGTGGCCGGGAGCTCCAGACGGGCTACAGGAAGATGCGCCACGGACACCTCCACCAAGATGTGCCCAGAGCGTCGATTGATCAGCACCTCGTGAGGGCAGCTTCCGGCACCGGGCACCCGACCCCAGTTTGCAAAGGTGCATCCATGACCATTTGGGTTGGTGTCGATTGGGGCGGATCGAACCATGCCGTTTGTATCGTCGACCCTGCCGGCTGGGGCCTGGATCACTTTGCCGTCGCCCACGAGCGGGACGGGCTTGCTGATCTCGCTGCCTGCCTGCGCCGGTATCGCACGCCCGGCGAGACGCCGATCCCCATCGAGCGGCCCAGTGGGCTCGTCGACGTGCTGGTCGAGGCCGGGTTCGTCGACACCCTGCCCTACCCCAATGTCGTCAAGGCGTGCCGGCGCCGCTATCGCGCGGACGCTACCAGCAGCGACCCCGGCGACGCCTGCATCCCCGCCGACATTCTGCGGATCGAGGGCCACCGGCTGGCGCCGTTTCGGCCACAATCTGACGCCATCAAGGCCTTGTGCGCGCTGGTTCGCGGCCGTGACAATCTCATTGCCAGAAAGGTCGTGCTCGCCACTCAGCTCCGCGCCCTGCTCGAAAGCTATTGGCCAGGTCCGTTCGACCTGTTCGCCGACATCGCAAGCCCCATCGCGCGGGCTTTCATTCAGTGCTACCCGCCGGAAGGCGCCGGCCGCCTGGCTGAGAAGCGAATGGCCGCATTCCTCGCCCAGAACCAGTATTGTGGCCGGCTCTGCTCCACTCCCAACCCAACCGCCACGGAGGCTGACGCTAAGGGCGAACTCTCGCGCGTCAGTGCCAGCACACTCGAAGGCCTCGTCGCCCAGATCGCCAAGCTCTCCAGCCGCATCGAGCCCCCCGTTGCTCGACTGCCGGAAGGACGCATCGTCATATCCTTCCCCGGGGCCGGAAAAATCTGCGCCGCCCAAATCACCGGCGAACTGGGCGACGGGCGTGTCCGCCGCCAAAGCGAGGATCATCTCGCTGCGGAGGCGAGCGTCGCTTCCGTCACATACCAGAGCGGCAAATCCCGCAGTGTCGGCTGGTGATGGGCCTGCAACAAACGCTTGCGCGCCGTCATGACCTGCTTCGCCGACAACTCCAGACAGGCAAGCCCATGTGTCGCGAAGGTCCATCAAGACGCCAGAAGACGCGGATACCAGCATCCGCTCACGCATGGATGTGCATTTTCTGGAGAGCATGGCAAGACGACATGCCCTACGATCCAAAAACACCCCCCTGCCTGGCCTCTGCTTGTCGCTGGTTGGCAAAGGACCTCTCTCATTTCAGCAGCTTCTCAAACCACTCCAGCGCGCCGTTCGACCAGACGATTTCCGATTTCATGCCTTCGACGAGATAGACAGTGTAGGTGACCATGATGATCGGAAAGCCGATATTCTTGATCGTCGGGGAGAGATCGCTCGGCTTGAATTGCGGCGCATAGCGCCCGACTATCATCACAGATATATCGACCAGGAGTAGGAAGGCCACCACAGGTCCAGAGACCAACAGAGTCGTGCGCATGATGTGGTCCAGGAGCCCCATCAATTCCGTTGCTCCTTGCGCAGTCAGGGTGGGTTGAAACCGATACACGGGCCAGATCAGATAGCTGCCATAAAGGCTGTTGATCATAACCTCCAGACCTCCCGACGCGACAAAGATCGTTGCCGCAGTGATGCCGAGAAAAACTCCCGTCGCCGAAGCCTGACTGCGCGTAGCGGGATCGTCCGAAGCGACCTGGCTGGTGATGCCGCGCTGGGTGTCAATAATCTCACCGGCCGCCTGCAGGCTCCATAGCGGGATGCCGAGCAGCGTGCCAAGCAGCAGGCCGACAAAAACCTCCTTCAAACCGAGCAGCGTTACCTGAATAAGACGTGTTTCCGGATCAATCGCCTGCAGGTCGACGCTGATCTGCGCCAAGCATGGTAGTGCGAACGCAACAGCCAAGCAGCCGCGGATCAGCCCGCTAATCTGAGATCGCGTAAATATCGGGAGGACCAGCATAATACCGACGGCGCGGGACGCGCCAAGTCCAGCCGCAACGATGAATTCGATGGCGGCCTGGATCAGACTTTGAGAATCAGAAAGTGACAAGCCATACATGGGAATGGCTAGTAGCTGGATGTGATTGCGGGAAACTCAGCAAAGATCTGGTTGGTGTATTCTATAAGCGGGGCGCTCAGCACAGGGGAAAACAGACCAATGACGGCAACAACGACCAGAAGTTTCACGGCGAGTGGCAAGGAATCATTCTGGATCTGCGTCGCCGCCTGGAAGATGCCAATGCCCAGCCCAACAACCACCGCCGCAATGAGTGGTGGCAGAACCCAGATCATGAAAACCACGAACGATTGGCTCATGTGAGTTACAATGCTGGCCTCGTCCATACTCAACCTCCCGGTGTTGTGTAACTCAACACAAGCCCGTGCGTTAGTTGCGACCAACCGTCGATAGTGACAAATAGAAACAGTTTGAAAGGCACAGATATCACCGCCGGGGACACCATTGACATGCCCATGGCCATCAGAATTGTCGTTACGATAAGATCGATGGTGATAAAGGGAAGATAGAGAAGAAAGCCAATTTCGAAGGCACGCTTGAGTTCTGAGATTAGAAAAGATGGTATCAGAATGACGAGGTCATCAGGTGCAGCGCTGGCGCGCATATCCTGTGGCCAGACTTGTTGGGTCGAGGATAGGAAAAACCGGCGTTGTTCTTCATTGGTGAACCTCTTGAGATAATCACGCAAGGGTTCCCGCCCCTCTTTAGCGGCGGTCACCCAGTCATCGAACGTTTGATAATGCAGTTTCGGATCCGTGACGCGAGCATAGGTTTGCTCAATAACAGGCGCGCTAACGAAAACGGTGAGAATCAATGCAGCGGCGTATAGCACGATGTTTGGTGGTATTGTCTGGGTCCCGAGCGCGTTGCGGACGAGGAAGAGGACGACCGATATCTTTACAAACGCCGTGGTCGTGACGACCGCCAACACCAGCAGACCGAGTCCGGCTGTAACCGCAAGTAATGCCAGGATTCCTGGTTGAACGTCAGTCATTGCATGCCAGTCTGCCACGGAGTCTGATGCCCAGCCCGTCGCCGATGCGCACGATGTCGCCGCAGCCGATACGCTGGCCGTTGGCAAGAATATCGACCGGGCCGTCGATCGGCCTACCAAGTTCGAACACATGCCCTTCGCCGGCACTTCTCAATTCTCTTAGCGGCATCGACCAGCGGCCGCATTCAAAGACCAATGTGATCTCGACATCGTCGAGATCGGCTTCCGTCGGCGCTTGCTGTGATTCGGGTTGTGTCGTCATATGTGCATTCTCCAAGCGGCATGGTCGCGGGCGAAAAGGGCGCCGCAGAATTAGGCGGTCCCCGGCAATATCTGCCGCGGCCCATAACCGGCCCGCAGATAGGATGATCTGGCCGCGCCCAAACGGTAATACATCCGGCAACAGCGCATCACCGGCACGTGCGTTGCGAAGAAGCGCGGCCGAAGCGCTGAGCGAGCCGATCTCTGCTGCAACTGTGATGGGGAGCTCTGAAAGCAGGTTGCACGGCTGTCGCTGCAACTGGCCAAGCAATTCGCCCAACGCGCAGAATGCAGATGGGACACGACCGTCGAGAGGCGAGAACAGGAACAGACGAACTTTGCCGTTGACTGGACCGCAGACGATGTCGAATTCCAGATAAGGAGCTGGCGTCATGGGGTCGCCTGTACGAAGGAATTGCACGTTCCGCTGTGTCTGACTCTCCAGTCGAGCGATAAGCGGCTCGAGTGCAAGTTCGAGAACAAGCGAACCAGTTGGTTCGCAAGGTAATGCAAGACCATTCTGCACTGTTGAGATGAGCGCCTCTGCAAGTCGACGGCACAACGACAAGACGATCGTTTCGTCTCCGACGCGCCAAATGCAGTCAAACATTGGAGCCGTAGAAGGTTCCTGCTGCCAGACAATCCGTTCCATCCGCACAGATAGCGGCATATCGCCAAGCCGGCTTTGAAAGGCCATGCGGGGGGTCGCGATTTCGTTGATCCACGAGACGACGGCGCGGGACAGAGTTAGCGATGGTTTGAGCGTAGCGTGTCTGCCCACAGGAGTTACCGGGGGCGGCTCTACAAAACGGCACGACCGCGCCGCGGTAAGAGGATGAGCCGTCATCATATCGGGTCGCCCGACATTTGGGGACGCGAAACCCTCCCATACCGAGGCATGCTTTCGTCATCGGCCTCTATCTCGGCTGCGGACTCCGAATGGGTGTCGACCGCGCGCCGAACGTCGCCCTCGATCTGTTCCCATTTGTGCCTGGCCGCCGAACATTTGACCCAGTGGGCCCTTGTCTCAGACGCCGCCGTCTCGGCCTCTTCTTGAGCGACGTGCGCGTCATCAAGCCTCTGACGTCTCAGGGTGATCTCGGTCTCAAGCCGCTCAATCAGGAGCTTGCCACGATCGAGTGCTGCGACGGACAAGGTATCGAGCGATATTAGCTGTTGATAAAGCTGCACTTCGGCCGCTGCACGGCGGTCCTCTGCGATCGCAAGCTCCTTGGAAGCTTGCTGTGTAGCCAAGGCCGCGATCTGGCGCTTGGCTTCCATATTGGACAGGTTGCTAAGGGCACTGCGCTCTCGCATATCCTTCAGAAGCCTTAGCCTCGAAGCGTGAACACGATTCACGCGGTCAGACGTGACATCCATTCGACGGTTTCCTCAAAACTGGACGTCTCGACTTCGCCCTGGCGCAAAAACTCCTGCAGATCATCGATCGAGGCGATAGCCCGGTCAGTCAGCGGATCGCTGCCATGCTTGTATTCACCGACCTTGACCAAAAACTCGGACTCGGCACTGCGCGAGAGGAGGTCACGGAAGAAGGACGCCGACCTACGATGTGCAACAGATACGACTGCATCCATTACACGGCTGCGGCTCTGCAGCACATCGATAGCGGGGAAATGCTCTCGCGCCGCGATCGTGCGTGAAAGGACGACATGGCCATCGAGAATGCCGCGCGACTCCTCGGCGATTGGATCTCCCACACCGTCACCCTCGACAAGCACGGTATAGAAGGCTGTGATTGAGCCACGCTCCCCCATGCCGGCACGCTCCAACAGGCCTGGCAGCGTGGCAAAGACGGAAGGAGGAAAGCCCCGCCGGGTCGGCGGCTCACCCGCAGCAAGGCCGATTTCGCGCATGGCGCGGCAAAGGCGCGTCAATGAATCCATCATCAGAACGACGCGTCGCCCTTGTTCGCGAAAATACTCGGCGAGTGTGGTTGCCATATGCGCACATTGCGCCCGCTCTATTGCCGAGCGGTCGGAGGTTTCGACGACAACGATCGTACGACGAAGGGCTGCCTCCCCAAGATGCCGCTCAATGAATTCACGAACCTCGCGCCCACGCTCGCCTATGAGCGCGACGATGGTAACGTCGGCTGCCGCGCCTTTTACGATCTGTGACAGTAAGGTTGACTTGCCGCAGCCCGCCTCTCCATAGATTCCGATCCGCTGGCCTTCGCCACATGTCAGTAGACCGTCCAGGGCACGGACGCCGAGTGGGAAGGGCCGCTCGATTATGCGCCTTGTCATTGGGTTGGGGGCTCTGCCGCGCAGCGGACGGGTTTCAGCGGTTTTGACAGCGCCTTTGCCATCGAGCGGACGTCCGAAGCTGTCGATCACGCGGCCGAGCAAATTGGCCCCGACTGGCACTTCATGCATTCGTCCCGTAGCCACCACTTCTGCACGGCTGGACAGGCCGACCAAGTCACCGACCGGCGTGAGCAAAACGCCATTCTGAAACAGACCGACCACCTCGGCTTCCAACGACCACCCGGTCCGCGGATCCTGCAACAGACAGAGTTCGCCGATACGGGCGTCTGGCAAGACGGCATAGAGGAGCGTTCCGATGGCCCGCGTGATCCGTCCGCGTACGACACGCGTGTCGATATGCTTGGCTTTAGACCTCAGACCAGACAGCTCTGTATCCAGAGTTCTCTCTGCAGCGGGATTGCTGTGCTCGGGCATCCGCATGGTCACAGTTCGTTTTCTTCAGAACGCAACCCAAACCCGAGGCGCAGCGCGCGTAGCTGCGCAGTCAGCCCGAGATCGACATTGCCATATTCGCTCCACAGCACGCATTGCTGCGGCGACAGCGCCGGATCGGGGTCAATCCGGACCTTCGGCCGCCCTTCCCTTCCATCGCATTCAGCGAACTCGCGCGCGAGCGCATCGACTTGCGTGGGAGACACATGAAGACAAACTTCGGCGCCACCATATTCCCGCTCGATCGCACGACGAACGGTCTTCACCAGCAGATCGCCTGGATCAAAGGCACCCAGAAGATCGCCTACGATCTCCATCACGAGCTGTGGCAATTCTTGCTCCAGAACGGTCTTTCGCCGTGCCACTTCAGAGACTGTCCGCCCAATCAGTTGGGCCATCTCCTCGGCGCCGTCGTTGAATCCCTCGGTATGACCGCGCGCCCGTTCGCGCCGATAAGCCGCGCGCGCCCAGCCGCGAACCCGCTGCAGATACCGTTCGGCCGCCGAACGCGCCTCCGCGGCATTGTCCCAGATTTCGAGCTCACTTGCCGGTATCAGTGGCCCGACTGGGCGCATCTGCGGAGCAACCGGCGCTGCTGGATCATCGAACGTCATATCGTCGGGGTCTCCGCAACCAAATAGGCTACCACTAAAGAAAACAACTGGCCTGCAGCATTGCGGTGCTCAATCGCGGGCTCATCGGCGGCGGTCCCAACAGGCAGGCGCAGCAGCACGCGGTTCCGGTCAAGGGCTGAATTTTCATCGAGCCAGGCGCCAAGACAGGCATGCCCATCGTGTTCAATCTGTTGGGCGAGTTGCTCTGGATCGTCAATCGGTCCGGTTGCGATGGCATGCGCCAGATGTCGGATGCCAAACGCGTGCGCTTCAGCGCCGATAGATTGGATCAGAACGGTGAGATCAGGCTTTGAAATCAGCTTCAGCAGCGAGCGGGCATGCCAGAGGCTTCCGGCAAGCAGGGCCGCTCGACGCGGATCATGTCCACGCAGAAGGTCCTGACCCCAGCGGCCTTCATTCAAATTCATTTCATCGTCGAGCAACAGTCCTGCCAATCTCACTTGAAGCCTCCGACTCTTCTGCAACCGCACCAAGGTCGCGGCCGACAACGCCGGGTCAAGACGTGCGGCAAGTCGAGTCGGATGAATCGCAGCAGCAAGCTGGCTCAAGCCCACGGAAGCCGATTCGGGCGATCGATCACGCATCGCCGACCATCTTTTTAGCAACAGACTCGATCGCAGGCACACCCGCGCGCCCTTCAAGCTTGGTGGGTTCGCGCGATTGCCTGCGCTGGCGCATACGAGCGCGGCCCAAGACATAGCTTAGAACGCCGATCACGGCCGCGGCGAAACCCACAGCAATCGCCAGCAAAGGCGCCGGAATCGATTTAGATGCCTGGGTCAAAACAGCCGCTGGCTCAGCCCGTTGCTCAAATGCGGGCCGTTCCACTGGCACGAAAACCACCTCCACCTTATCGTAGGATAGGCCCTCGATGCTGTTGGCAATGAGCATCTTGATTTGCGGTAGCAGAATTGAGAGGTTTGCCTTAGCGTCATGTCGGATAAACGCCGACGCCGAGGATGGCGTGGCGCCCTCTCGTAAAAGGTCGTTATGCGGCAGAACGACATGGACGCGCACCGAGATGACGCCGTCGATGTCGCTGATCGTACGCGACAACTCTTCGTTCAGCGCATAGACATAACGCGCGCGCTCTTCGGTCGGCGACGCGATCAGACCCGATCCTTTAAATATTTCGCCGAGGTTCTTGAAAGACTGGTGCGGCAGCCCCTTGGCATTCAGCAGGTTGATCGAGAAGGCAAGCTGCTTTTCTTCGACCTGAATCGTGCTGGTCCCATCCTTTACGGCGACACGGACCGCATCGACGCCACTGTTAAGCAGGAGCGCGAGCATGTCGTTCGCCTCGCGCTCCTGCAATTTCGTGTAGAGATCGGCCTTGCAGCCACTTAGAGCAAACAGAAGCGGCAGCACAGCACAACAAGGCCATAGCCGACCAGGCGGCCGGCTATGGGTGATCTCGCCATGCGTTGCGCCAACCATGGGCGACATTCAACCCGCTGATACCAGTTTATTCACAGATGAGCTGGCGGAGCCGATACCCTTGCAGACAAGGGAAACCTGAGTGACGTCATTGTAGACATCGCGCAGGCCAGCAACCATCGCTTCGAAATCCTTCCCCCCTTGCGGAGCACTTGGCGTCTGTACTCCTGCTGCTCGGGCCTGCAGAGGGAGCTGCGCCGCCGGCCCAGGCAGGGCGCCCGTCACAAGGGTCACCTGGCTGCCGAGCACGGGAGGCGCGACTGCATTATGCTGATGCATCGAAGAAAGCGTTTGAAGCACGCGATCGCCCAGCGGGTTCGCCTGCGTTACAGCCCGCTGAACCTCCAAGGCCGGACGAACTGGCGCCACCCTAGCCGTCGCGGAGGAGGCATCGTTTTTGACCGAGCTCGCCGCCTGCACAAGACTGCGCTGAAACTGCGCCTGGTCGCCGAGCGCTGCCGCCGACCCGACCTTGGACAGACCGTCGGTTAGATTGGTGGAGATCGATGTGACGCCCAACATCATGCAAGGACTCATTTGTTCTCTTTGAGATGTGATGAGTCTAACCCGCCCATCACCCGTTATCGGATCAACAGCATAGAGAGTCGAACTGACGACAAGCTGACGAATTGACCATGGGCAGCGTCTTTTAATCGCCACGTTCGGCGCCTAAGTTAGAATGCGAATTTCAACCTTATGTTCTTCGGGACGAGATGCCGGGAATGCTTGTGAATCCATGATCCTGCACATTTTTAAGAAAGTCCTCTGTGTCGTTTTTGTTGTCTCCACCGGAAACCATTTGGCGCACAGTGCTACTCTGTCACTGCCCTCGACACCCTACAGGTATGCGGTTCTGGATCAGGAACTCGCTGCCGCGTTGCAGGAATTCGGCAACAACCTCAAAATCAAAATCAGCATCAGCGGCGAGGTGAAGGGGCGGATTCGCGGACGCATGCCGGATTTGCCACCGCGCGCGTTCCTCGACCGCTTGACCGATCTCTACAATCTCCAATGGTACTTCGATGGGGTCGAACTTTACGTATCATCTGCAAATGAAGCGCAAACTCGCCTGCTTGTGCTGACCCCGATCCGCTTCGATGCGCTCAAGGCAGCTCTAGATGCGCTCAACATCTCCGATGAACGCTATGTCGTGAGACCGGCGCCGGGAAATGCTCTCGTCATGGTTTCCGGTCCACCACGCTTCGTCGCGCTTGTGGAGCAGACGTTCAACGCTCTTGTGGCGCAGGCGCAGGCGCAGCCACAGGCCGCCGCCGTCGAGAAGCCGCCGCAGGAATCGGTACTGCTGTTGTTTCGCGGCTCCTCCGCCACGGTCATTCGCGATGGACGGCAGGAAGGCCCCTATTCTTCCCTGCCGCGTCAGGACGACATCGTGCGCGAGCCTGAGCCAGCCCAGAAATAACATTGAGAATACGGGCGCTGCGCCCCGCCTCTGCCCAGGAACACAAGTGGGTGTGCGGCGCCCGCGCCCTCAGCATGGATTGACGTTCTTTCTATCTTGTTTGCGCAAGAGATCGGCTTGTGCACAAAACGACATTCGCTCGCTGATTGGTTTGGCGACCTTCCGCTCCGGGTTTTGCAGCAGTGTCCGGTCGGCATCAATCAAGCGGACCCAAGGTCCCCATTCCGGGCCGATCGACACTCCTGAGAGAGAGGAGGTCTCCAGCATTGCCTGGTTGTTCGACCGCCTCTCGCTGACGCGCTGTCGATAGCGGATGGGCGAGGCGATGGCATCACAGAATACACCACGGCCTCCGGGGGCAATATCGCCGGCGATGCTGATTGTGACTCCTTTTGAAAGTCGTCAGCTTGTCGAAAGCTAACCCGCCTAACATGAGTCTCCAGACGGCACTGCCGCCTTTGGCTGTAGTGGGAACAACCGTCGTGCAAGTGACGAGCGGAGCAGTCAAGACCGTGGCTGGTGGCATTTAGGTGGCCGACCGGCGCTGGGACTTGTCACCGTTCGCCGTGAACAGTGGCCCCACATGATGCACATGTGGCGGTTTTCAATCCTGCATCTGGGGATACGCAATGTCGCTCAGCAATCTTTCGCTATACGCTAACTCGAATCTGCCTCAGTCCGCGCAGGGCTTGTCGTTCCGGGGACCTTCTGCGCCAACGCCCGACCAGACCCAACAAAGCGCAACTTCGACCTTTGAGGCGATGTTGTCGACTTGCTTGCAGGAAGACAAAAATGCCCCCCTCGCGCAGCGAGATCTGGTGCCGCCGGATCTGAACACGGTGATGGAACAATTGCAGAAGCACCCTTTGGATCTGCTGTCACCGCAGATGAGGGAGTCAATCAAAGCACTGGATGAGGCCTCGCAGCCCTCCGCAATCGCAGCGCCAGCGCCAGCGCCCGTGCCGACCTCGCCAGTGCCAAGCTCGAGGATCACGTGGAACGGCGGCACGCTGACCGAGACCGAGTTGCAGATCGTAGCAGTGCTGAACCGTCACAAGGACCAATGCCCGCTCAGTTGGCAGTCGCTGGCGGATAAAGCCAACGATCCCACTACGCCGCCTGATTTGAAGGCAGCGATCGAAGGACTGCAGCAGGACCCAGAGCTCTTTTATGCGATCGGCTCCCAGGGCGATGGTCGCTGCGGCGGTAAGATCGCGGCGAAGGATTTGTCGGGCTTCTCGGAGCATCACTCACAAGTTGGCGAATTCCAGGGCCGGCAGGCACAAAGCTATGAGCAAAACTACATCCCATCCGACGGCACTGGAAATGGGCAGCCGCAGGTCATGACCGCGAGCGACGCCATGCGCGAGCTTTACCGATATTCCGACTATCTGCCCAAGAACCTGAGCCTGGCGGATTTCAAGCAGATCGTCGAGGGCGACGCCAAAACCGGCAAATGTCCGCCCCAGGTCATCGCGGCGGCGCAGTACTTCGTCAATCACCCGGATGCGTGGAGGCAGTTGTACGGCGGCGCGATAGATAAGGTTCACAAAGAGGACTTCCTACAAGTCGCTTCAGCTGCGATGAGCCTCACGAAACCCGAGTTGGATGCGCTTGACACAGTTAACAAGAATCAGAGTGCCTTCTTTGGCAGCGGCGACTTGACTCGCGAAAAGCTTGCCAGCATGGCCGACGACAAGAGCCTGAACGCGAGTGTACGGAAAGCAGCTTCGCAGCTGCTTTCAGATCCGCTATTGTTCAGTTTGCTAAACAATTCGATCACGGGCTACAAGACCCACCATGGGTTCTTCGACTTCGGCGGCGGACATACGGTCGATTCCGGGAATATAAGCAACAACGACTTCAGGCATTTCTACAACAACATGTCGGCAGCCAACAGCACCGTTCAGAACGCGAAGACCCATGTTCCCAAAACCGCTGCGGAGCAGGATGCCGTCGCGGACATGATGATGGGCGTGGCGGACCAGCCCAATATCAAGTCTGCCAAGAAGAACGGCGGGGCCTTCATGCACGCAGCCGATAGTGTGCTCAAGGTGGGCTCGGAAGTGCTTGACTGGGGTGCGACAGCGGTGGGGCTGCTGAGCTTCGTTCCAGTCTTGGGTGAGTTGGCAGATGTCGTGTCAATGGGGCTTGAGACGGAGTCGCAAGCCGCAAATCTTCTGCATACGGCCATTAGTGGAGGCAATATGAAGCTGGCGCTGGCAGAAGCCGGCATCAGTCTCGGGGGGCAGGCGCTAAGCTTTGTCGCCGGCCCCGAGGTGAAACTCGCTATTCGCAATGGGCTCGTGAAGAAGGCCCTGGAAGAGGCGTTCACGGCTGGCGTCAATATGCCGATTTCGGTGGCGCAATCCTATGCAGAGGGCTATTTGAGCAACATAAAGGCACGCCTTGAGGCCGGTCCCGTGCAAGGCGTAGGCGCTCCAACCCAATACGACACAACGGCGCGGTCTCAAAACGTCGCTTGACAGGAGACTTGCCCCGACCCAGCGGCCGTGTAAGCCTTGCAGTCACAGCACCCGTTGACCTGATAGAGCGCGTTGCGGCGCAACACCAGAAACGCCGCACGCACGCTGGGAATGCGTGCTGAGAGCGAATGGCGGCAATAGCCGCTGGCGAACTCCACGGCAAGCCCGGCTATGGCTGTCGGTCGTATACTGACGGCCTCAATGCGCCGTCATACGATCTTGCCGGGAACAAGTTGCCGAAAGACTGATGAGGTTTGACTGGCGACCCAAGCCTTTCTCCATAGAACGGAAGACAACATGCATTGGGGTCTTAAGCGGTCGGACTGGGAATGCGCGGCAGTGTCTCGGCCAGGCCCCGCCAGTCGCCGCGCTCGCATTCGCCTTCCTTACGCGTCCCGAAGAACTGGATGATCATTTTGCCATCGGCGCCATAGGCTTCGAGCGACGTGACGTGACCGTCCCTGGTCGGCTTGCGCACGGCCCAGACCTCACGGATGTGGTGGGTGCCGAGATGCAGGCGGAAGGTCTCGTCGAGCACATTGATCCACGGCCCGATCGGTTTGACCGACTTGATCGGGCCGGAATGGATCTGGATGCAGCCACGATTGCCCACAAAGCACATGATCGGAAGCTCGTCTTCGACCGCGTGTTGAAACATGGTGCCGACGGCATCCTTATCGAGCAGCCAAGCGTAATCCTCGCCGACCATACGCATTGCCTGGCAGCGGCGGAGCTTCAGTGTCTTCAACATGTCGTAGAACTGATGCACGTCGGTCAGCTGGCTCCAGTGGTCGCGTAAATCCTCGATCGTGGCGGATTGGTCGCGAACCTCTGCGTCATCGTCGGCACCGGTCGCCTTGACTGAGACGATCGGCGCCTGGCTCGAGGATTCCAGCTTGGCCACCAGCTTCTGATAAGCATAGAGGTTTGAGGCGGGCCTGAGATGCACCTTGTGCACCGCTTGGCCTGTGGCATCAAAGAATTGCAGGCTGCGGCAGATGTCGTCGCCATCGCGCTTCTCGACGGCAAAGCCATAGGCCCACACTTTCGGAAAGATGCGCAGGTCGATGTCGTCGCCGAGTACCATGGCATGCTGGTTGCCGGTGACCACCTTGTCGTAGACGCCTACCTTTTCGTGCACGACACTTTCGTTGCGGGTCAGCGCCATCACCTCGCCGACCGTTTCGAGGCCGGTCAGCAGATCATTGACGCGCGGCTCGATGCGCACCGCGCTGGAACCGCAATGCGCCGCGACCAATTCGGCTTCCGAAATGCCCAATTTGGTGGCGAGATCGTGCTCGCGTATTTTCGGATTGTCTTCTCGCGCCCGCCGGATTTCGTCCGGTGACGGTTTCTCGCGCTGGTCCATGTATTACCTCTGCTTCCACCTACTTGTTGAGGATCAGCTGCGCTGCCAGGCGATCAGCCGAGCGCGCGCCGTGATGCTCGATGCGGCTCTCGTGCTCGCCCATGACAGTGTGTTCCTGGACAGCGTGCGCATCGCCGTCAGGACCGGCTCGAAACCGGGCGTTGCGCCTGAGTGGTGTGCCGCGGATCCCGCGAGCGGAGAGCGGATCTGACCCAGACCTGACACGTTGGTTTCCTCCTTCGTTCCATCGATCGCGGGCACGCGCGACTGATGATCGGTCTCCAGTTCTTGTCGTCTCCGCCAATTGGACGCCTCAAAAGTCGTGCCAATGTCGCCGAAGCAAGTTCAGAAGGGTTCTTCTGCACACCAGTCAATGGTTTACGCGAGAGTTCAGCAGGAACTCAGACCGAACACCCTTGTGGCGGGCTCGACAAACCGGACAGTTACGTGTCGGTTGCCGGACATCTTCCCAGCAATGGCGCACAAGAGGATAGCAGTTTTAGAGAGATTACGTCTGAGTTGAAACGGTTTTTGCCTTTGGCACGGTCCATGCAACGTGAGCCGCAAACACGTCACGGACCGAGGAGAAATCGAGCCATGATAACGCTCACGGACAACGCTGTTGCCGCCGTCAAGACCGCTCTTTCCAGCGCCAGCGAGCCGGCGGAAGGCTTTCGCATCATGGTCCAGACCGGCGGCTGCGCCGGCTTCAAGTACCTGATGGGCCTGGAGAGCGTCCCGCGCGAGGGCGACGCGATCACCGAGACAGATGGGGTCAAGGTGTTCGTGGACGCAGGCTCCCAACCCCATGTCGCCGGCATGACCGTCGACTTCATCACCGGTCTCGAAACTTCCGGCTTTGTCTTCGACAACCCCAACGCGCGGGAGACGTGCGGCTGCGGCAAGTCCTTCGGTTGATCGCCAATGAGAAGGAGTAGCGCCACGTTGACGTTGGACTATCGCAATAGGGTCCAGGAACACTTCTTCAGCCCGAAGAATGCCGGCCTGGAAACAGTCAATGCCGACAGTGAGGTCGGCGCCATCGCCTGCGGCGCCGCGATCGCCTCCTCGTCGGCGCTTACCCAGCCCATCATCGGCAAAGGCAAAACTATCGACGTAGGGATGATAGGGCGGGCCGTCCGTATCAATGGCCTCGCCACAATCGATCAGGTCACTCATCACACCAAGGCTGCCCGCGGCAGGCGCTCATGCTGCGAAGCCATCGAGCACGTGCTTGTGGGGGTCCATGAAGCGATAGCCGCAGACGGACACTCGGCGGCAGACGAGGCTTATATGGCCAGTGCAAGAGATGTCCCCGTCATCAAGGACAAGACATGTCGAAGCTGATTTCGGGACCGCCAATCGCTTCCGGCAGAATGCAGAGAACGTCGGCGCCCGGAACGATTCAGTTCGTGGCGGGACGCGAACTGCTGGCCACCAAACCGCGCCCCTGGAGCAAATTCGGCTTATCGAAATCGCTGTCGTGGGCGGCTCCTTGCCCGCGGGTGGACGGCGGCGGCCTACGAACTTGGCCATGTCGACGGCAACCAGGTCTACGTCAAACTGTGGGGCGCCTGAGCCGGTTGCCAGTTTGGGCCCATCACCATCAACGGCATGCGCCAGAGGCTCAATGAGGCGACCGGCCTCGCGCTTGGCGTCATTGCGGGTCAACTGAGGATCGCACCTATGAGGCCTATTTATCTCGATAACAACGCAACGACCCGGGTCGATCCTGAGGTCGTGCAAGCGATGCTGCCGTTTTTTACGGATCAATTCGGCAACCCTTCGTCGGCGCACGCTTTTGGCGCCTCAGTCGGCGCGGCGGTGAAAAAGGCGCGGCGGCAGTTGCAGGCGCTGATCGGCGCGGCGTTCGACGATGAGATCACCTTCACCTCGGGTGGGACAGAAAGCGACAATACCGCGATTCTTTCGGCGCTCGAGGCGATGCCCAACTCAACCGAGATCGTGACTTCCGCGGTCGAGCATCCCGCCGTGCTGAAGCTGTGCGCGCATCTTGAGAAGACCCGCCGCGTCAAGGTGCACAGGATCCCGGTGGATCGCCTTGGCCGGCTCGACCTCGACGCCTATATAGCCGCCCTCACCCCCCACGTGGCGATCGTCTCGATAATGTGGGCGAACAACGAGACTGGTGTGATCTTCCCCGTGGCCAAGCTTGCTGAGTTGGCCAAGGAAGTCGGCGCCCTTTTCCATACCGATGCCGTGCAGGCGGTCGGCAAGCTCCCGATGGATATCAAGTCGACCGCAATCGACATGCTGTCGTTCTCCGGCCACAAGCTGCACGGCCCGAAAGGGATCGGCGCACTTTACGTAAAACGTGGTGTGCCCTTCCGCTCGCTGATCAAGGGTGGTCACCAAGAGCACGGCCGGCGTGCTGGCACCGAGAACACGCCCGGCATAGTCGGGCTCGGCAAGGCGACCGAACTCGCCATGAAATTCATGGACGACATGACCACACGGGTCAAGTCGCTCCGCGACCGCCTGGAAGGCGGGATTCTCCAGCGCATCCCAGATACCTGTGTCACTGGCGACCCGCTGGAGCGGCTGCCAAACACCGCAAACATCTCCTTCGAACATGTCGAAGGTGATGGAATCCCGCTTCTTCTCAGCCGCGTGGGCATCGCCTGTTCCTCCGGATCCGCCTGCAGCTCCGGCTCGCTGGAACCGAGCCATGTGCTGAGTGCAATGAAAACGCCACACCAGGCGGTCCGCTTCTCCTTCGCACGCGACAACGGTGAAGCGGACGTCGACCGGGTGCTCGAGGTCATGCCGGCAATCTTGGCGAAACTGCGTAGCGCTCCCGGTAGCGCGCCCGGCAGGCGAAGTGCTGAAGACGTTCAATCCGATTCATGCCTGAGCCGCAGCAGAACAGGCTGCCATTCATGAACCGTCATGTCTTTCTCAACGATACCACCTTGCGCGACGGCGAGCAGGCGCCCGGCGTCGCCTTTACGAAGGCGGAAAAGCTGGAGCTCGCCGAGGCTCTTGCAGCTGCGGGCGTCCCAGAGATCGAGATCGGAACGCCGGTCATGGGCGCCGACGAGATCGACACAATTCGCGCCGCGGTCGCGCGGCGTCTCCCGGTTCGGCTCACGGCCTGGTGCCGGATGACGTCGCAGGATCTCGACGCAGCGGTCGAGAGCGGCATCGGTGCCGTCAATCTGTCGCTGCCGGCATCGGACATCCAACTTGCCGCCAGGCTCGGCCTCGACCAAGCAAGAGCGCTGCAGATCATCGATCATATGGTTAAGCGTGCCGCCGCTGCCGGCTTCTTCGTCGCGGTGGGATGCGAGGATGCCTCGCGGGCCGATCGGGATCATCTGGCCCGCGTCATCGAGGCGGCTGCGCACGCCGGCGCAAGCCGTGTCAGACTGGCCGACACGGTCGGCGTTCTCGACCCCTTTTCGACCTTCGAACTTGTCGCCCAGCTGGTGGCGCGCTCTCCAATCGACCTCGAGTTTCATGCGCACAACGATCTCGGTCTCGCTGCCGCCAACACGCTGGCCGCGATCCGCGCAGGCGCACGCCACGCCTCCGTCACCATCCTCGGGCTCGGCGAGCGTGCGGGCAATGCCGCGCTGGAAGAAGTGGCTGCCGCGATGGCCGTCCTCGACGGCGCGGATACCGGCATTGAGCTGACCGCATTGCCCGACCTCGCCGCCCAGGTGGCCTGGGCCGCCGGCCGGCAGACCGCAGCCACTAAGCCAGTCGTCGGCGCCGATGTTTTCTCTCACGAATCCGGCATTCATGTCGCAGGGCTGCTGAAGGACTCGCGTACCTATCAAGGGCTCGATCCGGCTCTCGTCGGCCGCTGCCGTCGTATCGTCATCGGCAAGCATTCCGGCGCCACCGCGATTGCCCATGTGCTGAGCGAAAGCGGTCGTGATCTCGACCCGGATCTGGCAGCCGCGATGGTGGCCCGCGTCCGCCGCAAGGCGGCCGAGATCAAATCGACCGTCAGTGCAACTCAACTGGTCGAGCTCTACGATACGATGTGCAGCGAGCCATGCTTCGCCGATCTCGCGGGTCCAGGCCAGCCGTGCGGCGAACGCACCGACACCACAGTTTTCCGACCAGGGGAAATGCAATGAATTGTTCCGCTGACAGCTCTCCCATCGATGTCACCGACATCCTCGCGCGACTGAGAGGCCTGTCGGCTGCGGAGGAATTCTTCGCCATCCTTGGCGTCTCCTATGACCCGAAGGTGCTGGATGTCTCTCGCCTCCATATCATGAAGCGCGTGGGCCAATATCTTGCCGAACAAGATCTGTCCGGCTTGTGCGATCAGGTGATCGCCGCGCGGGTGCGCGCCACACTCGAACGTGCCTACGAAGACTTCGCGATTTCCTCGCCGCTCTCACACCGGGTCTTCAAGGTGCTCAAAGACCACGACCCGAACAAACCTGCCACGCCGGGCCGAACCTTCGTCCCGTTCGACGCCGTGCTGAAGCGGTTCGAAGAAGAATGAACACGACATGTTTGCGACGCGACAATGTCGAGAAGCCGACAAATCACGAATGCGCCCCTCGACAGGCCATCCGAATTTCCAGGGTTGGGAGCGCGCAAAGCAGTTGGCACGGATGATGCTTTCAAGGAGGTGAACTGCCAGGCCCGCATCGGGACAGAAGCCCAGAGAGACCGCCAATGCACATCGTGATCTGCATCAAGCAGGTGCCGGACTCGGCACAGATACGGGTCCATCCGGTGACGAACACGATTATGCGCCAGGGTGTCCCAACCATCATTAACCCTTACGACCTGTTCGCGCTCGAAGAGGCACTGCGACTGCGCGACGCTTATGATGGCGAGGTCACTGTGCTCACCATGGGCCCGCCCATGGCAGAGGACGCGCTGCGCAAGGCGCTCGGCTACGGCGCCGACCGCGCGGTACTCTTGACCGACCGCTATTTTGCAGGCTCCGACACGCTGGCGACGTCCTACGCGCTCTCCCAGGCAATCGCGAAGGTTGGCGAGACGTTCGGCACGCCAGACATCGTCTTCACTGGCAAGCAGACGATCGATGGCGATACCGCCCAGGTCGGGCCCGGCATCGCCAAGCGCCTCGATCTCCTGCAACTTACCTATGTCGCGAAGATCGCCTCCCTTGATCTTGATCAGCGCGAGATCAAGGTCGAGCGCCGCTCTGAAGGCGGCACGCAGATGCTGAAGAGCAGGCTACCTTGCCTCATCACCATGCTGGAAGGCACCAACGAGATCCGCCGGGGTTCGCTCGTGGACGCCCTGTGCGCCGCGCGCAGCCAGGTCTTGAAATGGAGCGCGGCCGACGCCGGCATTGATGACCTCACCAGATGCGGCCTGCGCGGCTCGCCCACGGTCGTCAAGCGCGTTTTCGCCCCTGCTACACGAGCGGAAAAGGCGGCGCAAATCGACACCACCGAAAAGGCGCTACGCGATATCGCTGACGAACTCATTGCCGCAATCTTCACCCGCCAGCCGGCGCTGGAACATGAGCTCGCCTTCAACGGCGGCGCGTGACGGCAAGGAGCAGACGATGTCGACCGTAAACCGAGAAACCCCTCGCCCTGCCGCCGGCCGTGCCGGCATAAAGAAGGAGCTGCCTGCTCATTTCAAGGACTACCGCCACGTTTGGGTCTTCATCGAACTCGAACGTGGCCAGGTCCATCCCGTATCATTCGAATTGCTCGGCGAAGGCCGAAAGCTCGCCGACAAGCTTGGCGTCGAGCTTGCCGGAGTCGTGATAGGACCGCCGGGAGAAGCCACCCGGCCTGCCGTAGCCGATGCCTTCGCTTATGGCGCCGACCTTGTCTACATCGTCGAGGCGCCGCTGCTTGCCGACTATCGCAACGAGCCGTTCACCAAGGCGATGACGGATCTGGTCGTTACCCACAAACCCGAGATCCTTCTTCTCGGCGCGACCACACTCGGCAGGGATCTCGCCGGCTCCGTGGCCACGACCTTGCTCACAGGGCTCACGGCCGATTGCACCGAACTCGATGTGGATACCGATGGATCGCTCGCCGCGACCCGTCCGACTTTCGGCGGCTCCTTGTTGTGCACGATCTATACGCTCAACTACCGGCCGCAGATGGCGACTGTGCGACCGAGGGTCATGCCCATGCCGCAGCGGACGGACAGGCCGGCCGGGCGTGTCATCCGGCACAAGCTGTCGGTCCCCGAGGACGAGATCGTGACCAAAGTCCTCGGCTTCCTGCCGGATAGCCAGTCGGCAAACGCAAACCTTGCCTATGCCGACGTCGTGGTTGCGGGAGGTCTTGGTCTAGGCTCGGCGGAGAACCTGCAGCTTGTGAAGAACCTCGCGCGAGCAATCGGGGCCGAGCACGGCTGTTCGCGCCCGTTGGTCCAGAAGGGCTGGATGTCGGCGGATCGGCAGATCGGCCAAACTGGCAAGACCATCCGGCCGAAACTTTATATAGCGGCCGGGATTTCCGGCGCCATCCAGCACCGGGTTGGCGTCGAGGGGGCGGATCTCATCGTGGCCATCAACACCGACCCCAACGCGCCGATTTTCGATTTCGCCCACCTCGGGATCGTCACCGACGCGATCCGCTTCCTGCCCGCACTAACTGAAGCCTTCACCCGGCGGCTGTCGCCCCACAATCGCGATAAGCTTGCGAGCTAGCGAGATGGACATGATCGCGGAAAAATTCGACGCCATTGTTATTGGAGCCGGCATGTCCGGAAATGCAGCTGCGTACACCATGGCAAGCCACGGCCTGAAGGTGCTGCAGTTTGAGCGGGGTGAATATCCGGGCTCCAAGAATGTCCAGGGTGCCATCATGTACGCGAACATGCTGGAGAAGATCATCCCGGATTTCCGGGACGATGCGCCTCTCGAGCGGCATTTGGTTGAACAGCGGCTTTGGGTGATGGACGACACGTCCCACACCGGGATGCACTATCGGTCGGAGGACTTCAACGAGGCAAAGCCCAACCGCTATACGATCATTCGTGCTCAGTTCGACAAATGGTTTTCGCGTAAGGTGCGCGCGGCCGGCGCGACAGTCCTATGCGAGACGACTGTGACGGAACTTGTCCGTGATGCCAAGGACAAGGTGGTCGGCGTCCGCACGGACCGGGCCGGCGGCGCGATCTTCGCGGACGTTGTCATTCTCGCAGAAGGTGTCTCGGGGCTGCTTGGCACGCGGGCCGGGCTTCGCGAGATGCCGAAGCCACAAAGCGTAGCGCTCGCCGTCAAGGAAATGCATTTCCTGCCCGAAGATGTCATTGAGCAGCGGTTTGGCCTCAAGGGCGGAGAAGGTTGCGTAATCGAGGCTGTCGGCACGATCTCCCGCGGCATGGCCGGGCTTGGCTTCCTTTACACCAACAAGGAGTCGATCTCACTGGGCATCGGCTGCCTCGTTTCGGATTTCGCCGCGACGATGCAGAGCCCATACGCCCTCCTCGATGCGCTGAAAGACCATCCTTCGATCCGGCCGCTGATCGCCGGCTCGGAGGTGAAAGAATATGCCGCGCATCTCATTCCCGAAGGTGGCTACAAGGCGATTCCGCAGCTCTTTGGCGACGGTTGGGTCGTGATCGGCGATGCCGCGCAATTGAATAACGCCGTTCACCGCGAGGGTTCAAACCTCGCCATGACCTCCGGCCGCATCGCGGCTGAAGCAATCGTCCAGGTCAAGCGCCGCAATGGTCCAATGACCAAGCAGAACCTTGTCCTTTATAAGACCATGCTGAACAAGTCCTTCGTGGTCAAGGACCTGAAGAAATACAAGGATATGCCGGCCCTGCTCCACACCAATTCCCGAAATTTCTTCACGACCTACCCGCAGTTGATGTCGCAGGCGGCCCAGAACTTCATGCGGGTCGACGGCACCCCGAAAATCGAGAAGGAAAAGGCGACCGCTGCTGCCATGATCAAGGCGCGTTCGCGCTGGGGGTTGGTGAGCGACGCGGTCCGCCTGGCGCTCGCCTGGCGTTAAAGGAGGGACGAGAGATGACGGTCGCGGTGACGTTGCGCGTCGAGGAGAAGCTCTACCAGAACCGCTACCTGGTCGATTCGGGGCGCCCGCATATCAAAGTGCGACCGCACGAGCGGCCAAGCGCTAACCTGCTCGGGTTGACCCGCGTCTGCCCGGCCCAATGTTATGAGTTGAACGACCAGGGCCAAGTGGAGATCACCGCCGACGGCTGCATGGAGTGCGGCACCTGCCGGGTCCTGTGCGAGGCCAGTGGTGAGATCGAGTGGAATTATCCGCGCGGTGGCTTCGGTATCCTCTTCAAGTTCGGATGACCCGCGCACGCACGCGCCATTTCGGGCGCGTGCCGATAGCCACCTGCGATTGCCGCGGCTCCAGCCTAACAAGCTTCTCGCAACCAGTTTGCAATTGCAATTCAACTGGGGGTCGTCAATACTGAATCGAAACACAAAAAGCCGCTTCGGGGAGAAGCACGCTGCACAACCCCTGAGGTGTCTCCATGACTCAAATATTGCGCGATCGGGTGGATGAAATAGGCCTTCGGACGAACCGGTCGCCTGGCAAAACCATGCACGAGGCGGATATCTCGCTCAAGGGAATCTACGCGATATCCAAGAGCCTGACCGCCCCTACCCGGCTGGAGATCACGCTCTCCAATGTGGTGAATATTCTCTCCTCGTTTGTGCAGATGCGTCATGGTGCAATAGTCGTCCTGGGCGCTGAAGGAGAGGCGGAGATTACCGCAACTGCCGGCAACGACCACACACGTCAATCAGGCCTGTGCCGCGTCATACCTCAGGGCGTCGTAGACCAAATCGTCGCTGCGGGGACGCCGCTTGTCATCCAGGATGTCAGCAAGTCCGAACTCTTTCAGGCTGACCTTAAAACGTTTTCGAGCGGCGGCACCGTCCCGGTTAGCTTTATCGGAGTCCCGATTAAGGCTGAGGATAAAATCCTTGGGACATTGTCGATCGACCGTGTCGGGGACGGCACCACCAGCGTGCGCTGCGACGAAGACTTACGCTTCCTGATCATGGTCGCCAACCTTGTCGGCCGGACCATCCGCCTGCACCGCATCCTGAACCCAGATGGTCAGCGGCTTAAAGAGGAGCAACGCAGACCGGAAAAATCGCTCGGCGAGCAGAGGACCAACCCCGCCCGGCATTCGCATGTCAAAATCGGCGGGATCATCGGGGAAAGTCCAGCACTCAAGCAGGTGCTCGAAACCGTCTCGGTCGTCGCGAGGACTAATTCCACCGTGCTTCTTCGAGGTGAAAGTGGCACCGGCAAGGAATTCTTTGCACAGGCCATCCATGAGCTTTCACCTCGCAGCAAGAAGGCTTTCGTCAAACTGAACTGCGCCGCACTGCCTGAAAGCGTTCTGGAATCGGAGTTGTTTGGGCATGAAAAGGGCGCCTTCACCGGGGCTATCTCGCAGCGCGCCGGTCGTTTCGAATTGGCGAATGGCGGAACCCTGCTGCTTGACGAAATCGGCGAGATTTCGCCTGCCTTTCAAGCCAAGCTGTTGCGCGTCTTGCAGGAAGGCGAACTGGAGCGAGTCGGCGGCACCAGGACGCTAACGGTCGATGTCCGGCTCATATGCGCCACCAATAAGGACCTCGAGGCGGCAGTCGTGAAGGGAGAGTTCAGGGCCGACCTTTACTACCGCATCAATGTGGTGCCAATCATGCTGCCTCCGCTGCGAGAGCGACCCGGCGATATTCGACGCCTTGCGAAAGCCTTCCTCCAACGCTTCAACAGGGAGAACCACCGCGACCTCGACTTCGCACCCTCGGCGCTCGACCTGATCTCGCAATGCTACTTCCCAGGTAACGTGCGTGAGTTGGAAAACTGTGTGCGAAGGACGGCCACGCTTGCGCGTTCAACGACGGTCGCCACGTCGGATTTCGCCTGCCAGAATAGCCAGTGCCTTTCTTCACGCCTCTGGAAAGGGGCAGACCTTCCGCCCGGCAGCAATGCCCGCGAAGAGCTCGCTCGGGGCAACCGCATGCCGGTCGCATTGCCGCCGTTGCCGTCCACGCGCATCGGCGGCCCCGAAGGCGAGGTACTGCCCGTCCAGGCCTGCGATCCGAACGATCCTGCTTACCCCGCAGCCGGCCCGCGTCTGGCGGACCGCGACCGGCTGATCGATGCGATGGAGAAGTCCGGCTGGGTTCAGGCCAAGGCGGCTCGTATCCTTGGCCTCACGCCGCGGCAGGTTGGCTATGCTCTGCGCCGGTACCGTATCGAGGTGAAGAAGTTCTAACGTGCCGATGACGTCAAACGTCAAGCTGGCGTTGTTGCCCCCTCTTCCGTGCGTGGGATGCGGTGCCGCGATCCAATTTGCCTGTCCATGTCGGAAGCCTGACAAAAATGTGTCGGAACAAACGGCCAGAATCGGAAACGAATACCTAACACATTGAACGAATCGCGCTTTTCAAGTTGGCGCAGCTCTTGCAGTTGAATGGGGACGTTCGCCCTGGCATGGAGCCGTTTGATGTCCGCACCGACGATTTCGCTTGAGGGCCTGGCCAGCACGAAATCCTTCGACCAATTGCTGGCGACTGCGAAATCCGGTGGCTGCGCATCTTCATCTTGCGGCTTGTCCGCAAAGACGGACGACATGGACCCGGCTATCTGGGAGAAGATCAAGGACCATCCGTGCTATTCAGAAGAAGCCCACCATTATTTCGCGCGCATGCATGTGGCGGTCGCGCCGGCCTGCAATATCCAGTGCAACTACTGCAATCGCAAATATGACTGCGCCAATGAAAGCCGGCCTGGGGTCGTCTCGGAAAGGCTGACCCCAGACCAGGCGCTACGTAAGGTGATCGCGGTCGCCAGCGAAGTGCCGCAGCTTTCCGTGCTCGGCATCGCCGGACCGGGCGATGCCTGCTACGACTGGAAGAAAACAAAAGCAACGTTCGAGCGAGTTGCCAGGGAAATCCCCGACATCAAACTATGTATCTCCACCAATGGGCTCGCGCTGCCGGACCATGTTGGCGAGCTTGCCGACATGAATGTCGATCATGTGACAATCACCATCAACATGATCGACCCAGAGGTCGGCGCAAAGATCTATCCCTGGATCTTTTACGACCACCGCCGGTACACCGGCGTCGAAGCTGCCCGGATCCTGCACCAGCGGCAGATGTTAGGCCTGGAGATGCTGACCGCGCGCGGCATCCTTACCAAGATCAATTCGGTGATGATTCCCACCGTCAACGACGAGCACCTGATCGAGGTCAATAGATGGGTCAAGGAGCGCGGCGCGTTCCTGCACAACGTCATGCCGCTGATTTCCGACCCGGCGCATGGCACGCACTTCGGTCTGACCGGGCAGCGCGGTCCAGAGGCGGTGGAATTGAAAGCGCTTCAGGATAGTCTAGGAGGTGGCGCCAAGCTGATGCGCCATTGCCGGCAGTGCCGGGCCGATGCGGTCGGCCTGCTTGGCGAGGATCGTGGCCAGGAGTTCACGCTCGACAAGCTTCCCGACGAAGTTATCTACGACGCCGGCAAGCGCGAGGCCTATCGAGAGGTGGTCGCGTGCGAGCGCGGCGATCATGTGGCAGCCAAGAGTCAAGCGGTCGCGATCGTCAAGGCAGCGGACTCCGGCAAATCGCTCCTTGTCGCCGTGGCGACCAAGGGCGGCGGGCGCGTCAACGAACACTTCGGCCACTCGAAGGAATTCCAGGTTTATGAGGCCTCGCCGAGAGGGATCAGTTTCATCGGGCATCGCAAGGTCGAGCAATATTGCCTCGGCGGCCGGGGCGCGGACGCCACCCTCGATGGCGTTATCGCTGCGCTGGAACGCATCGACATCGTGCTGTGCGCCAAGATCGGAGATTGCCCCAAGGATCGGCTCGCGGAAGCTGGAATCCGGGCAACGGACGTTTATGGCTATGACTACATCGAGACCGCGATCAGCGCGCTTTACGCTGCCGAATTTGGGGTCGAACCAATGGCGGCGACGGCCTGAGCCGTCTCGTTCCAACCGAACCAGGAGTTGAGAAATGGCCTTCAAGATCCTCGCATCACAATGCACGCAATGCGGTGCCTGCGAGTTCGAATGTCCCTCGGGCGCGATCAAGTTCAAGGGCGAGGCCTACGTGATCGATCCTAAGGAATGCACCGAATGCAAGGAGGCCTTCGATACCCAGCAATGCGCCTCGGTATGCCCGGTACCGAAGACCTGCGTTCCCGCCTGACCTCCAATCGGGCTAGCGACACGGGTCGCGGTCACCTCCCGAGGAGGCCTCTACCTCTTTATTGACAACCTGCAGCCGTGACGAAGGAAAGGAACAGGCATGGGCCTTGGACGCGAACAGGAGGTCGAGATCCGCAAACCTCCGCGATTGATGCCGGGGGAGCGGGTCCGTGCCACACGCCACATAAGGAATGACGGCACCTATCCTGGTCGCCAGATCGGCGAAAACCTCGTGCGGAAGGGCGACGAAGGCTATGTGCGCGACATCGGCACCTTTCTCCAGCAGTTCTACATCTATGCGGTCGAATGGGTCGATCGCGGCACCGTCGTTGGCATGCGCGCCCACGAATTGATGAGCCTCGACCAATCCGGGAATCCTTGCGGTGCCGAATTCACTGCTGGCCCTAATAAAGGAACTGCCCGATGAAGGTAATGATCCGCAGGACCGGCGCCGGGCTGTCGGCGTATGTTCCCAAGAAGGATCTCGAAGAGCCCATCGTCAAGGTCGAGAATGAAGACTTGTGGGGCGGGTGCGTAACGCTCAGGAACGGCTGGCGGCTCGTCCTGCCCGAACTTCCGCGGGATACACGTCTGCCGATCACCGTCGAGGCAAGGAAGATCTCCGACAAGGACTGATGCTGCAGGCTGGCAACATGACAACGCCAACCGGAGACGAGCATGAACATGATCTCGGCCTTGAACCATCTCTTCATCATTCGCGACAGTCATGCCTCAAAGCAGCTTGATCTGCTGAAGAAGGCGCTATACGCCGATCAGATCATCCCCTATCTTGGTCCGGGTCTACTCCGGCTCAAGACCGTGGAACCATCCGTACCGCATACGCCGGAAACCGTCGCCGCAGCCCTCAACGCGCGAGCGCCAGCGCCTTCCAAGATCCGCACCAATATGTGGTCGGTCGCCCAATTCATCGAACAGCGCCGGCATCGCCGGACGCTTCAGGCTTGGATGGCTGAGATATTCGCAGGGCCGGTTGCGCCGACTGTTTTCCACGCCTGGCTTGCAACGCTGCCGCTCTCCCTCATCGTCGACAGCTGGTACGACGGCGCCATGCGCGCAGCCCTCGCAGAGACCGGCCGAACGGATGTCATCGAGATTCAAGGCGTCACGCGGGCGGACGCAATCACCGACATTTGGACAAGAACCTACGACTTGGGCGGGAGGGAACTCCAACCCGGATCAGCGGCAACGACGGTTCTCTATACGCCACACGGCAGCATCAGGCCCGCCGCGAATTTCCTCGTCGCAGATTCCGACTATGTCGAGACCCTAACCGAAATCGATATCCAGACGCCTATCCCACAAGTCATGAAGGAACGGCGCACCAACAGAGGTTTCCTCTTCTTCGGCTGTCGCTTCGACGATCAGATGCTGCGCACTTACGCCCGGCAAATCATGAAGCGCTCCCAAGGCCCGCACTTTGCGGTAATCGATTCGGCAACGCTGACCAAAAACGAACGCCGTTTCCTTGCAGCAAATGCAATCACGGTCATAGACATGCCGGCAGGCGAAGCCGCGGCTCGGCTTGCCGCAGCACGCGTCTAGAAGATGATGGCGGGCCATGTATCGCAACGGCCTTTGATCGTGGTCCGGCTCACCGCCCACCCCCGGCCGGACCTGAGTCCGAAATATACGCTTGAGCAGTGAGGCTAGTGGCGGCGTGATGAAGGGCCGGAATTCGCCCGGGCATGTAGAGGCGGCGGGTTGGGGCCGGGGCTTGAACACGATACTGCGCATTACGCGCATGAATTTGCGGCACCCGTGGCAGGTCGCCGTTGCAATTGGCTCGACACTCGTGGCGGTAACCCTCCAATTGCTCATCCCCCAGCTTATCGGCTGGGCCGTCGACCACACCCAGACAGCCATCGGTGGGGGTATTGCCGGCGCGGCAGCGGATGAGGCGCTCCGAACCTCAGCTCTCCTGCTGCTTGCCGTCAGTGTGCTGCGAGGCCTTTTCACACTGGCTCAGAACTATTTTGCCGAGGCGGTAGGACATCACATCGCGTACGAACTGCGGCTTGCCTACTACGAAAAGATCCAGCGCCTTAGCTTTTCCTTTCACGACCAGGCGCATTCAGGCGATCTGATTACCATCGGCATGCTCGATCTCGAAGGCGTGCGAATGTATTTTTCCACCGCTCTGGTTCGCGCCGTCCTGCTCATCATGCTGATCGGGATCGGCGCCTGCATGCTGATATCCACCGACCTGGCGCTTGGTCTCCTCACGCTGAGCTTCGTGCCGTTCGTCGGATGGCGCTCATCGGTCACTCAGCTCAAGCTGCGCCACACCTGGCTCGACCTGCAGGATCGGCTTTCGGTTCTGGGCCGCGTAATGGAAGAAAATCTTGGCGGCATTCGCGTCGTGCGCGCCTTTGCGGCGCAGCCTTACGAGATGCTGAAGTTCGACCACGCCTCGAAGAAAGCGCTTGGTCTCGCCCATGACCGTGTCGATATCCGCGTACGCAACACCTCGGCGATGACTTTCTCCTTCCTTTTTGCCATGGCTCTGGTCCTCTGGATTGGCGGCAACAAAGTTATCGCTGGCGAGACTAGCGTCGGGACGCTTACGATGTTCCTGACCTTCATGATGATCCTGCAAATGCCGGTCCGCCAGATCGGCTTCATGGTCAACGCCTTCGCCCACGCTTCGACTTGCGGTTCCCGCCTATTCGGGCTCCTCGACCTAGATATCGCGATCAAGGACGCACCGGGCGCGAGACCGCTTGAGGTCAGCCAAGGGACCTTACGCTTCGACAATGTTTCATTCGCGTATAACGGCATCGAGAACCGCCCAATTCTGAAGAATATAAGTTTCGAGGCCCGCAAGGGCCAGACGATCGCGATCGTTGGCCCCCCGGGCTCCGGCAAGTCGACGATGGCTCATTTGATCCCCCGTTTTTACGATGTCACTGGCGGCACCATCACGCTCGACAGCCAGGACGTCCGCGAGGTCACCCTTGCCACGCTTCGCAGGGCGGTCGCGGTCGTGCAGCAGGATGCCTTCCTGTTCAGCACGACGATCGAGAACAATGTTGCCTATGGCGATCCCTGGGCCGAGGAACAGCGGATCGAGCGCGCGAGCGAGTCTGCTCAGCTTCACAATTACATTCTCGGCCTGCCGACCAGCTACAAAACAGTCGTGGGCGAGCGCGGCGTCTCCCTTTCGGGCGGCCAGCGCCAGCGCCTGACGATCGCCCGCACGATGATGCTGCGCCCGTCCGTCATCGTTTTTGACGACTCGACGGCGGCAATCGATGCAGCCACCGAACAGCGCATTCGCAGCGCCATGCGACGCTTTGCCAAGGATCGCGTGACCATCATCATCGCCCACCGCCTGAGTTCGCTCATGCATGCCGACAACATCCTGTTTATCGAGAATGGAGAGATCGTCGAGCGTGGCACTCACCAAGAGCTTCTGGCGAAGGACGGACGCTACAAGGCCCTTTACGATCTTCAAGTGCCCCCGGGCGATGACATGCTGCCCAAACAAGAGGGAGGGAGTTGATGGCCCACGCCGGCGAAGTCGAGACGGAACGCAACGATATCCGCGACGACGGCCGGCGCCCTCCGCGTGCGGTCGTCGGGTCCCATCGCGTCGAAGAGGAGTTGTTCGGACGGGCCTTTGACAAAAACGTTGTCCGACGCATTTGGGCATTCGTCCGGCCCTACCGCACCAAGATGATGATCTCGCTAGCCGCAATGTTTGTCTTCACCGGGACGCAGCTTCTCATCCCGCTGATCATCCGCTATGCGATCGACAATGGGATGTCCCCGGGAAGTGGCGATCGCTCAGCCCTGCTTGCAGCCGCCTGCTTCTTCCTTCTTGCCATTTGGGTCAATTCCACGGCCAGCTACACGCAAGAGACGGTGATCGGCAAGATGGCCGAGAATGTTCTCTTCGATATACGCCGCGCCATGTTCGGCCATCTGCAGAAGGTCTCACTTTCCTTCATGGACAAGACGGAGGTCGGACGCCTGATGTCTCGTCTGCAGGGCGACATCAATTCCATGCAGGAATTCCTCGAAACGTCCTTGTTCTCGCTGGGCGACGTTGCCCTTCTCTTCGGCATCGTCTTGGTCATGCTGTGGCTCGACCTTCGGTTAGGCCTCCTTACGCTTTCGGTCCTGCCGGTTCTCTTCATAGTGCGCATCTTCTGGCTGCCGCGCGCCCGCGATGCCTTCATGGCCGCGCACGAGACCAACTCTGTCGCCAATGGCGCGCTGGCAGAGGCCATTCAGGGCGTGCGCGCAGTGCAGTCCATGGACCGCCAGCAGGTCAACTTCAGCCTCTACGATGATAAGGCCGATGCGAATCTCAAGACGCATCTGACGGCTGCCAAATATGCGCAGGTCATGGTGCCGATCGTCGATAGCCTGACGGGCGTTGCCATGGCCGTCGTCGTGATGGTCGGCGGTGCGATGGTCATGAGTGGCGGCATCGACGCGGGTGTGATGGTTGCCTTCCTCTTCTACATCCAGCGCTTCTTCGATCCGATCCGCTCGCTCACTCTGCAATATTCGATCATGCAGCGCGCGATGGCCTCCGGAAAGCGTCTGACCGACGTGCTCGACGTCAAGATTGACATCCAGGACAAGCGGAATGCCAAGGTGCTTTCGCCCGACATGGACGGCTCGGTGGAGTTCAGGAACGTTACTTTCGGCTACGACCGCAAGCATCCGGTATTGAAGAACGTGTCCTTTCGGGTCAATCCCGGCGAGACCGTCGCCCTCGTCGGCCCGACCGGTTCGGGCAAATCCAGCGCGATGGCGCTTGTCCACCGCTTCTATGAGGTCCAGCAGGGTCAAGTGCTGATCGGTGGACACGACGTGCGCGATCTCACCCAGGAATCGCTCGGCCGTCATATCGCCATGGTGCTTCAGGAGCCGTTCCTTTTCACCGGCACGGTCTTCGAGAACATCCGCTACCACAAGACCGACGCCAGGCGCGAAGAGGTGATCGAGGCCGCCAAAGCGGTCGGCGCGCACGACTTCATCGTGAACCTTCCTGGTGGATACGAGGCCGATGTAAGCGAACGCGGCGGCAATCTTTCGCTCGGCCAGCGCCAGCTTATCAGCTTTGCCCGCGCGCTCGTTGCAAACGCCAAGATCCTTATACTTGACGAGGCAACCGCTAATATCGACAGCTATACGGAGAAGCTCATCCAGAAGGCACTGATCAGGCTTCTCAAAGGCCGCACGGGCCTGGTCATCGCCCATCGGCTTGCCACAGTCCGAGGCGCCGACCGCCTCATCGTTCTCCAAAATGGCCAAGTCGTCGAGACCGGCAAGCACGACCGGTTGATCGCCATGGGCGGGCTCTATTCCAAACTCTACAACCTCAACCACGCCTCGTTCGACGACATCCCCGATGAGGAACTCGATACCTCAGCCCAAACCGGCGCAAAGACCTGATTTCTGACCAGCAATCGTCTGCGGCTTGCCGCTGCGAAATGGTTGGCTTGGCGGCTGGTTTGCGAGCTCAACGAGGTTTGTGCGATTGTTGGTAGCAAAATGGATCTCATTCGTGTTTTGGTTTGATGCAAATCAGCATCCGGCGCTGCCCTGGGACGGCATAGCATCTAACTGCCTGCTACCTGCAGACGAAAGCACACCTTTGTGCGGCCAATTTTCATTTCCAGGCCAATCAGCGATTTAACAGGCCGCGCTACTGCGACCTTCCCGGCGGGCGTCTGTATCGTTAGTTGGCCAGCTATGTCTCGGCAAGCTGATGGCCAGACAAGGCGGCTTCCAACTTTACGCGGTCCAATTCGCCCTCCCAGCGAGCGACGACGAGGGATGCCACCGCGTTGCCGACGATATTCGTGAGGGCCCGGCACTCGGACATGAAACGGTCGATGCCGAGGATCAGGGCCATACCGGCCACCGGCACGGAAGGTACGACGGAGAGCGTCGCGGCCAACGTGACGAAGCCGGCGCCTGTGACCCCTGCAGCGCCCTTCGAAGAGAGCATCGCCACAAGGAGCAGCAGGATCTGGTCGCCGATCGACAGATCCGTATTCGTCGCCTGCGCGATGAAGAGGGCTGCCAGCGTCATGTAGATATTGGTGCCGTCCAGATTGAAGGAGTATCCGGTCGGAATGACGAGGCCCACGACCGAACGCGTGGCGCCGGCCTTCTCCATCTTCTCCATGAGCGAGGGTAGCGCGGCCTCTGAAGAGGACGTTGCGAGGACAAGCAGCAGCTCTTCCTTGATGTAGCCGATGAGAGCAACGATCGAGAAGCCGTTGTAACGGCAGACCGCGCCGAGGATGACGAACACGAAGAGGAAGGCGGTGAAATAGAACGTCCCGACCAGCATCGCCAGGTTCACGACCGAGCCGATGCCATATTTGCCGATGGTGAAGGCCATCGCGCCGAAAGCGCCGATCGGGGCAGCCTTCATCAGAATGCCGACGAGCTTGAAGATGGGCGCGATGAGCGCCTGAAGGAAGGAAACGACAGGCTTGCCCGCCTCACCGGCCATCGCCAGCGCGATGCCGAAGAGAACCGAGAAGAACAGCACCTGCAGGATGTCGCCTTGCGCAAACGCGCCGACGATCGTCGACGGAATGATGTTCATCAGGAAGTCCGTCACGGACTGCTCGTGGGCCTTTGCGGCGTAACTGTTCACGGACTGCAGGTCGAGCGAGGCAGGATCGATATTGAGGCCGGCGCCGGGCTGAACGACATTGGCCACGATGAGGCCGACGATCAGTGCGAGCGTCGAGAAACTCAGGAAGTAGACCATGGTCTTGCCGGCGACCCGGCCGACCTTGTGAAGATCGTTCATGCCGGCAATGCCGGTTGCAATTGTCAGGAAGATGACAGGCGCGATGATCATCTTGACGAGCTTGATGAAGGCATCGCCCAGCGGCTTCAGGCTCTCGCCGATCCCCGGACAGAAATAGCCAGTAGCGACGCCGAGGGCGATGGCGACAAGCACCTGCACATAAAGCTGGGCGTAGAGAGGCTTGCGAGGCGCGCGAGGCGCGCTGCGGACTGGTGGAGCTAGCATTTTTCTCTCCCTGACCGGATCTGGGCGGGTTTCGGACCGTCCCGGGCTTCTCCCAAGCAGCGCTCCGGCCGAACGCGGCTGCCACCTTGGGCGCAAGAGCCATGCCAGACCAAATGTTGCGGTTCTCAGGTGTCCAGTGCAGGCCGAACTAACGGCTTTCCTGGCGGAATCTCGCACCAGGCTTCGTCAACGGCCGGCCTGGAGAATACGGTGGCAGAAGATGGCATCGACGAGATCCAGCACGCCCCATGATGCTTCTCGCCAAATCGTCCGTCGGTCGATCTCTCTGGATTGCGATGCTCGGCCCTTAAGGCTTGTCTTCTTGCGACAGGTTGCATGCGCGCGCCAGAAGCAAAGCAGGTCCTATGCGACCGTGTCGTTGCCGCGTCGCCGCCGATACTTTGAAAAGGTACGTCAAGAGACTGATTCCGCCGGTCGCAGCAAGCGACGTGCGGTTCAACAGGTATTTCGGAGTTCGGCCACTGCCAAGGAAGCCGCACTTGATGACACGCTTCGTGCCATCGGGAGCGACGCCCCGCTCTTCTGTTATCAAGCTAGAGAGCGCTGAGTGATCGAGATCGCGAAGCATCTCAACCTGACCCGGCGTCGCAACCCACCGCGGTTGGCTGCACGCCCAAAGGCCTCAGCCTCAGTCACGGCCCAGGGTGAAGCGCCGATTGGGTGCACGAAGCGGCCGCGCGTTCAGGGGGAAGAGCGAGGTAAATCGCTTGATGTCTACAGCGTCGACCTCGACCGGATCCATTGCCAACATCCACTCGACGTTCTCGGTGCAGGGCGTCGTCGTCAATGATCCCTCACAGGTCCAGTAGCCGAGCGAGGCCGGCAAAAGCCCATTGGGATCGACCTCGTCGAGCGCCATCTCATCGCCTGGCCGCGCAGTTCAAGTGAATAGATGCCAAGATCCCCTAGCTTGGTGTCGGCTGTAACATCGTGCCGGTGTCCGAGTAAGCTTTCAGCTTTGGGATGATCTCGGTTGCCGTCCGATCGCTCGCTGCCCTTGCCCGAAAGACGTCATCAACCTCAAAGAACCTCGCGTAAGGTCTGTTCGCGAAGTGAAGCCGCAGCTCATCAAAATTCTCTATCGTTTGATCCAGCGGTCGCGTCTCCTGACGCTGAAGGATGGCGCTGCCAGAAAGCTGAAGCGTTGGGACCCCCAGGAAATCCCAAATCGTTGCCAAGCATGCGGCAGGTTCGCGAAGACGGCTCTCATATTCGATCTCAAGCATGCTGGTCGGTGCAAAGGCGTGCGCCACCCGAGCGTGGAAACCGTCGGCAGTCTTGAAATAGGCCTGGCACTTGGCGATTGACAATCTGATGCGCGGCGGGGAAGCCGCTTGACTGTCCGAGCCGAACTTCAGCCACTGGCCGGATTGCCTCGCCTGCACCAGCGACCACAGCGATTCCAAGGTATTTGTGCGAACCACAAGGATGACCTTGAGGCCGGGCCAACGGACCAGTTCGGAAAAAAGCCCGGGTGATCGTGAAACTGAGGTTCGTTGATCTTGCAACCAACATGCGTCACCTTCTTGTCGCTCCCTGCGGGAAAGCGCAGATAGGCGAGCTTGAGGAGTTCGCGATCGCTGCGTAGCATGCGAGCTTTGTCGAGCCAATTCGTATCACAAGTGTTGAGCAACTCACCGTTGCTCAACACGTTCGGATGCTCGTTCAGCAACGCTTCCAGATAGTGCGTGCCAGTCCTTGGCATCGCCATGCGTCATTGCGTGTTTCCAACTTGCGTGAATTGCAGGCGGTCCGGGTGGCGTCCCAGTACAAGATCCGCTGTCATCTGTGCGCCGGTCCGTTCAACAGTGTTAGGAACCGAAGCGCGGAAACAAACAAGACAGAACTATCAGCGTCTGATCACGCAGACCCGCGTGAGTACCTGTCTCTTCCCGCGTTGCTTTTGATTTTGGGTCTCGAATACGCGACACCAGATCGACGACACGATTTGACAAGAAAGCCAAAACCAATCATGGCACCGGCGTGCCATAGCGCTGGTAGATTGACTGAATGCCGTCGAGCATCTCGCGTGACAGGGTGACTTCCAAACTGGCGATGCTGTGCTGCAATTGCGGCACGGAGGTAGCGCCAACAAGAGTGCTTGCAACAAAAGGCCGGCTTCTAACGAATGACAACGCGCCGTGCACTGGATCGATGCCGTGTTCACGAAAGAGCGTTGTATATGCGAGTGCCGCATGCTGCGCCCATTCGCTGCTGTAGCGGAAGAACCGTCCGAACAAGTTCAGCCGCGAACCGGTTGGCCGCTGCCCCCCCAGGTACTTTCCAGTCAGCGTGCCCATCGCCAGCGGCGAATACGCGAGAAGCCCCACCTGTTCACGCAGAGCCATCTCCGCCAGGCCGTTCTCGAAGTCGAGGTTGAGTAGATTGTATGGATTCTGAATGCTTATCACACGGGCGAGCCCTAGTGTTTCCGCGTGATGCAGGAAGCGCGCCAAGCCCCAAGGTGTTTCATTGCAGAGCCCAATGTGGCGTACGCGACCGCTTTTAACGAGCGCGTCCAACGCCTCCAACGTTTCCAGGATTGGTACCGCATCGTCGTCGAGTTCATACTGGTAGTCGACCAATTCGAATATATTGGTGCTACGGTCGGGCCAGTGCAATTGGAATAGGTCGATATAGTCCGTCTGGAGCCTTTGGAGACTGGTTTCGACGGCCTCGAACAGGTTGGCGCGTGTGTAGCTGACACGGCCGTCGCGCGCATGCGGTAAGTTCGCGTTGCCTGGTCGAGCAGGACCGACGGCTTTGGTCGCAAGCACGATGTCTTGCCTGCGGCCGGTCTGCCGTAGCCAACTCCCGATATAACGCTCCGTAAGTCCATGTGTCTCGGCGCGGGGAGGCACAGGGTACATCTCCGCAGTATCGACGAAGTTTATGCCGGCATCCAGGGCTGCGTCTAACTGCGCATGCGCCTCGGCCTCCGTGTTCTGCTCTCCCCAACTCATAGTGCCCAGGCCGAGCACGCTCACCTTCAGGGCGCTGCGTCCCAGTTCATGATACTGCATTGTCTATCTCCTTCTCGAATTGTTCGTAAATAGCGTCATGGCATCAGGCGCCGACGGAACAGGGCCGTCGACACGAAAAAGGGCAATACTGCGTAGATGGAAAGCGCGCCGATATGCAGGCCAATGCTGTCGGCCGGACGGCCAAGCATCGCCGGGCGAATGAGGTCGATCGCTTGTGCCAGCGGCAAGAAGTGCGCGGCCTGTTGAAAACCCTCGGGCAATTGGGCGACTGGAAAGACCGCGCCGCACAGGAACAGCATGGGGGTGACAACAAGTGTCTGGTAAAACACGAAATAGTCGTAGCTGGGTGCAAGCGCCGTCACCACCATCGCCAGGCTTGCGAAGGCTAGCCCAGTGAGGGCGATGACTGGCAGCGCATAGAGGATGGAAGGCCACGCCGCATAGCCTAGCGTGCCGGCAACAATCGTAATCCCCGTACCGGCGAGAAAGGCCTTGGTGGCTGCCCACGCCAATTCACCGAGAACGATGTCACCGAGCGTAAGCTGGGTGTAGAGGATTGCTTCCCATGTGCGCTGAGCGTGCATGCGAGCGAAAGCCGCATAAATCGTCTCAAATGTCGCAGAGGTCATCGCGCTTGTCGCGACCATGCCGCCTGCCAGAAACGCGACATACGAAGTACCGTCAACGCGACCTACAACAATTCCCAGGCCGAAGCCAAGACCGAACAGGTAGATCAGAGGATCGGCCAGGTTCCCGAGAAGCGACGCAAGCGCGACCTTCTTCCATGCCATATAGTTGCGGCGCCATACCGCGATCCAGTTCCAAGCGTTGGTGGGCAGAGCCGTGGCACAACCTTCACCCATGTTCATTTCTCCATCTCGCGCCCGGTCAATCGCAAAAAGACATCCTCCATGTTCGGCGGACGCTCCAGAAGGCGTAAACCCGCACGCCCGCGCAACTGCAGGCGCACTTGCTCCGGATCGGGCGCGTAGCAAAAGAGTGTCTCGCCGCTCACCTCGATGCGCTGCGCATACGGCCTAATCAACGCATCCAGCTCATGCGGATTGCCGCCATAGATTTCGATCACCTGACATCCGATCTGTTCGTCAATCAGCGTGTGAGGACGGCCTTCGGCAATGTTGCGACCTCTTTCAAGCACGCACAGCCGATCGCACAACCGCTCAGCCTCTTCCATGAAGTGGGTTGTCAAAAGAATAGTCTTGCCCCGCGCGAGCAGCGACCGCAGGCGTTCCCATATCAGGTGTCGCGCGTGCGGATCTAAACCGGTGGTCGGCTCGTCCATTACAATCAGTTGCGGGTCGTTGATCAACGCACGCGCCAGCGTCAGGCGCCGCTTCATGCCGCCGGACAGTTCGGAAACGCGAGCATGCGCCTTGCTTTCGAGGCGGGCGAATTCCAGAAGCGACGGTATGACTGCTTCGATCTCGCGTGTGCTCATGCCGAAATAGCGCCCGAATACCAGCAGGTTCTCGCGCACCGTGAACTCAAGGTCCAGGTTGTCGAACTGCGGGACCACTCCGATGCGCCGGCGTGCCAAGCGAGCGCGTGCCGGAACTGGCACGCCGAGCACGGTGATCTTGCCCGCATCAGGCGAGGTCATGCCGAGGATCATACGCGCAATCGTGCTTTTGCCCGCGCCGTTAGGTCCCAAGAGCCCGAAGCATTCCCCCGCTGCTACGCGGAATGACAGCCTGTCGACAACGACCTTGTCATCATATGTCTTGCTTACGTCAGTAAGATCGATTGCTAGCATGGACATACGTTCATGTTACCGTGCAGGTCGTCTCAACTGGCGATTGCTCCGTTGCCTGCGTTTTCGTCAACAGCAGGCCGTCGCACCATACGCGTTCGATGCGTCCCCACTCGCAGGCTGCAGCAGCGTCCGGGAAGAAGCCACGTCCGTGGTGATTGGCACTCGTGTTGCAAAGCAGCGGAATGCCGGTGAGTTTTTCATATGCGACAAGTAGCTCGGCGACTTCGTGTTGCGATCTTCTCGAGATGGTTTGCAGTCGCGCAGATCCGTCGAGATGTACAACTGCGGGGATTTTGTCCCGCCACTCCGCCCGCGTCTGGTGATCGAACAACATGTAAGGGTCCGGCGTTCCAGGGCTGAAAATATCCGGCGCACGGTCCTCAAGGCATATCGGCGCAACTGGCCGAAAGTGCTCGCGAAGTTTAACGTCGTTGAGATAATCCTTCGTCCTCGGCGAAGTAGCGGCCGCGAGAATGCTTCTGCCTCCCAACGCTCGAGGTCCAAGTTCGGCACGCCCGGAAAGGAAAACCACGGGTTCGTTTCTGGCGAGAATGGTCGCAAGTTCCGGCATGCTGCACGGCGTGGCCTCCCATCCTGGCGGCACATCGCCACTTTGTAGGACCGGACCGCTGTAGACTGACCATTCCAGCGGGACGAATCCTTGCTGCGCCACCATTGCAGAGCAAGCGGCTCCGATTGCCGAGCCGCTGTCATTGGGAAAGGGCGGTACCCAGACATCGTCGAAAAGGCCGGTCTCGCGTAGTGCACTGTTCCATTTGATATTGAGCCCGCAGCCGCCGGCTATACACAAATATTGCGGTCCCGCAAACGAATGGCGCTGCAAGGCAATTGTCATTTCCTTGACGAGGAGACGCTCGAGGAACATATGAAAAGACGCAAGTACATCTTCGGGTGCCTCAGCTTCCAATCGGAGCGCGGCGGCGTCGAAGAACTCATGTACAGCCGCAAGCGTGGACTCTGCACTGACGATGTTCGCGCGGTAATGATGGGCGAGCTCCGCGTCGCCCGCAAAGCGCTCCTCGTATAGCTCCTGAAACACCGCCACGATGTCTTCATGCACCGACCCGAGCGCGATGTAGGCCATCAGCTTGCCGGCAACACCTAGATCCCAGCCGGCGCGGCCCGCTTGCTTATAAGGTCCGAAATGATGGCCCGCGGCAGCGTAGACATGACCTATCACCGGGAACAGACATTCCAGGAAGCGGGCACCTCGCTGTTCCACATGGTAGAGACGCGGAAAGATGCAGCCGTCCCACACCAAGCAGAACGCGGGTTGTCCGGCCCTGGCAAAGGGGCTGGTGCAGTAAGCGGAGGCCACATGGCCCGTCACGTGCGGGTAGCTTTTATACGGGAAAACCCGGCCGTCGAGCATCAGGCCGGAGCTGTTGAGCGAAGTTAGAAGGCCCTCGGCATCGCGTTCGATATAAGGCGCCCCTTTAAGGATGACAGGAGTTTCCCCACTGAGGACCTGAAACTGCGACTCCACCTCCCCGTCCCAGCCGTCGATAACAAACTGTTCAACGTCCCGCGCATCCATACCGTGCTCAGCCAATGCGGTTACAACAGTGTCGAGATTGTCGATGGCTTTGTATCGTCGGTTGTTGTCTCGCTTCTCCTGCTCAACGCAAAAGACGAGCCGTCCGTCTTCTATGAGGGCAACCGCCCCGTCATGCGTCAGATTGATGCCGCAGATGCGCATAGTATCTCCATATCTAAGGTCGGCAATTCGCTTAATTTGGAAGCCGAACCGGGTTCCTAAAGCGGGCGAGCAAGCAGTCTTCGTTGTCGGACTCACCGCGGCACTGCAGACGCTCGACCTCGACCAACGATTCATTCAGAATGGCCAAGACCGTCTCGGCCCCGGCAGCGTGACCCCAGCGCCGGCAAAGGGCATCGCGCGCCGATCCGAAAACCAGATGCCCGCCTGGCGCAAGCAGCCGCACCAGATTGCCGATGGCCGCGCGCATCTCGGCTATGCCCTCGACGTAGTAGAGAACTTCCGCCACGACGATCAGATCGAACAGCTCGTCAGTCGAAAACTGTTGAACGTCGGATACTATCCAGCTGATGTGCGGTAGCTTGTTCACCCGTTGGCGCGCTAGATCAATCGCTCGCGGCACGACATCGACCACGGTGAGCCGTTGGCAGTAGGGCGCGAGTTTTTCCGTGAATGCGCCTGCCGCGCACCCGACTTCGAGCGCATTCATGACAGGACCTTGGGAGAACGATAGCTGAAGCATTTGCATGTAACGCTCTTGCTCGAACGGATTGCCGTCGAGCCGCCACGGGTCGTCCGCGGCCAGATCCTGCTTCAACAATTGATAGTTCTTGTCCTGCTTCAATTCATCCACCTCGATAACCATCATTCGTCACAGCAAACGCTGTCAGATGTCACCAACATCGCTGAATCCCGCGCTAACCTGCGAAGCGACGCCGCATTTCCCGTAAATTCTGTAGTGTTTGATCCAGTGATCGGGTTTCGGATGTGGACCTGTTTTTCGCCCATATCTGGTACGGCGGTAGCAGAACTGCGCGAAAGCCAATCACTATTGCTCAATGTGCACAACGCATAGGCTTTCAAGGGAAGTAAGAGCAAGATGTTGATGAATGTATGCAGAGAAAAGCCAAGAAATCGAAGCTGACGAGTACGAATCGCTACAACGCTGCAGCGAATGATGGTCATGGATGCAATCATCAGGACTGTCCACCAAGGCACTGTGGCTGTCAGTGCGAACTGCGCGAGCCCGGTTAGCACCGATAGCGCGAGGAGTAGCGGACCGAGATTCTGTCCGATCACGTCCAATGTGAGAAAGCGATCGAGGCCGGGCAGCAGGCGCAACGCAAGCAACGTGTCCCGAAAAGTGCTACGTGCCCAGCGCAGTTGTTGGCGCAAATATGGCCCTAGCCTGTCAGGAACAACTGTCGACGCGATGGCGTCCGGGACGTACTCGGTTTGAAGGCCTGCTTTGAGCATGAGGATCGTGAGATGGCGATCCTCGCCGAAGTCGCTTGGCTTTCCCCGAAAGAATTGCGATTCGTACTTATCCAGCAGCAAAAGAAGCGCGGATCGGCGATACATGGCACATGGGCCGCAGCAGCACATCACGGCACCGAAGCGAGCCTGTGCCGCACGCTCCTCGTTGCAAGCCAGCCAGTACTCCATATCGATCATCCGAGTCAGCCAGGTGTCGCTCCGGTTGCTAGCCGTCAACTGGCCCATGGCCGCGCCGATCGTTGGATTGCGCATCTTCAACGCAAGCTTTGCGATGACGTCGGACGCGAGTATCGTGTCAGAGTCAACGTTAAGCACCAAATCTCCAAATGAGCGGCGTATCGCCGCGATCTGCGCCTTGCGCTTCCCGACATTCTCGGGAAGCAGAATGATATTGAACATAGGGTTGCGGGCGTAGGCTTCGTGAACAGGTCCTACTGCAACGCGATTTCCAGAACCGTCATCAACCACATAGACCCGGAGTTTTCCGGCATATTCTTGGTTTGCAATGGAAGCCAGGCATTCCGAAAGCGTGCGCGGGTCCTCGTTAAAGCAGGGGACAATGACATCCACGCTCGGCATTTGGCCAGAGTCGGCCAGACCCTCCAATGCCGATGAAGTGTTATTCGGCCGAGCGTAAGCGATCTGCATGCTTCTATAAGCAGTCGAAAGTATCGCATATGTCGAAATGGCGACGGTGCTGACTGTATCAAGAAGGTACATAGGGTATTGCCTTCAGCTTCATAGCAAATTTCTCTCAGTGATATTAAGGGAGCAAGCGGAGTACGAACCCGCGACTATGCAAAGCAGGAATTATTTGGGATACTGCCATGATCGTCTGACGCCGGAGACTGACGTCTGCGCTCGCTGGCAACTCGTCGGGAGGACATCCGTCGTGCAAGAGTACAATTGCGCCCGGCTGGACAGAATCGAGCACTGCATCGACAATGGCGTCGACCCCAGGTTGCGACCAGTCTCGCGGGTCTATCGACCAGTGGACGGCGGCCAGTCCAGCGCTCACCGAAGCAGTGAGTACTTCTTCGGTCCAGTTTCCAAACGGCGCGCGCATGTGCCGCACAGAGGCCTGGGGGCAGGCCGTCATGATGGCCCGGTTCGCCTCAAACATTTCACGCTGAACTTCGCCGGGTCCGCATCTGGACAGATCCGGATGTGTCATTGTGTGGTTAGCGACCTGGTGCCCTTCTGCTACCATTCGTTGAATTAGTTCGGGCTGGTCTGCCGCGTACGCGCCGATGACGAAGAAAGTCGCCGGCACGCGGTGTTCTGCCAGGACATCGAGGATCTCCGGCGTGGCAAATGGATAAGGACCGTCGTCAAACGTCAAATAAACGCTCGGCTGGCCTGTGCCGTCAGCATCCTCACTGCGCACTTCGGACAAGCAATCGAAGTGGTTCATAGCTCTGGCCCATTCCGATCGATGAAATTACCGGTGGGCCAATCGCTCATCGACCGTGCAAGGGTTAAAACGATCACAAGTGCGTCCTCGATGCGAGTGGGCGGCTTGTCGAGACGCGCGTCTGGTAGGGTGGAGCGCACGCGAATCCCCGACAAAACGGTCAGTTGGCTGTGTCGGCCGAACCTTTCAATGTGTTTTTGCAGCGCGTGCCGAACGGTGCCAAAAGCGAATGGAACGCCTAGCTCCTGCAGCGTTGGAATCATGAAGCGGATCGAATGGGCGATCCCAAGGCCCTCAAGGTCCGGACGGACCCCGTACAGGCCTAGCTCGGCAACCAGAAGATCGACCCCGTCAACCTTGATGAAACGCCGCAGGCAGCCCATGTGAGCCGCCACACCGTTCGAGTCATAGGCGATTGCGCGGAGTTCGGGCCTGGCGCCAGCCCAGCTTCGACTACCTTCGAAGGGTTGTGCATTAAAGACTCCAGTCGGCCCGTAGGTCTTTCGAAAAAACTCCGTCAGTTCGACATGGTCGCCCAGTTGCAACTCATTTTCCCAGCACAGCTTCCACCGCACCTGCGAGCGCATGTAAAGACTTCCCTATTTTTGCTGTTTGTTTAAGACGCCTGATCACACGTTCGACGCAGCAGAGGCCGTCGTCAGCGATCGTGATGTCGGGCAATTGGGCGGATGGAACCCTTCAGGGCATTGCGTTCCAGATGTGGTGATGCTCTAATCGATGTCCGTCTTTGTTGTGCCGCCCAGGAAATGTACCGCTGGAGTACTTGGTTTCGCTCAGTTGACGATCTTCTAATGTATTACGCTCATGGATTTGTAAAATCGATTGTTTGGATAGACCGCATCCACGCTTTGGATGGGTTCGGTCATGCGGCTGGAGGCCTTTACCCAGCTGTTCAGGATGGATGCCGCGAACTTCTCCCCCGTCCATCCAAGCCGTCATCCGATCCATAAGGTGCTGATTATCCCTTGCGATCGCGACGCCCTCCCAGCGCAAGTCCAAGCGATCCTTAAGGACGGCACCTCCACTTCCCGACCGCCTGCTCATGCACCGCAAACTCAGCCGCGACGATGGAAGGGCCGCCGGCGTGGCCCGCGAAAGGATCGGCGATGGGCCAAGGCCTGGCGCCCGGAGCAGATTGCCGACGCCTGCTGATCGACTTCCCGGACGACAAGACGATGCGCATCAGCCACGAAGCCATCCATCAGGCCTTCTTCGTTCAGGGGCTGCGGAGTGCTGCGCCGCTAGCTGACGGCCTGCTTGCGAACAGGACGTGTATTACGGGTCCCCAGGGCGCGCGTACGTAGGCGAGGCACAAGGGCTTTATCTCGCCGGAAATCATGATAAGTCAGCGTCCCCGCCGAAGCGGCCGATCGAGCGGTGCCGGGACATTGGGAGGGAGACCTCATCCTCGGTCTTGGCAGCTCGCGACGGGCACGCTAGGCAAGCGACGCGCTTCACGATGCTACTGCATCTTCCCCGGCTTGCGGGGCATGACCCAGCACGATCGTCTGACGATCGATGCGGGTGTCTAGTTCTACTTCTGCGATCCGCAAGGCCATGGCAGCGCGGAACCAACGAGAACACCAATGGACTGCTGCGTCAGCACTTCCCGAAAGGGCCCGACCTGAGCATCCACCGCGCCGACGAGGATCGCCGCCGTGGCGGCCCTCAATGCCCGGCCGAGAAAGACCCTGGGTTGGAAAACGCCGGCAGAGACGCTTGACGAGTTGCTGGTCCTCTACAGCCCATTGTCTCGCCAGGCACAGAATAGCGTTGGACCGTCGGAACCGGCGGGAAGCGGTCCGGTAATGCCCGTCACTGGCAGCCCGTCCAGGCGATCGATATAGAGGAGCGCGTCCACGATTGTCCGCATCTCGGTCGTCCGTGGTCGTCCGGTCGCCTTCGCTCCAGGCATGAACGGCTCGATCAACGCCATTCCCTGTCGGTCAATGCGTTTACTCCCGCTGGCCCGCGCAGCAATATTGCCTGCGTGTGGCCTCCGTCAAACCCATGTCGCGATCCCGCTCAAGTCTAGACAACTCAAGCGAATCGCAACGGACAGAGCCACTCATCCGCTTCCACGTCCAAGCCCGAGTTTCGGGTCAGGCTCTAACGAGCAGCCCTGATCAGCTTCTCAGCAAGTCTTGTCTGGCGAGCAATGATTTCTGATCCTTCATAGGAAAGATGCCCGCTGTCTCGATAAAGGAATTTGCCATCTATCTCGGTCTTGCATGTGGTCTCATCGCAGAGGAAGTCGCGGTAGGAAATAACCACTACGTCAGCCTTCAAGGAAACTTGTTTCAATAGCTCAAGAGTTCTGGATCTTATCTGGAGGTAATCACTTACATATATTTTACAGTCACTGTAGGGACCGATCATAAAACTTCCCAGCGACTTTCGCTCAAGGCAATCGCCGATATCGAAGCTTGCGACTGGCGGAGGGGCAACAACAACCACTCGCTTGCCCTGCGCTCGAACGGCTTCGACGAGAGCCTTGATACCATCGACTGCTACATCTAGAGAAGCGTCAACCTCCGTGAAAGTACCATTGCTCTTCTTAAGAAGCATGAAGTCCGTCGACACAGGCGTGGCAAATGGGCTTGAAATGGCAACGGTCGTGATCTCGGGCCGACGTTTCAAGACATCCAGAACACTGTCATTGAAGCGCATGCAGTCCTCGCCGAAGGCACGGGGATAATAAGGAGACTCTGTTGACGTCTTCGAGAAGGCAGCAATGCCAATGGCGGGGAAGCATGCACTCATCGTGAGCTGCGCCAGTCCGCCTTCGCCGACTGTCTTGGCCAAGCCGGGAACGAGTGCCATGGCAAATGAATCGCCCCAAACCAGCAATTGGGGCCTGTCTATCGTCTGGCAGTTCTTGGGGATTTCCCGAGGAGGCGATCCTGGCTTGAAAACACATGCTGGTCCCAAACCGCTATTGATCTGCCGGATCTTGGCAAAGTCAACATTGTTCTGGATTGCGGCGATGGCGACTGAAGGTGACAAGCCAAGAACAACGGATGCGGCAACAAGTCCTCGGGCCAGCCGTCGACGAGACGTGACGAACCCCCGCCGGAACGGCTCCTCCACGAAGCGGTAGAGAGCCCAGCCCGCAACAAATGAGAAAGCAACTGCCGCGTAGATCGCAAGGGCAGGAGCATCTGACAGCCAAACAGCCCGCACATAGACAAGCACAGGCCAGTGGACCAGATAAAGCGAGTACGATACATCCCCTATCCTTGCCATGCCTCGAATCGCCGCGTTATCCCTGCTGGGCGCGAGCAGGAGGATCAGGGTTGCCAGGCAAACCAAAGCGGCGTCCACGCCCGGGTGCTGGGAACCAACAGGGGCAATGGGAAGAAAGAGAAGAAGTACGAGCGCGGGGAGGCGCAGCTTCGAAAGCTTGGCAGTCACCCAAGGGCTGGCGGGAAGCAAGGCTCCGAATGAACCGAGGGCCATTTCCCAAAATCGGGTGGGTAGAAGATAGAATGCAGTGGATGGGTCATAAGAGGCCACGTATAGACATAGAGCTAGGCTGGCAACGAGGAGTGAACTGACTCCTATCAGCCACCATCTTCGGGGAGCCAAGGCCAAGAAGGCAGGCAGCAGCAGATAATACTGCTCTTCAACACCAAGCGACCAAACATGCAGGAGTGGCATCGTATCGGCGGCTCCGCCGAAATAGTCGCATTGGAACCAGAGAACGATATTGCCGGAGAATGTGAGCGCCCCGAGGACTTGATTTTGGAACTCCCTCAGGCTCACTTCGGACAGCAAGAAAGGCGCAGCGATCGTCGTGAGCGCAATGACGACATAGGCAGCGGGCAACAGACGCTTCGCACGTCGATAGTAGAATTCCCAAAAACTGAATCGTGATTGCTCAAGCTGCGTCCTGATGAGGCCGGTGATCAGGAAGCCCGAAATCACGAAAAAAATATCAACGCCCAGGTAACCCGCGGCGAACGGCCCAAGGCGAGCATGGTAGAGGACAACCAGCAAAACAGCCAGACCCCGCAAGGCCTGGATATCAGATCGAAACTCTCGCGGCATGGGACTGCGTTCCAGATGTGGTGGGTGCTCTAACCAATGCCCGTCCTTCCTGCGCCGCCAAGAATGCACCGCTGTGGCACTTGATTTCGGGGGGTCGATGCTTCTAATGACGCATGCTCACTAATTCCTAAAATCGATTGTTTGGATGCCACGCATCCACCCTATGGATAAGACATGCGGTTCAAAGGCCTTGATCTAAATCTCCTGGTGGCACTCGATGCTCTGATGACCGAGCGCAACCTCACGGCGGCGGCGCGCAACATCAACCTCAGTCAGCCAGCGATGAGCGCTGCCGTCGCCCGGTTACGGGCCTATTTCAACGATGACCTGTTTACGATGCATGGTCGTGAACTTATCCCAACACCGCGTGCGGAAGCGCTTGCCATCACGGTGCGCGAGGCCCTGCTGCACATCCAGCTCTCCGTTATTTCCAAGGATCTGTTTATCCCAGCCAAATCGGGTCGCCGCTTCAGGATCATCCTTTCGGATTTCATCACACTGGTGTTTTTTAAGACGATCGTAGAGCGTACTGCGCTGGAAGCTCCCGAGGTCACCTTCGATTGTCTGCCTCTTGCCGACGACTACGATCAGCTTCTCCGGCGCGGCGACGTCGATTTTTTGATCATGCCGGAACTCTTCATGTCGAAGCAGCCTCGTGAAGCACTGTTCGAGGATATATTCGTATGCGTAGCCTGCGGCACGAATAAGCCGCTATCCGAGCCATTTACATTCGACCGATACATGTCGATGGGGCACGTCGCGGTCAAATTCGGGAACACCCTGAGGCCGTCCATCGAGGAGTGGTACTTGCTCGAGCACGGTATCAAGAGACGAATAGAGATCGTCGTACAGGGCTTTAGCATGATCCCGCCCGTTCTATCAGGCACCAACCGTATAGCGACGATACCCTTGCGACTGGCTCAGCATTTCGCAAAAACAATACCCCTGCAGATAATGGAGCTTCCGCTGCCACTTCCCTCATTGAAGGAGGCCATCCAATGGCCTGCGCTTCACAGCAGCGATCCCGCAAGCATTTGGATGCGGGAAATGATGTTAGATGAGGCATCTCGCATGGCTTCCTCACCCGAGAGACTGTTTGGAAATTCTACTCTGGCGGCCGTCTAGCGGTTTCCACGGACCCAAATGTCCGCTTCGTGTCAAGCGAAGTGAGGATTTGACCCCCTAATACAAGAAGCCAGGCCTTTTGCGACAGCCGAGATTGCCCTGAAGCTGGGCCGGCGACCGGCGCACCAAGCCGTTCCAAGTGCCATTTCGCTTTCTCGACGAGTTCGGCATTGCTCTTCACGAGCTCAGTCAGCGACATCTGGGTCGTGTCCTCCATACCGATCCGGACATCGCCACTGAGCACATAGGACTGCATCAATCGCGAATCGGCGGGATGCTGGCAACACCCGAATCGTGCCACCTTGGCCCAGTCTGGCTATTCGGCTGGGAGAAGGGCGACAGACGCAGCACCATATATTGTGGCCACCTGAGGCGAACGGGATAAGCGGTCTGCACCAACAAACAGTGCCGTTCGCTCTGCCGACAGCTTCCCAATCATATTGCGTAGGTCATCAGGCGAAAGCCGGCAATGCTCGGTCGAAGGCCCGTACTATCTCGTCGATATCCGCGCCCTCCATGGCGGTGGAGAACGCCATCAACCCGTTGCCTGAAATGATCACGCCTTCGTCGAACAATACCTTAGCGAGCGCCGAAACCCGCGCGGCGCCATCCGCCGCTGCGAATGTGGAACGGTAGTCGCTCAACGGTGCGTCCGTCAGGTGGAAACGGCGTAGCGAGCCCAGCCCGGTAACTTGCCCCTTGATCCCGTGTCGAGCAAAACACGCACGAATACCCTGGTCGAAGCGATCACCGAGCGCCTCGAGCTTCTCGAATGCGGCGGGTGTCAATTCCTCCAGAGCGGCTATACCGGCCGACATCGACATGGGATTGGCACTGAACGTCCCGCCATGAGGAACAGCGGGTTTGCCCTTGCTCGGATCGAACACCGACATCACTTCCGCCAGCCCGCCGATGGCGCCGATTGCAAAGCCGCCGCCGATGATCTTGCCGAGCGTGGTAAGGTCCGGGTCGATGTCGAAACGGCCCTGAGCGCCATTGTAGCCAAGGCGAAACGTGATGACCTCATCGAGAATCAACAAGGCCCCGAGTTCGCGCGTGACCCGCCGCAGCATCGCCAGATAGTCGGACTTTGCCGGCACGAGGCCAGCGCGGTTTGGCATCACATCGACAAGCACGGCGGCGAGGCTGTTGCCGCTGGCACGCAGGATTGCCTCGGCGACCGGGGTGTTGTTGAAGGGAATGACGACGACATCGTCGAGCACCCCTTGGGGTGTCCCCTCGGCTGCCGGCACGGATCCCGGCCTATCGATATCCCCCCAGGTAACTGGACTGGCGTCCAGACTTGTCTCGGCCGGGTCGTACGTTCCGTGATAGGCGCCCTCGCATTTTGCTATTTTCGGTCGGCCGGTATGGGCGCGCGCCGCCTTGATAGCGTTCATCACCGCTTCGGTGCCGGAATTTGTGTAGCGAAGCTGCTCGACGGACGGCAGACGATCGCACAGAATTTCAGACAGCCGGATTTCGCTCTCGGTAGGCATGCCGAAACACGTTCCGGCTTCAAGCTGCCGTGTAGCCGCCTCGAGGATTTGGCGATTGCCATAGCCATGGATCAGAGAGGTGGAGTTTCCCAAGGCATCGATCCGGACATGGCGGTCGATGTCGGTGATCCGGCAGCCATCGCCGCGCCTTGCATAGATTTGATGCGGTTTGCGATAGACGGTGGTGCGCGTGTTCCCGCCAGGCATGACCTCGCGGGCACGCGCATAGAGCTTTTCGGAATTTGGTGTCGCTGGTCCTGACATGATGTCGCTCATCACTTGGTTCTAGGGGGCAAGGTTGATCCGCGCGCGACGCACGCGGCGCCGTTGGGACAGCGCCGCGGCCTTCTATTCCGCCGCCCTAGTTACTCAAGTCGCGGCCACGGGTCTCTGGGAGCAGAAACGCCCCGATAACCGCGGTCAAACCGGCAAACGCGACGGTGTACCATAGGCCACCGAAAATATCGCCGGTCGCGATGACGACAGCTGTTGCCACAAAGGGCGCGAATCCACCAATCCAACCGTTGCCAAGTTGCAGGGCGACCGACACCCCGCTGTAGCGGATCCGGACAGGAAACAACTCGACCAACAATGCCCCGAGCGGTCCGTAGACCATCGTCGCAAGAAAGATCAAAGCGAACAGAACAGCGACCACCATGGGGCCGTTGGGCTGGGCGGGTGTATTTGCCGGCGGCATGCCCTTTTCGGTCAATGCCGCAAGGAGTGCGGCATCATCGAAGGTTTTGGGTGCGTCATCGTTGATCTGGATGCGAAGGGGTTCAGCGTCGGTGTTGATGGTGTAGGGGACGGCGTGCGCCGTTAGCAGCGCCTTCACCGTCTGGCAGTGTGTCGCTGCCTTCGGTCGGAAAAGCTGCCCGACGAACGACTGATCCTGGCGGCAGTCATTGCCAGTTAGCACCACTGACGTCTTCGAGCGGAACTGTGCGAGCGCAGGGTTCCCGTAGCTCGCAAGGCCCTGGAAGAGCGGTATGATCAGCAGGGCTGACAGCGCGCAACCCGTCACCACGATCCACTTGCGTCCGACCTTGTCGGACAGCCAACCGAAGAAGAGGAAGAACGGCGTTCCCAAAGCGAGTGCCGTTAGAAGGTAGAAGCTTGCCTGGTCCTGGCTCATCCTCAACGTCGTGGTCATGAAATAAAGACTGTAGAAATGCCCCGTATACCAAATTACCGCCTGACCAGCGACGGCGCCGAAGATCGCAACGAGCACATGGCGCAGGTTTCGGCCGTCGGCAAATGTATCGGCGATCGGATTCTTCGAACCTTTGCCCTGTGCCTTCATCTCCTGGAAGATAGGTGATTCCTGCAGTTTGAGACGAATGTAGAGCGACAGCAACAGAAGGACGATCGAGCCGATGAACGGTATGCGCCAGCCCCAGTTTGCGAAGTCTTCCGCTGACATGGAAGCACGACACAAGACGATCACTATCAGCGACAGGAACAGGCCGAATGTCGCGGTGATCTGGATCCAGCTCGTCGTGAAGCCTCGCCTTTCCACATCGGCGTGCTCGGCGACGTAGGTGACGGCACCGCCGAACTCGCCGCCGACGGCCAGCCCCTGCAACAGCCGCAGACAGACCAGGAGTATCGGAGCGGCCCACCCGATGGACTCGAATGTCGGCAAAAAACCGACCGCTACCGTAGCAAAGCCCATGACCAGCATGGTCACGAGAAACGTTTTCTTGCGACCGACAAGATCACCCAGCCGGCCAAACACAACGGCTCCGAAGGGACGAAGGACGAAGCCCGCCCCGAAGGTCGCCAGTGCAGCGAGCAATGCAGCCGTTTCATTGCCTTTGGGGAAAAACAGGGTGCTGAACAATACGGCAAGGGAGCCGTAGATGAAGAAATCATACCATTCGAACACGGTTCCCAAGGCGGCGGCAAAGACGATCCGCTTGGTGTCGCGGTCGAGATCGTGCGATTGCGAAGCGGCAGTGATACTTTGAAAGGACATTTGAACCTCCCAATCAAACAGTTTGCTGAGAGAGGCCAGCGCCTCCCATCAGACGGGATCGGCTGATGTTCTCGACGAGGAATTCGTCGAGCACGCGGTTGAAAACATCGGGCTGCTCAAGCATCGGGAAGTGGCCCGCCTCGGCGACGATCTCAAGCTGGCTATCGGGAATTCCTTCCGCCAAAATAACCGATTCACTCGGAGGCGTGATGACGTCCTCATTCCCGACGACGACCAGGGTCGGGACGCGGATCTCTCCGAGCCTGAGGCGACTGTCCGATGCATTGAGTGAGGCGATCGCCTGGCGCGCCACGAAGTCCGGAGTTTGCGCGACCTCTTCCTTGGCAAATGCCACGAGCTCAGCGCTTGCGGCCCGGCCGAAAGATTTTTGGATGACATTCTGGCTCGCCGTAACGACTCCCAGCTCATCGATTGCCGTCAGCACACTGTCGGCATTTACGTGCTCGCCTAGCCCATGTGATGTAGCCCCGACAAGCACAAGCGCTCGCACGCGTTCGGGGTGGGAAAGCGTAAAACTCTGAGCCACGGTCCCTCCCATCGAAAGGCCAACGAGAATAGCCTCGCCGATTTCCAGGGCGCGATACACTTCCAGGACATCCTCCGCAAAGGCCGGTACCGTGTAGTCGCGTCGCTTGCGGCGCGGGGATGCACCATGTCCGGGCAAATTGATCCTGATGACCCTGTATCGCGACGAGAACGCCTCGATTTGTTCTCGCCAGAATTCGGCTGTGGTCGTGAATCCATGGACAAAGACCAGTGGTGTTCCTGCTCCAGACACACGTACCACGGTGTCTCTTATTTCAAAGGTGTCGATGCGCGTCATCTCTTTCCTCCCTGCGCGTTTCCACACGGGGAACTTTGCAAGGCCCGGGCCAGTCCACGCTCGCGCGCCAACAACCCTCTTATCGAGTTGGTATCGTTGTAGAAAATCGTCGCCTTTGAAACTGTGAGCGATGTTTGACAGGCCGCAACCGGGATAGTAATGTCACCGAAGAGACACACTATCGTCTCGCTTGCGGGACACTCGGACATCATGAAGCCTCGCAAGCCTGCGCTTGGGGCTTGGCCAACACAGGTGCTTCAATGGCGCTTCCGGATTGGTTTGTCGGTTCATCCGAAGAGGCCGACTTTCTGAGGCTCATCCTCGATCATGTCTCGGACTGTCTGGTTGCCGTTGATACGTCCGGGACGATCGTGTTGATAAACGAGCCTTATTGCCGCCTGCTGGGAGGCGAGGCAGAGGAGTTTCTAGGTCGGCACATAACCGATGTGGTTGGGCAACAAACCCGGCTTCATCTTGTTGCTCGAGGCATAGGGACCCATGTCGGCTATCCCTTGGAAGTTCGTGGCCACAAATTGGTGACGAAGCAGGTTCCTGTACAGCGCGATGGTATTACTATCGGCGCGGTAGGGCTGGCCCTGTTCTCCGATTTCGATGCGCTAAAGAAAACATACAGCCGTATCTCGAAGGCGGAGCTCGCCATCCCTCAAAGCAACAAGCTCTGGCAATCAAAATTCAGCTTGGACGACATCCTTGGACAAGGTGAGCAGATGGATGCGTATCGCGGCGCCCTTCAGTCGGTCGCGGAATATGAACTGCCAGTGCTCATCTGCGGCGAAACCGGCTCGGGCAAGGAACTGGCCGCGCATGCAATTCATGCCCTATCAGACAGATCCCGCGGACCCTTCGTCTGGGTCAATTGCGCTTCGATTCCAAGCGAGCTCGTCGAAGCTGAGCTATTCGGTTACGAGGGTGGCGCCTTCACGGGTGCCCGCAATCGCGGCAAGCCGGGCAAGTTCGAACTTGCCGCAGGTGGCGCGCTGTTCCTGGACGAAATTGGCGATATGCCGCTTTCCCTTCAAGGCAGCTTGCTGCGCGTCCTTCAGGCCAACGAGATTGTGCGGGTAGGCGGCACCACTCCCGTGAGCGTCAGCGCGCGTGTTATCTGTGCTACCAACCGACCGCTCGCCAATATGGTCAAAGCTGGCCGCTTTCGCGAAGATCTCTACCACCGGCTGAATGTGCTTCCCATAATTGTACCTGCTTTACGTGAGCGCGACGATGTCGGTTTTCTCGCGGAGCAATTGCTCTCACGCATCACCGACCGTCTGGGCAAGCCAGCGCCCGCGTTGGCGGCGAAGGACCGTCAACTCCTGCTCCGGCATTCATGGCCCGGCAACGTGCGCGAACTGGAGAATGTTCTGACGCGACTGGTCATCACCGGCAAACTTTCTGCGTCTTTCCCAGAGTTTCCTTTGGAGCCGACATATGCGGGATCGAACCCTCCGCTCAAGCACCGAATTCAAGCCCAAACCGGAGCGGAGATTCGGGCCGCGTTGAAACAAGCTCAAGGGAACAAGCGTCGCGCCGCGGATTTGCTCGGCATAAGTCGCGCACATTTATACCGGCTCCTGAAGGCGCACAGTGCCCAAGGGCCTGTCAAAGGTGAAATGTCGCCGATGCAACCTTCAAGCCAGCGCAAGAATACTTCGTTTGGGGCTGGCGGCTGACCCCGGAAGGGCAACGCGACCGTTGCCACTTCGCAGGCGCTCCACGTCCGGTTGGCATCCGCGAATTGTCATATCCTGACGGCCAACTGCCCTGCGCATGCCACTCGATCGTCGCACCAGGACGATAGGGAGAACGTGACGCCCCCTCTTGCAAGGACGGGCACCTCAGACCGGCATCTATCATTATCGTCCCGAGCCGCTTGGACCACCCCTTAACCGGATTGGAGAAGGAAGACCGCCGGAATGGCCAAAAGCAGCCCGATCCCTTGTGTAATCGAAGGCCGCTCTCGCAGAACGGCGATGGCCAACAGGATGGTGGCGACCGGATAAAGTGAGGCGACGGCGGCAGTCTCGGCCAACCCTCCCGTGGCAAATGCAAGCATCAGCAGCAGGTTTGCAGTTCCATCGAGAAGGCCGGCAACAGCAGCGACACCCAAGCTCCGCAACTGAAACACGTGTCTTCGGCTTCTCAGGGCCACGGCAGTAACCAGTACAAATGCTGTGGCACGAACAAGCGTGAGTCCCCAGATCCCTCCCCCTGCCGCGTCGACTCTATCAAGGCCGATGTAGAACAGGGCCAAGCCAAGCCCGGCACCGATAGCGACAATGATGACCGATGGGTTCCGGATGCTCTTGTACAAGCCACCACTCAAACCCGATAGAAGAGCAGCGCTGAGGCCGGCAGCCCCGAGCCCAAGCAACAGATGCCCTGTCAGCGCTTTGCCGGTCAGAATATCCACCAGAGCCGGAACGGCGATTGCAACGACGGCGGTGACCGGTGCGACCTGGGTCATCTGTCCCTCGGCGAGCGCGCGGTAGAGGAGCGACACACCGACCGCGAAACCTGCGCCAGCCGACAAACACCAGTTCAGCGGAAGCGTAGGGGGCGGGCTGCCCTTGAAGCATGCCGCGACGCCTAAGACCAGCAAGCCCGTTCCGAGCGCCACCAACACGACCCGGCGCCAATCCGAACCGCGGGACGCGACACCGCCAAGAAAATCGCCAGCGCCAAAAGCGGCGGCCGCCAAGCTTGCGGCCGTGACACTCATGCGCAGCACCCAGTGAGCAGAACGGGTTTCAATGGTCGATGCATATCCGCCGCCGCCCTTATTGTCGGGGATGTATCTGACTTCAAAGCAATGGCTTTACGAGCGATCGGAAGGTACATCTTCATCAATCCTTGAACAAATGAGATGGCATGATTGAAGTCCCCGCACCGGTCATTATACTGACCGTAAGCGGCATATCTGGAGAAGTCAATATAATGACCAAGCACGCAGCAGCGGTGGCAACCGAGAGAGAACTGGGAACGCTGCTCTCGTCCAAGGTGCAGCATTTGCGGCAATTGCAGAATATGAGCCTTGATGCGCTAGCGAAGCGCGCGGGCCTTTCGAAGGGCACGGTTGTGGCCATCGAACAGGCAAAGGCAAATCCGAGCATTGGAGTCTTGTGCCGCCTGGCCGTCGCGTTCTCGCTGTCGGTCAACGACTTGCTAGGTCAAACTTCGGAAGAAATCACAGACGATCGTATCGAACGGACCAAACCAGCAACACTTTGGAAAACCCCGCAAGGCAGCGAGGCGAAACTGATGGCATCGACCTCAGGCCGAACGATGTTCGAGATGTGGTCCTGGACGATTGCGCCCGGTGATGTCCATTGGTCGGACGCTCACAGCCGCGGCACTCGTGAACTTGTTTCGGTCCTGCGAGGAAGTCTGAAGCTCACTGTCGGCTCCGAAACCATAATCTTGCAAGCCGGCGAAGCCGCGCGACTCCTCACCGATCAGCCGCACTCCTATGCGGCTGCCGACGATCATGCCGTTTCGTTTTCCATGGCTGTGCTGGAACGGGGCGTAGAAACGTGACCCCGCGGCAATATGGCGTTGGCTTGATGGAGTCTCGAGCGGCTACTCAAGCATGACACCCCCATCGTGCCGATAGCGCAAGACGTCCGCCGACCGCTTAGGGAAGCGCCTTCAGGTATCGGATCCTGCGGCCGGAACTGACTGCCTGGGCGGCATGCACGATGGCATTCGCATCGAGACCATGGTGGCGATAGAGATCTGCAATCGTGCCGGTCTGGCCAAAATGCTCGACCCCAAGCGCCTTGACGCGATGCCCGTTCACGCCGCCGAGCCACGCAAGCGTCGCCGGGTGACCATCAATTGCGGTAACGATTCCGCAATCGCGCGACAGCGGTGCCAACATCCGCTCGATGTGGCTAAGGGCGCCGGTCGTTCCGCGCTGGCGGGCACGCTCCGCTGCCTGCCAGCCCGCGTTCAGCCGGTCGGCTGACGTGATTGCCATCAGCCCGACGTCGCGCCGGTCCTCTGCCAGAAGCCCAGTCGCTGCAATCGCCTCTGGCGCGACAACGCCTTGATAAGCGATCACTACGCTGGCGTTCGGCCCGGGCGGTCGCAGCCAATAGGCGCCATTGACGATATCCCGTGCCAGGTCCGGCCTGATGTCGCGCAACGGCTGCTCGAGCGGCCGGGTGGACAAGCGCAGATAGACCGACCCTCCGGTCTGATCGCGCAGCCATGTCGTCTCGTCCGGATCTCCTTCGCCGTTGCGCTGCATGTAATCGAATGCGAAGCGCATGATCACAGACAACTCGTCGACGAAGGCCGGTTCGAAGGCGCAAAGCCCATCCTGCGCCATGCCGATGAGCGGGGTGCCGATCGATTGGTGCGCCCCGCCTTCCGGCGCCAGCGTCACGCCGGAGGGCGTGGCGACCAGCATGAAACGCGCGTCCTGGTAGCAGGCATAGTTCAGTTGATCGGCGCAGCGATAGATGAACGGGTCGTAGACCGTCCCGATCGGCAGCAGACGCACGCCATTGATCGAATGCGATAGACCGAGCGCCCCGAGCATGATCATCAGGTTTGACTCTGCGATCCCGAGTTCCAGGTGCTGCCCCTTGGGTCCGAACTCCCAACTGTAGGTGGAGGGGATGCGTTCGGCCTTGAAGGTGTCGGCCATCGTCTCGCGCGCAAAAAGGCCACGCCGGTTGACCCACCCCCCAAGATTGGTCGAGACCGTCACATCGGGCGAGGTGGTGACAATGCGTTCGGCAAGTGGACTCTGCTCGCGCGCGATGTCGTTCAGGATCTGGCCGAAGCCCATCTGGGTCGAGAGCGGCTTGCCGCGCTGCCCCGATGACGGAAGGGTTTCGGGCACCGGCACTGACGGCGCCGACAGCCGGCGCCGCCCCTCACTGAAGAACGGCACCTTGGAGAAGAAGGCTTCAAGCTCCGCTTCCGGCAGGGTGGCCGCGGCCCATTTGCCCCACTCCTCACCCGGCTTGACGCCCATTTGCCGGCGGAACCCTTCCATCTGTGCAGGCGTCATCTGTCCCGCATGATTGTCCTTGTGCCCTGCAAGCGGCAGGCCGTAACCCTTGATGGTGTAACAGATGAAGCAGACAGGGCGGTCATGTCTGGATGCCGCTTCGAACGCTTCAAGGAGGCTCGGCATGTCATGCCCGCCAAGGTTCGTCATGAGCGCCTGCAACTCGTCGTCGGAGCGGCGTTCGATCAGAGCGGTGGCCGGACCCTGATCTCCGATCTCGTCGAGCAGCCGCTTGCGCCAGGCTGAGCCTCCCTGGAAGGTCAGCGCCGCATAGAGCTGGTTGGGACACCGCTCGATCCACTCACGCAGCTTCTCGCCCCCCGGCTCAGTGAAGGCGGCCTCTTGTAGGGCACCATGGCGCAGGATCACCACGTCCCAGCCGAAGTTACGGAAAATCTGCTCGAACCGCTGCCACAGGCCCTCGCGGATCACGGCGTCGAGCGACTGGCGGTTGTAGTCCACGATCCACCAGCAGTTCCGTAGCCCGTGCTTCCAGCCCTCGATCAGGGCTTCGTAGATGTTGCCCTCGTCCATTTCGGCATCGCCGATCAAGCTGACCATACGACCCTCGGGGCGGTCCTTGATCCAGCCATGGGCCGAGACATAGTCCTGCACCAGCGACGAAAACAGCGTCTGCGCGACGCCGAGCCCCACCGACCCGGTCGAGAAATCGACGTCGTCGATGTCTTTGGTCCGTGAAGGGTAGCTCTGGGCGCCCTTGTAGCCACGAAAGTTCATGAGCTTTTCACGGGTCTGGTTGCCCGCGAGATATTGGAGAGCGTGGAAGATCGGCGCCGCGTGAGGTTTGACCGCCACCCGGTCCTGTGGGCGCAGCACCGATCCGTAGAGTGCCGTCATGATCGTGCTCAGGGAGGCGGAAGAAGCCTGATGGCCGCCGACCTTGATCTCGTCGCTCTCGCGGACGTGGTTGGCGTGGTGGATCGTCCAGGCTGCGAGCCAGGAGACGCAGCGCTCGATCTCGTTCAAATGTGCAAGTTTCGTCGTCATTCACTTCCCCGAAAATCAGCGTCCGGATGGCTGCATCCCAGTGGACCGTCAAAGATCGAGCTTCAGCACGCCCGTCGCTCGTGACACGCAGGCGATGAAGCGGTGGCCGCGTGCGTCTTTCGACAGGATGGAATCCCGATGGATCGGCTGCCCACCAAGCATCCCGCATTCGCAGGTCCCGCAAACGCCGTTCTCGCATGAGGCCAGCAACGGCACCCCGGCTGCGCGCAGGGCCGCGAGCGCCGTGGTCTGCGCCGAAACCTCGACCACCCTGCCCTCACGCAGTTCTATGATGAATGGTTCCGGTGGCGCGCCGTCAAGCCCGGCAGGCTGGAAAGTTTCGAAATGAACAGTGCCCTCGGGCCAGTGTTCGGCCGCGCGCCCCACAGCCGCCATGAATCCGGGCGGCCCGCAATAGTAAGTCTGTGCGTCGGCCAAACGGTTGGCCAGGAGCGCGGCGATATCCTCCCGGGTCGCCGGCTCGTCATCGAAATGGAGCTGCACATTTCCGACAGGAAGATCGCTCTCGATCGCCGGCAGGAGTGGCGTGAGCGCCCGGCTGCGGGTGAAATAATGCAAGTGGAACGGCTTGGCCTGCCGGGTGAGCGCGCGCGCCATGGCCAGAATCGGGGTGATTCCGATCCCGCCTGCCAGCAGCAAGATCGGCCCCTCGCCGGGCTTGAGCGCAAAATGGTTGCGTGGCGCCGAGATGGGCAGTGTGGAGCCGGCCGCAACGGTTTCGTGAATCCACGCCGAGCCGCCACGGCCGTCACTCTCGCGTTTCACCGCGATGGTGTAGCGGCCGAGCTCGGTCGGGTCGCCGCAAAGCGAATACTGACGCACCTTCCCCTCAGGCAGATGGACATCGACGTGAGAACCTGCCTCGAACGGCGGCAGCAGAGGTTTGCGCGGGTGTTTCAGGTCGATGATCAGCACGTCACCGGGCTCCTTGCGGACGGCGGTCACGGTCAGCTTCATGATGATGCGGGGCGAGGCCATGGCGTTTCACTCGTCGATGGGCAAGATCAGATCACCGGGGCGGATCACGCCCCCGACCTCGATTGTGCAGTTCAGTCCCGAGCGGTTCAGAAGCCCCTCGTAGAGACCCGGAAGCCCCAGCAACTCCTCGATATACTTGCACGGCACATTCATCCGGGCAGCCCTGAGGATCGTTTCACCGACCCGGAAGCGTTTGCCGACAAGATGGCTAAGCGGAACGCCTCGTGTTGTGATATTGCGCCGGTGATCTTCGGGTGCGAGCTTGGCCTTGAAGCCCGGTATCCTGGGTTCGCCCTGCGCGATCGCGTCCAGAACTTCGGCTTCGATCAGTGTCACCTCGCGAACGTCAGGACGCGCGGAATAGGTCCCCGTCCCCAGGTAGTAGCGGTCTCCGACAATGCCTCGGCCGGCCACGAGCTGCGCCTGCGCCAGCTCCTCCATTTCATAAGAGGCAGCGGGCGCGATATGGATGTGCAGCAGCTTTCCTTGCCAGGTCATGCATCGCTCTCGGAAATCGTCTTCCACCAAAATCTGCCGCCAAACTGGCCTGATCAACAGCACCAGTTGCATGGCGTTTTCCCAGTCCAGTTGGCTTTGCCACGAAATGCGGGGGCCTTGGGGTCGCTTTCAGCGCCAGCTTTCGACGTCCCCTGTCTCAGTCACCCTGCCCCGGCAACGCGTCTTGCACTTGCTTGACAACCTCGCGCAGGACCTCAACGCCCTTCTCGATCTGCCGAATGCTCAAGGCGGCGTAGCCCATGACAAGCCCAACGCGATCGGTGCGGCCTTCCTCCGAGTGTCGTTCGTAAAGGGGCGATATCAGGTGTAGCCCCAACCCCGTGCGTCGGGCGGCTTCGACCAGTGCCGTTCCCCGCGATCGCTGCAGGTCGTTGAGCCAAACGACGACGTGCAGACCAGCCTCTGCTCCCTGGACAGCGATGCGATCTCCCAAGCAGCGCTGCAAGGCGCCCAACAATGTCTCCCGACGCTCGCCGTTCAGCCTGCGCACGCGGCGCACATGGCTTTCGTAGCCGCCGCTCTCGATGAGAGAGGCCAGAGCCTCCTGTTCAGCCACCGGCGAATGCCGGTCCGCGAATTGTTTGGCGGTTGCGAAGACCTCCTGCAATTCCGGCGGGACGACGAGGTAGCCGATACGCAGCATCGGCGAAAGCGTCTTGGAGATCGTGCCGAGGTAGATGACAGCCCCGTGGTCCTCGAGACTGTGCAGCGGAGGGACCGGATTGATGTCATAGCGATATTCGCTGTCGTAGTCGTCCTCGATCACGTAGGCGTTGTTGTGCCGCGCCCATTCCAGAAGCTGATGGCGGCGCGCGATCGGCATGACGCCGCCCAGCGGAAACTGATGCGATGGCGTGACATAGGCCAAGCGTGCCCCGATCCCCGCCAGCAACTCCGTCTTCATCCCATCCTCGTCGACGGTGACGGGGATGGGCGAGGCACCGGTACTGGCAAAGACCTGACGCGCCATCCTGTAGCACGGATTCTCGATGACGAAGTGGTCGGCGGGATCAAGAAGCAGGCGAGCGCACAGATCGAGGCCCTGCTGCGAGCCGTTCACAACTATGATCTGCTCGAGGTCGCAGCTCAAGGTTCGGGCGCGCCAGAGATAGCCCTGCAGCGCCTGGCGTAGCCTGCGCGAGCCGCGAGGATCGTCATAGGCAAGACGCAACGGGCGCTGCCCCATCGCCTCGTTCATCACACGTTTCCAGACCAATGCGGGGAAGTCTGCCGGCGCCAGGTCGCCATAGCGGAAATCGACCCTCAACCCGGTCGGCAAGTAATCTGGCCAGGGCGGCGTGACGCGCAGTCGTTCGCCATAGGCGGATATATGAACCGGGCCTAGCCGTTTCGGGGAAGTGCGGCTTGCCTCAGGACCGATTAACGAAGATGAAACGCGAGGTCGCGCGCCTTGACGGACTTCGATGAAACCTTCCGCAGCCAGTTGCTCGTAGGCGACCGTCACCGTCGTTCGCGAAACCCCGAGGTCATTTGCCAGGCCTCGGGAGGACGGCAACTGACTGCCGGTTTCATAGACGCCGCCCAGGATTTGCTCGCGAAGAGCCTCGTAGATCTCGCGTGCACCCATCGCGTGCGAGCGACCGGCAGCACCGGCACTTGAAGACTGGCCCATTTCATTCATCGCCAACTGGATATTTCGCATTGGCCAGTTTGCCGTCAATCTTTCGGAAACCCAAGAAAGATCTTCGAGGCCGAATGACCCGCACCTATCAATCCGCAACCGATGCTCCCGCGCGTTCGCTCAACGACACCGGCCCCGGTTTCGCCACCCGGGCGATCCATCATGGCTACGATCCGTCCGGCTTTTCCAATGCCGTTCAGCCACCAGTCTTCTTGACCTCGACCTATGGCTTCGAAAGCGTGGCAGCAAACGAGGCCGCCGCCGCGCTTGGCGGAAGGCTCTACGCGCGCGAATACAATCCCACGACAGAGATCCTCGAACAACGGCTCGCCAATCTGGAAGGAGCCGAGGCAGGTCTGGTCATTGCCTCGGGGATGGCGGCTTTCGGCACGCTGATCCTGTCGCTCCTCTCCCAAGGCGATGAACTCATTGTCCACAAGACGCTTTATGCGAACACGCTTGCCATGGTCGAGCAGGCGGTCCCCCGCTTCGGCATCAAGGTCGTGGCGGTCGATCTGTCCGATCCACAAAATCTCGAGGCCGCGATTACCGAGCGGACGCGGCTTGTTTTCTTCGAGACGCCGGTGAATCCGCTGAGCCGCATCCTCGACATCGCTGCCATTGCCGAGCGCGCCCATGCGCGCGGTGTCAAGGTTGCAGTCGACAGCACCTTCGCCTCGCCCGCGCTCCAGCGACCGCTTGAACACGGGGCCGACATCGTGCTCCACTCGCTGACCAAGTACATCAACGGTCATGGCGATGCCCTTGGCGGGGCGATTCTGGGCGACGCCCAAACACTCCGCACGCTGCACGAAACGGGCCTACGCTACATCACCGGCGCAGCGCTCTCGCCCATGTCAGCCTTCCTGATCCTGCGCGGTCTGAAGACGCTCACGCTTCGTATGGAACGGCACAGCGCCACAGCCCTTGCGGTGGCTCAGGCGCTCGAGGCGCACCCGGCGGTGGCATTTGTGAGTCATCCCTTCCTCGACTCGCACCCTGATCAGGTGACAGCGCGAAAGCAGATGTCCAACGGGTCGGGCATGTTGGCCTTTGGCCTGCGCGCTGGATACGAAGGCGCGCGCCGGATGATGGACCGGCTCAACCTGATCACTCGCGCCGTCAGCCTCGGCGATGCCGATAGCCTCATCTATCATCCGGCAAGTCTCACACGTGCTCGGCAGCCGATCCGCAAGGATGCCCATCTGGCCGACGGAGTCGGCGAGGACCTCATGCGTCTGTCGGTGGGTCTTGAAGACGCCGATGACCTGATCGCCGACCTGCGGCAGGCTCTGGACGCCTTGTGATGACCTGTCGTGCGCCCAGCCCTGCCCTCACGCACCAACCTGGAGCCTTGCCATGGCATTCCTGAGCGGTCTTTCCGCGTTCCCCATCACGCCTGCCGATCGTGACGGCCGCGTCGACACCGTTGCTCTGCGCAGGCTGATTGCTCGGCTTGGCGACGCTCAGGTCGATTCCATCGGTCTTCTCGGCAGCACCGGCACATACATCTTTCTGTCGCGCGAGGAACGGCGGCGGGCGCTCGCCGAGACCTTGGAGGAAACCGCAGGGCGAATGCCGGTCGTGGTGGGTGTAGGCGCGCTACGCACTGACGAAGCCGTGCGGCTCGCGCAGGACGCCAAGGCCCTTGGAGCTGCGGCGGGGTTGCTTGCCGCTGCCTCTTATACCCCGCTCACTGATGACGAGGTGTTCGAACATTTCTCCACAGTGGCGCGCGAAAGTGGCCTGCCGATCATCGTCTACGACAATCCGGGAACGACGCATTTCCATTTCACCCCAGCCCTCGTCAACCGCCTGGCAAAGGTTGGTGGGATCGTCGCTATCAAGAATCCGACCAACAAAAGCGATGCGATCAAGAGCCATCTGGCCGACCAGAGGCGAACGCTGCCGGAAGGGTTCTCGATCGGTTACAGCGGCGACTGGAATGCCGCCGAGGCCATGATCGCCGGCGCCGATACATGGTACAGCGTCCTCGCGGGCATCCTGCCCGAGGCATGCATGATGATCGTCAGGGCGGCGCAGCAGGGCGATGCGGCCGAAGCGCGACGGATCGATGCCACGCTTTCGCCGCTCTGGAGCCTCTTCCAGGAGTTCTCAAGTCTTCGCGTCGTCTATGCCCTTGCCGAATTGCTCGACATTTGCCGTGCCGACCCCCCGCGTCCCATCCTGCCTCTGCCTGCAGCAGCGAAGGACCGGGTCGCCGCCGCGTTGGAATGCCTGCCATCAGATGCCAGCCGGTGAACAGCGACCCGGCGGCCCGTGAAAGGAACTGTCATGTATGTACCCGCGCATTTCAATGAACCGAGCCGAGAAATCCTTTACCATCTGATCGAGAACAACGCCCTCGGCGTGCTGATTACCCATGGCCGGAGCGGGCTCGACGCCAATCACATCCCCTTCGAACTCGACGCGTCACATGGAGAAAACGGCACCCTTCGCTGCCACGTCGCCCGCAACAATCCAGTTTGGCAGGACGTGGCGACCGGCGATGAGGTGCTCGTGGTGTTCCGCGCCGGCGATGCCTATATTTCGCCCCAGTGGTATCCGAGCAAACAGGACTTTCACAAGCAGGTGCCGACTTGGAACTACATCGTCGCACATGCCTATGGACGGATCACAATCCACGACGACGAACGCTATGTCCGCCGCAATGTCGCCAAACTGACTCACAGGCACGAGTCGACCCAGCCTATCCCGTGGAAGATGGGGGACGCGCCCAGGGACTTTATCGACACAATGGTCAAGGCGATCGTCGGCATAGAGATCGAGATCACTCGCCTTGTCGGCAAGGCCAAGCTCAGTCAGAACAAAGAGCGGCGCGACATCCAAAACGCTGGCGAAATGGTCAACGCCCAGGGGGATCATCCGATCGGTCAGGCGATGCTGGCAGCCGCCGCCCGGAAAGTCTGAATGAATGTCGATGGAACATGATCCTTGAGCCACGCCGCGAAATCCATTCAATGCTTTGTCTTAGCTGTGCATGCACGGCCAACACGGCTATGTCGACAAGGGGGCCGATGGCTCAATCAAGGCCTGACTCATGCGCTAGCGTCACTTTCGTTAGCGAGCGCGTCGGCCTGACGGCTGAAACGATGACGAACATCGATACGTCAAGCACCCTGCCCTGCACTTGCCGTGGTTGTTAGGTCTTGCTCATGCTCCCCTAGGAGGACGGTAGTCGATCCATCCGTGCAAGAAAATACGGATTGGCGCGTCGCGCCTATTCATGTCTGATAACAACAGGATCGAGCAGGACCACCGGCGCATCAAGCGCCGTGTGCGGCCGATGCTGGGTTTCAAGTCGCCGGCCACCGCCAGCACCCTGTCGGAGATCGAAATGCTTCACATGATGCGCAAGCGACAGGCGAGGTACGCGTTCAATCCAAATCCCTCCCTGGCCGAGCAGTTCGCCATACTGGCGGCATGACAGCGGCCTGTCCCGACCAACCTTCATGACACAGAAAAAACTTTGCAATACAACCAACTCTTGTCGTCGTTTAGCCGCGCTTTTGAAAAGCCATCAACACGTCAGACTTCGCCCGAGCCGGACGACATCGGCGTCGTTTCGGTGACAAGGCTAATCAAAGACGAAGTCCACGATGCACTTCCTGGCTTGCCCGCATCCTCCGGCTGATTCTCGAAAAGTGGCTGCGGTGAACGCCCGAAAACTTTGATCGGTTATTCAACGGCCTCCAGCGTCATGGCTTGCAGACAGACGGACTGGCTCGGCCATCCAGTCGCGGTCGAACCAGCTGAGCTTGGGAGCCTCTAGCCCCAGACTCCCTGCGATGGAGATGGCGAAATCAGGTACGACCGGGTATGTCGCGACACAGAGTCCGACGAGCGCGAAGGTCACCGCGCGGGCCGCAGTCCGGGCAAGCGCCTCCTTCACCTTCGGCGCAGCCGGAACTTGCAGCACTGAACATGAATAGCGCTCAATTGCGTCGACGAACGCCTCGATTGCGCGTGTCAACTGACGTACGTCCGGGTAATCCGCTTCGAATCGCGCCCGCACTTCCGCGTTGAAGCGTGTGCAGTCCGCGAGGAACGCAATGTCGGTGGCTGACCACTGGCCAGGACACGGGAGCTCGTCTGTCGCGACCCGCCCGATGACCTCGTTAGCCTTCGCGACCGATCTCGACAGCCGTCCGTCCCAGAAGTCCCGTTTCCAGCTCTCGTAGGCACCCATGGAGAAGTCCTCGACAGAACCGTCCGGACGACACCGACACAAGTAGAAGCGAAGCGGCTCGGCAGTTTCTTCCGCAGCGATGTCGTTCACCCAGATTGCGTGATTTCGTGATGTTGAGAACTTCTTCCCCTCAAGCGTGAGCATCTGGTTGACGAAAATCCGTCGGGGGAGCATCTCATGGAGATCAAGCGCCGAAAGTACCCCGGGAATAACCAACAGACGTCCGAAGGCGTTGTCCGCCCCGAAGAGAATGTCCAGCTCCGGCATCTCGTCCCGTGGGATTTGGTACCAGAAGGCGGGGCATCCGCTCTTTTCTCTTATCGTTTCTAAGGCGAGCAAGTGCCGAGGCACGTGTTCCATGGTGATGGTAAACCGCTGGCACTCAAATCCTGGGATTGGAATCCGAATTCCCTCCCGGTTTGGGTTTGAGATGCAGACTGCCGGAAGCCCCCGGGACAGCCAGGACTCGACATAGAGCTTTGCGTAAATGGGCAGGAAGTTCCGCGAGGCGAAGGATTCGAGTGCGTCATGCAATGGAGCGAGGTTCAGGAAAAGGCGCTTCAGGGGACGACGTTCCAGCGAGCGCCCGTCGAGATCGACCGGATCCTGGAGTTCGGCATCGAGGACCAGCGCGCCGCAATCCTCGCATTCGTGGCCGGAGGAATAGCCGCCGCAATATGGACATTTGCCGTGGACGAAGGCGTCCACCTTGAAGCGCCCACTTTGGACGTCATACGGGACCAAATGCTCTCTTTCAGCGATCAGGCCCTTGCTGCAAAGTCGCTTAAAGACCTCGAGAACGACCGCCTTGCCGCGGCGGTCAGGCTTTGTCCCAAGGAAAATATCCGAAACTGCATTGAGCCGATGCAGAGCCTCCTGGAAAGAAGCCGTGTTTTTCTCGGCCAGCTGGTAGTATTCCAGTCCAGCAGCGTCGGCCGCAATTGCAATGTGCTCAAGGTGACCGTGCGTGCCCTGCAGCACGAAAACCTCTCGGCCGCCGGTCTCGGCAATTCGGCGCAACACATCCGCGTAGAGGAACGGTCCTGAGGCATGACCTATATGCATGTTCCCATTCGGGGTAAGCATTGCGGGCACCAGCAGCAGCGGTCTGCTCTTTCCTATCGCTTCGTTCGTGGAAGTCGCCTCTTCGAAGGCTGCGCGGCTGTGCCACCACACTGTCTGCATGACTGCACCGCTGTCCAAAGCCTCAATCCTGTGCCTGCTCAGCGGGTCCATCCGAATGCTCTCTCCGCCAAGCAGCAGGAACGTCTTTTCGTCTAGATGAATTCGAACGCCGCCAGAGATCACCGTCCAAAATTCGACTTCCGTATGGTTGTGACGGCAAGTGGTCGCGCCTGGACTGAGCTTCAATAGTCGGATGGAAACGTCGCCCCCTTCCGGGAAGGGATCATGCATGACGATGCCCCCTTCAATCGAGATGGGGACCGCGCGTGTTTCATTTTTGAGATCTATTACTTGCGAACACATCATTTCGTTTCCAGTCTCGAATTTCCGGTTGGCCGTGCCGCTGGCAAGGTCTCGGGGCGACCTTGAGCAGGTTGAAGCACGTGCCCGTCTTGCAGCGCCTTCGCCACCACCGCAGCCCGTTCGGCCAGACCGCCGAGTGTGTGCTCCGTTGGGCCCCGAAGGCCAAAAGAGTGGTTCAACAAGAAAACGCGAGGTCTCGGACCGGTGAAACACGATTCTGGCATCTGATCGAGTCCCACTTCGAAGGACTCATCGACAACGACGTCGCCATCTTCCATTCGCGGTTGCAGCAGTTGGAAAAATGATAGATGGCGACGGTTTGAAAAGCCCGTCGCGCATACCAGGAGGTCAATTTCAAGCGTCGTGGAGTCCGGCTTGCCTCCGATTCCGCGAAGGTCTAGACGAAGACCATTCTCGAGACGCTTTGCCGCCGTGATTTCAGTATACGGGAACAGCCTGAGCCTGTCGCGTCCGCACGCCTGGTCCTCGAATCGAAGATCGTAGATGCTTTTGAGGACGTCCTTGGTGACGGTGGAGAAGTTCGTGTTCCTAGTGTCGGAAAGAAAGCTCTTGCGATCTTCAAGTGGCAACTCCGCGAACTTCAGCGAGTGTGGATAAGTGTAGAAATCATTTACGAACGGGTTGTCATCCGTCTGTTCGAAGAGGTGGCGCCGACCAACGACGATAACTTCCGACACTTCCCGGTGTTGGAGCAGGAATCTGACTATCTCGCCGGCGCTTTGCCCGGACCCGACGACCGCAACGCGAGCGTTAGCGTTGATTATTCCCTCGTTCGCATGGGATAGGAAGAAGTTTGAATGCACCACGCGGCCGGAGTCGACGGCCAGTTCTTCGGGGATGTATGGCTCATGCCCAAGGCTGACGACCACGTCGTCTGCCTCGATTTCTGAAACATCTCCGCTCGAGACATCCCTGGTCGTGACGACAAGGGTTTGGGTTCCCGACGGCTTCTCGTGGAACCTGGCCGCCACCGCCTCCTTGCCGAAAGAAATCTTGTTCGCAAAGAACCGGCTTACCCAGACCAGATAGTCGGAAAACAGCTTCCTTGAAGGATACAGATTGTTCGTATGGATGAAGTGATAGAGAAGCTCCTTGTCACGCAGGAACGAGAAAAAAGTGAATGGGCTTGCCGGATTCCTCAGGAACGCCAGGTCCTTGAACAACGACACTTGGAGCATCGAATCCTCGAAGGCGATGCCCGGGTGCCATTCTGCGCTGTCGCGGCGCTCAAGGACTTCCAGCGAATCCAGAACTGAGGATCCCCGCTCCTTGAGGCAGGTCAGCAGTGCCAGGTTTGCTGGTCCGCTCCCCACGAGTAGTGTCTTTCGTCTTTGCATGACCAGCTCCCAAAATTGTGCTTGTTTCCAACAGCCCGGTCGCGCGCTCGGCTAAGACAGCGATCCGGCTTCTCCTCAGTTGCTCGAGGGCCATCGCGGCAACATCGGCGAGCGCGGCTTTGCTGGGGTGTATGGGACCCCGCAACTGTTGACGCGTGACGCATTCCACGGCTGTGGCCACCGGAACTGCGGTGGCGATAGCCATGCTTGAGATGCCTCGCTCCTGAAGCTCGGAGCGCAGGATGCACGTCCAACGGCCAACCCGCCCTTGGCGATCCTCAATGGCGATGTCAAGGACGACCTGGTCGCCATCGTCATTTGGGTTCCGGCGACTTAAAAGCGCCTCCGTGACCTCCTTGACCTGCAGGCGCGCGCTCCCGATTTCGATCTCCTCGTCGGACAGCAGCCCGAGGCGATGCAACATCCGAACGCCATCCGCAAAGCCAGGCCACCGCACAGTCAACTGTCGAAGCGTTGGAATGCTAGGATGAGCGCCTGCAGCCGTCGACGAAACCATTGCATCATCGTATGCTTCGAGAAGGCCGACACCATCCACGAACAGCTGAGATACGCTTTCGAAGCGATTTCGCGTTACGGCTTGGCCGTCGATTCGAGCAAACGCGAGCCTCTGCTCTATGGGCAGCCGACGCCCAAAGGCGAGAGCATAGTTCAGCGGAGGTTCCGGAATTCTGGGAATCCCTCCGCAATGAGTTACTATGCTCTCTATGTCCTTTATTTCAGCCGCAACCAGCGAGACTAAAGATTCAACCAGTCCTGGTTCGAGACCCGCTCCCAAGACTACGGGCGGACCGTTAGGCGGTACCCGGAGAATGTCAAGATCCCCAGGGCTCGGCCTGCCGACGCAAATAATAGGGGTGTGTAGACCTGCCTCGTGCGTTTGGTGCAAAAGCTTGCCGACCAAAACTCGGGAATCTCTCCAAGACGTAGCCATGATCAGCGATCGGGCTTGAACCGAGAGAGCGGATGGACCCAACGACACGTCGAAGCGGACGTTTGCGAGATTGCCCAGAAGCCGTTGCGCCACGGCAAGCGCAGAATGGCTCCTGTCAATCACGACAACGAACGAGTCCGGCTGGTCCGCAAGTTGCAGCGCCACTGCCCGACCGACCGGCCCGGCTCCGATGACGACGTGTGATCTCTCGTGCATAGTGCCCTGCTTCAGCCTTTACTGCCAACTACGGTCGGGGTCGGCTTGCGCCGGATCGTGCGATAGCCAAGGAGAGCGATAGCCGTTTGCAGTAGAGCCAAGCCGGCAATCAACAGCGTCAGCGTGTCATATCCCAGATGGACTGAGACGAGCCCTGCGGCGAAGGGGAAGAAATACAGGCCAAGAAAATAGCAAAGGCTGAAGATGATCTGCACCAAAGTCCGGGACTGCGGCGCAGTCACGCGGATGGCTTCTGCCTGTATCAGGGGATAGGATAGCCCATAAGTTATGCCGGTCGCCAGCGATGCCATTGCGTAAATGACGGGGTGGCCCGGGGAGTAGTGAAAGCCGAGAAGCGAAACGACCATCCCGCCCAGAAGTAGCGGCAAGGTGCGGTCGGCCGCACTGCGGATTACGCGCGGACCAATTGCAAATCTGGAGCCGACTGATCCTATGGCCCAAAAGCCAAAGAATATTTCGTACGGTAGACCTGAATTATTCGCAAATGTAACCTGGAAGTTTATCAAGCTAGTGTAAATGCTTGCGGACAACAGTACAAGAACAAAAAACAGAGCAGATTTGCTGAAGAGGAGATCAAAAAGGTCGCGCGCAATCGAGGCGTTATTCGGAATATCGGCTTCGCCGATGTTCGCCGCATGTCGCGCTGCCCACGATGACAACGCTGCCCCTGCCGTCGCCGCGAGCATTGCCAGAATGAACATATCCAGCGTGCCCAAGCCGGCGTACCGGGTAAGGAGACTGCTCAGCAGCGGTCCGCAGGTTAACCCTAAGGTGGAGAATGCAGAGTAGGCCATGAAGCTCGATGGCCGGTCTGCATCGCTTGAGAGGGCGGAAATGCATATCGAGCCGATAGTGAAGTGCAGCGCCCATCCGCCTGATTTCAGCATGTAGCTGAGGAAGTAGGGGAATGTCGCGCGCACCCCCGACAATTCGTTCAAGAGTACGGTCGCGCAGGCTGCTGCATAGAGAAGCCCGCCGATGGGTGCGAGCCTCCGCACACCAAACTGGCGTATCAGCGTAGGACTGATCAAAACTATTAATATAGCGACCGCCATGCCTGCTGCTGAGATCGAACCAAAAAAGATCTCGTCGCGCCCAACAGACAACAGGTAGACTGGAAACAGCGCAAAAACGCCCATCGCGAAGGAAATCAGATATCGTTCAGCAATGAACATGCGCCTGTGCCACAAAAGGCGCCTATTATTGATCGAGATGCTGCGAACGTTCATTTTGTTATACCATGAAACTGTACTTTTCGTCGGTTAGGACGAAGATAAGTTATGTATCCGAATATGATTCGCGGTTTTGATGTGACCATTGTCATGGTCGAAGGGATACGTTTCCTTAGATCGAGAGCCGTCCTTCGCCTGTTCATCGTGGCTACCCGTGACACGAGTTATGGCCGGCAGCTGTTGCCCGCCCCGCAACGAAGGCTCTCAAGAGTCATGCCAGCTTGCTTGATTGAGCTGAGGAAGGAACTTTATGGTTGCTTTTCAGTCGATTAGCCCGAAGCAAAGCAAGAGATCGACTGAAAATGGCCATATCGCGAACTCGACAAACCCAACAAACCCGACAAAAGATGTCGGATGGCGTTGTTGAGACTGCTCCGCTCTGACCTCGCCGGTGAGCCACGAACATCGTGCTGTGTCCAAATGGAGCCCGGAGTTGAGAGGGTTGTGTTGCAAAGTTTTTTCTGTGTCATGAAGGTTGGTCGGGACAGGCCGTATGGGCACGAGTGTTGGCCGAGGCTGGACACGAAGTTCTCCTGATGCCGCCTGCCTATGTCAAACCATATGTGAAGCGCGGCAAGACAGATGCTGCCGATGCCGAAGCGATTTGCGAGGCCGTCACACGGCCGACCATGCGCTTCGTAGCGATCAAATCGGAAGACCAGCAGGCGGTTCTCATGCTTCATAAGGCGCGGGAACTCCTGGTGCGCCAGAAGACGATGCTCACCAATGCCATTCGCGCCCATCTTGCCGAGTTTGGCCTGGTTGCGGCGCAGGGACCGGGTGGATTGTCAGCCCTTCTGGCGGTGTTCGATGCTCATCGAGAGCAACTGCGCTCGATGGTCTGATCGCGCAAGCTGATCATATCGCGACCGAGATCGCCGCGCTGGAGGCCCGCATTCTCGAATGGCATCTCGGACACGCCGCCAGCAAACGCCTCGCGACGATCCCAGGCGTCGGACCACTCACAGCAAGCGCGATCGCTGCGAGCGTCCCCGACGCTTCACTGTTTCGTTCGGGCGACAGTTCGCCGCCTGGCTCGGCCTGACGCCGAGAGCTCATTCGAGCGGAGGCCATGAGCGTCTGATGGGCATCAGCAAACAGGGAGACGGCTATCTTCGCCGCCTGCTTGTCGTCGGCGCTGCAGCCGTGCTGCGATACGCTCGTCAGTCGACTGAAGCGAAGGTTTTTGGCAACGCAGCTTCTCGAGAGGAAGCGCCCGAAAGTCGTCGCGGTCACGCTGGCCAACAAGATGGCGCGGATCGCGTGGGCGCTTCTGCGCCGCAACGAGACCTACGTGGCGCCGACGGCACAAAGCGCCGGAAATCGCGCCACAAGCAGACATGCATGGATGCTGAGAGGAGATGACGAACCGGCAGTGCCGGGGATCGGGACACCCCTTGGGGTCAGAGCGCATCAAAAGCGCGCAAAATTGATTGGGAACCGATCCGCGGACTTCATCTTGGCCAGCGAGGCGAGCCTCGCATGAAACAGGCCGTAGACATGACTGCACCTGGCCGGTCCGTCACCCACAATCACCCTTGCGCAACGGGGGCCGTCCAGACATGAACCCCGACCGGCGTCCGAGGCCATCGACTAAAAGCGAGGGCCCGGCCAGCCGACCCCGCTCTGGACGGCCGCTGCGAGAAGGTGAGGCTCTCCACACCGGCAGAAACACGGATCAGACGATCAGCAATGCAACCTGAGTTGGCTCTCCTCAGAGCCGATAGTGCTATTTTCGAATGACGGATGATAAAGCAAACGCCGTAAGGGTATCACGTACCCCTGGCAATTCGGAGATTTGCTGCCAGATTTGCCGAATACGGTCCGCGTCACCGGACTCCACCCGCACCAAAAGATCGAAGTCCCCGGTCATCACGTCACATGAAACAACCTCCGGAATACGCCGCAACGCGTGTATGACCTCGCCACCTCTCATCCGATCATGTCTATAAACGAACATCATTGCGGTCGTGAGAGCTTCGCTGCTCAAACCTTCCCCGGACACGATTGTGTAGCCTTTGATGAAGCCTTCCCGCTCAAGTCGTTCGATGCGCACGCGAACAGCGTTACGCGACAAGTTGACTTGTCCGGACAATTCAGCATGCGATATGCGTGCGTTGTTCTTCAATTCGTTCAGGATTTTTTCATCGGTTCTATCAAGCAGGTATTTCATGGGGATCCAAGCCAACCAGTCCTGATTGCATTATCCCGCTAGCCGATCGATATGCGTTTACAGCAATGTCAGGGAGATGCCTGTGATCTCCCTTTCTCCCATAGCACCTGGCTGTTGCCGCCATCACAAAGGCAGGTAGCGCATCTCGTTCAGCATCCGACAAACTTCTAACACTCTGGTATCCAGCCAGCAGTGCTTGAGCGTTGTCATTATCCAAGCCTCCGTTCGACCCGCCTGTCCAGTCAACAAGCACATCCGCAACTTCCGAAATGAGCGCATCATCATGGCGGAGTCGAAAATTTATGATACCGCTGACCTTGTCATCGAGAAAGAAAACATTCTGATGGACCAGTGCTCCGTGAACCGGTCCTGTCGGCAGCTCATACGAAGATCTATTCGGATGGGGCTGCAAAATGGAGTGAATCCTTGCCATGGTCTGCCCTAGGCTGTGACACTTGCGCGTTACGGGATCAAACGTTGACGATCCAGGCACGAAACTCACGATCGCTACGAGTTTGCCAGCTGCTCGAGAGGTGGCATTTCCGTCGAGGCTTCGAATTGGCTTCGGACAAGGGACTCCGTTTTTGTGGAGCCTCTCCATGGTTTCAAATGCTCGTTCCAGATCTGACGGTTCGGCGCCATTTTCGAACAGGGTGACGATAAGGTCATTTTCTTTGGATCTGAAAAGATAGGTCGTCTCGCGGTCTCCATCAGCAATGCCGATGACAGATAACAACGATGTTATCCCGTACGCAGACGCAATAGCGTCGCGATCGCCGTCAGAGAGCTCTGTGAATACAGCCATAACCCTTGCCGCCAATCTTAGGAATTATTCGGTGATTTGGAGGGGCAATCAGAGATGCCGAATATCCGAACAATCTGGTCTTGAGATAAGATACCCTCTTCTTCTACGACTTGCCGAAGTGGTTTCTTTTCCCCCAAAGCTCTCATTGAAAGAGCCGAAGCTTTACTATAACCAATCAATGTCGCCAGTGGCGTAGCGAGAACGAGAGACTGATCGCAAAACGATTTGCATCGATCAACATCGACCTCGATTCCTTCTACGCAACGCTGCTTCAGAATTTTGATACCTCTTGTCAACATTCGCATGGATTGAAGAATGTTCAAAACTATGACGGGCTCCATCGCGTTCAGCTGCAACTGGCCTGCGCTCGCCGCGAGCGTCACCGTCAAATCATTGCCTATCACCTGGAACCCAATCTGGTTCATCATCTCAGGGATGACCGGATTGATTTTTCCCGGCATTATGGACGAACCAGCCTGTACGGCCGGCAGTCGGATCTCTCCGAAACCCGTGCGAGGGCCGCTGCTCAACAGACGCAAGTCGTTGCATATTTTTGAAAGCTTTACCGCGATTCGCTTCAAGGCGCCGGAGAAGGTAACGAAGGCTCCGGTGTCGGAAGTGGCTTCGACAAGGTTGCGAGCAGGCACCAAATCAAAGCCAGAAATTTGATTGAGATGACTGCAGGCAAGGCCTGAAAAGCCAGGTGGAACATTGATGGAAGTGCCGATCGCCGATCCACCCAGGTTAACCTCCATCAGCAGCCTCGACGCTGATTGTAAATGCACTATGTCTTCTTCCATCAGTTCCGCGAACGCATCAAACTCTTGGCCAACCGTCATAGGCACGGCGTCCTGAAGCTGTGTGCGACCAACTTTTGCGACTTGATCATACTGAGCTGCCTTCACTCGGAAGGCGTCTCGAATATTTACCTGCGACGCGATTAGTGCATCGCAGGCCCGCAAGATGGTTAGGCGTATTGCCGTTGGGTAAACGTCATTGGTCGACTGCGACAAGTTGACGTCGTCATTGGGATGGAGTGTGACATAGTCTCCCACTGCCCGCCCAAGCTTCAGGAGAGCGAGGTTTGTTACGACCTCATTGACGTTCATGTTGGTGGAAGTCCCGGCACCACCTTGCATCATGTCGACTGGGAAATTCTGATCGATGCCCTGCCGTTCTATCAGATCTTCACAAGCCTCGGAAATTGCCATTGCTTTTGATCTTGATATCAGCCCGAGATCCATATTGGCCAGCGCCGCTGCTTTCTTCACCATGGCCATGGATTGTATGAGTTCGGGAAAGTCCTTCAGTTGTAGCCCTGAAACGTCAAAGTTCTCAGCTGCACGTGCGGTATGTACGCCATAGAGAACGTTACTGGGAATGAGGAGCGGGCCGATAAGATCGGATTCAATACGTCCTGGAAGCATGTCTTGCCTCTTATCCGAGGATTCCAGCATGCAGCATGGCACGCTTGATTTCATCCTGGACTGTCGGGCTGACAGCGACGAGCGGCAATCGAAGGTCTGCCTTCATCCGACCAAGAAGCTCCAACGCATATTTGGGACCAGCAGGATTCGTTTCGAGGAAGAGCGCTCTGTGGAGCGGCATCAGCTGATCCTGCAACTTGAGCGCTGCTGCAAAATTACCGTCCAGACAGGCCTGCTGGAATAGAGCACAAAGACGAGGTGCGACGTTTGCGCTCACCGAAATACATCCATGACCGCCGTGCGCCATATAGCCCAAGGCAGATCCGTCTTCACCCGACAATAAATTGAATTGCGGGCCGCACGCCATGCGCTCAAGCGAGGGACGCAATATGTTGCCCGTGGCGTCCTTAACCCCACAAACATTGCGACAGTTTTTGAATATTCGCGCCAGAGTTTCAACTTGGATGTCGACGACGCTGCGAGGCGGTATATTGTAAACTATGATCGGAAGTCTGCTGACAGCGTCAATCGCCTTGAAATGCTGGTAGATTCCCTCTTGAGTCGGCTTGTTGTAATAAGGAGAGACAATGAGCAGTGCATCGGCGCCTGCGTTTTGAGCATGGCGCACGAACTCCAGGGCTTCCTCTGTGCTATTGGAGCCGGCCCCTGCGATGACTGGTACACGACCGGCGGCGGCGTCTATGGTGATCTCCACCACCCTCTTGTGCTCGGCATGGGTAAGTGTTGGACTTTCTCCTGTCGTTCCACACGGTACCAGACCTGATGATCCTTCTGCAATTTGCCATTCAATGAAGTCGCGCAATGCAACGTCATCGACGTGGCCGTCCTTGAACGGTGTTACAAGCGCTGTGATAGAACCTTTGAACATCTACACTTTTCCCCTCAGGCAACAATTGCTGGCGGCTGCCAGTTGCAAGACGCCGGTTATCGTTGCAGTCTGTTTATGCAAACGACCTTGGGTTGCGTCATTTCCTCATAGGCGAACCGAACGCCTTCTCGTCCCATGCTGCCATATTTAAAGCCGCCGAAGGGCATCGCGTCGAAACGATAGTCCGAAGAGTCGTTGATCATGACGCCAGATGCATCAATTCCGCTGGCGGCATCGAGGGCGTGGTCCAGATCGTTGGTGAATATTCCGGCATGGAGACTGTACTCGGGCTCGTTAGCCATCGCGATGGCATCCTTCAGCTCACCAAACGGTTGCAGGATGACAATCGGCGCAAACACCTCTTCCGACCAGACAGCACATTGCGCGGGGACATTCTCCAGAACGGTAGGCGCGTAGAGATTCCCATGCCGGTGATGACCACAGAGCAAAGCGGCTCCCGCCGAGATTGCTTGATCGACCATTGCAGTGGCTCGCAAGATCGCTCCTTCTGAGATCATCGGGCCGATGTCGGTCGTTTGCTCAAGGGGATTTCCGGCCTTCAATCTTGCGGTCGCCTCGACGAACGTTGACCTGAACCGTTCATAGATGGCGTTCTGTACGAGAATTCTCTGCGTGCCTATGCAGTTTTGGCCAGCTGCCCAATAGGCCCCGGAAACGCAGGCGTCGACGGCTGCATCGAAATTGCAATTTTCCATCACGATCACGGGAGCGTTGCCGCCAAGGTCCATCGCAAGCTTCTTGATGCCCGCGGCCCGTGCGATCGCCTCGCCGGTGTTGAACCCACCGGTAAAAGATATCATGCGCACGTCGCGCGCAGAAACAAGCGCCTTACCAAGCTCCGGCCCACCGACGGCAACGGTCACGATCTCCTCAGGCAAGCCGCTCGCGATCAGGGTGTCGACCAGCTTGAGTGCGGAAAGTGGCGTGAGCTCTGACGGCTTCAAGAGCACGGCATTGCCTCCGGCGATGGCTGGGCCAAGTTTGTGGGCGACGAGGTTCAGCGGATCGTTATAGGGCGTAATGGCAGCGATAATGCCCAAAGGCTCCCGGGTATACCAGCCCTGGCGAGATTCCGATCCGAGGTAGGAGTCGAACGGTATGATCTCGCCCGCATTTCGTTTTGCTTCATCCGCCGACAGTTTGAGAGTGTTGACGCACCGAGTTGCTTCCTTGCGGGCCTGCACGATGGTTTTCCCCGCTTCCCTCACGATGAGCAGCGAGAATTCTTCCAGGTTGGCCTGGATCGTCGCAGCTGCCCTTTCCAGGACGGCCGAGCGTTTGTATCGCGGCAGGGCTCTTGCGATCTGGGCTCCCCGCTTTGCCCGTTCCAAGAGCGAGCCCACGCTTCCAGCACTGGTCTGGCGCACTGTTCCAACGACGGCCCCGTCGAAGGGGCTTCTCACGATGATATCTTGAGCAAGGGTAATCTCGCTCAGGGCTGCACTGCGCATTATGCAGCCTCCTTCGCTTCTCGCGACGGTTGAGTCGTGTGGATGGCAACAATATCGGACAGAAGGGCATACGCAGTCTCGACCCGTCCAGCGCCTGGTCCTGTTATCGTCACCGATCCAAGCAGCTCCGTGTTGAGTGAAACTGCGTTCGTTGCGCCTCCGACTCCTGCGAGCGGGTGCTCTAGAGCTAGTCTCTTGGGAGCAACACTGCCAACGACAATCCCATCTACACCACGAGCCGCGGATCCGATGAGCTTCCACCGGCAATTCTCCTTGGCAGCCGTTTCAATGTCGTGAGGAGACAATCTTGAGATGCCCTCGCAGGTGACATCCTCGGGCTTGAGGTTTGCCCCCAGCAACTCGTTTGCAAGGATCACGACTTTCAGTCGAACATCATGGCCCTCAACGTCCGCAGTTGGGTCGGCCTCAGCATATCCAAGGGCCTGCGCCTCTTTGACGGCAGAGGAGAAGTCCAACCCCCCCTCCATGCGTCCCAAGACGAAATTCGAGGTGCCGTTGAGAATGCCCTCAAAGCCTTTCATTTCGGCGCCGGCCAGCGTTTTGTCCGCCAGTCGCATTACCGGAGTTCCGCTCATGACGGCGCCCTCATACTCGAAGCGCACGCCGCGAGATTTGGCCAGTGCCTTGAGCTCCTGGGCGGCAAGAGCTACCGGACCCTTGTTGGTCGTGACGACATGTTTGCCTGCTTGAAGCGCCCAACGGCAATGGCTGACGGCAGGCTCCCCATCTTTCGGGTTGGTGAACGTCGCTTCAACGACAATGTCTGCTGGCGCCAGCTTGATGACAGTTTCATTGTCAGCCTCAGAACTGCCGCCGGAAAGCTGCCCAAAGCCACCTTTGGTGAAATTGGCCTCAGTGAGCATCCGCGGGTCAAGCCCGTTGGGTGATATCACCGAGCCCAGGTAGAGATCACTGACGGCGACGATGTTTAACTGGAAGCCAAGCTGGCGCTCCCACTGCGGATTTTTTGTCGCGATAAGTCCTGCCAAGGCCCGGTTCACACCGCCAAAGCCAATAAGCGCAATATTGTAAACTGTCATGACGATCCTCCAAAGAATTGTGCGGGCATCATGCGGGTGCGGACCGCACAGTGGAAACGCCGCAATAGGACCAAACAACCGAGCACTTTGCTCATTTTGCCGCTATTTTGTTGGCGTTGCGACCAATAGCCTTCCAGCCGCGGGAACCAATCGCCTCCGATTCGCCGGTGGGTGGTCGCCGGACCACCAAGGTCGGACCGCTGATGGCATATACTTGTGCCGGAGCCAGACGGCTCCCATGTTGGACCAGAGAGCAAGTCCGTGAAGACTCTGGCTCAGGAATGAGGTGGGGGCGCGGATGCTGCGGGATCATGAACAATTCACGGTGTGTTTTGCCCATTGATTTCGCCCGATCCATCAAGATCACCCGATCTGCTACCTGGCGGACAAACCGCACCTGATGGGACACGGCTCGAAAGAGAAACAGCGTGGCGGATCCGATAGCGGTATTCCTCATGGCCCCTGCCCCGGATGGGACTGTTCGTGCTAACTCTGGACGTCGATATCCGCGCGCGCAATCATGGCGTCGCCAATCAAAATATCGCCCTGGGCTTTCAGGCCAAGGCCAGCGCCGCGCATATCTGGGGCACCGTCATCTTGGCCCAACTTGGACTTGCCGGTCAGCCTGGTAACCTCGATCTCTATGCCGACGATCGCCTTCACCAACGCGTCAATGTAATCCCTTGGAGCATGCGTCATCTTCCATGGCGTCTCGCGCGTTGCCTCGTGAATACGCGTCAGGCGCGCTACGATAGCGCGGACATAGCGTTCGTCATCGCGGATCCTGATTTGCCCATAGGCGTGAGCAACCATGTAGTTCCAGGTGGGGACCTGCCGCTGCGTCTCATGCTTGGTCGGATACCAGGTCGGCGTGATGTAGGCGTCTGCGGCGCGAAATACGACCAGCACTTCATCGCCGTTCGCAGCATTCTGCCAGACGGGATTGGCGCGGGCGACGTGGCAATGAAGCACGCCTAACGTGCCTTGCTTGGTGTCAAGGAGAAAGGGGATGTGATTTGCATCCATTTCACCTTTGCTATTGGTGAACAGGATGCCAAGGGGATTGCGCTCGATCAGGTCGTGAAGGACCTCAAGGCGCGACTCGTTGAAATGCGACGGCAAATACATGACCGCTCCTTTGATGCCTAGTGCTATCCCCAGCACCTTTTGCCTTGGCTCTGCGACAAATGTCTTGCCCTTCCCTGGGTCAGAACCGGCGAGTTGGCGAATTTCGCGCTGACATGCCAGAGACGTTCAGGGCACAAAATTCGCATCGGCTTGAAGATCGCCCAGGGCCAAGTAAATGCTCAATCAAGGAGCAATTTACTCGGCAAGAGGGCCACCCCTTAGATGGGGTTGGATTTCTCAAACGTTGCGTCCAATGCATTGTTGATGTCGGCGATGAGATCGCGTGGGTCCTCAAGGCCGATCGACAGGCGCAGATGTCCATATTTTTGGAAGTTGGGCGGATATTTGTTGGAGCCGCCTCGTCCACCGCCGCCGACGTGAACGATCAGGCTCTCGTCATGCCCAAGCGAGACCGCGGAGGTGATCACCTTCAAATTGGCGACGAAACGATTTTGCGTGTCCGGATCGCCTTCCACCGCGAAAGCCATCATCGCGCCGTAGCCTTGGCCTGCGAATTGCTTTTGCGCCAACTCATGCTGGTCATGGCTCTCAAGGCCGGGGTAGGTCACATATGCGACACGCTTGTCGGTCGCCAGATATTGGGCAACCGTTTCGGCCGAGGAGAACTGCTGCTTGAGGCGAAGCGGCAAGGTGACCGAGCCGCGCATGATCAGCCAGGCGTTGAAAGGCGAGATGGTTCCGCCGACATCCACCAGGGCGTCTGCCTTCACATGGTGGACGAGCTCCTTCGAGCCGATGACAACGCCGCCCATCGCATCGCCATGGCCGTTGATGTATTTCGTCAATGAGTGGATCACGAGGTCCGCCCCCAACGCAAGCGGTCGAAAGAAAGGCGGAGGTGTGAAGGTCGAGTCCACTGTTAGAAGCGCGCCGGCTTCCTTGGCAATCGACACCAGCGTGGCGATATCAGCCACCTTCGTGGTCGGGTTGGCGATCGTCTCGGTATGGATCAACTTGGTGTTCGGCCGGATGGCGGCTCTCACTGCATCCATGTCGCCCATGTCCACAAAGGTTGCTTCGATCTGATAGCGTTGCGGCAGGAGTTCAGCGAACAGCCGCCAAACCGCTTCATAGGTGACATCGCCCACAACCACATGGTCGCCTGTCTTCAGGAAGGTGAAGAAAACGGCATGGAGGGCTGCAACCCCTGTTGCAAAGACTGCCGCATCCTCGCCTCCTTCGAGCGCCGCCAGCTTGCGCTGCAGGCCGATCTGGTTGTGACCCGAATTGCGGGTATAGGAGGGCGTTTCCGTATCCGACCAATCCATGGTCGATGGGTCTTCCGGAAGAAGATAGGAATTGGCCATGACGATCGGTGTTCGGATCGCGCCGGACGTCTTGTCGATTTCATTGCCGCCGTGCACCGACAGCGTATGGAAAGACAAGGTGGACAGCTGATGTTTATCGGGTCTGGACATTTGTGGCTCTTCGTTGCTGGAGTTTGAAACAGTAATTGTGACTCAACGCCGGGACGGCACCGCCTTTTCGAGTTTCTGAAAGGCCTGCGTTATCGCGAAGGTCAGGCCGACGTAAAACACCATCACCAGGATAAGCGGTTCATAGACCAGGAGGGTATCCTGACGGATCTTGTAGGCCGCTCCGTAAAGATCCATGACGGTGACCGAGAACACGATCGGCGTGGCTTTCAACTGAAGCACGACCTCGCCGGCAAAGGTCGGCAAAGCGATGCGGATCGCCCGTGGCAGCCATATGCGACGCAGGATCTTGCCGGGTGACATGCCAAACGCCCGCGCAGCCTCGAGTTCTCCTTTTGGAACCGACAGCATCGCCCCCCTTAGGATTTCGCCTTGGTAGGCTGCGAAGTTCAGCGTCAGGGCAAGCACTGCAAAGAAGAACCCCTCGCGCAGTATCGGCCACAAAAAGCTTGCCCTTAGGCCGGAGATGGAAGGAAGGTACGACCCAAGGCCATAATAGAGGAGCCACAGCTGTATCAGGAGCGGGGTGCCGCGAAAGAACGTGCAATACCCTCTCGACAGCCAACGGAATGCGGAAAAGGCCCCCACTTGTGCGACTGCAAGGAGAATTGCCAAAGCGAAACCGACTGCCACCGAAATGGATAGAAGCAGAAAGGTTATTGCAGCTCCTCGCACCAGCAAGTCCGCATAGGAGGCAACCCAAGAGAAGTCCATTTTGGCCTCCTACGCCAATGCTCGCTGCCCACGGCGGAAATACGATTCCAAAGCGGCAAAGATTTGATTGGAAACAAGGGTAATTATTAGGTAGATCGCCGCAGCCGCCAGGAAAAACACCATGTATTGCTTCGTATTGCTTGCAGCAACCCGTGCAGCGAGAGCCAATTCCTGGTAACCTACAACAGCTATAAGTGCGCTGTCCTTGACGACTCCCATCCATAGGTTGGCGAAACCCGGCAGGGCATTCGGAATCAGCGCGGGGAGGATTACCCTGCGGAATCGTAAGGCCGGGCGCATTCCAAACGCTTTCGCCGCTTCGAGCTGGCCGACCGGAATTGCCAGAATGGCGCCTCGCAACACCTCCGTCATGTAGGCTCCCTGGACGAAGCCGAGCACGATCACAGCTGCGAGCAGGCCGTTAACCTCCAGCGGACCAAGATCAACCAAGGCGAGAACACGGTTCAGGCCGTCGGTCCCAGCATAGTACAATGCTATGATCAAAATCAGTTCCGGAACTGCCCTGACCACAGTCGTGTAGAGTTGCAGAAGCCACTCAATTGATCGAAATCCGCTCAACTTTCCAAATGCGCCAAACAGCCCCAAGACCATGCCAAGGAAATAGGCGCCCATGGATATCAACAGCGTGGCGAGAGCCCCGGTGAGCAGAACGCCACCCCACCCCGGAGGGTTGATGGATAACAATTCCAGAATTGAGTTCACAGAATTCATAGTGGAATCTTTCGAAACAGAGCTAGCGGACTTGCCGCGAAGGATGCTCGTCAGCAAATCCGCTAGATAAATGCATCAGTAAGGATCGTAGTCGAAGTACTTCTTATTGAATTCCGCGTACTTCCCGTTGGCTCTTATCGCCTTGATGGCGCCGTTCAGTTTCTGCTTGAGCTCTTCGTCCCCCTTGCGAATTCCGCCGCCTACGCCTGCTCCAAGAATCTCGTCATCGGCAGCAACCGTCCCCTTGAATTCGCAACAGCCCTTTCCGAGGTCCGTTTTGAGGAATTCCTTCAGGGGCCCGGTGTCTGCAAACGCATAGTCGATCCGACCTGAAGCCAAGTCTTGCAGTGATTCATCAACAGTCGCGTAGCTTTTCTCAGTTGCTATATCTGCGAAATGTTTCTGGAAGTAAGCCGATTGCGTTGTGGAAACTGCGATCCCGATGGTCTTCCCCTTCATCTGCTCATCAGTGACCCCAGCAAATCCGTCCTTTGCTCCAATCATGCTTGCCGCTGCGGAGTAGTACTTGTCGGTGAAATCGATACGCTTCTTGCGCTCGTCCGTAATGGACATCGAAGACCAGATTACATCGATCTTCTTGCTTTCGAGAGCGGGAATGAGGCCATCCCAGGCAATATCGACGGTTGTGCACTGCTCGTGAAGCTGTTGGCAGACCGCGTCCATGAGATCGATCTCCCAACCGATCTCTTTGCCGGAGGCATCTTTCGTCGTGTAGGGAGGATAGGCCTCGTTCGCGATGCCAAACCGGATATCGGCATGAGCGTCTGCCGCGAAACAGAGAATGGTGAGAGTTAGAGCAATAGTCCGATATTTCATCTTAGTTCCCCTTTTTGAGAAGTTGGGTGGTGGTGACTAGTGCGAACCCGCTCCAACAAATTCCTTGCAGCGGCTGCTCATGGGTGCACCGAAGACCTGGTCGGGAGGGCCGTCTTCCTCCACTTGGCCTTGATGCAAAAACAGCACGCGAGTCGAGACATCGCGAGCGAACTTCATTTCGTGGGTGACCAACAACATGGTTCGGCCCTCTTCCGCTAAGCTGCGGATCACCTTGAGGACTTCACTGACCAGTTCCGGGTCCAGGGCCGACGTCGGTTCATCAAACAGCATGACGGAGGGGTCCATGCAGAGCGCGCGGGCGATCGATGCTCGCTGTTGCTGACCACCGGAAAGGAAAGCGGGATAGGCATCGCGCTTGTCGTAGAGACCCACTTTGGTGAGCAGCCCATGCGCTTTCTCGACAGCGACCTTTCGATCAACGCCAAGGACGTGAACAGGGGCTTCGATCACGTTCTCCACGATCGTCATGTGGGGCCAGAGATTGAAGCTCTGGAAAACCATCCCTAACCCTGTTCGGAGTCTCTCAATCTGGCGCCAGCTTGCTGGATGGCATTTCCCATCATGCCCAATCCGGAACTTGACGTCCTCTCCATTGACCTGGAAGGCTCCCTGGTCAGGGATTTCGAGGAAGTTGATGCAGCGCAGAAAGGTGCTCTTGCCAGAGCCTGACGAGCCGATGATCGAAACCACATCACCCTTTTGTGCCGTGAGCGAAATTCCCTTCAAAACTTCGTGGGCTCCATAACGCTTATGGACATCCCGTACGGCAAGCGCAGGTATCCCAGTGCCAGCATGCATTCTGATCTCCATCAGGCTCGTCATGGCTTTTCGGTGCTCATGCAGGCAACGCTCCGCAATCGCTGCGTTGCCGCAGCAAACGTCACCCTTGTGCAGTTAGTCGCAGGAGAGGAAGGCTACTCAAATCTGGCCGTTTGGCCGCGGCAGGGAGCCCGCGAACCGAGTGCCGTTATCTGGTCGCCACAGATTGTTGTTTAAGGAGGAGGAGTAATGGACAGCTTTTGTTTCAGGATCCCACACCCTGGCATGAGGCGCGACAAGCCGTCGGTCAGCATATCGCCTGCTTCTTCGAGCGCGTTTTCAGGCATGGTCTCCAAGCTTTCCAACAGAAACCACATGCGACCGGTCAAAGCGTCCAACCGGGTGCGAGAGCACTGTCGCCAATTCCATCTCCTGCAAGTGACGCCTGCATCATCTCGCCAGATGGCCTCTCCCGGTGCCGGGCATTCCTTTATCGCCTCTCCATTGACAACCGTTTCGAAGACTTCAGTTCCAGCGGCAATTGTTAACCGTGGCCGCCCAACATACGCGTCGTAGTTTTCACCGCCGACAGGAAGTGCGTACCGAAGGCTGACAGCGTTGTAGAGATCGACAACGGGGTTGATCGTGGGAACCTTGCCGTCTTTCTCCACCCGTTTTCTGAGAGCCTGGGCAGAGCAGGGAGTTCGGTTCGGCTTTGCACCGAACCGGAAGTACGTTTCCGACCAACTGGCCAAATGCGCGTCTGCCCATGGCGCACCTCCCGCCGACACAAAGTTGCAGGCCTCTGCCAGAAGATTTGTATCAACGCTTCCTGTTTCGGCATTCGTGGCATCGATATGGATGGATATGGCGCGAAAGCCAGGGGCAATGCTGGCAATTCGTTCGTCGACAACCGGGATTTCGAACACGGCCCACTAGCTCCCATTGACCATCTTGGTGTAATATACCGACCATGGAACAGAAAGTCAATATACTGACCGACGTGGGCGCCGAGGTCGAACACGTCAGTGCAATGGTCTCCCAGAACCTCAAGCTTTTCCGACGCCAGAACGGCCTCACACTTGACCAGCTCTCTCGAAAATCCGGGGTCAGCAAAGGGATGCTGGTGGAAATCGAGAAGGGCAGCGCTAACCCCAGCATCGCCACTCTTTGCAGGATGGCAGTCGCTCTGGGGGTTTCTGTCGCAGACTTCGTAGGCGTAGCATCAAGTGTGCCAGCACGGATCGTGCACCCGCAAGACACTTCCACATTGTGGCGAGGCCCTGGCGGAGGCAGTGCCACTCTCCTTGTGGGAACGCACGGTCCGGACGAGGTGGAGCTTTGGCGGTGGATTATGTTTCCAGGCGAAACATTCGAATCGCCCGGGCATTCTGCGGGAACGCTCGAATTGCTGAATGTGGAAACCGGCGAGCTAACTCTGAAATTGGCTGATACCGATCTCCTAGTTCAATCCGGTTCTTCGGTTTTGGCACGCACGGAAGACAAGCATGCCTATATGAATCGGGGCACTCAAGAGCTTCGGTTCATCATGGTGGTCGCAGAACTGCAGTACCCACGCGTGCAGCATGTTTAGGTACAATTCCCGTATCCCACGCTATATGCGCTTTTGGCTAAGTCGGACCGGCGGAACGATTTCCCGCAACCCCGATGCCTGTCTCTTAGACCAGCACTGAATGCTAGAGCCATGATTGACAATACGGGATTGAACGCGTCCTTCGTCGGATGCAGCGAGGGGCACACTGGACCTGTGCGCATGCGGCAATGCCTGCCTGATGCTCGTCTGCGGAAAGCCAGAAGACGGGCTTCCGTTCCCCACGTCGAAATGGCACGAGCCAACTTCCGTGCAGCTCGACAATCTCATGCCCCAGCAGGAAATCTCCCGCCGTGTAGGCCCTTCGGCGCCAGCGGTAGCGCGCCGCCTTCAAACGGCTTCGCTCCACCGGATAATCAAGAAGAAGGACATCTCTGTCGTAAACGAGAGGGCGATTGGGCGCCCCCTGACGGTTATCGCGGAGGTGACGACCGAAACAGGAAAGACTGGATCTGATCGACGAGATAAAAAAGCGTTTCGCGAGCTGTCCACAGGTGCAGCAGTGCTACTGCATCACTGGCGAGACGGACTTTGTGCTTATCATGAATGCCAGCGACATGGATGAGTAAACGGCACTGATGCGCCAATCGTTCTTCGAGGGCGGAAATGTGACGAGCTTCGAAGCTGCGTTGCAATGGAGAAAGCCGACGGCCGATCCCGCTTTTGTCTCACCTGCGCATCGGAATGGTTTCGTCTTGATATTCTAGACTAGATCCAAGCTTATATCCTTGAACGGAATTTCCAAAGGCTGTGCTCGCCACCGCTGTCCCGACTGAGCCGGTAGAGCTACGGTCAAAGTGCCTGTGGTAACGATGTCTCCCGATTTGAGGGGTTGACCGCCAAAGCGCTCCAGTTCTCGTACCAAATAGGCTAATGCGGCGAGAGGGCTACCCAGGACCTGCGACCCACCACCCACCGCCGCGGAACCGTTTTCACAAGCAAGCGTCACCGAAAAGCTATGCAGTTGCTTTCCCCATCGCTCGCGGTCACTTTTGATTGAGTGCCGGGAGCCGAGAAGTAGGGCAACATGAACACCCGTTGCCGCAGCATCTGCGACATTGAAACGCCATTCTGGAAAGATCGACGTGCAAACCTCGAAGCCGAGTGCTGCCCATTCCACACACGAGAGAAGATCGTGTTCGTCCATGCGAGGGTCCGGAGGTGCGCACAAGCCGAGCGCGACTTCAGCCTCCATTCTGACGTTCGGCCAATGCGCTACCGCAAGGCTCGTCTTCACGCCTAGATCGAACGTTGTTTGGTCGTAGAGGTAATTCCAGATTGGCCCGCTGATCCCGTAGCCGGCCCACGCGGCAGAGTTGGTAAAGCCAATCTTGCGGCCGACTATTCGCTCACCATTTGCCTCGCGTCTGCGTCTTATCTCTTCGACAACCCAGTATGCATCCGCCAGTCCAAAGTTTGGATAACGGGACGTAAAAGGTGAGACCTCTCGCAGGACATCGCGTGTATTCTGAACTTCATCCGCAATATCCGATAAGATATTCTTGGGAAGCTGCACTTAAACCTCCTACACGATGGGTCAAGGCTTCTCCGCCCCGTCGCCGGCACCGAGATAGATGCGGCCGACCTCCGGATTGCTGGCGATGGAAACAGCGATCCCGTCCAGCCTGTTGCGCCCTTCGGCGAGCACGTAACAGCGATCCGAGATAGCTAGCGCCTTGTGCGCATTCTGCTCGACCAGCACCACGCTAACGCCGCCCTCGCAGCTGATCGTACGGATGTGCCCGAAAACCTCGTCGGTTGCCTTAGGAGAGAGGCCGGCACTCGGCTCGTCAAGAAGCAGCACTTTGGGGGATGCCATCAGGGCGCGACCGAGGGCCACGATCTGTTGCTGACCTCCGCTCAGCCGGCCGGCGGTGGCGCTCCAATAATTGCCGAGCGTCGGCAGGATTTTGCGTACCGCATCCTGCCGCTCGCGAACGGGACCGGGCACCGCGACGAGGCCCATGCGCAGATTCTCCTCAGTCGTCATGGTCGCGAAGACGTTCCTGACCTGCGGCACATAGCCCAGCCCGGCACGCAGACGCTCGCGCGTCGCGGTGTTGGTGATATCGTGTCCGGCAAGGGAAATCTTGCCTGCAGTTGGGTGGATGACGCCGACCAGCGTCTTCAGGAGTGTCGACTTGCCGCAACCGTTCGGGCCAATGACGGTGACGATCTCGCCTGGCGCCACGCGTATGCTGATACCGTGCAGAATCTGCATTTCGCCGTAGCCGGCCACCAAGCCATCGGCGACGAGAATGTCGCTCCCGCTCATGCATCTACCCCGCCGAGATAAGCGTCAAGCACCTGCTTGTTCTGCTGGATTTCCGCCGGCGTACCGGCGGCAATGACGTGACCCCGGTCGAGCACGACCACCCGCTCGCAGAGTTCCATAATGACGTTCATGTTGTGCTCGATGATGAGCAGCGTGATGCCCGAGGCGTGCACCTTCTGCATGACTTTCATCAGGTGCCGGATTAGGGTCGGGTTAACGCCTGCTGTCGGCTCGTCGAGCAGCATCAGCCGCGGTCGGCTCATCAAGCAGCGGGCAAGCTCGAGCAACTTCTTCTGGCCGCCTGAGAGACGCGCCGCGGCAATGTCGGCCTTTTCGGCGAGCCCGACCGTCTCCAACACCTCACGGGCGGCTGCCTCGTTGACTTGCTCTTCCTGTCTGACCCGCGCGCCTGGCAGAAGGACGGAGAGGAGCCGGTCGCCGAATTGGCCTTCCGGCACCAGCATCAGGTTTTCCAGCACCGACATCTCCTTCAGCTCTCGCGGGATCTGGAAGGTACGGCGTAGCCCGCGCCGCGCGACCTCGTATGCGCCCAGGCCCTCGATGCGCCGCCCGCCAAACCGGATCTGGCCGGAATCGGGCTTGGTGAAGCCGCTGATGATGCTGAAGAGCGTGGTCTTGCCCGCACCGTTAGGGCCGATCAGGCCAGTGATCGATCCCTCTCGGACCGATAGCTCGCAACGGTCGACGGCCTGGAGGCCGCCGAAGCGTTTGTTCAACCCGGCAATCTCCAGAAGGTTGCTCACGCGCGCCTCCCGGGACCGTAGCGAACCGCCACGATTATCATTAGCGCCAGGCCAAGCGCCATCAGGCGAAGTGCGGCCAACTGCACACCGTCGACGACAGTGATGTAGTCCTTGAGAAGTCGCGTGCCTTCGAGAAGGACGGCAACGACCGCCGTTCCCGCGAGCGTGCCCAGGGTGGAACCTTGCCGGCCAAGCAGCACGGCCGCAAGCACATAGATCGAGATATTAGGGCCAAACATGTCAGGTGAGATGTAAGTGAGGTAGCTCGCGAACAACGCGCCACCTATGCCTGCGAGCGCAGCGCCGAGCACGAATGCGAGCGTCTTGTAAGTAAGGGTCGGCTTGCCGATGGATGCGACCACGGTCTCGTCCTCACGGATTGCGCGCAGCGTCCGGCCTATCGGGAAGTGTGCCAGCCTTTGACTAAACCAGAAAGCGACGGCGAGCAGCACGGCGGCAATCACCAGGAAGGAAGTTTCTGAATCGAGGCCTGGAATGGTGACGGGCCGCGGTATGCCGGCGATGCCGTCCGGGCCACCAGCGAGCCACTTTTCGTTGAGAAAGATCAGCCGCACGAATTCGGAGAACCCCAACGTGACAATGGCGAGATAGTCTTCGCGCAAGCGTGGCGTAAACAGCGCCACCGCACCGCCGAGCGAGCCGCTGACCAGCGCAGCCAGAACGAGAGCAGGCAGCAACGGCAACCCGGCCTGCGTGGTGAGTGCCGCGCAATAGGCGCCGACCGCGAAGAATGCGACCTGGCCGAGATTGATCAAACCAGTGAGGCCCCACTGGATGTTGAGGCCGAGCGCCACGAAGCCGTAGATCACGGCAAAGATGAGGATGGCAACAAGATAGGCTGTCATCGCTCAATTCCCCCCGTCCGGATGAGGCCCGTAGGTCTGACCAGCAGCACCAGCGCCAGCACCAGGAAGGCGAGCGCTGTCTTGTAGGTGACCGGCAGCAGCAACAGGCTGAATTCCGACACCGTCGCGAGAAGCAGAGCCGCAAGTGCGGCGCCGGTAACGCTGCCCAGTCCACCCAAAATGGCGACGGCAAAGAGTGGGATCAACACCCGCCAGCCGAGAAGTGGGGTGAGCGAGGTCTCCGTGGCAAGCGCCACCCCGCCGATGGCCGCGAGGAAGCCGCTGGCAAAGATGATGCCGCCATAGACGACTTCCGGCCGGATGCCGGTGACAACCGCGAGCTCTGGATTGGTGGAAGTGGCGCGCACAGCGCGGCCGAAGGAGGTCCAGCGCAGCGCCGCGATCCCAAATACCAGGATGACCGCGACGGCGCCGATCATGGCCGCTTGCGTCGGCGTGACGATGAAGCCGGCGAACACGAAGGGACGCGCAAGCTCGATGGGATACTGATGCACGTCATTGCCCCAAATGAAGCGGACGCCGTTCTGCAGGAAGAGCATCAGGCCAAGCGAGAGGAGCACTGGCGGCAGCGTGCCCGCGGCGCGCACGAAACGAAAGATCGTCTGGTCGACTGCGAGCGCGATTAGCCCTGTTAGCACGGCCGCCAGAAGTGCCGAAAGCCACAGCGGCACGGAGAAGCCACACAGTAACAACGCCAGATAGGCGCCAAGCGTCATGAATTCGGGAATGGCGAAATTCGGGTAACGCAGAACTCCGTAGATCAACGATATCGCCGCCGCGGGCAGCGTCCAGATCGCGGCCGAGACCAGCGCCGAGACGAGATAGATTTGCAACTCATCCACAATAGCGTTTCCTAGCCTCCAGCTCCGCCTGCCGGCAGCGCCTCCGATGAAATCGCACGCGGGTACGGATTTAAAGCCCACCGCCGTTTGGTCGAGGTCAGGTGCTGCTTGTCATCCTTACCCCCTCCCCGCAAACGGGGAGAGGGATTGTCAGCGTCTCGTCTAGAACACAACGTCCTTGACCGCGCCGATGGGCATGATCTTGCCGTCCTTCACTTGCGACACGCGGAAATTGGCCTTAGCGATATTGCCGTTCGCATCGAAGTCGATCGCCCCTGAGGCGCCTTCGTAGTTCACCTGCTCACCTGTGCGCAGCGCCTTGATGCCCTCTGCGAAAGAGGTCACTTTGGCGCCGTCGGGCCCGGAGACTTTTCTGACGGCGTCATTGAGCGCAGTGCCGTCGGTCGACTTGGCCGCCTCAATGGCAAGCGCGAGCAGGACCAGCTGGTCGTAGGCCTGCGCGCCGAAGGAATAGTAGCGGTCGCCGCCAAGCGCCTTGGCAAGGCGATCATAGGCGGGCGAACCCTCGGCCACGCCCTCTTCGACCAATAGCAGTCCTTCCGCGGCAGGCCCGGCATTCTTGATGAGCTCGGGGCTCACCGCAAAGCCGGGCACGATAAAGCGTCCGGAAAGACCGAGCTGGTAGGCAGCCTTTAGAATGGCGGTGATGTCGGGCTCGTAGCCGGAGATATGGATGAAGTCCGGCTGATCAACGAAGGCGCGCGTCACCTCGGAGCGGAACGTGGTCTGGTCCTCATTGTAGGTGGTGAAGCTCATCACCTTCCCTCCCCGCTCCTCGAAACGCTGGCGGAATGCCGCGACCGTCATCTGCGTGAAGGGCACATTGAGGCCAAGCACGGCGGCCTTCTTCCAGCCCTGGCTGTTGGCGTATTCGGCATAAGCTTTGCCAAACAGAAGGTCGTCTGGCTCCGTGCGGAACAGATGACCCTTCTTCTGTACCTCGGTGATGCGGCTGGCGCCGGAGGTCGAGAGCTGGATGAGCTTCTTCTCTTGCACGATCGGCGCCACCGCAAGCGTGACACTGCTCGCCCAGGTGCCGACGATCGCGGACACCTTGTCGACATCGACCAGCTTGCGCGCACCGCGCACGGCTGCTTCAGGGCTGGTCTCGTCGTTTTCCACCACGAGCACGATCTTGCGACCGAGCGGACCGCCGGCCGCATTGATCTCCTCGAGTGCCACCTTCGCCGAGGTGAGCATCTCCTGCCCGAAACTACCGCCGGCCCCCGACAACGGCATCAGAGCGCCGACTTTGATGTCGCCATCCTGAGCCCAAGCTGCGCTCAGACCCGGCAGGGCGGTTGCGGCTACCGCTCCGGCGCTGATGGCCAGCAGCGAGCGGCGACTGATGGAGCCGCCCAATGGACGGCGCTTCGTGAAGTCGCTTTTCATCGTTTTTACTCCCCTTTGTTACTAAACTCTACGCTGAGCCCGCGGCAGCCTTGGGAGGATGACGCCGGGGGATCGGCCGGATTCTGTTCTCAAAAGCCGATGTCGCGTGGGAAATCGGTGATGCAGCGGGACCCGGTTTCCGTGACGATCAGCACATCGGAGTGACGGAAGCCACCGAGGCCCGGAATGTAGACGCCCGGCTCGACCGAGTTCGCCATGTTGGGCAGGAGCTTGGTCTTGTTGTAAAGACGCAGTTCTCCCTTCTCCTCGCGGCTGGCGGAGCCGATCATGATGCCGTGGGCATGCCCGGTGCCGTGGCGGATATACTTGACCAGGTCGTATTTCTGCAGAATCCCGCGCGTCAGCATATCGATGTCCGACATGGCGACACCCGGCTTCAGGGCTTCCTTGCCCGCGTCGAACGCCTCGTTGACGGCATCGAGCGTCCTCCTGATCTCAGGTGTAGGCTCGCCATAGACGAAGGTGCGCTCCAGCTCCGCGCAATAGCCCCAGACGACCGGAAAGATGTTGAGCGATACGAGATCGCCGCGCTTCAGGCGGCGGCTGGTCGGGTGCAGATGCGGTACCATAGTGTGGTCAGCGAATTGGGCATAGGCGTAGGTGCTGGTTAGTCCGTTGTCGGACAGGGCGCCCATCGCCTTGTTCACCGCCGCGACCGCATGGGCGGCCACCGCAAGTTCGGTGACGTTGTCCTGCATGGCCTCTAGGAAGGCGTCGGCGCCGATCTTGGCGAGGTCCGCGCCCAATTCAAGCAGGCGGATCTCCTCGTCCGACTTGATCAGCCGCAACTCCTCCAGCCATGGGCCGACTTCGACGAGTTCTGCCTCGGGAAAGCGGGCCTGAAAGGCGCGGAACAGACCGACTGGCAGCAGAGCTTCCTCGATGCCCAGCCTTATCCTGGCGGAGCCGCGGCGCGCGATGAAGTCTGCGCAGAGCTTGAGGCTCGCCTGCACGACATTCTCATCATCGCCATAGGCCATCACCTCGTCGAAGGAGCTGTGCTCCTCCATGTTCTCAGTCTCGATAGCCGCACCGCAGACCGCGCTCGACCCCGATGCCGGCAGAATCGCCCACATCGGCCGTCCCCATTCCGACAGCAGCGGCACGCCGCTCATGTAGAAGACGCTGTCGGCGGTGTGCAGGAATGCGACATCGACGCGCTCCGCGGCGAGCTTTCTGCGGAGAGCATCGATACGACGTGTCATTTCCTGTTTCGAGAAGGCTGGCATTTCAAACTCCACTAGGGTTTGTTGTCTTGAGATTCATTGTTCGGTCCGTCTTCGAGACCGGCGACGCCGATCAGGCCGTCGGTCTTGATGTTCTGGAGGATCATCAGCGAGTTGGAATCCTTGATCCCGTCGACCGCAGCGAGCTCAACCAGGATGAAGTCGTAGAGATCGCGCAGCGTCTCGAAGCAGGCCTTGATGATCAAGTCGTAGGGACCTGTCGTCACGGCGACACTGTCGACGAACGAATATTGCTGCAGCACCTTCGCCACTTTGATGATGGCGTTACGCTCCACGTCAATGCCGATGAAGGCCGAGGCCTCGTAGCCGAGATCGACGGGATCGGCGGTGGCGCGAATGCGCACCCTACCCTCCTGAGTAAGCTGGCTCAGCTTCTTGCGCACAGTCGGCTCGCTGATGGACAACCGCCTAGCCATCTCGGCGGTCGGCATGCGGCCGTCCTCTTGCAAGAGACGGATGATGAGCCTTTCGGTTTGATCAAGCGGTTTTGGCTTCATGTTCTCAATTCAGGTAATTTGTTCGTTCATATCTTCCATAATCCGAAACTTTTTGCAACGTATTATTTCGGCTTCCATATTTTTCGGCGCGCCAGACTCAAAATGGGCGCGAGCGCGGCGTCCAAACGCAATCCTGCTTACCGACCGATCTAACAGCGACAACCGACAAAGCGCTCTCATAGAGTCGACAGCGTTCACCCCTCCATTTGGCGGGGTGGAACTGCCGCTGCCTTCGGCCGATGATTGCCTTGCAGACAAATTGCGAGCAGGCGGCAAGCGTATGACAAGATTGAGAGTCGTGGCATTCAGCGGCAATTTTCGCCGGCCTTCCAAGACATTGGCGCTGACGAACGCGATCGTCAGTCAATTGGCGCAGAAGACCAGCGCTGAGATCGTCACCTATGATCTCCTGGACCTGGATGAATCTGTTTGCACTTTCGATCGCGCCGACCTGAGCCAGCAATCGGCCCGCATCATCGGCGAGCTCGAGAGCGCAGACGCCCTGATCGTGGCGACCCCCATCTACAAGGGTGCTTATTGCGGGCTGATGAAGCATATCTTCGACCTTCTTCCAGCCGATGCCCTTTGCGAAACGCCGGTACTGATCAGCGCCAACGGCGGGGGGCCGCGGCATGCCCTAGTGATCGAGCATCAGCTGCGGCCGCTGTTTGGCTTCTTCGAAGCAGATACGCTTCCGACATGCGTCTATTCCTGCGAAGCCGACTTCAAGGAAGACAAGATCGTCGATCCGGGAGTTCTAGCGCGGATCGACAAGGCGACCAATCAAATGGCGCATCGGCTCGACGAACTTGGCGAATTTTCGAGCGAAAGCTCCACTCTCGTTTCTGGGAAAAATCATGCCTATCCTGTCTGACACGAAATTCCTTGTCGCCCATTACATGCCCTACACCGACCTTCCTGATGAGTGCCTGGAACGGGACTCGCTTTGGGTCGACATCCCGAACGCCTACTACGATCCACACAAGGGTCATGCACTTTATGAACGCTACCTGGGCGAGGCGGTGCTGGCCGAGGAATTGGGCTTCGACGGGCTGTGCATAAACGAACATCACGCCACGCCAGCAAGCATGATGCCGGTGCCGTCCATAATCGCATCGGCGATCTTTGCCAGGACGGAGAAGTTGCGTGTCTGCATTATGGGCACGCCGCCCAATCTGGAGAACCCGCATCGCCTGGCCGAAGGCTATGCGATGCTTGACGTCATGTCAGGCGGTCGGCTCGAAGTCGCTATCCCGCTCGGCACCCCGATGGAATACTGGGTCAATCCCGTGGCGCCGGCGACGGCGCGAGACCGCCTGCATGAATCGATCGATATCATGCTGAAGTCCTGGGAGACGCAGACCGGCGAACCGAAGGGCTACGATGGCAAGTTCTATCATTACAAATATCTCAATGTGTGGCCCCGACCGATCCAGCAGCCGCATCCTCCCATCTTTCTCGTCGGCTCCGGGAGTCTCACAACGGTCGAGATGGCTGCACGGCTGGGTTTCGGATATGCCGCGACTTTCTCGCCGATTCCCAAGCAGATGAAGGCGCTGGAGATCTACCGACAGAAATCGGTCGAAGCCGGACATGACCCGGATCCCTCCAAATTCCCGCTTACCGCAATGGTCTACGTCGCGGACACCGACCAACAGGCGGTCGAAGAGATGACGCCTTGGGCCGATTTCTACTTTGGTCAGTTGCTCAAATCGGGCCGGTTTATCGAGTTGCCGGGATACATTCCCGTCGACGAATTCCGCCGGCGCGACGGGAAATTCATTCCCGAATCCCACGGTGTCTTCGACTGGAAGGCGATCGAGGCGGTCTACCGTGTCGTCGCAGGCTCACCAGAGACCGTCGCCAATCAACTGGAAAAATGGGCTGAAGAGACCGGGTCAAATCGGATCATCTGCGAAGTCCACATCGGAAACATGCCGCATGACAAAGTCGTCAGCAACATGACCAAGCTTGCCAAAGAGGTGATCCCGATTCTTGAGGAGCGACGCGACGGAGCCCCAAAGGTCGAACAGTCACCGCAATCGGCTTACCTCGATCCCCCGGAAATGATGAGATTTAGAAAATGGACGGGCCGGTGAACAAGAAAATCGTGGATATGAGCGGGTTCGACCGCTCGGAGTATGTCGTGTCCGGCGTCAGGACGGCCGTTTATTCGATCGGCTCAGGACGGCCCGTCATTTACCTTCACGGAGGCGGCACCTTCCCGGGTTTCGATTTCGTGCGCGAGTGGGCCAGGGACCGCCGTGTCATCGTCCCTTATCATCCCGGTTTCGGCGAGAGCGACGACGATCCCCGCATCGACGACGTTAGCGACTACATCTTCCACTACATCGACCTGTTCAATCAGATGGGGCTGGATGAAGTCGACATCGTCGCCCACTCGCTGGGAGCCTGGATCGCGGCCGAATATGCCTCTGTTCAGGCGCCGCGCATCGGCAGGCTCGTACTCGTGGCGCCGAACGGCGTGGTGATCCCGGAGTTCCCCAACCCCGACAGCTTCAAGATCCCAAAGGAGCAGCTCCACGAATATCTCACGGCCGATCCCTCGGTCGCGCTTCGATATTTCCCTGATGGCCACGACATCGACTTCCTGACGCTTGGCTTCCGCGAGTTGACGGCCTTCAGCCGAGTCGGCTGGGAGTATCCGCAGGGCAATCCAAAACTGCGCCAGCGCATACACCTGATTACCTGCCCGACGCTGCTCCTGTGGGGTCAGGAGGATCGGTTTTTTCCGGTGGGCGGTGCCAAGACGTGGCAGGAGCTTTTGCCGAAATCGGAACTGAGGATCCTCCCGAAAACCGGGCACCTCGTCTTGGGCGAGAACCCTGATGCGCCGGGCATCGTGCACGAGTTCCTGACACGCTGATATCCATCCCTGAAGAGGAGAAGTCCACATGAAACCTGAACCCGCCGGCATCACGCGCATGAAGGATGCCTATGAAGGGCGCGTCTGGAACATCCTCGGACAAACCTACACACTCAAGCATGTGACCGAGACTTCGATGCTTTGGTATGCCGAATTCCCACCGGGAACGTTCGTGCCGCCGCATATCCATCCCACCCAGGACGAGCTGGTCATCGTTCTCGAAGGCGAGATCCATGCCGTGCTCGACGGAGTAGAGCAGGTTGCAGGCTACGGAGATACGGTCCGATTGCCGATGGGCATTCCGCATGGGCTGTTCAACAAGTCCGATAAGAAGGCTGAAGCTCTTTTCGTGGTCTCGCCGACCGGCGCGCTGTTCTCTCTGTTTGACAAAATCCACAACGTCGGCGACCCGGCTGAGGTGGTCCGCTTGGCCGCGCAGCATGAGATCAACTTTCTCCCGCCGCCAGCCGGCTGAGCGTCGGGCGCCCGGCGATCGCAAATGCCCGGTTAGTGTGCGTAAATGGGAGCACTTATGTCTTCGACCTGCAGCAATCACGCCAACAACAGCCAGATGTTTCGGCCGCCGATCGGCGATCTGTGGGACTATGCCGACATCTCGCGCGACAAGTGCATTGCGCCTGGATTGAAAGTACGCAACTGGATCCAGTACCAGGCGAGCGAGGAGTTCTACATCCAACGCCTGACAGATCGTGGCTATTTGGTCGGCGCCGCAGGTTACAACGCGGTTGCCGTGATCGGCGACAAGGGGGTGCTGCTGGTGAGCACCCAATCGGGCGTGGCGACCACCCACACGCTCAAGGGGTTGCGCACACTGACCGACCTGCCGGTCACGGACATCGTCTACACCCACTACCATATGGATCACATCGCCGGCACGCCCGAGATCGTAGCCGAGACCAAACAGCGCTTCGGTAGGGAAAGCCGGATCTGGGCGTCCTCGCTCACCGCGCGGCAGATCGACCGCTTTGGCCGTAAGGTACCGATGCCCACCAATGTCATCGAGGGCCATGACGGCGACTTCCTGTTCGAGGGCAAGCGGGTGCGCATCCGCACGCCTGAATACAACGGCCATTGCCTGGACAACGCGATCATCCATCTGCCGACCGAGGGCATCGTGCAGTTCGACGATATGGTCGAGCCGGAATGCATGCCCTTCCCCCATTTCGGCCCGCAGGAGAACTTGCGGAACTTCGAAGACAACATGATCGAACTGCAGGGGATGACCTGGGACTTCGTCAATGGTGGTCACGGCAATTTGGGCAGCCACGGCGACGTCAAATTCTACCTCGACTATTTCGACAAGATGCGCAACGCCACGGCGGCGCGCATGGAACGGCTCTCCACGACGGATTTTGTCGTGCCCACCTATTCGTACATGAGTGCCTGGGTGAATTATCTTGCTGCCGTCAGCGCCCTGGTCAAAGAGGACCTGCGCCCGGAATATGGCCTCTACTACGGATTCGAGGAAAGCGTCCCGACCCATGTCGAGATGATGATCAATCATCTTATCCTGTACTGAGGCATGAACGCGTCCATGACAGATCGCTTGCCGATTCCTCCTACCCTCGCCGGGAAGCGCGCTCTGGTGACCGGCGCCAGCCAGGGCTTGGGCCAGGATATGGCGGTGACCTTCGCCCAGGCAGGAGCCACGGTCGCAATTCACGGCCGAACACTTGGCGAGACAGAGGCAACGATCGAATTGGTCCGCAACCTCGGCGCAAACGCGCACGCGGTCGCAGCCGACTTCCTCGAGCCCGCAAGCATCAGGCCCATGGTCGAAGGGGCGATCAAGGCGATGGGCGGTCTGGACATCCTGGTGAACAATGCTGGGATCGGCGAGATTTCCACGCTGGAGGATATGGACGAGGCCCTCTGGGATCGCACCATTGCGATAAATCAGAAAGCGCCGTTCCTCGTCACCAAGGTAGCGGTCGAGACGATGCGGTCCAATGCCGATGGCGGACGCATCCTGTTCATCTCATCGACCGCGGCAAAAACCGCGGACGCCGGTTTTTCCGTCTATGCCACGGCAAAGGCCGGGCTCCTGGCCTTTGCTCGCTGCATTGCCCCTGAATTGGGTCCGCACGGGATCACGGTGAACGCCATCTGCCCGGGCTGGATCGACACCGCGTTGTCACGCGACCCGGTCAAAGCGATGGCAGAGGAGCTGAAAGTCCCCTTCGATCAGGTTTGGCAAATGACCATGGCGGACACCAACATGATGAAGGCTTTTCTCAAGCCGGCCGACATATCCCAGGCAGCGCTGTTCCTGGTGGGCCCCGGCGCCCGCCACATTACCGCGCAATCGCTGAATGTCTGTGCGGGATTGGCCTATTGGGGTTGAGACAGCGACGACCAAGAAGGTGGCGCGGAGAGTAGAATACGGAGCAGCAGTCCAGTTGCAAAAGCATGGTATGTCCTGCCGAGAATCGATCCATGGCGAAGCGTCCGATGGACATTTTCGGGGACGGGCAGAATAAAAAACAAAGAGGAATTACCTCAGAATGGGAGAGCAGACATGAAGACGTTGCAGCATTCGGTTCAACCGGGATTGCGGTTCGATCGGCGTGATTTCCTGAAGGCGTCGGGCGCGGCGGCACTTGGCCTCGCGGGCAGCGCCATGCTCGGCCGGTCCGCCTTTGCACAGAACATCGGTGGAACCCTCGACTATCTTGGGTGGCAGGGCGAGGAGATGCCCGGCGCGATGGGAGCCTTCGCCAAAGAACACGGCATCAAGATCAATCCAAGCTATATCGCCTCCATCGACGACGTCGACGCCCGTTATGCCGGTGGCGGCGGCAGCGGCTTCGACTTGCTGTCGACCACCACGTCAACAAGTGACCAATTGGAGAAGAATGGGCACGTGCTGACGCCGCTCGATCTCGAGCGGATACCGCGGCATGGAAATCTGGCCAACTACTTCACACAGAATGCGCGTACGATCGGCATCGCCGACGCGGAGGGCAAGCTGTTCGCGATACCACATTCGTTTGGGGTTTTCGGTATCACTTACGACAGCAAGGCCATCTCCGAGCCGAAGGCGTGGACCGATCTGCTTGATCCGAAATTTAAGGGACGCATTACCATGCCGGGAGATCCCGGCGCCAACTTCACACTTGCCGCGCATATTCTCGGACACGATCCGTTCCGAACCCCGAAGGGCAAGATCGACGAGATTGCCGCGTTCATGAAGCAGTTCATCGACCAGTCGAAGACCATTGCGCCGAGCTATGGCGACGTGGCGTCGCTCATCGGTTCGGGTGAAGTGGTCGCCTCCTTCCTGGGCTGGGCGGCGATCGATGTCTTTGCTGCTGCCGCCGGCAACAACAATGTGCGCACCAACATTACCCCGACGGACGGCACCTTTACCTTTGTCGAAGCTTATGTGATCCCTCAAGGGGCGGACAAAGCCGACACGGCCTATGCGTGGATCAACGAGGTGCTCGATCCAAAGGTCAACGCCGCCGCCGCGATGGAACTGGCCGCTGGCCCGACGGTAAAAGGTGCAGCCGCCTTCATCGATCGCGCCAAGAGCCTCTATCCGGTCGATGACGTCGATGCATTCCTGGCAAAACGCCCGGTTCTCCTGCAAGCCCCGATCGAATCCGACGAATTTATCACGCTGGGCGAATGGGTGGCGAAATTCCAAGAGCTTCTGGTCAAGTAAGTTAGCGAAGTGCAGATACCTCGTTTTGGAAGCTTTTGGCCCCGGTTCAGACTGACGGCAATGACCTTGCCGGCAGTCCTTGGCCTGTTGGTGTTTTTCGTCGTCCCTGTCCTTTTCCTGCTCGGCTACAGCTTTATGACGGCCGGGCGGTTCTCCGTTCATCTACCGCTGACGCTGGAGAACTTCAGGGCGGCGGTCACATCGTCAGCCAGCCTGCGGCTGGCGCGCAACTCACTCATTGTCGGCGGCTCCGTCGCGACACTTTGCGTCCTCATCGGCATTCCGGTCGCCGCTTACATCAGATATCGCGCCGGACGCTGGGAGTTTCCCGTTTTGCTGCTCTTCGTCATCGCGATGTTCGCAAGCTATCTTGTACGCATATACGCCTGGCGGCTGATGTTGGGGGAACACGGTGCAGTCAATGCAACTTTGTTGGCACTTGGCGTGATCGATACGCCACTTAAGGCGCTGCTGTTCAGCAAACTCGCTATCGTGCTGGCAATGGTCCACATCGGCATTCCCTGGGTCGTGCTTATCTTGTATTCGGCGATGCGCCCGCTCGAACCGCGCTATCTCGAGGCGGCGCAGGACCTCGGCGCGACGGCCACGCAGCGGTGGTGGAAGGTTATGTTTCCGCTGCTGGCGGCACCCATTGGATCCGCTTTCCTGCTGATCTTCATCCTCGCATCGAGTGACTACGTTGCGCCCCAGTTTCTTGGTAGCCCGGGCGATCAGCTCATCGGCATACAAATCCAGTCCGATTTCAGGGGGCTCGGCAACTGGGGCGTTGGCGCCGCGCGATCATTCCTCACTCTGCTGGTCTATGTATTTGCCTTCGGTCTGTTGACCGTTGTGCTCCGCTTCAAACGCCTCAAAGAAATCCACTGGGAAAACTAAAGGGCAGGCAGCATGAAGAACGTGGTCCTCCTGGCAAGCACAGTGTTCGCCCTGCTCTACCTTTTCGTTCCACTGTTCATCGTGGTTCTATTTTCATTTCATGCGACGGGTGGATTGTCATTTCCCTTCGAGGGCTTCTCATTGCGATGGTATGAGGAAGTCCTGTCCTCGCCGGATTTCCTGAACGCGACGAAGAACTCGTTCTATGTCGCTTCGGCCACCGCGGCCATCACGCTGGTTGTGTTCACGGCAGCGGCTTACGGCATGTCGCGATCGACGGCGCGCTGGCGAGATACCCTTTCTCCGCTCTTCCTGTTGCCAATCACCCTGCCTGGCATTTTCATCGGCGTGGCGCTTCTGCTGTTTTTTGCTCGCATTCAGCTGCCTCTGTCACTGATGACTGTCATCATAGCCCATATCGTCTTTGTCGCCCCGTTCTTCTATCTGATCACCAGCGTTGCGCTTGAGAGCCTTGACCCCTCTCTGGAAGAGGTGGCGCTTGATCTGGGGGCCAGCCGCTACCAGGCGTTCTTCAAGATCGTTCTCCCGCAGATCTGGCCGACGTTGGTGGGTGCAACTGTGTTGGCCTTCATGTTGTCGTTGGATGAGTTCATCATCACCTTCTTCGTCATCGGAAACGACGGCACCCTTCCGATGTATATTTTTTCCAAGCTTCGCCGCACCGTAGATCCGTCGATAAATGTCGTATCGGCCCTCCTCATCGGGGCAAGCTTGCTGCTGTGGATTGTGGGACTGATGATGATGTGGCTTCAACGTGAGCGGGCTGCGATCGGTGTAAATGGCAAGGAGAACATAACAACGTGAACCAGACTACCAATCCGCGCCTCGAAGTCCGATCCGTTAGCCATTCGTTCGGTGCGTTCCAGGCTGTGAGGGACGTATCGCTAACATTGCATCAGGGCGAATTCCTGTCTTTTCTCGGTCCATCCGGGTGCGGCAAGTCGACAATGCTGCGCATCATCGCTGGCTTCCTGGTCCCGACTGAAGGCAAGGTGCTGCTGCACGGGCGCGATGTCACGGCCACGCCGCCGAACCGTCGCCCAGTTAATCTGGTCTTCCAGCGACCGACGCTATTTCCCCATTTGAACGTGTTTGAGAACGTCGCATTTGGGCTGCGCATCGCCAAGCTGTCGGAGCCCGAAATCAAACGACGCGTCATGAGCATGCTTGAGATCGTTGATCTTGGCGCGCTCGCGAGGCGGCGATCGCATGAATTGTCCGGCGGACAGATGCAGCGTGTCGCGGTCGCCAGGGCGCTCGTGAACGAACCGCAACTTCTCCTGTTGGACGAACCGTTCTCGGCACTCGACATCAAAATCCGCCTTCAGATGGAATGCGAATTGCGACGGATTCACCGCGACTACGGTGCCACGATCGTCTTCGTCACTCACGACCAGCGTGAGGCGATGGCGATGTCGGATCGGATCGCGCTGTTCCGCCAGGGCGGAATCGAACAGATCGCCCCTCCAGACGAGATCTATCGGGCACCAATCTCCGAATATGCGGCGCGATTTGTCGGAGATGCCAACATCTTGCGGGTCGACCTGCTACCGCAAGCGCCGGGATTGGCTCGGGTGGCCAGCCATGAGGTCAATGTCGGTAACCTTCATGACTGTACATCCACGTCCGCCGTCATGATCCTTCGGCCCACCGCCATACACTTCGAGGCCATCACATCGGATGGACCGGGGTTGCCGGGGCTGGTCACCGATGTGGCCTACCGCGGCACCGGCTTTTCTTGCGAGGTGAAGGTTGACGGTCTTAGCGAACCGCTACGCGCGGAGGTCAGCGCGCTTGGTGGCTTCCGGATCGCTGTCGGAGATCGTGTCAAAGCGACTTGGTCCGGAGCGGAGGTGCGGATGATCGCGACGTGAATAGGCAGTATGCACCAATGGGAGCGGCGGGAGGACTGTTCAAGACGCCTTCATCAAGACGCCAACAAGCTCGGTCCTGTTTGAAACCGAAAACTTCTTGTACAGCGTCCCGAGATGTTCCTTCACTGTGTGGGCGGAAATTCCGAGCGAACGTGCGATTTCCTTGTTCGACCGGCCCTGGCAGATCAGCCTGGCAACCTGCCGTCCACGTGGTGGCAAGACCTCAACATTCTGGAATTCCGATCTATCATTGGCCGGTTCGGCAGGGGGTGGCGAGGGTGGTTCGGCCATTGGTGCTTTGATGTCGAGCGCCGCGTACGCATGACTGCTGGCACGGCAAACCAGATCCATCGCGGCGCGTGCCTCCAACGAGTACGACCCATAGATTTCCGATCGACCGATATAGATGACGGCCGCAATCTTTCCGTCCACCTTGATTGCGCCGGCCATGCAATGCCCAAACCCCCAGCGACGCAGAAAGGCCAAGTTGCCCTGGTCAATCCAGCCCGGCCGCCCCTTCATCATTTGATCATGCACCGGCATACCGCTGGTCGCGACGTATTCGAGCAGCAGGTCCTTCGTCTTGCTGTCACGATATTCAACGTGCAGCCCTTCGGGCACTTCTTTCGAAAACAGGAGCTTTGGCGTGGCCCCGTCCAGGGCATAGATAGATATAGCGAGGGATCCGACATAATCGGCGATAAACCTGCTTGCCTCTTCACCCAGCGTGTCGACCGTCTTGCTCTCGGCCACTCGCATGAGCGATTGGCCTAGGCGCAGGGAACAGTCCAATTCGTTCGGAGACAGCGTCACGTTATCCTGGGTTCATATGAGTACAGCAATGGGTAGACAACCTACCGCATGAGAAGAAACAGTGCCACCGACATCGATAGTCGGCTGCCGCAACTGCGCTTCGGGGCGGTTGCGTCTGCGACACGGCCGCACCGTATCGCCAGGTCAATGGGGCGGCGGTTACTTCCTCGTAAGGGAGAGCAGCCTGGCTCTCAGGTCTACGACGTCCGCGGCTACGGCTCCATCATCACGCATGGCAAGGCCGAGCCACGCTCCGTCCGCCGCGAGACGGACGATCTCAAGGACGGGGTCACTGTCAGTTTCGCGATGCCGCCGCAGCCGTGCGTCGAGCCAATCAGCCCAGATGCGTCGCAGGCCCGGCTCGGCAATCATCGATACCGACAGGGCTGCCCATGGCCCCTTGAGACCGAACTCATGCCCGACGAACACAGTGTCGAGATAGGCGCGTGTGAAACTTCCCCAACGCTCGGGATCCCTCGCGATGGCATGGTCGAGTTCCGCGTCAAGACGTTTGAGGATGTTTTCGAACATGCCTTCAACGAGGATCTGCTTCGACTGGAAATGATGCAACAGGCCGCCTTTCGTGACTCCCGCCGCCTCGGACACCGCTTGCAAAGTTATACCTGCAAGGCCCAAATCCACTGCGAACTTCTCGGCGCAGTCGAGAAGTTTCCTGCGAACCAGCTCCGGCTGCTTCTTGCGAAGATGACCTTGCGACATCGTCAGTGCACGGTCGTGCGGGAGAATACCTGCATCACGACCACGCCGCTCACAATCATGGCGATACCCACCAGTGCCGCCACGTCGATTGCCTGGCGGAAGACCGTCACACTGACGAAAGCTGTCAAAACGATGCCGAGGCCGCCCCAAATGGCGTAAGCCACCCCGAGCGGTATGCCTTTGAGGGCTTGGGAGAGGAAGAAGAACGAAATCCCGTAAAGGATCGTCATCGCAAGGACAGGCCCGATACGGCTGAACTGTTCTGACTTTTGTAGAAAGGCTGAACCAGTGACCTCGCAGACGATAGCAATGGCGAGCGAGCCGTAGGCAAGGAACGAGGAGGTCATGGGTACACCGAAAAGACAAATACTATAAGATACCATCCAGCCGGTATCTTATAGATCATGCCTCGTGCTCAATGGCAACCGGCGCCCTCACAAAAGAGCACTTTCGGCCGATCCTCAGCTATTTCCTCGGCGTTCCTGTTCGGTAACGTGACTCCCGAGAATTAACCCCGATAGGGCCTGCATGCCGGCGTGCCGCAGCAACTGCTGTCTGGAAGTGGATGGCGTAGTGGCTATTGCAGGCCGGATTGTCAAGATATAGGTCGGCTCATTCCACCAAAGTGCGGGTGAGCGGGTGGTTGCGGTCGACCAAACCGTCAATCACATCGAAATGATGCCGATCAGGCTCCTCGACAGCATCAGTAGCGGCACCCAGCCCCGCCCAGACATTGCCCAATAGTGCATTCTGGCGCCGAAACTCAGCGCGCTCCGCGCCGCCTACCCAGCACGTCAGTCTTGCGCCTTCAATGGGCCGCAGCAATACGGGACTTTCGACGTTCGCCTCAGTCTCATCTATCCTCAGTTGCTTGTTCATGACGGTGCGCATCAACGGCCGAAGATCGTGGACACCTGAGATCGAGACTGTATTCACCACCCTGTCCTGCACCGATGGCGGCAAAAGGACGTCCGATGTGATCATGCGCGTAACAAGGTGGCCGCCGGCGGAATGGCCTGTAAGGCGCATCGGTCCCTCCACCATGGCGGCCGCCGTGCCAATAGCCGCGGCAACTTCGCGAACGATGCCCGCGATGCGGATTTCGGGGCACAGCGTATAGGAAGGCATGGCCACTGCATGGCCATGTGCGAGTGGCCCGGTGGCAAGATGCGACCAGAAGCTCTTGTCCAGCCGTAACCAGAAGCCTCCATGAACAAAAACCACGAGACCTTTCGGAGTGCCTTCGGGAAGAAACAGATCGAAGAGATTGCGCGGCCTTTGGCCATAGCGTTGATCAAGCCTTGCACGCCCTTGAGCTTTCATGCGCGCGCGGAAACGCTCCGCCGGCTCGATCCACAGATCTGGCCATCTCTCGCCCCCGGCGATGTTGGGACCGTTGGCGTAGGCATTGTCCCAGTCCACTATTCTATGCAAAGGCACGCTTTTCGCCTCCAAATGAAAACTGACTTGTTGCCGTTTTGGCCTTTTGCTTCGAGCCGGCCAGAAAGCGCGCTATGGCGCGGTCGAGGGATGCTGCAACTGCTCGTAGAGTGTGCATTTCAGGTTCGTACGCCTTCGAAAAGGAAAAAGCGCTGCCGGAAATAGCAATGACCGGAGCCACCCGTGCGCGTCAATAGCAAGGCAAAAAAACTTTAGGCTTGAAATAATTTTCGGTTCGTGGGAGCCTTTGTCGGCGGCCATTGCCCGCCTTTCACGGGCAATGAGGCAGAGAGGCCAATGGCCGCGAATTTGCCGATTGGCCGGCTATCAAGTCGGGGGGAAATATGCTTGGGCCTTCAGCGCATATCGACACGTTCACGCGCGATCATCTGCCGCCGCCGGAGCAATGGCCGGATTTCCTGCTCGACGGCTTCGACTATCCCGAACGCCTCAACGCCGGCGTCGAACTGACCGACCGGCTGGTCGAGAAAGGCCTCGGCGACCACACCGCGCTGATCGGCAACGGTCGCCGCCGCACCTACAAGGAACTGTCCGACTGGACGAACAGGCTGGCCCACGCGCTGGTCGAGAATTACGGCGTCAAGCCGGGCAACCGGGTGCTGATCCGCTCGGCCAACAACCCCGCTATGGTCGCCTGCTGGCTGGCCGCCACCAAGGTCGGCGCCGTGGTCGTCAACACCATGCCGATGCTGCGCGCCGGCGAACTCGGCAAGATCGTCGACAAGGCGGAGATCACCGTCGCGCTCTGCGACACCAGGCTGATGGACGAGATGACCGCCTGCGCCAAGGACAGCGCGTTCCTCAAGCAGGTCATCGGTTTCGATGGCACCGCCAACCATGATGCCGAACTCGATCGTGCCGCTCTCGACAAGCCGGTGACGTTCAGCGCCGTCGACACCGGCCGCGACGATGTCGCGCTGCTCGGCTTCACCTCGGGCACGACAGGCGTGCCGAAGGCGACGATGCATTTCCACCGCGACCTGCTGATCATCGCCGACGCCTATGCCCGCGAAATCCTCCAGGTGACGCCGGACGACATCTTCGTCGGCTCGCCGCCGCTCGCTTTCACCTTCGGCCTTGGCGGGCTCGCCATCTTCCCGCTGCGCTTCGGTGCGGCGGCAACGCTGCTGGAACAGGCGACGCCGCCCAACATGATCCACATCATCGAGACCTACAAAGCGACGATCTCCTTCACCGCGCCGACCGCCTACCGCGCCATGCTGAAGGCCATGGATGAAGGGGCCGACCTGTCGTCGCTGCGCGTCGCCGTCTCGGCCGGCGAAACCTTGCCCGCTCCGGTTTTCGAGGAATGGACGCAAAAGACCGGCAAGCCGATCCTAGACGGCATCGGCGCCACCGAAATGCTGCACATCTTCATCTCCAACCGTTTTAGCGACATGAAGCCTGCTTCCACAGGCAAACCAGTCGGCGGCTACGAAGCGCGCATCGTCGACGATGAGATGCGCGAGCTGGCGCGTGGCGAGACCGGACGGCTGGCGGTGCGCGGCCCGACCGGCTGCCGCTACATGGCCGACGACAGGCAGAGGGAGTATGTGCGCGACGGCTGGAACCTCACCGGCGACACGTTCACCCAGGACGAGGACGGTTTCTTCCATTTCGCCGCGCGTTCCGACGACATGATCGTCAGCGCCGGCTACAACATTGCCGGACCGGAGGTCGAGGCAGCACTGCTGTCGCATCCCGATGTCGCCGAATGCGCGGTCATCGGCGCCGAGGATGGCGAGCGCGGCCAGATCGTCGAGGCGCATGTCGTGCTTGTGCAAGGCGTGGCGCCCGATGCGTTGACCACCAAGCGCCTGCAGGATCACGTCAAGGCAACGATCGCGCCCTACAAATATCCGCGCTCGGTCAAATTCATCGCCGCGCTGCCCAAGACCCAGACCGGCAAGATCCAGCGCTTTCGGCTGCGGGACGCCGACTGCAACAAATAGAACCTCGGACGCGCCAAACCGGTGAAGGCCCTGTTCAAGACGGCAGGGCAAGCTTACAAGGCGCATCATGCGCTACCGCCGGATGCTGGAACGATTGCCGACGTGAACCACGACAATGTAGTCAAGACGATCTCGCCGGACTGGGTTGATGGCGAGACGAAAGTGATGGAATCCCCTGCCGACCATGGCCAGGATCTGCGCCTGTGGCTCAGGTTGCTGACATGCTCGACGCTCATCGAAAGCGAGATCCGGCGCCGCCTTCGCGAGCAGTTCGACTGCACGCTGCCGCGGTTCGACCTGATGGCGCAGCTGGAGCGGGCCAAGGCCGGCATGGTCCTGGGCGAGCTCTCCAAGCGTATGATGGTGTCGCCCGGCAACATAACCGCGCTGGTCGAACGGCTTGTCGAAAGCGGCCACGTCACCCGCACCGTTTCACCGGCCGACAGGCGGGTGCAGATCATCGCCCTGACGTCCTTCGGCCGCGCAGAATTCGAGAAGATGGCGACCGCGCACGCGGATTGGATCGCCGAGCTGTTCGACGTCATTACAGCGCGGGATGGCGAGATCCTGTTCGACAGGCTGGGCAAGCTCAAGCGCTCGGTCGTCACCGCCCTCGCCCGGGATTGACGGGTTTCCTTCAGCCGATCCGCAAGGCCGAACCTGCCTTCACAGGCTTCTCATAGCATCGGTTGCTACCGAAAATTATTTTAAGCTTGAAGTTTTTTCCGAGCCAGTTCATGGTGACGGGAAGAGCAGAGCGACTCGCGGTCGGTCGGCGAAACGCGTGGGAGGACAGTATGCGCATCGTCTGCATCGGCGGCGGCCCGGCCGGTCTTTACTTCGCGTTGCTGATGAAGAAACAGCAGCCCCTGCACCACATCACGGTGGTCGAGCGCAACCGGCCATTCGACACGTTCGGCTGGGGCGTGGTGTTCTCCGACGCCACCCTCGAATCGATGCGTCAGTGGGACCTGCAGACGGCCGCCAGCATAGAAGATGCCTTCAACCACTGGGACGACATTGAGCTCGTCTTCAAGGGCCGCAAGATCAGAACCACCGGCCACGGTTTTGTGGGCATCGGCCGCAAGAACATGCTCAACATCTTGCAGGAACGCTGTCTTGAACTTGGCGTCGAATTCGTCTTCGAGCGAGACGTGCTCGACGACGGAGAATTTCGCGACGCCGATCTCATCATCGCGTCGGACGGGGTGAACTCCCGCTTACGGCTGAAATATGCAGATGAATTCAAGCCCGACATGCAGATGCGGCCGAACCGCTATATCTGGCTTGGCACCGACAAGCGCTTTGACGCCTTCACCTTTGATTTTCGTCCCACCGAGCATGGCTGGTTCCAGGCCCATATCTATCGGTTCGATGCGACCACCTCGACCTTCATCGTGGAAACGACGGACGAGGTTTTCCGCGCGCATGGCCTCGACAAGATGGATCAGGACCAGTCGATCGCCTTTTGCGAGAAGCTGTTCGCCGAGACGCTCGACGGCCACAGCTTGATGACCAATGCCCGCCATCTGCGCGGCTCCGCCTGGCTGAATTTCGGCCGCCTGATTTGTGAGAAATGGAGCCATTTCAATGGCACGAACCACGTCGTCCTGATGGGCGACAGCGCACACACGGCGCATTTCGCCATCGGCTCGGGCACCAAGCTCGCCATAGACGATGCCATCGAGCTGACCCGCCAGTTCGACATCGTCGGACATGATGCGAAGAAGATCCCGTCCGTGCTCGACGCCTACGAGGAGATCCGCCGCGTCGACGTCGCCCGCATTCAGAACGCGGCGCGCAACGCGATGGAGTGGTTCGAGGTGGTCGGCACCCGCTATGCCGACCAGCTCGAGCCGGAACAGTTCATGTATTCGATGCTGACCCGCTCGCAGCGCATCAGCCACGAGAATCTGCGCCTGCGCGACAAGGACTGGCTGGAAGGCTACGAGCGCTGGTTCGCCGTGCGCGCCGGTGTCGATCCTGGGCCGAACGGATCGGTGCCGCCGCCGATGTTCACGCCTTTCACGATCAGCGGCCTGACGCTGAAGAACCGCATCGTCGTCTCACCAATGGCGATGTATTCGGCCACCGACGGCTTGCCCGACGACTTCCATCTCGTCCATCTCGGCGCGCGCGCCATGGGCGGCGCGGCGCTGGTCTTTCCGGAAATGACCTGCGTGTCGCCCGACGCCCGCATCACGCCGGGTTGCCTCGGCCTCTGGAACGACGAACAGGCCCAGGCCTTCCGGCGGCTCGTCGATTTCGTCCATCGCGAGACGCCTGCGAGAATCGGGATTCAGATCGGTCATGCGGGCCGCAAGGGAGCAACGAAAGTTGCCTGGGAGGGCATCGACCAGCCGGTCGAGGACGGCGGCTGGCCGCTGATCTCGGCCTCTGCCCTGCCCTATCTCAAGCATTCGGACGTGCCGCGCGCCATGACGCGGGACGATATGGACCGCGTGCTGGCCGACTTCGTGGCCGCGACGAAGCGCGCCGCCGACATCGGTTTCGACATTCTCGAACTTCATGCCGCGCACGGCTACCTGCTGTCGAGCTTCCTGTCGCCGCTGACCAATCTGCGCGAGGACGAATACGGCGGCAGCCACGAGAATCGCGCGCGGTTCCCGCTCGAGGTTTTCCGTGCCGTGCGGGCCGTTTGGCCACACGACCGGCCGATCTCGGTGCGCCTTTCCACCCACGACTGGTTCGAAGGCGGCAACATGCCGGAGGACGCAGCGATCTTCGCCAGGATGTTCAAGGAGGCCGGCGCCGACCTGATCGACTGCTCGTCGGGCCAGGTAGTGAAGGAGGAAAAACCGGTCTACGGCCGTCTGTTCCAGACGCCCTTCTCCGACAAGATCCGCAACGAGATCCAGGTGCCGACGATTGCCGTCGGCGCAATCTCGGAGGCCGACCACGCCAATTCGATCATCGCCGCGGGGCGCGCCGACCTCTGTGCCGTCGCCCGCCCGCATCTCGCCGACCCGTCCTTCGTCATGCATGAGGCGGCCAAGATCGGCTATGCCGAGCAGAGTTGGCCAAAACAGTATCATTCGGCGCGCGCGCAATATGTGAACAATCTGGCGCGCGGCGCGAGCCCTGCGCCGGCGCCGGCGGGCAAGGCATGACGGTGCGCCACGCCCTTGTCACCGGCGCCGGCAGCGGCATCGGCAAGGCCGTCGCGCTGGCGCTTGCCGCCAAAGGCCATCGTGTCAGCCTCGCCGGCCGCCGGGCGGCGCCGTTGGAAGCCGTGGGCGACGAGGTTTCCGCCGCCGGTGGTGAAGCCTTCGTCGTGGCCGGCTTCGACGTCACCGATCAGGCCTCGGTCGAGGCCGGCATTGCCGAAGCGGTCGGTCGCCTCGGCGACATCGCCGTGCTGGTCAACTGTGCCGGCGAAGCGCCATCCGCGCCGTTCGAGAAGACCGGGCTCGAAACCTGGAACCGGGTGATCGGCATCAACCTCACCGGCACCTATCTGGTAACCCAGGCGGCGCTTCCCTCGCTCAAACGCGCCGGCAAGGGTCGCATCGTCAACGTCGCCAGCACGGCTGGGCTGACGGGATACGCTTATGTAACGGCCTATTGCGCCTCCAAGCATGGCGTCGTCGGGCTGACGCGGGCGCTGGCGCTTGAACTGGCGCGCACCGACGTCACCGTCAACGCCGTATGCCCCGGCTTCACCGACACCCCGCTGCTCGACGGCGCGGTCGAGACCATAACCGGCAAGACGGGCCGTTCAGCTGAAGACGCGCGCGCGACGCTCGCCCGCAGCAACCCGCAGGGCAGGTTGGTGACGCCGCAGCAAGTCGCCCATACCGTCCTGTGGCTCGCTTCGCAGGAGGCTACGTCGATCACCGGCCAGGCGATACCGGTCGCCGGCGGCGAGATCATGGTTGGTTGAAGCAGTGAGGAAACGACGATGACCGACGCGACCGCACTGAAGAAGGGCATCACCAGAGACGGCGAGGGCTTCGATGGCACGGAATGGAACATCCTCGGCCAGCAATACTTCGCCAAGGCTATCAGCGAATCCACATTTGCATTCGAGACCAACAGCGATCCCGGCCAGTTCGTGTCGGCGCATGTCAATCCGACGCAGGACGAGTTCATACTCGTGCAGGAGGGCGAGTTGGACCTGAAGCTCGACGGCCAATGGTCCAAGGCCAAGGCCCGCGATCTGGTGCACATGCCGCGCGGCATTCCGCACGGCTATTTCAACAAGTCTGACAAGCCGGCGCGCGCGCTGTTCTGGGTCTCGCCTACCGGAAAGCTGAAGGGTCTCTTCGACAATCTGCACGAGGTGGAGTTCCTGCCGCCGTCGGCGAACGACTGACGGCAGGACAGCGCAAGCGGTTACCGCCTGTCCAGTGGTGGTCGTTGTTACGAGAAGGAGGACGATCGATGACCAACGCCATGCAGGACAAGAAGCGTCCTTTCAAGGGCCACAGGGCCACTCATTTCCGGTTCGAAACGGACGAGGATGGACGCGTCGCCACGATAACGCTCGACCGGCCGCAGAAGAAGAACCCGCTCACCTTCGACAGCTACGAGGAACTGGGCGACCTGTTCCGCGCGCTGCACCGCGCCAGCGATGTGCGGGCCGTGGTGCTGACGGGCGCGGAGAACAATTTCTCGTCTGGCGGCGATGTCTTCGACATTATCGAGCCGCTGACCACGATGCAGATGCCCGACCTGCTCGCCTTCACGCGCATGACCGGCGACCTGGTGCGCCAGATTCGCGCCTGCCCGCAGCCGGTCATCGCGGCGGTGGATGGCATCTGCGCCGGCGCCGGCGCCATCCTGGCAATGGCGGCGGACTGCCGCCTTGCGACGCCCGAGGCGAAGACCGCCTTCCTGTTCACCCGCGTCGGGCTGGCCGGAGCCGACATGGGCGCCTGCGGCATGCTCCCGCGTATCATCGGACAGGGCCGCGCGGCGGAGCTGCTCTTCACCGGCCGGGCCATGACGGCGGCCGAAGGATACGCCTGGGGGTTCTACAACACCCTGCACGACCGGGGCGCCCTGCTGGGCGAAGCGCAGCGTTTCGCCCGCAATCTCGCGGACGGCCCCTGGTTCGCGCACTCGATGACCAAGAAGATGCTTGAACAAGAATGGTCGATGGGTCTCGAGGAGATCATTGAATCGGAATCGCAAGCACAGGCGATTTGCATGGCGACCGGCGATTTCCGCCGCGCTTTCGAGGCCTTTGCCGCCAAAGCGAAACCTGTCTTCGAGGGAAACTGACCGTGGTTGCCCCCGCCATGCGCGGTCCGACCCGAGACCATCTTGACTGGCCGTTCCTGGGCGGCGAACACCGCGCGCTGGCGGCTGAACTCGACGCCTTCATCGCCGCCGGCGGCCTGGGCGCGATCGACCACAACGACGCGGACGCGGCCTGCAAGGCCCTGGTCAGAAAGCTCGGCGCCGCAGGCATCCTGCGCCATTGCGTTCCTTGTGCTTATGGCGGGGCGTCGGAAGAGATCGACAGCCGCGCGCTTTGCATCATCCGTGAGACGCTGGCTTACGCTGACGGGCTGGCGGACTTCGCGTTTGCCATGCAAGGCCTGGGCACGGGGGCCGTCAGCCTCGAGGGGTCGGACGAAATCAAGGCGCGCATCCTGCCGAAGATCGCGAAGGGCGAACTGATCTCCGCATTCGCATTGACCGAGCCGGAGGCCGGATCGGATGTCGCCTCCATGTCGACCATTGCTCGGCGTGACGGGGGCGAATACGTCATCGACGGCGAGAAGATATTCATCTCGAATGGCGGCATCGCGGACGTGTACAGCGTGTTCGCGCGCACGGGCGAGGCGGCAGGCACGCGCGGCATCTCCGCCTTCGTCGTCTTCGCCGGCACGCCGGGGTTCACGATCGCGGAACGGATCGAGACCATCGCGCCACATCCGCTGGCGCGCATCCGCTTCGAAGGGCTGCGTGTGCCCGCTTCCCACCTGCTCGGCGCGCCTGGCGAAGGCTTCAAGATCGCTATGCGCACGCTGGACATCTTCCGTCCCTCCGTCGCGGCCGCGGCGCTCGGCTTTGCGCGCCGCGCATTGGACGAGGCCGTTTCCCATGCAAGGTCGCGGAACATGTTCGGAGCGACACTGGCAGACCTGCCGACAGCGCAGAGCACGCTGGGCGAGATGGCGACGGCCATCGACGCCGCCTCATTGCTGACGCTGCGCACCGCCTGGCGACGCGACGTGCAGAAGCTGCCGACCACCCGCGAGGCTGCCATGGCAAAGTTGACCGCCACCGAAAACGCGCAATGGGTTATCGATCAGGCACTGCAACTGTTCGGCGGGCGCGGCGTGCAGGTCGGCGAGATCACCGAGCGACTTTACCGGGAAATCCGCGCCCTGCGCATCTACGAGGGCGCCACCGAGGTGCAGAAGCTGATCATCGGCCGCGAGCTGATGAAGGCTTCGACCAGATAGGAGACTGACATATGCATGCTGCGAAAGCGCATTTCGACTGGCAGGACCCGTTCAACCTCGATGGGCAACTGAGCGAGGAAGAGCGCATGGTGCGCGATACGGCGCGGGCCTACGCACTGGACAAATTGCTGCCACGCGTGCAGGACGCTTTCCGGCACGAGAAAACGGACCCGTCGATCTTCGTCGAAATGGGCGAGCTAGGCCTGCTCGGACCGACCGTCTCCGAGAAGTATGGCGGCGCGGGCCGGAACTATGTTTCCTACGGGCTGATCGTACGCGAGATCGAGCACATCGATTCCGGCTACCGCTCGATGATGAGCGTGCAGTCCTCGCTGGTCATCGTTCCGATCCACACCTTCGGCAGCGATGAGCGGAAGCGCAGATACCTGCCCGGCCTGACCGCGGGCACCCAGATCGGCTGCTTCGGCCTGACCGAACCCGACCACGGCTCGGAACCCGGTTCGATGGCGACCCGGGCACGCAAGGCGGAAGGCGGATTTCTCCTTTCCGGTGTCGATGGTGATTGGCACGAACCCCTGGTCTGCAACGCCATTGGCATCATGCAGAAGGACGCGTTCGAAGACATGGATCTCCAATTCGCCGATCGCCGATGTCTTCGTCGTCTGGGCCAAGACCGACGAAGGCGTTATCCGGGGCTTCGTACTGGAGAAGGGCTGGAAGGGCCCCTCCGCCCCCGCCATACTCGGCAAGGTCGGCCTGCGCGCCTCCATAACCGGCCAGATCGTCACGGACGACGTGTTCGTTCCGGCCGAAAACATGCTGCCGGATGTTGCAGGCCTGAAGGGACCTTTCACCTGCCTGAACTCTGTCCACTTCGGCATTGCCCGGGGCGCGTGGGTGCCGCCGAGTCTTGCTATTCGACCGCCACCAGTTCGGTCGTCCGCTCGCGGCCAACCAGCTCATTCAGAAGAAGCTGGCCGACATGATAACGGAAATCGCGCTTGGCCTGCAGACCTGCCTGAGGCTTGGCCGGCTCAAGGAGGAAGGGCACCCGGCAACCGAACTGACGTCCATCGTCAAGCGCAATTCATGCGGCAAGGCGCTCGACATAGCCCGCACTGCCCGCGGCATGCTGGGAGGTAATGGTATCTCGGACGAGTTCCCCGTCGCCCGCCATCTGGTCAACCTGGAGGTCGTGAACACCTATGAAGGTACGCATGACATTCACGCGCTGGTCATCGGCCGTGCCATTACCGGCATCGCCGCCTTTTCAAACTAATGGATCTCTAATGACCGCCACACCGAACAGCAAAGCCGCAGCAACTGCCTCGCCCCATCGCGTCCTGCAGCCCATAGGATGGGAACAGCCCGTCGGCTATGCCAACGGGATCGCGGCGCGTGGCCGCACGATCTTCGTGGGCGGGCAGATCGGCTGGAACGAGCGCTGCCAGTTCGAGACCGACGATTTTGTGGATCAGGTACGCCAAACGCTTCTGAACATCGTCGCCGTGCTGAAATCCGGCGGCGCCGTGCCGCATCACATCACCTCCATGACCTGGTATTTCATCGACAAGAAGGAATACGTCGAAAATCTGGGCGCTATCGGCCAAGCGTATCGCGAGATCATCGGCCGGCATTTCCCGGCAATGGCGGCCATGCAGGTCTTGGCGCTGGTTGAGGATCGCGCCAGGATCGAAATCCAGGCGACCGCCGTCGTGCCGGAATAAGGCTCGGCCGATGGACGTCACACGGTTTTCCGGGAGCGTATACGGCAGCATCCGCGACGGTGTCCTTGTTGTCACGATCGACAATCCGCCCGTCAATGCTCTGTCCACCGATGTCAGGGAAGGCCTCTGCCGGGCCCTCGACCATGCTGTAAGCCTGGAAGGTGCGGCCGGCGTCGTCATCACGGGAGCCGGCAGAGTGTTCGTGGGCGGCGCAGACATTCGTGAATTCGCAACACCCCCGGTGGCACCCATTTTGCCGGATGTGACACAACGAATCGAGCAATCCGACAAGCCGGTCGTCGCAGCCATTAACGGCGCGGCACTCGGTGGCGGTGCCGAGATTGCACTCGCCTGTCATGGCCGGGTCGCAAGCGCGGCGGCGATCTTCGGCCTGCCCGAGGTCAAGCTCGGCATTGTGCCTGGCGCGGGAGGCACACAGCGGCTGCCGCGTCTCGTCGGGACTGCCCACGCAGTGGAGATGATCGGCAGCGGTCGCAGCGTCAAAGCCGATGAGGCGAAGAGATTCGGTCTCATCGACGCCTTGGCCGACGACGCGGTCGCGGAAGCCGTCACATTGGCGCATGGCATGGCGAACGCGCCGCTGAGGCGTACTGGCGAGTTGGCCGTCGTGCCGGCGGACGAAGCCGAGACTGAGGCCATGGCTAGCAAAGTACTGGCCAAGGCACGCGGGCAGGTCGCGCCGGCCGAAGCCGTCAGGCTGGTCAGGGCTGCTGCCCTCACCAGCCTCGAGAAAGGCCTCGCGGACGAACGCACGACATTCCTGCGGCTGCGTGATTCCGACGAGGCGGCCGCCTTGCGCCACGTCTTCTTCGCGGAACGGCAAGCCGGCAAGGTAGCGAAACTGGAGGGCATCAGTCCGCGCCCCGTCGTCACGGTCGGCATCGTCGGGCTCGGCCTGATGGGTTCGGGCATCGCCGTCTCGGCCCTTACGGCGGGCTATTGCGTGATCGGCGTCGAGCAAACGGACGATGACGCGCAAAAGGGCCGCACATGCATTGTCGGCCTCCTTGGCAAGGCGGCGCAGTCGGGCCGCCTCACGCCGGACGCGCGCAAGGCCTGCCTGCAACGGCTCGCCACCACCGCCGACTTGACGGCGCTCTCCGGGGTCGACTTGGCGATCGAGGCGGTGTTCGACAATCTTGCGATCAAGACCGACCTGCTCCAGCGGCTCGACGGCGTCGTCCGGCCCGACGCGATTCTGGCCACCAACACCAGCTATTTGAATCCCGATGAACTCGCCGCGGCGACCATCCATCCCGAGCGGATCGTCGGGCTGCATTTCTTCTCGCCTGCAAATGTCATGCGCCTCGTCGAAGTTATCGATTGCGCGGCGACCCGGCTGGACGTGCTTGCCACAGCCCTCGCCTTCGCCAAGCGGCTCGGCAAGCTGCCTGTTGTATGCAGCGCGGCAGAAGGCTTCATCGGCAATCGTATCTTTTCCGCCTATCGCCGCGAAGCCGAATTCATGGTTGAGGACGGCGCCATGCCGGAAGAGATCGACGCCGCACTGGAAGCCTGGGGCTTTCCGATGGGCATCTTCGCCGTCAACGATATGGCCGGACTGGAGATCGCCTGGGCGCGGCGCAAGCGGCAGGCGGCCACGCGCAACCCGAACGAACGCTATGTCGAGATCGCCGACCAGCTGTGCGAGGCGGGCCGCCTCGGCCGCAAGACCGGCTGCGGCTGGTACACCTATTCGTCGGGCGAGAAGACGGTCGATCCGCAGGTCACGGCCCTCATCGAGACGGCGCGGAAGGCGAAGGGGATCGTGCCGCGCCAGTTCTCCGCCGACGAGATCGTGGCGCACCTGCTCCGCTCGATGGCGGACGAAGGGAGCGTGTTGCTATCGGAGGGCATCGCCGGGAGTGCCGGCGACATCGACCTCGTCATGATCAACGGCTATGGCTTCCCCGCCCACAAGGGCGGCCCGATGTTTCAGGCCCGGCTCAAAAGGGACAGCCATGCCTGAAGCCTTCATCTGCGACTATGTCCGCACGCCGATCGGCCGGTTCGGTGGTGTCCTGTCGGCAGTGCGCGCGGACGATCTTGCCGCGATCCCACTGAAGGCGCTGATACAGCGCAATGCCTCAATGGACTGGGCTGAGATCGACGACGTAATCTTTGGCTGCGCCAATCAGGCGGGCGAGGACAATCGCAATGTCGCGCGCATCGCGCTGCTTCTGGCCGGACTTCCAGTCCAGGTGTCCGGGACCACCATCAATCGGCTGTGCGGTTCGGGCATGGATGCCGTCATTGCCGCCGCCCGCGCAATCAAGGCCGGCGAGGCGGAACTGATGATCGCCGGCGGGGTCGAATCGATGAGCCGCGCGCCCTTCGTTATGCCGAAGGCCGATGCCGCCTTCTCACGCAAGGCCGAGATTTACGACACCACCATCGGATGGCGTTTCGCAAACCCCCTCATGGAAAAGCAATACGGGATCGAATCCATGCCGGAGACGGCGGAAAATGTGGCCGAAGACTTCAAGGTTTCCCGGCAAGACCAGGACGCCTTTGCCGCGCGCAGCCAGGCAAGGGCCGTCACGGCGCAGGACAATGGCCGGCTGGCGAAGGAAATCGTCGCCGTGATGATCCCGCAGCGCAGGGGCGATCCCGTGGTTGTTGACCGAGACGAGCACCCACGCGGCGGCTCGACTGTCGAGGCGCTGGCGAAGCTGCCGGCACCGTTCCGCCAGAGCGGCACGGTCACGGCCGGCAACGCCTCCGGCGTCAACGACGGTGCGGCCGCGCTGATCGTCGCTTCGGAAGCGGCGGCGAAAAGGCATGGCCTGACGCCGATCGCCCGGGTGTTGGGTGCCGCAACAGCCGGCGTCGAGCCACGCGTCATGGGCATGGGGCCTGTGCCAGCGACCCGCAGACTTTGCGCACGGCTCGGCCTCGAGCCGACTGATTTCGATGTGATCGAGCTCAACGAGGCTTTCGCCTCACAGGCGATTGCCGTGTTGCGCGAACTCGGCCTAAATGACCCGTCCCGCGTCAATCCTAACGGTGGAGCGATCGCCCTGGGGCATCCGCTTGGAATGTCGGGCGCGCGCATCACCGGGACCGCGGCGCTCGAACTGAAGGAGCGCAGCGCCAGGCGCGCGCTCGCGACAATGTGCGTTGGCGTAGGTCAAGGCATCGCGTTGGCGCTCGAACGTTTGTAGCAGCAGGCTGGTTGCCTTCGCGCGGAGGTAGGGGGGGCCGGCAGGCGCAAGAGTTACCCTGCTCTTCAAACCAGCCGCTGACCGATCTCAGTTTTGCCGATGGCGGCTATGCCCCATCACGACCAGAAAGTCCAAGCGTCCATTCCCTGGCGCCGAGCGGGCGCCGCGGCTAAGCAGTTATGAATAGACGCCCAGTAAGCGGATCGACCCGAGCGAAAGACGACTGCTATGGGACTTCGACATCCGCGATGGTGAACAGCGTTCGCGGCTGGCTGAAATAGGGAATGTGGTCCGGGAGGGGCCATCTAATAGCAATATGGAGCCGCTGGCTAGAAGCAGGTGAAGACCCCCGGGTCGCGGGGCTGAAGGTCCGTACTTGGGCGGAGCAGATCGCCTTCGGCGATGTCGTGGAGCGGCTCCATGACAAACTCGTTCAGCGTGGCAAGGCGGGTCTCCTCATTCTCGTCCAGCTGTGTACGGCCGTCAGCTTCATAGTCCTCGGACCGCGCTTCCTCATCGGCAGGTGTAGCCGCCGTCGATGGGAAGGTGGATGCCTGTGATCATCGAGGCGGCGTCGCTGAGCAGGAAGACAATTGGGCCGGCGACTTCGTCTTCGGTCGCCCAGCGGCCGAGCGGCATCTGTTTCAGGAAGGGTTCGGCGACATGCGGCTGGCTCCAATGGCCTGATGAGATCGGCGTCATCACCACGGTCGGGTTCACGCTGTTGACGCGGATGTTGTATTTGCCGAGTTCCAGGGCCGAGCAACGGGTGATGTTCTCAAGTGCGGCCTTGGAGGAGCCGTAGGAGATGTGGCCGTCGAGCGCGACCAGCGCCGCCTGGCTAGAGACGTTGACGATGGCGCCGCCCTTGCCGATCGCCACCATCTGCCGCGTCGCGTATTTGGTGACCAGCAGCGCGCCGCGCGCGTTGACGGTGATGACCTTGTCGAAGATGGCGATGTCGGTGTCCATCGGCGTCGCGATCTCGCCACCGAAGCCGCCGCAATTGACGACGCCCCAGAGGTCGAGGCCCTCGAGCGCATCGCGGATCTCGTTCTCGGAGGCGAGGTCGAAGGTCACTGTGCGGCAACCCGTCTCCCTGGCGATTGCCGCTAGCGCCTCTTGCGAGCGCCCGGCGGCGATCACATTGGCGTTGGCCTTGACCAGATGCCGCACGGTGGTGCCGCCAATGCCGCCGCTGCCGCCCGTCACCAGAATATTGCGTCCGTGAAAATCCGTCATGGTTCCCTCTTTGTGATGTTCTTCAAACGCGTTTCAGGCGGGCTCGGTAACTGCCGTCGCATCGGAAATTCGTTGACCTGCCTTGTTGAAGAGATGGCAGGCGCGCGGCGGCAAGGAGATGGCGATACGATCGCCCGCGCGTGCCATGCGGCCACCGCTGTCGCGGATGACCAGGCTCTCTTCGCCGTCGCGCACATAGATGAAGGTGTCGCTGCCCAACAGTTCGACCACGCTTGCGTGCACGATGAACGCATCGGCCTGCCCCTCGGCGGACAGCACGATGTGTTCAGGCCGAATGCCGACCGTCACTTCGGCGCCCGCCTGCGGTGGCTTCGAAACCGGCATCGTCAGCGAAAGCCCGAGGTCTAGGCTGATCGTCACCTGATTGCCTTCAACCTTGTCGACACAGCCCTTCAGGAAATTCATCGCCGGAGAACCGATGAAGCCGGCGACGAACAGATTGGCCGGCCGGTGATAGAGCTCGAGCGGCGCGCCGACCTGCTCGATGCGCCCGCCATTCATCACCACGATGCGGTCGGCGAGCGTCATCGCCTCGACCTGATCATGCGTGACATAGACCATGGTCGAGGCAAGCTCCGCCTTCAACCGCGCAATCTCGACGCGCATGCCGACGCGCAGCGCAGCATCCAGATTGGAGAGCGGCTCGTCGAGCAGGAAGAGCTTTGGCTTGCGCGTCATGGCGCGGCCGATGGCGACACGCTGGCGCTGGCCGCCGGAAAGCTCGCGCGGCTTGCGCTTGAGATAGGAGCCGAGCCGCAGTTTGTCGGCGGCGCGGCCGACGCGTTCGACGATCTCGGCGAGCGGCGTGCGGGCGATCTTCAGGCCGAAGCCGATGTTGCGGTCGACATTCATATGCGGATAGAGCGCGTAGGATTGGAACACCATCGCCACGCCCCGTTCCGGCGGCTCGGCACCGCTCATGTCGACGCCGTCGACCAGGATGCGGCCAGAGCTGATTGGCTCCAGCCCGGCGATGATGCGCAGCAAAGTCGACTTGCCGCAGCCCGACGGTCCGACCAGCACGCAGAACTCGCCATCCTCGATGGTCAGCGACAGTTCCGGAATGACCGTGGTGTGGCCGAAGGCCTTGGTGACCTTGTCGATCGAAAGCGTCGCCATGGGCCTAACCTTTCACCGCGCCGGCCAGCAGGCCGCGCACGAAGGCGCGCTGCACCAGCACATAGAGGAGGATGAGGGGGAGCGCGATCAGCGTCAGGATGGCGAAGAGCGCACCGGGGTTGGCCATGTAGAGGCCGGAATACTGCATCGGCACGATGGTGAGCGTCTTCATCTCGCTTCTGGTCAGGACGATGAGGGCAAGGAAGAACTCGTTCCAGGTGACGATGAACTGCCAGATGGTGACGAAGACCAGTGCTGGCCGCACGAGAGGCAGGGCGACATGCCAGTAAGTCTGCCAGGCGTTGCAGCCATCCACCCGCGCGGCCTCGAAAAGCTCGCGCGGCGCGTCTTCCATGAAGGCCTTGAGGATGACCATGGCGAACGGCACGCCGAGCGCCGCATAGGGCAGGATGAGGCCGATATAGGTGTTCACCCAGCCGAAATTCTTGAGCAGGATGGCGAGCGGTAGCACCATGGAGGCGAGCGGCACCATGAGTGTGGTCAGAAGGGTCGTATAGAGCAGCATCGAGCCCTTCAGCCGCAGGATCGCGCAGGCGAAGGCAAACAGCGAGGAGACCGCGACCACGATCGCCACCGTCGCGACGGTGATGATCAGGCTGTTGAGGAAAATGCCGCCCAGCGGATTGTCGCGGATCACGGTGACGAAATTGTCGAAGGTCACCGGCCAGGTGAAAAGCGCAGCGTCGAAGGCCTGTGCTGGTGTGCGCAGCCCGATCGACAGCATGTAGACCTGCGGGACCATCCAAAAGCCGAGCACGATGAAGAGGACAGCATGGATGACCACGCCACGCATGCGACTGCGGGCGAGCGGCGCCATCATGGCTTCTCCTTCCCCGCTGGCGACAGGCGGGCGCCGAGCACCGCGATCTGGATCAGCGACAATGCGAGCGCGATTACCAGGACGATGACCGAAAGCGCCGCGCCGCTTCCGGTGTCGCCCAGCACGAAACTCTGCTTGAAGATGAAGGTGCCGAACACTTCGCTCGCCCGGTTTGGACCGCCGCCGGTCATTAGATGCACGATCGGGAAAGTCTGCAGCGTGCCAATGACGCCGAGCAGCAGCAGCGATTTCGTCGCTGGCGCCAGCATCGGCACGATGACATGCACCGCAAGCCGCCAGCCCTTGGCGCCATCGATGCGGGCGGCATCGAGCACCTCGCTCGGCAAATTGGCGATGCCGGCGATGTACATCAGCATCGAAAAGCCGGTCCATTGCCAGATGTTAACGACGATCAGCGCGTAGATCGCGGTCTTCGGGTCGCCGATCGGCGATGTCATCATGACGATGCCGACATGCCTGAGATATTCCTGGGCGATGCCGTAATAGGGCGCGTAGATCTGCACCCAGACCAGGCTGATGACCGAGACCGAGGTCACCACCGGCAGGAAGAACATGGTGCGGAAGAAGCCGCGCAGCGCATGCGTGTGGCGCTCGATGAAATAGGCGAGCAGGCCGCCGATCAGCATCTGCACGGGAATGGTGATGACGCACCATAGCGCCATGTTGCGCACCACGATCCAGAAGGTCGGATCGCTGAGAACGCTCCTGTAGTTGGCAAGCCCGGCAAACACCGCTGCGCCATCCGTCCTGCCGGCATAGAAGCTTTGCTCGGCAACCCACAGGATGGGATAGGCGACGAAGACGACAAACAGCAGCGTTGCCGGCAGGGCAAAGAGATAGAGCGTCGAAGCTCTCGATGCCGATCGCCGTCTCACCGCCGCGACGGCAGCTCCGGCTCGCATGGCCTCTGCGCTCATGATGCTCGCCATCTTACACTGAAAAAGGGCCGGGCGCGTCTCCGCGCCCGGCAGTTGGTCTTGGGCTATTTCGCCGCGAGAGCTTTCTCGGTCGCTGCCTGGACGCCGGCAAGTGCCGCTTCCGGCTCGACGCTGCCGGCCGCGACGCCGGCAAGCGCATTGTCGAGCGCTTCGGCGACCGCCGGTGAGGCGAAGCGCTGGTTCTCGGCCTTCGGCAGGTCGGCCATGAAGCGGGCCGACATCTCCTTGACGTGGTCGGTGATGTCGCCCTTTGGCGCATTGCCATCAAAGGCCGGCAGGTCGTTGAGATCGTTCAGCGCTTCCTGCAGGCCAACGCCATCGGTCAGTTCGGCAAGGAAGGTCCAGGCCTCCGGATTCTTGCCGCCATTCTTGGTCAGGCCGTAGCCGATGTCGATGCCGCCGACCGGCGGGCTGGCGGAATTGCCGTCCTTGACCGGAGGCAGGTAGAAGAAGTCGAAGCCATCCATGTTCTGCACGAATTCCGACAGCGGCGGCGGGAACTTGCTTTCCTGCATCCACCAGGAACCCAGCGCCATCATGCCGACCTTTCCCTGCGCGAAGAGCTGCGCGCCGGTCGGATAGGCGTGGGCACCCAGCGCGCCCTGCTGGAAGATGCCGTCATCGAACAGGCCCTTCCAGGCCTTCATGGCGGCGACGAGTTCCGGCGCGGTCCAGGGTGTTTCACCGGCCTGCGCCTTGTCGACGATGCCGGCTGAGAACTGGTTGGCGAGCATCAGGAAAACGTTCTCGTTCTGCCAGCCATCGGCCGCGCCCTGGAACATCGGAATATAGCCGTTGTCCGTCAGCGCCTTGGCCGCCGCCTTCAACTCGTCATAGGTCTTGGGAGCCGAAAGTTTGAGCTTTTCGAAGATCTTGCGGTTGTACCAGATGCACAGAACCTGGGACTCCTGCGGAATGATGTAATAGTTCTCATCGCCCTTCGGATTGCCCATCAGCATCTGCTTGCGGTTGACGGGGAATACCTTCTCCGCCCACTTGTCGCCCCACTGTTTGGCGGCGCGTTCGTTCACCGCTTCGAGATTTTCGCGATACTGCTGGGTGAGCGAACCCGGCTGCAGGCCGATCACGTCAGGCAGGCTCCCGGAAGCCGCCGCCGCTTTCAGCGCGGTGATGTATTCGGGCGAGTAGTTGTAATAGGTGTAGTTGACCTTGACGTCGGGGTGGGCCTTCTCGAAAGCGGCGATCGATTTTTGCATCGTGCTCTGGACGAACCAGGACCAGACGGTGACCTCTTTCTGTTCGGCGTTGGCCGCGGCAGAAGACAGAGCGGCGGCGAGGATCGTCGTCGCAAGAAACAGCATCTTTCTCATCATATTCCTCCCTTTTTTGCTCCCAGATAAAGCGCATCGCGAGCCTCCACTCGCGGGCGCGGCGACCCATTACCGGGTCACGTCCACAGCGTGACGGCAATTGCCGTCATCGCTCATTGGTTCGGCGTCAGGCGGCTTTCGCAGCGGCTGACGTCAGCACCTCTTCGGTGATCGCCCGGTCATCGGCGAGCGGCCGGTTCGGCGTCAGTCCAAGCTTCTGCAGCTCGCCGTGATAGGCGCGCACCGCTTCCTCCGGAGCGATGGTGCCGTCGGCGACGGCCCGCATCAGCACGATCAGCTGCAGGGGCGCCTCGGCGAGGTTGATCTTGCGGCCGAAGAGAGCAAGGCGGGCGCCGTAGCGCTCCGACTGGGCGACGAGCTCGAACGTGTCGCGCGTGGTGCCGGCACCGCCGCCGAGCACGCCGACGATCAGCTCGGAATCGAAGCCGGCAAGCTCCTCCATCGCCTTCGGTCCGTTATAGGGCGTCTTCAGGAACAGCGGTCGCTCGGCCTTCGGCACGCTCGCCAGCGACTTGATGATGTTATCGTTGACGAACTCGCCGATCTGCTCGCGGCTGAAGCCGAGATCGACGCTCGGGTTAAACACCTCATAGAAATATTTGAAGCCGGTGCGCGCCGCCTCGGCGCGGAATTCGGCAAAGGCGTTCAAGGCGCGGAGATCAAGCTCGACATCGTTGCTGAAGGAGACCGAATAGAGGGCAAGGTCGGTGCCGTGCGTCGGGTAATTGGCGATGGCGCGCGTCAGGATCGCGTCGCGGAAGGGAAGGGACGCAGTCTGCGTGTAGGTGCCATGGCGCACGGCACCCCAGCACATCGTCTCCAGATTGCCACGGATGGCGGGCTTCATTTCGCTGCCGAAGAACGCGGCGCGCTCGTCGAGAAGCTCGAGGTTGGATTGCGACACCAGCATGATGTCGACGATGTCCTGTTTGATGATCGCCTCGATCTGGGCGATGAATTCCTGGCGGCTGCGGCGGCGCGGCGGCTTGACCGAATAGTCGAAGCCGGTCGCGGTCACGCCGGCGCCGACATCGCTGTCCTTGGCATCGGCGATGACGAAATCGGCCCGTGTGTAGCGGCCTGCGCGGATGTTCGCCAACTTGCGATCGAGCCTAGTTACCATCAGAGTTTCCTCAACTTTGAGATGTTTTTTGATAGCGGTCGACAACCGAGGCCGCCGCGTCCCTGCATTAAATTTGGTCTACCAATTTTTGTCAATATCTTTCTTTTCCTCTCCAAAAATTTGGCAAAAGTTGGGTGAAAGGGCTGGAGAAGGCAAAGATATGCAATATAAACAATCGCTTATTGGTTGGCTTCCCGACTGCATTCCGCTAAAAGAAGCCCTCAAAATTCCCCAGACCGCTCATCCAACTTCATAAAACCGACCTTATACGTCGCATGATTGGCTTCTTAACGATGCCAAAAGGGTAGATTTTTGGCACATTTAGAAAAACTTGCACGATCTGGCTTTGATAATGATTGACACGGTGAGAGAATTTGGTAGAAATTGATTAGAGAAGGCGATAACGTTCGACTTGGGAGGAGAACTCGCATGAATGAGACGCTGGGCGCCAATTGGCGTTCGCGCTATTCAGCGCTGACCGCTGCCATCCAGTCGCTGCCCAAGGCGGCGGGGAGCTGTCAGGGTGGCCCTCTTTCCCAAGGGGTGTTCCTCTGCGGGATGAGCACGGTCGTCGATGCTCGGGCTGACATGCATGACATGGATGCCTTGGCAAACGCCCCACCGGCTTCGCGAGCGCACGATCTTTTCAAAACGCTTCAGGATCGTGCCGCCAGAGGTGTTGGCGGAGAAATCAAGTTCGATTGGCCTGAAGGTCCTGATTGGCTGCGGGGCAGGATCACGCTGAGTCATGCTCTTGGCGGGACCGGACCGCAGGCAGCATGGGTGCTATCAAAGCTGGGTGCGCGTGCGGTGATCGCATTGGAAGACCGCCACCCGTTCATGTTGAAACAAATACCGCCGGGAGTGCTCGTCGCTCAGCATGACAAACTAGTTGATGCATCGGAGATCGTGCCCCGCGAGCCGGCTGTCCCTGAGACATTCATCTTCGAGTACACGGCAGGGAGGCCAATTGGCGACGTAATTCCGCGACGTTCTTCACGCATTATTGTCCGGTTCCTAGACCGCGGCCTCCAGGACGACAGTGAGTTCGACAAGCTATCGGTTCGCCTTGCTTCGAGCGCGGCAGCAGGCCTCCTGTCTGGCCTGAATGACACAGCTTTTGCCGATCTGCCCCAAGCCTCCGAAAAGCTTTTTGCGCTCGCACGAGCCTGGCGCGCCAAAGGGTTGAAGACAATTCATTTCGAATTGGCTGGATATTCATCCAAAGAAGCCCTGAGCCTGGTCCTGGCAGATCTTCGTGGATCGATCACATCGATAGGAATGAGCCATTCCGAACTCATCGGGATGTACCCTGACGCCGAGCTTCCTTTGAATGCCATGATTTCGCTGGGCGAGCGTCTGGGTCTCGATCGCGTTTGCGTCCATGCGGACACATGGGCGGCAGCAGTAACCAAGAGCGACCCGAATCTGGAGCTCAGTGCATTGATGACAGGCTGCGCGATCGCGTCAGCCAGAGCCGCAAACGGCAGCCCGGTGGATGTTGTGACGCTCGCACCGGAAGCGGAATTCCAACCGCTGCCGTTCGAAGCCTATGCGCGCCGGGGCGAGTGGACCTTCGTGGCCTGTTCGGCCCCCTTCCTCGAAAGGCCCCAGACAACTCTAGGTCTCGGCGACAGTTTTACGGCCGGGTGCCTGCTTGTGCTCGGGCACAAGACCCAGGCGCACGGCGCCTGGCTTTAGCTTTCTTGAAACAGGAATTCGGACGCGGTGTCCGTGCACGCGCCATCATCCGGCGTTTTGGAGGAGAAAATGAAGAAAACATTTATTGGACTGCTGCTTGGCGCGACGGCGCTTCTGGGAACGCAAGCCCTGGCGGAAACGACGCTAACTATCGCGACGGTCAACAACAACGACATGATCGTCATGCAGAAACTCTCGAAGGACTTCGAGCAGAAGAACCCGGACATCAAGCTCAACTGGGTCATCCTCGAGGAGAACGTGCTTCGCCAAAAGGTGACGACGGACATCGCCACCCAGGGCGGCCAGTACGACATCATGACGATCGGCATGTTCGAGACGCCACTTTGGGGCGAGAAGGGCTGGCTTTCCGAATTCTCGAACATCCCCGCCGACTACAAGCTAGATGATGTCCTGAAATCGGTCCGCGACGGGCTTTCGATCGACGGCAAGCTATACGCCCTGCCGTTTTACGCCGAGAGCCAGATGACGTTCTATCGCAAGGATCTCTTTGACAAGGCCGGCATTCAGATGCCCGACCAGCCGACCTGGGAACAGATCGGCCAGTTCGCGGAGAAAATCACGGACAAGGACAAGGACATCTACGGTGTCTGCCTGCGCGGCAAGCCAGGTTGGGGTGAAAACATGGGGCAGATCGGCCCCGTCGTGAACAGCTATGGCGGTCGTTGGTTCGACATGGAATGGAAGCCGCAACTTGACACCGCACCGTGGAAGGAAGGCGTTTCGACCTATGTCGATCTGCTGAAGAAGTACGGCCCGCCTGGCGCCGCTTCCAACGGCTACAATGAAACCTTGGCCCTGTTCGCAAGCGGAAAGTGCGGCATGTGGGTCGACGCGACGGTTGCTGCGGGCATGCTTTCTGACCCTAAGCTGAGCCAGGTGTCCGACAAGTTGGGCTACGCTCACCCGCCTGTCGGTAAGTTCAACAAGGGCAACCACTATTTGTGGTCATGGGCCTTGGCAGTGCCTGCCTCGACCAAGAATGGGGACGCTGCGAAAAAGTTTATCTACTGGGCGACCTCGCAGGACTATATCAAACTCGTTGCCCAAGCCAATGGCTGGGCGGCCGTGCCTCCCGGCACGCGTACGTCGACCTACGAGACGCCGGAATACATCAGCGCTGCGCCGTTCGCGAAGCTGACGCTGGAAACCATCCAGACGGCGAATCCGACCGATGCGACGCAGGATAAGGTTCCCTATCGCGGCATCTCCTATGTCGGGATCCCTGAATTTCAGAGCTTCGGAACGGCTGTTGGCCAAAAGATGTCGGCTGTGATCGCCGGCAAGCAATCCGTCGATGAGGCTCTGAAGGAATCCCAAGCGCTCGTTGCGAGGGCGATGAAGCAGGCGGGTTATCCAAAGAAGTAACCGTCCCCAGTGCGATATTGATCGGCGGCGCCTCCCTGTCGCCGGTCAAGGGGTGGCAGTTTTCCGAGCTGCCACCCCGGCTTTCCTAGCAGCTCGAACACGGCAACAATCCCATGTCACAGAACCAAGCCAAGACGGTCGCCGTAATTTCCGACGAGGGACCGCTTATAAATACGAAACCGCTGATGGCGCCGTCGGTCATCCTGCTCTTTATCTGGATGATTGTACCGCTTGCGATGACGCTCTGGTTCTCGGTGCGGCGTTACAATCTGCTCGATCCGAGCAGCACCAGCTTTGCCGGCTTCGACAATTACACATTCCTGCTTACCGATCCGACGCTCCTCCATGCATTGCAAAATACCATTGTGCTTGTTGTAGGCGTTCTCGCTGCCACGATCATTTTTGGCGTCGCCTGCGCGATGGCACTTGACGCGCCCTTTCCCGGCCGCGGGATCGCTCGGCTTCTGTGCATTGCACCTTTCTTCGTCATGCCAACGGTCAGCGCTCTTATTTGGAAGAACCTTTTGATGCACCCGGTGAACGGGCTGTTCTCGTGGATGCTCAAGTCAGTCGGCCTGCCAGCAATCGACTGGTTCAGCGACTATCCGCTGATCTCGGTCGGCATAATAGTCGCCTGGCAGTGGATTCCCTTTGCGACACTTATCTTGTTGACCTCCCTCCAGTCGCTCGATCGCGAGCAGGTCGAAGCCGCCCGCATGGACGGAGCTCGCGGGTGGACGCTGTTCACGAACATCACCCTACCTCATCTTTATCGATCCATGACGATCGTCGTGATGATTGAGACGATATTCCTGCTGTCCGTGTTTGCCGAGATACTTGTGACTACATCCGGCGGTCCTGGGGAAGCAACCACCACATTGCCGTTCCTGATCTACAAAACTGCGCTGCTTGACTACGATGTCGGTGGCGCTTCCGCGGGTGGCGTGGTTGCGATAGTGCTTGCAAACATCGTCGCCTTCTTCCTCGTGCGCACAATTGCTCACAATCTGGAGCGCTGAGATGGAACAGTCCACAGCTCAAAAAATAGCAACGGCAGTGTTCGGCTGGGGCGTCAGCCTGGTGATGGCTTTCCCGATCTTGTGGATGACGCTGGCGGCCTTCAAGACCGAGAACCAAGCCATCTCGTCTCCGCCTGTCCTGTTTTTTAGGCCGACTCTTGAGAACTTCTCGGCGGTCTTCGAGCGCGCGAACTATCCGCATTTCTTCATGAACAGCGTCGTTATTTGCGGCGGGTCAACGTTGTTGGCGTTGCTCATCAGCCTTCCAGCCGCCTATGCGATGGCGTTCTATCCAACCAAGAGAACCAAGGACATCCTCGTCTGGATGCTGTCGACCAAGATGATGCCGGCCGTTGGCGTACTGGTCCCGATTTACCTGATGTTCCAAAGCGTCGGGTTGATGGACACCCGAATTGGCCTGACCGCCATGTACACGCTGATCAATCTTCCGATCGTGGTGTGGATGCTCTTCACATTCTTCAAGGACGTCCCGAGGGAAATCCTTGAAGCCGCATTGCTCGACGGCGCCCGGCCGCTTCAGCAATTCTGGATGCTGCTCCTGCCGCTCACCCTACCGGGAATCGCCTCGACCTGTCTGCTCGCGACTATCCTGTCGTGGAACGAAGCCTTCTGGAGCATCAATCTATCCACCTCCCAGGCGACGCCGCTGACCGCCTTCATCGCGTCCTTCTCGAGCCCGGAGGGGCTGTTCTGGGCGAAGCTTTCAGCGGCCTCGTTGCTGGCGGTTGGCCCGATCCTGGTGTTCGGCTGGATGACGCAAAGACAACTCGTCCGCGGTCTTACCTTCGGCGCCGTGAAATAGGAGAACAAACTTTGTCCAGCGTAACTTTGAAGGGTATCCGCAAGTCCTTCGGCGGCCTTGAGGTCGTAAGCGGCGTTGACCTGCACATCAAGGATCAGGAGTTCGTCGTCCTTGTCGGCCCTTCGGGCTGCGGGAAGACGACGCTGCTCAGAATGATCGCTGGTCTGGAATCCATATCGGGCGGCGAGTTGCTGATCGATGGGCAAGTCATGAACAGGGTTCGTCCCGACGAACGCGGGCTGGCGATGGTTTTCCAGAGCTACGCCCTCTATCCCCACATGACCGTGGCTGACAATATGAGCTTTGCGCTGCGCTTGGCGAAGGTCAGCAAGGCCGAGCGCGACCGGAAAGTGAACGATGCCGCAAAGATTCTGCAGCTCGATCATCTCTTGCAACGGCGCCCGGCTCAGCTTTCTGGCGGGCAGCGTCAGCGAGTCGCTATCGGCCGCGCCATTGTCCGCGACCCGAAAGTGTTCTTGTTTGACGAGCCTCTCTCCAACCTAGACGCGGCCCTTCGGATCCAGATGCGTATCGAGCTTGCGCGCCTGCACAAGCAACTCTCCGCCACGATGATTTACGTCACGCATGACCAAGTGGAAGCGATGACGATGGCCGACCGGATCGTCGTCGTGAACAAGGGCGTCATCGAGCAGCTCGGCACCCCTATGGAAATCTACCAGAACCCTTCCACTGTGTTCGTAGCGGGGTTTATCGGCTCTCCGAAGATGAACCTGTTCGAAGCTGACACAGCTCTGGAAAATGGACAGGCGGTGGCGATTCTAGACAACCGCGGGCAGCGCATTCCCCTTCCCGTCGATCCACCACGTGGCGCACGCGTTACCCTCGGCATCCGACCGGAGGCATTGAACGTCGACAGCCAGGGCCCGCTCGGAGGCGAGATTACGGTGATAGAACATCTCGGCGGCGAGACCCTTACTTACATCGACATCGGCAACGGAAAGCTCGCGACGGTCAAGACCGGAGAGGCTTCGCTGGGACAAGTGGGTGATACAGTTCGCGTTTCCTTTCCACCCGATCGCCTTCATGTGTTCGGCCCTGACGGTCGGGCACTTCTCAACCATCGCAATCACTGAGCGTAAGGACAGTCCTTCATGTTTCTTGAAAAGTATCGTCTCGATGGGCGCACGGCATTTGTTACCGGCGGCGGCCGGGGCATAGGCCTGTCTTCGGCAGAGGCTTTGGCCGAGGCCGGGGCGAAGGTGATCATCTCAGATATGAACACCGAAGTTCTCGAGGCGGGCCGCCGAGAGATGGAGCAAAAAGGCTACGATGTAGAAGCCGTCGTCCTCGACGTCACGAACTCAAAGGCGGTTGCGGAGGCGGCGAGAGCGGCAAACACCAAACACGGCGCCGTCGACATCCTGATCGCCAATGCCGGTATTGCCTGGCCCGATACAGGCGGCGAAGACATGACGGATGACGTCTGGCTGAAGGTAGTGGACGTTGACCTCAATGGAACGTATTGGTCGTGTCGCGAGTTCGCCCGGCCGATGTTGGAGCGGGGGCGCGGATCCATCGTAACGCTGGGCTCGATGTCCGGCCTGATTTCGAACAAACCGCAGCGTCAAGTCCACTACAATGCAGCAAAGGCTGCCGTTCACCACATGACCAAGAGCCTTGCGGGTGAATGGGCTGAACGCGGCGTGCGAGTGAATTGTGTGGCGCCCACCTATGTCGATACGCCGATGTCGCAGGGCGGGTTCACTCAATCCAACCGCATGCCAATCTGGATGGATATGACGCCAATGAAGCGCGTCGCTCGAGCCGACGAGATTGCTTCACCGATCCTCTTCCTGGCTTCGGACGCTTCAAGCGCGATGACCGGTGCGGTGGTCGTGGTGGATTGCGGTTACACGATTTGGTAGGAATGGAAAGACCAGAACCGCAAGCACGATGGATTCAATGGACACGCAGACCAAGCGAGTTGAGCTTCTGCCCGCGAAGCGGCGTGCCCTTATCCTTGAGCACCTCCGAGTTAACGGCGCGGCCAGTATTCAGGAACTCGCCGACACGATCGGCGGTTCGCAATCTACGGTCCGTAGGGACCTCGAACATCTGGTCGACCGTGGATACCTCGAACGAACCCATGGCGGCGCTCACCTGATCCAGCCGGCCCGAGCGACATTTGAGCGGGAAGAACAGGTGAATGCCGAGTTGCGTCACGCGGAAAAAGTCGCAATTGGTCGCGAGGCGGCCAGAAGATTGAGTCCCGGCGACAGCGTGATACTCGACGGATCGAGCACTGTGATGGAGGCTGCCCGAGCCGCTGCAGAGCGCGAAATCCCGCTAACTATCGTTACCAATAGTCTCGATATTGCCCAATTTTGTGCCGGGGTTCGCCAATGGCGTGTGATCGTGGCCGGCGGGTCGATTCGGCCAGGTTTTCGAAATTTAGCTGGCCACCCCGGGGAGGAGTTCATACGAACTCTTCATGCTGATATCTGTCTGACCGGTGCATCGGCGGTTACTGGAACGCTTCTCACCGACAGTTCCTTGGAAGTTGCTTCGATGAAGCGCGCCATGATCTCCGCTGCCAGAAAGACAATCCTGCTGGTTGACAGCTCGAAGTTCACCGTTCCTGGCTTCTGCACGCTCTGCGACGTCGCGGAACTGCAGGAAGTCATCACTGACGATGGAATTCAGCCAGACGCACTCGCCTCCTTGAAGATGTCGGAAACACCCGTGTCGATCGTCCCAAACAGTCGAAGCTGATCAGCTGGCCAATGCCCGTTCGTGCTTGAGCTGCGGTGCAATGCCCGCAGATAAGCGATCGCCAATCCAACCTCTCTCGCTATCCAGAATGCCATGGGCTCGGCGTTTTAATTTCAGGCATTTATCATTTCGTGTCTACGTCTTTGACCGCTATGGATCGAGGCCGCTGAAAAGCGTAGTCGAGGTGCCGTTTCGAGGGTGATTGCCTTCCTCAGATGATTTGCACGGAGGGACTGACCAATGATGGGGGGTAGCAAGCATACCGGGGTGGTTCTTCAGTTATGATCTGGAAGGCCGCGATCACCGATTGGGCGGCCCTCACCGACCGCCACGGGCCCCCGCGTCCAGTTCCGATCTGCATCGGGGTCACATCTCCGATCGGCACGTCACCGTAGGACTGATTGACTGGATCAAGGCCCAAGTTCTCGACGGCCACACTGCCGGACAGATCATCACTCCCGCCAATGGTCAGCGATCGGAAGACGATAGCGACGGTGTGATGATGCGAGGGCGTGTCCGGCGAACTACCGGCCCCTTTGGCCAGTGCGACGGCACCCTGCTACTGGGTCGAGCATCAGCCGGATGGCGACCAGGACGGATCAGTTCGCATGTACAACCCACATGGCGTCTCGGTCGGGCTTGGCCTGTCGTAAATATCACATCTGACTGTCGAAATAGGTCATCCCTGAGTTCGCAATCAGCGACCCGCCATCCACGGCATACTCCGCACCGTTGACGAAGCTCGCGGCAGGCGAAAGCAAGAAAGCAATGACTTCCGCCGCCTCCATCGCGGTCCCCGCCCTTCGCTGCGGCACATGCTCGCTGACCTTGTGATAGGCGGCTTCCAGATCATCACCAATCGGCAGTGCCCTCATCTCCTCATCGCCCATCTCGGTGCGGATCCATCCAGGCGTCACTGTATTCGCCCTTACCCCGAAGCGGGCATTTTCGTAGGCGATACACTTCATGAGCTGGCCAATTCCAGCCTTAGCCGCCGCATATGCGCCAAGTCCCGGGCCGGTTTGCACGGCGCCGACCGAACTCACCGCCACGATAGCCCCTCGGCTCTCGATGAGATGCGGTAGCGCCGCCTGCGCCATAACGAAGGGCGCGGTCAGGTTGACGTCGATCTGGCGGTTCCAGTCATCGATCGCCATATCAGCCACCGGCGCGGCGACGACCATGCCGGCATTGAGAACCAGTCCGTCCAGTCGACCATATCGAGCGACCAAGTCCGCGACGAGTTTGCGCGCCGCACCGTAGTCGGTGACGTCAATCACAGCCGTATCTGCTCTCGTTTTCGCCGCCACCACATCGAGTGAGGCCTCGCTTCGATCACAAACGACAACCCTGCTGACCCCCATTAGCCGTTCCGCGACTGCCGCCCCGATTCCGCTGCCGCCGCCTGTCACAATCACGACGGAACCATCTCGCAGCGTGCGATCCCCTTCTCGCGACATACGTAGAACCTCCTTTGTTTGACTCAAATGTATTTAATATTTTAGATTCAGGATTTTTCGATGAAACCACTTTCAGGTTATTTTCATGATCGGGATGGCGCACTCAACTCTTCTGCTTCCAAGGTGCAAAAGGCGGGACATCGAAATCGCGGATCCCGGCAAATCGTCGCCGTGCCAACCGCATATCGGCTCTTGATGGTCCCGGCCGCCAATTCCGGCATTGGCTGTTCACAGGTGCTATTAGGATGGGATTACGTCGGTTCTTGCCCATCCCCCCATGTGGCGGGGTGGACAGCGGCGACAGCCTAATATCGTCTTGCGAAATGCGAGCCGGGGCCTCACAACCGACTGAAAATCACATCTCACGATGTTTCAGTCGTGCAGCCATTCCGTGACAGCGCCGCGGGAGCGACCCAAATTGGCCATTTAAGGGCATGACGAATGCTGGCACATGAGCCAAACCATGAAAGAGAAGACCAGGGTCACTCGCACCCAGCCCTAAGATACCCAAGAAGCGGGTCAGTTCGGCGAGATTGCCGGGTCAGTCCTCAGCAAAAAATCGACACTGCGGAGCGTTGCGTGCCAGAAACCGTATTCGACATGAGAAAATCGTCCGTCCCTCACTCGGGGGTGGATATAATAGTAATTGATGGAGTCTCACTGATAACAATGGCGTTAATCGTGCGACCATTGAGGTATGCAGCATCGACGACTCATCAAGCAACGCCCATCCGTACATTTGGATGGCCAAATAAGGTGGTCAGCTCTTGCGATGGGATTGAACTGACACTTGACGATACTTTTCAAAATTCGCGTTACGTTGCAGACGATATTGAGCCTCACACCGTAATTATCTGTGGCGGATGGCAAGGGAATTATCCCCCTGCGCTACTCGATTTTGTTAGGTGCATTTACGCCAATAACATAAGGATTTTTTCAGTGGGGCCAGCCACTTGGCTCTTGGCGGAGGCAGGCTTGGAGAAGCTCACCGATTGCGCCGTCCACTGGGCAGAAGCCGGACGGTTTCTCCGCGATTTTCCTAGCATCCGGGCTACAGAACAAATCGCGTCTTTCGGGCACCAACTGTGTAGCTCCCCAGGTGAACTTGCCACTCTCGAGCTCTCCATGCGTATTGTTGGAGACTTATTTGACACTGCCACTTGCGAGGCCGTTTTGGATAAAATGCTCGTGGACCGGATTCGCCAGCCTTATTTTCAGCAGGTTCCCGTTGGCCCGCGAGACGCTAACGCAGACCCTTTTACCCAAGCGCTTAGCCTCATGGAATCCAACATCGCGAACCCGCAGCCGCTAGAGCGCATATTCGAGCTCTGTGGGCTTTCAAGGAGGCAATGTGAGAGATTGTTCAAGGATAAGCTTTCTCTGGCTCCCCATCAGGCTTATATAGAAATTAGGCTGAAGAGAGCAAAGTCGCTTCTTGAAGAAACAGACCTGCCAATTAAAGATATTCATACGGCATGCGGTTTTGCAACCCCAGCAACGTTCAACCGGTTGTTCATGCGCGCCTTCTCAAAACGACCTTCAGATGTACGTCGTCGTTTAGATACCGCAGACGCGGCGTAACAAAGGGCTGCGACATTCAACACAGAACAAAGGTGCGGCGCCATCCGCACCATGCCGAACGGATCACACTTCACGGACGGCACGTGGAAGGCGCCGTCGGCCATCCTACGCTTCGTCTCGTGCCTTGTTTGACGCCGTTGCGACAAAGAGTTGGCGCGCTGCAGATTATCCTGCACAGTGATGCGCGCTACTCCCAAGACGACCGCAATGTCGCGGGAGTTTGTCGCGCTTCCGGCAAGCCGAAGCTTTGTCTCTACCGTCTCAGGGGTCAGCCTTCTCTTGCCCGCATCAAAATGTCCTCGTTCATGGCGAGGCCATTGATGCCAAAGTTGCTGACCCAGGAGCCGAGCTTTTCTGTGCCGAAAACAGGCCGGCCTTTGATCGCCGCCGGCATCACGTCGGAATCCGCACTCAGGCGCGCGCGCCCGGATGATCTGCGCTGCTCGTCGTCGGGAGAACCCAACGTCTATCCATTGCGTGCTTCAGCGCGGCTTCCAACTCGGCAGTGGTTTCATACGAGGGCATTTGCGCCTCGTTTATCCAGCCGAGGCCGAGGTGTCGGAAGTGATCCGCCGGCACCGTTACCCGGCTTTTGTCCAGTTCCTGCACGAAGTCAGCAGACCAATGGTGGATCGTATATGCTTCAAGTCTATCCATCATCATTCGCCAGCGTTGTATGCGCTCCTCGCGCGGCATGTTGGCCGCTCTGGAAATCGCAGTCGCGATCTCTTCAGGGCGGGTCGGATCCACGAGCAGCGCTTCGTTCTCTTTGAAGTCTTCGGCTGCACCCGCAAACTTCGATAGGACCAGAACGCCAGGATCGTTCGGATCTTGCGCAGCGACATATTCTTTGGCTACCAAATTCATGCCGTCACGCAAGGGTGTCACCACGCCAACGTGCGCGGCTCGATAAAGACTCGCGAGTTGTGCCTGGGTGAAAGAATTCTTCTCGTACAAAATCGGCCGCCACTCGTCCGTGCCGTGCTCGCCATTGACCCGGCTGACCAAGCTGTCGACATTACGCTCATACTCTCCATACGCTGCGATTTGAGTGCGTGAGGGTATGGCGATCTGCAAGAGCGAAATGCTCCGCGGCTCGGCTGCTACCACCTGATTGAAAGCTTCGATCCGGTTGTCGATACCCTTGGTGTAGTCGAGACGGTCGACGCCGATTGCAAGCTTCGCGCCATTGAGTTTGTTCTGCAAGGACGAGATAAAGTCGTTCTGTTCCGCAAGCGACACCGCAGCATTTTCTGCGAACTGCTTGGGATCGATACCGATCGGGAACTTTTGGCAGCGCGTCTGCCTGCCCTGCGAGATCACTATGCCGTTCTTGCTTTCCAGCCCGAGATGAGAATGGACGCAGGCAAGGAAGTTATTCCGGTCCCAGTTGGTCTGAAAGCCAAGCAGATCGTATTCGAGCATCGATTTCATGAGTTCACGATGATTGGGTACTCGCTCTATCAAGTCAGGCGCCGGCCAAGGCGTATGTAGGAAGAAGCCGATTGGCCGGTCGATGCCAAGTTTGTGCAGATCGGCGCCCAGCGGAAGGAAATGATAATCATGCACCCAGAATGCGTCCCGATCCCTCAGGTCGAACGCCGCGCGCCCCACGAAAGCATTGACCTCGCGATAGCTTTCATAGTGGTTTTCCGCACCTGACGAAACCCGGTCGAGCAGCGAGTGGAACGCTGGCCACAGCATAGAATTCGCAAAACCCTCGTAGTAACCAGGATAATGCGCGGCCGGCAGATCGAGCCTCGCCACGTGGCCCTCGCCACACTGCGCGAGGGCCACGGGCCGGTCATTGCCATCGCCCAAGTTGCCCGAGGACCCCATCCAGACGGCGCCGGAACGGCTCACAACGGGCTCGAGGGCAGCGGCAAGGCCGCCAGTCGGGGGCTGATCGGGGTTAAATGTCGCAACGCGGTTCGAAACGACGACAAGTTTCATATTTGGTTTCTGGGTTTCGGTATCGAGGCGGCCCTCCTGCTGGGGAGAGCCAACGGGACGGGAAGGAGCAGCACCTGCTTGTTGCATCGGCCTCTGTGGTGCCTCGCTCAAGCGCCGCTCAAAGGCCGCTTGGTCCATGAGCTGCTGTTGTTGCGTGGCGTGTGATGTTTCAGCGGAGCCTAGAGCGGCTGCGCAAACAAGGTTATTGATTATATCCATTCCAAATTCCCCATTATGTCTCCGCTTGATGCAGGCTCGCTGATCGCAGCAGCTAAGCAGCGGATTTCTGCACATAGGACGTCTACCTTTCGAGAGACTGACGGGCTCAGAGCTAATTATGGCGGCATCAATTGTCAGCCAAATGGGGTCGGACGTGATTAGCTGGACGGCCCCTGCACCAGCGAAGCTTGGCAAAGATGCGGGTCATATGTGGGCGTATAGGAAGGCAACCACCCAGAGGATCACGTTTCAGCGTAAATGCCGCGACCTGAAATCGCTTACTGGAAAACCTGCCGCGAATGCATCCATGCCAGGTGGTGCAAACATTATGTTTTTGCGACAGGGCGCAAGGTGAACGTCCTGAAGCTGACATCCGTCGGATGTTCGAACGTCGACATCGAGCCATTCCGCTTGCAGTGCGCGAAGCGGTTGGTTGCGCTTTCAAGGAAGCTTCGCATCAGCATCGACGTTCGTCGGCATGGTTCTTGCTTCCCGTTGCGCATGGTTGGTGAAGAACGAACGGCCAGACCGGCTGCTCGGCGCTACAATCAATCGTTACGGCTGGATGCAGCCCGGAAGTGGAGCTAGGAAATGACGTGCATTGTCGGTTTGATCAACGATGGATCAGTTCACATCGGGGGCGATAGTGCCGGGGTGGTCGGCTACTCGCTCACGGTGAGAGCCGATCGCAAGGTCTTCCGAAACAAGGACTTCGTCTTTGGCTTTACGAGCTCGTTTAGGATGGGTCAGCTGTTGGCGCATTCTTTCAAGCCGCCAAAGAGACACCCGGACATTGATGTCTATACCTTTATGGTGACGGAGTTCGTCAATGCGCTGCGCCAATGCCTGAAAGATGGCGGCTACGCCGAGCGGCATCACGAAGCCGAGCGCGGTGGCACCTTCCTCGTCGGCTATGCCGGACGACTCTTCAAAATCGCGGGCGACTATCAGGTTGGCGAGTCGGCAGATGATTTCGATGCCTGTGGGTGCGGCGAGCAAATAGCGTTGGGCGCGCTCTTAGCCTCTCCAAATTCTCCACCGCGCGAAAGGTTGACGATCGCGCTCCAGGCCGCCGAGCGGTTTTCGGCCGGCGTGCGCACCCCGTTTCACTTCGAGACTCTGGGGCCGCCCCACATTCAGGTCCCTTCCAATTAACGGAGACAGCGCGTCCAGATCCTTAGACTACACGCCGCCAGACCGAAATGCGCTTGTCGCCACAGGGCAGTCGTGGCGAGGCCCGAAAGATGGGCAGTCCAAAGGAAATACGCTTCGTCGTTGCCGGCATGTGACCTTGCCCCTCTGATCTAATCCGGTTTGAAGTTCGTTCTGGCCCATAGAGAGGACCAGGACATGAAACGTAGCCGCTTCTCTGAAGAGCAG
>NZ_JBEPMC010000015.1:0-132548 GCF_040545535.1 Mesorhizobium robiniae
TCCAAAAGGACGTATACGGTATTAGCTCCAGTTTCCCGGAGTTGTTCCGTAGAGATGGGTAGATTCCCACGCGTTACTCACCCGTCTGCCGCTCCCCTTGCGGGGCGCTCGACTTGCATGTGTTAAGCCTGCCGCCAGCGTTCGTTCTGAGCCAGGATCAAACTCTCAAGTTTAGTAAGACTTTGATTTGGCTTTATCTGGTCACGCTTTGAATTGACGAGAACATTCACACCTGGACACTTGCGTGTCTTGGTAGACTTATTCTCTCAAAACGTGTCCGCCAAAGTCTCGTTCGAACCTCCAACCCCTGGCGGGATCAAAGGTTCAGCAGGACTCTGCCGCCCACGTTTCTCTTTCTTCAATATTCAATTGTCAAAGAACAGACATCGCAGACGCAATGTCGTGACCCCTACGCTTGTGGCTCGGGGCCGTTCGAGTGTCGCTCACGCGGCTCTCTTGAATTTCGCAAAGGGCAGATCTAGAAGCGAACTTCTTCGTCGCCAGCGGCGCGCCGCCCTCGTTGGTGAGGCGTATATAGTCGGCGCCCCTCCAAACTGTCAACAACCATTTCAATCTTTTTTGAATTTTTTGCGACAAAGGATTTTCGGTAGCCGACTTCCGCGGCGGCATGGGGATAACAAGGCCCAACCACCACGCCGGAGCCCTATTGCCGCCGCATTGCGGTTTGACACCAAGGCCAACAAAGCGGGCGTACGCACCGTCGGCGCGGCGCCCTTAATAAGAGACTATAGAGAGCCACTCAGAGAAAAGTGTGATTGGGGATTTCGGCCGAGGCCAGGCGCTTCGTTGACTTCGCCCGCCGTGACAGGCAAATGTCATGGCCACAACAAAAGCGACAAGCCGTCCCGCCCGGGGAAGAAGCAGCCTTTCTGGATGCCAGATACGGAAAATGTCATAGCCGAACTCGGCAACGAGCCGCCGCTGATTGCGGACGGTCGCAGTGGCCCACCCGACCGGCGCGAGGTTTCGGCACGCTGGCTGTCGGGCACGTTTCTTACTGGCGTAACGTCGAGCGTGCTAATGGGCGTGGCGCTATTCGCGGCCCTCGACGGCCGTCAGCAACTGGCAACGCCGCCCGAGATCGCCGAACTGATCAGCCTTGCAACAGGCGACGATTCCGGCGAGATCGCCAAGACCACCAGGCTGGTGGCGCCGCGCCAGATCGCCAAGGCCAAGGACCGACGGCGCATGGAAGTGTCGATGGTGACCAAGGTCGGCGACCGCGACGTCATCCACACCATGCCTTTCGTGCAGATCAAGATGGCGCTTGCCGCCGGGCACGCGACCAGCCGCGCCTATCCGCCGTTCGATCCGATGCAGGTGTTCGGCGACGATCGCGACGGCAATGCCGACCAGCCGGCGACCGCCGCCGCCGGCCAGATCTATGGCGCCAAGGTCGAAAGCGAGATGAGCCTGAAGACGGTCGATTTTCCGATCGAGACGGCGGCCTTCGACGAAAAGAGTGACTTGTCCGCCGACGAGGTGGAAAAGGTGGTGCGTGAGGCCGGCACCGGTCTAAGCGACGGCGCGGTGCAGGTCGCATCGCTGCATTATGTCGACCCGCAGCGATTCGGCGACGCATTCGCCGAAAGCATGGCCGGCTCCTACGATGTCAGGATCATCCCGGAAAACGTCTCGGTGTCGCTGCGCGCTGCCCCCGACGACCAGGCGCCGGCTTTCGCCGAGGAAATCATCCCCTTCACCAGGGATCGCGACATAGTCGAGGCCTTCGCCGATTCGGGCTATACGGGCGACGACGCCACGGGCATGGCCGAGGCGATCGCCAAATTGCTGAATGCGACAGCACTCAAGGCGGGAACCGTGCTGCGCGTCGGGCTCGAGATCCATGGCGACGCCGCCAAAGTCGTTCGCACCGGCATCTATGACAGGACGCAGCATATCGTCACCATCGCGCTCGACGATCACGGCCAATATGTACCGGCGCAGGAGCCGGAGCCCAATCCCGAATTGGCGACCGCATTCGACGATTCGCCCGCACCGGTGGTGCGCGGCAATCTGCCCAACGTCTACGATGGCATCTACCGCGCCGCCTACTCCTACGGCATGTCCAAGGCGATGACCAAACGGCTGATCAAGCTCCTGGCCTCAGGTGTCGACTTCCAGTCACGGCTCAATCCGTCGGACCGCATCGAGGTGCTGTTCTCGCAGCCGGACGGCGACGACCGGGCATCCGACGAATCCGAACTGCTCTATGTCTCGGCGACATTCGGCGGCACGACTCGCAATTTCTACCGGTTCCAGATGCAGGACGGCAGCACCGACTATTTCGACGGAGACGGCCGCAGCGCTCAGCAATTCCTGCTGCGCAATCCCCTGCCCGCAGGAAAGTTCCGCTCCGGCTTCGGTGCCCGCAGGCATCCGATCCTCGGCTATGTGCGCATGCATACCGGCGTCGATTGGTCGGCCTCGATCGGCACGCCGATCATCGCCGCCGGCAACGGTGTCGTCGAGAAGGCCGGCTGGGCCGGCGGCTATGGCAAGCAGATCATCATCCGCCACGCCAATGGCTACGAGACCTCCTACAATCACCAGAGCGCTTTTGCCAAAGGCATCGCACCGGGTGTGCGCGTCCGCCAAGGCCAGACCATCGGCTTTCTCGGCCAGACCGGTCTCGCCACCGGTCCGCATCTCCACTACGAGCTGATCGTCAACGGTACCAAGGTCGACCCGATGCGCGTTCGCCTGCCGGTCGGCAAGGTGCTGAAAGGCGACGATCTCGTCGCCTTCAAGCGCGAGCGCGGGCGCATCGATGATCTGCTCAAGCAGGAAGACAGTGATTCGCTGAAGGTCGCGAGCGCCAAGATCGAAGGCTGAGCCGACTTTGGAGCCTTCGGGCTCTTCAGCCTTGCGGATTCTCGGATCGGCGCGACCAGGGCAGTCGCTCGCCTGAAACGGTCATCCACGCCACGATCGCCGAGAGCAGGCAAAGCAGCGCAGTTACCAGGGCGACCGCTGCGAAAGCTGCATCGTTGGCGGCGAGCCTTGCTGCATCGAGATCCGGCGCCAGACCGGCCGGCGCCGGTTCGCCGAAACCCGGAATGCCGGATGCGGCACCGGTGTTCAGCGCTGCGGCATAGACCCAGGCCGCCAATGATCCCATCGCCGCCACTGCGATCAGGCCGCCAATGCGCGAGACGGCATTGTTGATTCCCGAAGCAGCACCCGTATCCTTGTCATCGACCGCCGTCATGATCGCGGTCGACAGCGGCGACACGACCAGCGCCATGCCGAGCCCCATCAGCGCCATCAACGGAAACACTCCCCACCAGAAACTGTGGATCCCGGCATAGGCCAGCCAGGCAAGCCCGGCAAAGGCAACAGCGACCACGAGACTGCCGCTGGCGATCGGAAAACGCGGACCGATCCGGTCGGACCAGTGGCCGATCGGCCCCGATAAAAGCGCGATCAGCGCCGACAGCGGCAGGAAGATGAAACCGACCTCAGCCGTGCTCAGCCCCCATCCGGCGATGAGCAGCATCGGCAGGTAGAACAGATTGGCCGACAGCGCGAAATAGAGGAAGAAGGTCGCCACATTGGCGCCGGCGAAGGCGCCGACCCGAAACAGCGAGAGATCGATCATCGGTTCGCGCTGCCGGCGCTCGAAGACGATGAACAAGACGAGCAGCACCGCGCCGGCGGCAATGCTCGGGCCCGACATTTGCCCCTCGCCCTCTGCGCTCATCGAAGTCAAGCCGTAGGCAAGCGCCCCGAACGCCAAGGTGGCGAGTGCAGCGCCACCGAGATCGAGGCTGCGCTTTTCCGTCGGAGCGTCGGCCGGGACCTTGGCGAGCAGGAGATAGATCGAGAGAAGTCCAAGCGGCAGATTGATCGCGAAGATCGCCCGCCAGATACCATCGCCGAAGGCCGACAAGACAACGCCGCCCAGCACCGGGCCAAGCGCCGTCGTTAGCGCCGAGGCCGCCGCCCAGATGCCGATCGCCCTGCCGCGCTCCTTCTTCGGATAGGCCTTGGCGATAATGGCGAGGCTGCCCGGCACCATGATGGCGGCACCGATGCCCTGAACGGCGCGGAAGGCAATGAGCACTGGCGGGTTCGGCGCCACCGCGCAGGCAAGCGAGGCGGCAATGAACAGCGCGATGCCTGCCACGAAAGCATGCCGCAGGCCAAAACGGTCGCCGGCGGCGCCGCCGACAAGGATGAGCGCCGAAAGCGTCAGCGCATAGGAGTTTGAAATCCACTGCGCCTCAGCGAAACTGGCGCCGAGGTCGACGCGGATCGCCGGTGTGGCGATGGCCAGGATCGAACCGTCGATGAAGCCGAGCGCTGAGGCCAGGATCGCCGCGATCAGCACGAACCTGCGCCGCGATTGCGGGCAAAACGTATCGGCCCGAAGAGAGCCGGTCAGGGAGATGGCAGCGGCTTCGCTTGGAGACTTCATGCAGCCTGCTTAGACCCCCGGTCCGCCGGCAACAACCGGCCAGAGGATTGCTGTCGTTGAAACCAGAACAGGATCGGGGCCTTTATGGCACCGATCACGGCTCCTTGCCGACAGCGTTCAGTCGATGAATTCCACCGTGACGCCCGGCGACACGATTTTTGCCAGCTCGCGCGCGTCCCAATTGGTCAGCCGCACGCAGCCATGGCTTTCGGTCTTGCCGATCTTTGAGGGATCGGGTGTGCCGTGAATGCCGTAGGTCGGCTTGTCCAGCGCGATCCAGACCGAGCCGACGGGGCCGTTCGGGCCTGGCGGGATGGTCAGGATCTTGTCGTTTTCGCCCTGCTTGAAATTGATGTTCGGGTTGTAGGTGTAGTTCGGATCCAACGCGACCCGCGACACCGCATGCGTGCCGGTGGGCGAAGGCGTGTCCGCCGAGCCGATGGTGGCTGGATAGGCCGCGATCAGCTTGCCCGATGCGTCATAGGCGCGGACCTGCTTCTTGCCCTTGTCGGCGATGATGTTCGCCACCGGCTTCGCTACCAGCCTGCCAAAATTGGCGACCTTGATGATCGTGCCGGGACGGTTGAAATTGGCTTCCGGATTGAGCGCCTTCAGATAGTTCTCGTCCATGTGGAACCGCTCGGCCAGCGCTTCGGTGACGGAGGTGTAGCTCAGCCGCTCGAGTTGCGCCTTCTGGCTGTAGTCTTCCGGCACCGAGGCGACATAGGGGCCGGCCGCGTCTTCGGGGGTGATGGCGTAGGAGGCGAAGGCATCGCCGCCGGATTGCTCGAGCGCCGCCTGGATGCCGACCACATCGGTCGACCGCAGATTGCTGCCGGTGATCTCGTTGTAGGCGGCGAGCGCCTTGTCGACATTCGAGCCGAAGCGCCCGTCGACGACGCCGGGCGAAGCGCCGGCGCGGTCGAGCAGCACTTGCAACGCCGCGACATCCTGGCGTGCACCGAGTGATAGCGACGGATCGGTGACGGTTTTGCCGCCGACCTTTGGCGGCAGTGCCGCCTGATCGCCCGGCGCCGTCGGCTCGACCGGTTCGATCGAAGCCTCGTCGAGCGGCTGGCGCTTGACGGTGCGCGGCTGCGGCGCTTCCGGATAATTATCGCCATAGCCATCATCCCGCGGGGCTTCGGGAAAAGCTTCCACCGAATTGTCGTTGTAGGGATCATATTCGTCGGGCGGCACGACGATCAAGCCTTCCTCTTCCAATTGCCTGCGGCGCAAACGTGCCGTGTCTTCCCCGTCGAGATAATAGCTGTCGTCCTCGACCGGTCCGAGATTGCGCGAGCCCTCGCGGCGCAGCGCACGGCGGTCGAACCTGGTCTGCGGCGGCTGGATGGCAAGGACCTTGCCGGTTTCCGCATCGACGATGACGCGGTTTCCCCTGGCGTCGTAATAGACGTCGAAATCGCCGTTCTGGGCGACCAGCACACCGCCGTCATCGGCCGCACGGGCAGATCGCGGCGCGATGTCTTCCGTCGGCGCGGCCATTGCGCTCGAAGAAAGCAGCCCGGCGGCGAGCGCCGAAAGGGTGAAGATCGTGCGGAACATGTTGCCCAAATTCTCCGGTCCGTAATTGCCGCCGCCCGGCATAGTCTCGTTAGAGCGCCGCGCGTCCTTCCGGACGCGCAAAGGACGCTCTAACACTCTAAATCTCCGCATCGCGCTTTCCGAAAATCGAATTCGGTTTTCGGGCCGATGAGATATACCAACCCCTTCGCCAGCAAATCAGTTGGCGACCATAAGGTTCCAACATGAACCGGGCATGAAGATGGCGGATTTCTGGCGAGCAAGAACACTAGCTGGCGGTAAGTCCCAATTCCTTGCGCGCCTGTTTCGTCAGCTTGAGGACGACAAGGCGATGGCTTTCGCGCAAATAGTCCTTCAGCGCGTCATCGTCCATGCTTTGATTTGTCTGGCGCTGGATCCATTTCATGCCGCGTGACGCAAGATAGGGCGCGGGCCGAAGGCCCGGCTGTTCCTTCAAGATGTCATAAGCGATGTCGGAGCATTTGAAGGTGACGAACGGCTCCTTCCCCTCGCTCCAACCGCCGATGGCAAACACCTTGGCACCGACCTTCCAGACATGGGCGCCGCCCCATTGGACGACGTGGGTCGTCGCAGGCAGCGAAGCGCAGAAGCCGTTGTAGTCATCCAGCGTCATCTGCGCCCCGCCATTTTATGCAAGCCTGCTCGGATCAGGCAGCCGCCTCGGTCGCCATGACCGTCGGCTTCGAGCGGAAGTTCAACCGGTCGGAACCTGCGGTGACCTTGACGGTCGAACCGTCGAGGATGTCGCCGAGCAGGATTTTTTCCGCCAGCGGGTCCTGCAGTTCCTTCTGCATCACCCGCTTCAGCGGCCGCGCGCCATAGGCCGGATCGTAGCCCTTGGCCGCCAGCCAGTCGACCGCCTCCTGGTCCAGCGAAAGCGTGATCTTGCGATCGACGAGCAGATTTTCCAGCCGCTTGAGCTGGATCTCGACGATGCGGCCCATATCCTGCCGGCGCAGCCGGTGGAACAGGATCACCTCGTCGACGCGGTTGAGGAACTCCGGCCGAAACGACGCCCTGACCACGCTCATCACCTCGTCGCGCACGTCATCGACGTCCTGGTTCTCGCCGAGATTGACCAGATATTCGGCGCCGAGGTTCGACGTCATGATGATCAGCGTGTTGCGGAAATCGACCGTGCGGCCTTGTCCATCGGTCAGGCGGCCGTCGTCGAGCACCTGCAGCAGCACGTTGAAGACATCGGGATGTGCCTTCTCGATCTCGTCGAACAGCACGACCTGGTAGGGCCGGCGCCGCACCGCTTCAGTCAGCGCGCCGCCTTCCTCATAGCCGACATAGCCGGGAGGCGCGCCGATCAGCCGGGCGACCGAGTGCTTCTCCATGAATTCCGACATGTCGATGCGCACCATGGCGCTCTCGTCGTCGAACAGGAAGCTGGCGAGCGCCTTGGTCAGCTCGGTCTTGCCGACGCCCGTCGGCCCGAGGAACATGAACGAGCCGATCGGCCGGTTCGGATCCTGCAGGCCGGCGCGGGCACGGCGGACGGCTTTCGACACGGCCTGCACGGCCTCGCCCTGGCCGACGACGCGCTTGCCGATCTCGTCTTCCATGCGCAGCAGCTTGTCACGCTCGCCCTGCAGCATCTTGTCGACCGGAATGCCGGTCCAGCGCGACACGATATGGGCGACGTGATCGGGGGTGACCACCTCCTCGACCATGCCGACCTTGCCGTCTTGCGCCTCGGCCTGCGTCAGCTTCTTCTCGAGTTCCGGAATCTTGCCGTAGGCCAGCTCGCCGGCGCGCTGGAATTCACCCTTGCGCTGGGCAATGGCGAGCTCGTTGCGCGCTTCGTCGAGCTGCTTCTTCAGGTCCGCCGCGAGCCCGAGCTTCTGCTTCTCGGCCTGCCACTTCGAGGTGAGCTCGGTCGATTCTTCCTCCAGGGCGGAAAGGTCCTTTTCGAGGCGGGCGAGCCGGTCCTTCGACGCATCGTCCTTCTCGACCTTCAGCGCCTCACGCTCGATCTTGAGCTGCATGACACGGCGGTCGATCTCGTCCAGCGCTTCGGGCTTCGAATCGACCTGCATCCGCAGCCGCGACGCGGCCTCGTCGACAAGGTCGATCGCCTTGTCCGGCAGGAACCGGTCGGCGATATAGCGGTTGGACAGCGACGCTGCCGCGACCAGCGCCGAATCCGAGATGCGCACCTTGTGGTGCTGCTCGTATTTTTCCTTCAGGCCGCGCAGGATGGAGACGGTGTCTTCGACAGTCGGCTCATTGACGAAGACCGGCTGGAAGCGGCGGGCAAGGGCTGCGTCCTTCTCAACATGCTTGCGGTACTCATCGAGCGTCGTCGCGCCGACGCAGTGCAGTTCGCCGCGTGCCAGCGCCGGCTTCAACAGGTTTGAGGCATCCATGGCGCCATCCGCCTTGCCGGCCCCGACCAGCGTGTGCATCTCGTCGATGAACAGGATAATGCCGCCAGCGGCAGCGGTAACTTCCGAAAGCACCGCCTTCAGCCGCTCCTCGAATTCGCCGCGATATTTGGCACCGGCGATCAACGACCCCATGTCGAGCGCCATCAGCTGCTTGTCCTTGAGCGATTCCGGCACGTCGCCATTGACGATGCGCAACGCTAGCCCTTCGGCGATCGCGGTCTTGCCAACGCCGGGTTCGCCGATCAGCACCGGATTGTTTTTGGTGCGGCGCGACAGCACCTGGATGGTGCGGCGGATCTCGTCATCGCGGCCGATGACCGGGTCGAGCTTGCCGGCGCGGGCGTCGGCGGTGAGATCGCGCGCATACTTCTTCAGCGCATCATAGCCCTGCTCGGCGCTCGCCGAATCGGCGGTGCGGCCCTTGCGGACCTCATTGATCACCTGGTTCAGCGCCTGTGGTGTCACACCGGCTTTGGTCAGGATATCGGCGGTCTTGGCGGATTTCTCGACCGCCAGCGCCGTCAGCAGCCGCTCGACCGTGACGAAACTGTCGCCGGCCTTCTTGGCCAGTTCCTCGGCGGTCGAAAACACTTTGGCCAGCGGCTGCGCCAGATAAAGCTGGCCGTTGCCGCCCTCCACCTTGGGCATTGCCTCAAGTGCCGTCTCGACGCCAAGCTTGACGTCGCGAACGCTGCCGCCGGCGCGCTCGATCAACGACGCGGCCAGGCCCTCATCGTCGTCGACGAGCACTTTCAGTATATGTTCAGGGGTGAACTGCTGATGGTTACGTGAGAGCGCCATTGTCTGCGCGGACTGGATAAAGCCGCGCACGCGCTCGGAGTATTTTTCAAGGTTCATCTCTGTCTCCTTCCGTCACCGGCCCGCTTTGCGGCACCGGATCAGATTGCGGTGACGGACCCGCCCGATCGAGCCGGATCCTGTTCAGGCGAGATATGGGGCGCATGCCACGGACCCTCAAGACGTCCCGATAATGGTGGACGCATAATATTCCACAGGCGCGCAAAACAAAAACGGCGGAGATTTCTCTCCGCCGTCCAAAATGTCTGAAGGCCTTGCTCGATCAGTTGTTGACGTCGACGCTGGCGGGCTCCCCACCAGCGTCTTCCGCCGGCGCTGTATTCAAATTATCGGCGCCAGCATTGTCATTGCTGCTGTCCACCTGATCGGCATTGACACGCGGGCGGCGCGGACGCCTGGGACGCCGGGCAACGCCATTTTCGGCAGCCGCTTCCTTCAGCTCGGCCTGGGCAGCGAGAGCCGCCGGCGAGAAGTTCTCGAACTGCGGCGCGGGCTCGGGCACAGAAACAGGCTCGACCGGGGAAACAGCTTCCGCCTGTACGGGCGTCTCGCTCTGTACCGGCGTCTCGTTGCGCCGGTTCTGATCGCCGCGCTGTCCGCCTTGCTCGCCGCGCGAACCATATTCGCCGCGCTGGCCATTCTGGCCGTAGCCGCCATTGGGGCGACGGTCGCGATGGCGGCCGCCATTGTTGTCGCGCCCACCGTTATCGCGGCCATTGTCGCGGTTGTCGCGGCCGTTTTCCTGGTTGAACGCCAACTCGGCCGGCGTGCCGTCAATGACCGGCTGCGGGCCGGCACCGTGGTTGACCACCGGAGCCGCCGTCTCACCGACGTTGCTGTTGCCGGTGTTGTCGAAGTCGTCGCGGTCGTCGTCGCCGTCCTCGTCGAAATCGTCGCGGTTCTGCTGAGCGCTTTGGATCGGAAGCTGCGCCTGCGCGGCAGCGATGATGCGATTGTAGTGCTCGGCATGCTGGAGATAATTCTCAGCCATCACCCGGTCGCCGGAGCTTTGCGCGTCACGGGCAAGGGTTGCGTATTTTTCGGCGATCTGCTGAGCCGATCCGCGGATCTTCACGTCCGGGCCGTTGCTCTCGTAGTTGCGCGTCAGGGGATTTGGGCCCTTGCGGTTGTTGTTATTGTTATTGCCGCCGCCGTTGTTGTTGCGACCGCGCATGCGCCTGTTCTGCTGTTGTGGCCTCATTCGACTCTCTTCATTTTGAAATTTTCGAAAATTCTTCACGAACGGAGGCGCTCATGCGGCCAGCCGTTTCGTCTCTTCACCGGCGTTCGCCCGCATCGATTGCGTTGGCGCCACGTGTCATCCTGTTCCGGTTACATCACTTGTCGGACGATTCCCGCACGAAGCTTGGGCGTCGTTTGCGCAAGAAGGCAGCTATTTCCAAGGAAACCGAATCGCTAAGAGCACTGCCTGCTTCGTCTCATCCGGTTAAGGCGACCCTAGCCGCATTCCCCGGCATTGCCAAGCGTTTTTTCGCACTGCATCACGGCTTTGTCAGTTCAAAGATCAGAACCCTGTCGTTTCCGCCAAGATCGCGGAATACCCCTGCCGGCATGTAGCCGGCTTGGAGGAATATGTCCGTGACGTCCTTGCGTTGCGTGTGGCCTATCTCGACCGCAATCCTGCCTTCGGCTTCCAAAAAACCTGCCGCCTCGGCGGCGATGATCCTGTAGGGACTCAGACCGTCCACGCCGCCATCAAGGGCTCGGCGTGGATCGAAATCGCGGACCTCGTCCTGCAGATTTTCGATGTCTATGGACGCTATATAGGGAGGGTTGGCGACAATTACATGGTATCGGCCAAAAACTTTTTCGAACCAGTCGGATTTGAGCACCTGGAACCGGCTGGCCAACCCCAATTCCTCGGCATTGCGCATGGCGGTGCCCAGCGCATCTTGCGAAATGTCGACCCCAGTGGCGCGCGCCGCCGGAACTGCGCTGAGCAGCGCCAGTGCGATCGCGCCGGTGCCGGTGCCGAGATCGAGGATGCGGCATTCGCCTTCCCGTTCTGCTGTGGTCTTCACGAAGGGCAGTACTGCTTCGACCAGCGTTTCGGTATCTGGTCGCGGCTCCAGCGTTTCCGGTGAAAGCGACAGGCGCAAGCCGTAGAATTCGCGATGGCCGAGGATGCGATGCACCGGCTCGCCGGCGATCCGCCGTCTTAACGCTGCATCGATCGCGACAATGGCGCCGGCATCGACCCTGCATTCGGGATCGGCGATGGCTTGCGTGCGGGTGGTGCCGGAAAAATGTTCGACGATCAGCCTGGCATCCAGCGCCGGATCGGCGACTGCGGCCGCAGCAAGGCGTGCCCGTGCCGCTTTAAGCAGCGGCCCCAGCATGCCAGGCAGACTGTCAGCCATCGACGCCGATATCGGCGAGCAGCTTCGACTGGTGATCGGCCATCAGCGCGTCGATGATCTCATCAAGTTCGCCCATCATCACCCGGTCGAGCTTGTAAAGCGTCAGATTGATGCGATGGTCGGTGACGCGACCCTGTGGGAAATTGTAGGTGCGGATGCGCTCCGAGCGATCACCCGAACCAACCTGCGACTTGCGCGATTCGGAGCGTTCCTCGTCGGCCTTACTGCGCTCGAGGTCATAAAGCCTGGCGCGCAGGATCTGCATGGCTTTCGCCCGGTTCTGGTGCTGCGACTTCTCCGCCTGCACCACCATGATGCCGGTCGGCAGATGGGTGATGCGCACCGCCGAATCGGTGGTGTTGACGTGCTGGCCACCCGAACCCGAGGCGCGCATTGTGTCGATGCGGATGTCTTCAGCCCTGATGTCGATGTCGACCTCTTCCGCTTCGGGCAGCACGGCAACCGTCGCCGCCGAGGTGTGGATGCGCCCGCCGGCCTCGGTTGCCGGCACGCGCTGCACGCGATGCACGCCGGATTCGAATTTCAGATGGGCAAAGACCCCCTTGCCCGAAATGGTGGCGATGATTTCCTTGTAGCCGCCGACCTCGCCGTCGCTTGCCGACACCATCTCGAAACGCCAGCCGCGTGCCGCAGCGTAGCGTTCGTACATGCGAAACAGGTCGCCGGCAAAGAGAGCTGCCTCGTCGCCGCCGGTGCCGGCACGGATTTCGAGGATGGCATTCTTGTCATCGGCGGCATCCTTGGGCAGAAGCAGGATCTGGATGTCCTTCTGCAGCGCTTCGATGCGTTCCCTGACCTCGGGCAGATCGGCCTCGGCCAATGCCCGCATTTCGGCATCGGTACTTTTGTCGGCGAGCATCGCCTCCAGATCGGCCTGTTCGTGCTCGGCGGTGCGCAGCGCCCTGATCTTTGCCACCATTTCCTGGATGTCGGCATATTCCGACGCCATCCTGACATAGGCGTCCGCCGCCGGCCCGGCCGACATCTGCGCCTCGAGCATGTCGAAACGCTTGACGACTTGATCCATACGGTCGCGGGGCAGGTTGATCATGGTGGGGTACTACTACAACGGTATAGAACGGTCGTCGGCAAAGGCCTGCAGCAGCGCGCGCATCGGCAACTTCTGGGACGGCGCCATGAGATTGTCGGCGAAAAATGCTTGCAGTTCGGCCAGCGGCAGTTCCGTCAGCATCGCCTTGACCGGACCGATCGAGGCCGGCGACATCGAGATCGAACGGTAGCCAAGACCGATCAGCGCCATCGCCGAGATCGGCTTGCCGGCGAGCTCGCCGCACAAGGTCACCGGCGTGTTGTTGCGCACGCCCGCGTCGGCAATTTGCTTCAAAGCACGCAGGAACGGCGTCGACAGCGTATCGAAGCGGTCGGAGAGCTGCGTATTGCCGCGATCGACCGCCATGACGAACTGGAACAGATCGTTCGAGCCGACCGAGACGAAATCGACCGCCTTCATCAGCTCGTCGAGCTGGAACAGCAGCGAAGGCACTTCCAGCATGGCTCCGAGCTTCAGGCTGGTCGGCAAATGATGGGCAAAACGCGACAGATGCCGCACCTCGCGATCGAGGATTTCGCGTGCCTGTGCGATCTCGCCGAGTTCCGTCACCATCGGCAGCATCAGCTTCAGTTCACGCCCGCCGCAGGCCTTCAGCAGCGCGCGGATCTGGGTGCGCAACAGGCCCGGCCGGTCTAGCGTCAGGCGGATGGCACGCCAGCCGAGCGCCGGATTCTCTTCCTGGACCACGTCCTTGAAGTAAGGCAGCACCTTGTCGCCGCCGATGTCGATGGTGCGGAAGGTCACCGGCTTGCCGCGCGCCGCGTCGAGCACGTCTCGGTAGAGCCGTTCCTGAGCTTCCGCACGCGGAAAGGTCGAGGCGACCATGAATTGCAGCTCGGTGCGGAACAGGCCGATGCCGGCAGCGCCCGCCTCGGTAAGCTGCGGCAGATCTACGGCAAGGCCGGCATTCATCAACAAATCGACATGGACGCCGTCCTTGGTCACCGACGGCTTCTTGCGCAGTTCGCGATAGACTTCCTGCCGCCGCGCCCGGAAGCGGACCTTTTCGGCATAAGCGGCTTCGAGGTCGGGCTGGGGGCGCAGATGGATCGCGCCTTCTTCGCCGTCGACAATGATGGCGTCGCCGTTTTCCGCCATGGAAACGGCACCCTTCATCTGGCCGGCGACCGGTATGCCCATGGCTCTCGCCACGATGACGACGTGGCTGGTCGCGGCCCCATCCTCCAGCACCACGCCACGCAGCTTGTCTCTGGGATAATCGAGCAGCTCGGCGGCGCCCATTGAGCGGGCGACGATGATGGCGTCCTTCGGCAGCGACGTCGCGACATCGTCCGGCCCACGCCCCATCAACTGGCGCAGCAGCCGGTTGGCGAGATCGTCAAAATCGCTCATCCGCTCGCGCAGATACGGATCGGTCATGTGCAGCATGCGGGCACGCATGTCGCTCTGCACTTTTTCCACCGCCGCTTCCGCCGTCAGGCCGTTGCGGATCGCCTCTTCCAGCCGGCGCACCCAGCCGCTGTCGTTGGCGAACATGCGATAGGCTTCGAGCACCTGGCGATGTTCGCCCTCGAAGGCGACTTCGCGGCGTTCCAGCATGTCGTCGATGGAGAGCCTGAGCGAACCGAGGGATGCATCGAGCCGCCTGATCTCCTCGTCGCTGTCCTCGTTGAACAGATTGGTGACGACGATGCGCGGCTCGTGCAGCACGACATGGCCAAGCCCGACGCCCTCGTTGAAGGACAGGCCGGTAAAGCTCACCGGGCGGCGCAGGTCGAGTTCGAGCCCGGGCCGGGTCAGCCGCGCAAGGTCGCCGGTGGCGATCATCTCGGCAATCACCATCGCCGTCGTTTCCAGCGCCTCGACCTCGTCGTCGCGATAATGGCGCATGGTCTTGTTCTGGACGACCAGCACGCCGAGCGTGCGCCCTGCCCTGAGCACCGGCACGCCGAGGAAGGAATTGTAAATCTCTTCCCCCGTCTCCGGCAGGTAGGCGAAGGCGGGATGTTCCTGCGCGTTCGAGAGATTGAGCGGTCGTGCTGAGGCCGCGATCGTGCCGACGAGGCCTTCCCCCAGCCTGAGCTGCGCCAAATGGACGGCATTCGGGTTCAGGCCTTCGGTGGCATAGAGTTCGAGCACCGAATCGGCGCGCAGCACATAGAGCGAGCACACTTCGGCGACCATGTTGGAGGCGATGTCCCGCACGATGCGGTCGAGCCGCTCCTGCGGCTCCAGCGGCTCCTGCATGAGCTCGCGGAGCCGTTTCAGCAAAACGCGCGGGCCACTGGCCGTATCACGCATCGCGGCTTGTTCTCCAATGGACATTTTGCCCGCCGCAGTTTCTCCCGCGGCCGACGCTCACGCAACAACTCAATTAGAGCGCCGTGCATCCGATTGGACGCATAAAGGACGCTCTAAGACTTTCAGTCCGCTGCATCGTGCTTTCCGAGAATCGACTGTCGATTTCGGGCCGATGCAATCTGCTACTGCTTATCCAGACCGTAGATGGAATGCAAAGTGCGAACTGCAAGTTCGGTGTAGGGACCGTCGATCAGGATCGAAATCTTGATTTCGGAGGTCGTAATCGCGCGGATGTTGATCGATTTGTCGGCCAGCGCCTTGAAGGCGGTGGCGGCGACGCCCGCATGGCTCCTCATGCCGATGCCGATCACCGAGACCTTCGACATGCCGGCTTCCGACTGTACGACGTCATAACCGATCGTGGCCTTGATCCGCTCGAGCACGCCAAGCGCCTTGTCGACATCGCCGGACGGCACGGTGAAGGTCATGTCGGTGAATTTGCCGTCCTCCGAAATGTTCTGGACGATCATGTCGACATTGATATTGGCTTCGGCCAGCGGCCCGAAAATGCCGGCGGCGACGCCCGGCCGGTCGCCGACACGGCGCAACGAAATCTGCGCTTCGTCCTTGGCGTAGGCAATTCCGGTGACGACCTGCTGTTCCACGATCTCTTCCTCGTCGCAAATAAGCGTTCCGGGCGGATTGAGCAAATCCCCCATTCCGGGCGCGTCGGGGTCGTCGAAGGACGACCGCACGAACGTACGCACCCTGTGCACCATGGCAAGCTCGACCGAACGCACCTGCAAGACCTTGGCGCCGAGCGAGGCCATCTCAAGCATTTCCTCGAAGGAAATCTTGGCCAGCCGCCGTGCCTTCGGCTCGATGCGGGGGTCGGTGGTGTAGACCCCGTCGACATCGGTATAGATGTCGCATCGGTCGGCCTTGACCGCCGCGGCGATGGCGACGGCGCTGGTGTCGGAACCGCCGCGGCCGAGCGTCGCGATGCGGTTGTCCGGTCCGATGCCCTGGAAGCCGGCGACCACCGCCACCTGGCCCTCGCCGAAGCGCTTGATCAGGAATGCGCCGTCAATGTCGAGAATACGCGCCGCGCCATGGGCATTGTCGGTCTTGATCGGAATCTGCCAGCCCTGCCAGGAACGGGCATGGACGCCCATGTTCTGCAGCGCGATCGCCAGCAGGCCGGCAGTCACCTGCTCGCCGGAGGCGACGACGGCGTCATATTCGCGTGCATCGTGCATGGGCGAGGCTTCGCGCGTCCATTGCACCAGTTCGTTGGTCTTGCCGGCCATTGCCGAGACGACCACCGCCACCTCATGGCCGGCATCGACCTCGCGTTTGACGTGGCGCGCCACATTGCGGATGCGGGCGATGTCGGCGACGGAGGTTCCGCCGAATTTCATCACGATGCGCGCCATGGAAGCGAAATGCCTTTGACTGGATGCCCGGGCCGACGGCCGAAAAGCGGAAAGGGAGCGTCCGGACGGGCCGGTCGCTGAATTCGCGGCCTCCTTAGCCAAATGCTTGGAGTTTCGCAAGGCGTGCCGCCAGTCGTCGGTTGGTCGACGGAAGGCGAAGCAAGCTGCCACATGCCGGCAGATCGCAGCCGGCGCCTCCTGGCATCGTGAGCACTGCCCTGTCGACAGGCGAAATTGCTGCCTTGACATTCGCTGCCTCGCGACCGACTTCCTAGCGCACCAGAGCGTGATCAGCAAAAGTCGTATCCGGTTTTGCACCCGATCGCGCTCTGAACTTTTGAGTCTGCGGGAGACACACCATGCCAGAACCCAGACGGTCGACGATCGATGCCGGAGAAGTGGAGCGCTTTTCCGCCCTTGCCGCCGAATGGTGGAACCCGAACGGCAAATTCCGCCCGCTGCATAAGTTCAATCCGATCCGGCTTGCCTATATACGCGATCAGGTGGCGGCGCGCTTCGGCCGCGACCCGCGTGCGGCGCGGCCGTTCGAGGGCCTGCGCTTCCTCGACATCGGCTGCGGCGGCGGGCTGTTGTGCGAGCCGATGGCGCGGCTTGGCGCCGAGGTGGTCGGCGCCGACGCATCCGCCACCAACATTGAAGTGGCCAAGCTGCATGCGGCGGAGGTCGGCGTGACGGTGGATTACCGTGCCACGACGGCGGAGGATCTGGCCGACGCCGGCGAGAAATTCGACGTCATCCTCAACATGGAAGTGGTCGAGCATGTCGCCGACATCGACCTGTTCGTGGCTAAGTGCGGCGAGATGGTCAAGCCCGGCGGAATCATGTTCGTCGCCACCATCAATCGCACGCTGAAGGCGCTGGGTCTGGCCATCATCGGCGCCGAATATGTGCTGCGCTGGTTGCCGCGCGGCACCCACCAGTTCGGCAAGCTGGTGCGGCCCGACGAGCTGGAGAAGGCGCTCGCCGGCGCTGGCCTGACCATCATCGACCGCACCGGCGTCACCTACAATCCGCTCGCCGACCGCTGGCAGCGATCGAAGGACATGGACGTCAACTATATGGTGCTGGCGGAGAAGGCATCCGCCTGAACTTGTCACCAAATCACTGAACCTTCTCCCGCCGCCACCTTCTCACGCCGTCTGGTTTTGCGTTTTTGTGGTGACCTGGCTTTGCGCTTTGGTGGTGATGAACACGCCGGCGGTGATGATGGCCGCACCCGCCCAGGTCAGCAATTGATAGTGTTCGCCGAGAAAGATCGTGCCGGCAAACAACCCGACCGCAGCCGCGACATAGCCGATCTGGCTGAGATAGACCGGGCCGCCGACCGCCTGCAGCCGGAAGAAGAAGGCGAACATCGCCGCGGCTGACGCAACCTGCCCGACGACCACCAGCGGCACATTGCTGAGTGGAGCAAGTGAACCGCCGCCCTGCTGGGTGAGGATGCCGCAGAGGAGCAGCGCAGCCGCTGCCAGATGGCTGCCGACGGCAAGCTCGATCGGTCCGGTCCCTTCGGGCCAGTCGACCGTGCGGTAGATGTTGCCGATGGCAAGGCTGACCGGGATGAGCAGCCCCACTGCCACCCAGAAAAATTCGGCCGGCTGGCCGGCCTCGCCGCGCGTCATCGCCACCATCACCGCACCGACAAAGCCGACTGCAATACCGACGACACCAAGCAGATTGGGGCGGCGAACGCCGAGCAGGATCGAAAACACCAGCGTGACCACCGGCGACAGCGTGAACATGATGCCGGTGTAGCCGGCGCCGAGATGCGGAATGGCCGAGAACATCAAGAGATTGGGGAAGGCATAGGACACCGCCGCGGTGACGAAGAAATAGCGCAGTCTGTGCGGGGTAAGCCGGATGCGCTGTCCGCGCAGCAGCAAGGCGCAGAAGAGCACGCCGCCGGCACCGAGCGAGATGACCAGGGCCCAGCCCATGGCGGAAACGCCGGCTGCCGTCGCGATCTTGCCGAACGGCAGCGTCAAGCCGAGCAGCCCGCCGGTGACGACCAAAAGGCCGAGCGCTGAATCCCAGAGAAATTTCATTTCGTAGCCCCGACGCTATCTGCGGCCTTGGCCGGCATTACATCTTGAGATAAGATAGCGCAAAGATACTTAACGTCAAGATATTTAATGGTGAGATAGATGGATCGTGCAGCGAACGCCATCGAGCAGTGGAAAAACGAACGGCCGGATCTGGACGTTTCGCCGATGGCCGTGCTTGGACGATTGAACGAGGCCTCGTCGCTGATAGCACGAGAACGCCTCGCTCCGCTGTTTGCCCGTTTCGGACTGCAATCCGGGGAATTCGATGTGCTGGCGACGCTGCGCCGTTCCGGATCACCTTACGCACTGACGCCAACCGTCCTCTACGAAGCAACGATGGTGACGTCGGGCGCCATGACCAACCGGCTCGACCGGCTGGAGAAGTTAGGATTGATCATGCGCGGGCCGCATCCCAACGATCGGCGCGGGATTGTCGTGCAGCTCACCGCGAAAGGTCTCGCCTTGATCGATGAAGCAGTCGCCGCTCACGTCGCCAACGAACACGAGATACTTTCCGGTCTGACGCGTCAGGAGCAGGAGACGCTTGCTCGCCTGCTTGAGAAGTTGATAGCGAGTGTGAGGTAGCCTGTCAGTTCCGCTCGTCGGGAAAGCTCGGAATCGGCATGAATTCGACGCCGTCCTCAGCCAGACTCTTTGCCTCCTCCAGCGTCGCCTCGCCATAGATGCCGCGCGGATCGCTCTCGCCGAAATGGATCTTGCGCGCTTCCTCGGCAAATTTGTCGCCGACATAATCGGCGTTCTCGCGCACCTTCTCGGCCAGCGCCTTCAATTGCGCCAGCGCCTGCTTCTGGGCCTCGCCCATGGCGAGCGCGATCTTTTCCTGTTTGCGGCCGGTGGAGACGGCCGGAGCCATCAACGCCTTCTCGACCTTGTGCGAGCCGCAAGTCGGGCAATCGACGAAGCCACGTTTCTTCTGGGTGTCGAAATCGTCATTACTGCGAAACCAACCCTCGAATTCGTGCTCGTGGTCGCAGATCAGGGCAAAGCGGATCAAGATGCTGCACCCCTGAGCGGCAGCGCCTCGGCCGATCCGCCGTTGACGGCAAAATCCCGCGCATTTTTCAGGTTAGGGATCTTCTTGCGCGCGGCGACCGACTGCGCCGGGTCGATCTCGGCGACGATCACGGCCGGCTCGTCATGCGCAGCTTCTGCCAGGATCCGGCCCCAGGGATCGACGATCAGCGAATGACCATAGGTTTCGCGGCCGTCCTCGTGCAGTCCGCCTTGCGCCGCAGCGACGACAAAGGCGCCGTTCTCGATGGCGCGTGCCCTGAGCAGCACGTGCCAGTGCGCTTCGCCGGTCTGGCGGGTGAAGGCGGCGGGCACCGAAAGCATGTCCGCGCCCGCCAGCGCCTCGGCGCGGAAGAGCTGCGGAAAGCGCAGATCGTAGCAGACGGCGAAACCCAGCCTTGCGCCATCGATCCCGGCGCCGCTGATCTCGGTGACGACGGCCTCGGTGCCTGGTTCGTAGGCGGCCGATTCGCGCCAGCTCTCGCCATTGTCGAGATCGACGTCGAACATGTGGATCTTGTCGTAGGTGGCTAGTGTCGCGCCATTCGGCCCGAACAGAAGCGCGCGATTGGCGAGCTTGCCGTCGGCGCGCAGGATGGCGGTCGAGCCGATATGCAGGAAAATGCCAAGTTCTTTCGCCAGCTTCCGCGAGGTCGCGACGATGATGTCCTTGTCCTCGGACGTGAACGAGGCGGCCCGCGCCTGTTTGTCGCGGACCAGCGCACCGGTCATTTCCGGTGACTGGATATAGGTCGCGCCCTGGCTAGCCGCCTCGCGCACCAGCCGCTCCAGATCGACCGCGTTGCGCTCGGGGCTGATGCCGGAACGCATCTGGATTGCCGCCGCCTTGAAAGCACCCATCGTCATATCCTCAATTCGTCGAACCATCGGCGAGCAGACGGTCCAGCCGGCCCTCCGCCTCCAATTCGTGGAGATCGTCGGAGCCGCCGACATGTGTGTCGCCGATGAAAATCTGCGGAAAGGTCGAGCGGCCGTTCGCGCGGGAAATCATTTCCCGGCGCAGTTCCGGCGAGAAGGAGGCGTCGTGCTCGGTGTAGGCGACGCCCTTGCGTTCGAGCAGCCGCTTGGCCGCCGCGCAATAGCCGCACATCACCCGTGTATAGATCGTCACGTCGACCATCGGTCAGCAATCCTGCCTATCTTCAATCTATATAGTCGCGGACTCGTCGGCCCGAAAGTCCCCCGGCAGCACACGCGCAAAGGTCAGCACGTCGACCGCCCCGGCGCCGCCCTTCTTCAGCGCCTTGGCGACCGCGCGAACAGTGGCGCCGGTGGTATAGACATCGTCGATCAAGAGCACCCGGCGGCCGGCGATCTCGATCTCGGCCTCCTCGGGCACGCGGAAGGCGGCGCGCACATTCTCCTCGCGTTCCCGCCGCTCCAGCCCGACCTGTTGGCGCGTGAGTTTGACGCGCCTGACCGCGGAAGGCGCAAAAGGCAGGCCGCCAAGCTGCGATACCGCCCTTGCCAGTTCCGCAGACTGGTTGAACTGGCGCCTGAAAAAGCGCCGCCAGTGCAGCGGCACCGGCACGACCACATCGGCTTCCGCGGTCAGTTCGGCGCCGGCGCGCAGCATCCAGCGCGCCATCCACGGCGCCAGATCGGTGCGATCCTGGTATTTCAACCCTTGCACCATCTGGCGGGCGACACCGGAGTAAGCGACCGCGGCCCGTGCGCGCTCGAAGGGCGGCGGGTCTGCGATCGCCTCGGCCGACAGAAAACCCTCGCCCATGTGATGGATGAATGGCGTGCCCATGACCGGGCACCATGGCCGTTCCAGGAGCCTGAGCTTCGGCCAGCAGGCGCCGCACAGCACGCCGGGCTGCGAGACATGCCGGCGGCAGCCGGCGCAAACCGGCGGAAACAGCACACGCGCCGGCCAGTCCAATGCCTTTCGAGCGATACTCTTGATATCTGGCATTGGATCGGCCACGTGGTTCGTTGTCCGCCACCCTATATCAGAGAGCGGAAACCAGGAACCGTCAGTTGCAGCCCATAGTCGATACGTCTCTCTGGCTGGCGCACAAGCGCCGGGCGCTCTCCAATCCGGCTGCCGGCGCGGATTTCCTGATGCGACGGGCGGCCGAAGAGCTTGCCGATCGGCTGGGCGCCGTCGAGCGCAAATTCGACCGAGCGGCCGTGCTGTTTTGCCAGATGCCGGCAGCGGTCGACGTGCTCGCGACAAGCGGCAAGGTGGCGCAGATCGCGCGCGTCGAGGCGGACGCTGCGTTCCTGGACGACGCTGAGGGATTGGTGGCGCCGCTGGAGACAGTGCCGTTCGAGCCGGAAAGCCTCGATCTCGCCGTATCTCTTTTGTCGCTTCAGGCAATGAACGACATACCCGGCATGCTGGTGCAGATCCGCCGCGCGCTGAAACCGGACGGTCTTTTCCTCGGCGCTTTTGCCGGCGTCGGCACGCTTTCCGAACTGCGCGAAAGCCTGCTCGCCGCCGAGACCGAGCTTTATGGCGGCGCCAGCCCGCGCGTCATCCCGTTCACCGACGTGCGCGACGCCGGCGCGCTTTTGCAACGCGCCGGCCTGGCCTTGCCCGTCGCCGATGTCGAGACGGTGACGGTGCGCTATGATTCGCTGTTCGGGCTAATGGCGGACCTGCGGGCGATGGGCGAGACCAGCGCCCTCATCGACCGCAGCAGGCGACCGGGGACACGAAGGCTGTTTGCCCGCGCCGCCGAAATCTACGCCGAGCGGTTTTCCGATACCGATGGCCGCGTCAGGGCGAGTTTTCCGATCGTCTGGATGTCAGGCTGGGCACCTGACGCCTCGCAGCAAAAGCCGCTGAAGCCAGGCTCGGCAAAAATATCGCTGAAGACAATCCTGGAAGATCCCGAAGGGCGTTGATCGGATTCTATCGATGGGAAGCCCAGTCATGATCACTACGGGAGAGCGTTCGCAAGCCTGTCGCCGAACAGCGATTTGAGGGCATCGAACGCCTGGCCGCCGCCGGCAAGGATGGCGACCGACAGCACGGCCGCGATGAGGCCGTATTCTATGACCGTCGCGCCGGCCTGGTCTTCCAAAAATCGTTGCAGCAATGTTCTCATGGCCGTCGATCCCGCCTGCCGGAACCCTAGCGCCGACCTGTTAAGAAAGGTTAATGGCACAGGCTTAACAGGCGATGAAACGACCGTTTTAAACGATATCAGCAGTCGCCGCTGCGCTTGCCACTGTCGCGTATCACGCAGACCGAACTGGGCAGCGGCTGCAGCACGCTCCTGCGCAGCGTGTAAGTGTCACGATGGCCGATCGAGTTCCTGCTTTCAATCGACCCCGTGCTCATCCTGTCGAGGCCGCCGACAAAATCGGCGCGGTCGGACCGCAGTCGCATCCGGCTGTCGAGGAAGGGCGTAGCGATCAAAGCCAGCGCCACCGCGGCAGAGCCGAACAGCAGCGTGATCCGCAATATGCCCATGCCGGCATTGACAGCCCTGTAATTGCGCTCGGGTCGGATCGAATCCCAGTCCCTGTCGACGCTCATGCTACCGCTCTCCGGCGAAGGCCGAACACGACCTTCCCTTGATTTCCGCGCTTCAGTTTTTTCACGGCGAGATAAATCTTCCATTAACGCTGTCCAAATCGGGCAGTGACGGCGCTATCACAGAAGATCGATGAGGAACTGGATCAGCGGCGCGTCGGCCGGCGGCATCGGAAAATCGCGCATCTGGCGCGGCCGCACCCATTTCAGCACCTGCCCCTCCTTCGGGTGCGCGATGCCGCGAAAGCGGCGGCAGACGAACAGCGGCATCAGCAGGTGAAAATCATCATAGGAGTGGCTGGCGAAAGTGAATGGCGCCAGGCAGGGGATATCGGTCTCGATGCCGATCTCCTCGTACAACTCCCGGATGAGGCATTCTTCCGGTGTCTCGCCGGGCTCGACCTTGCCGCCCGGAAACTCCCACAAGCCGGCGAGTTGCTTGCCTTCGGGCCGCTGCGCCAAAAGCACGCGGCCATCGGCATCGATCAGCGCGCAGGCTGCGACCAGCAGCAGGCGCTTGCCGGCAGGATTAGCGCCGGTCATGCGCCGGGCGGCCGGCGATAGTGGTAGCGATAGACCTCGTCGAACCCGAGCGAACGATACAGCGCCAGCGCCGGCGCATTGTCGGCCTCGACCTGCAGCCAGGCTTCCCGGGCACCGCGCAGCCGCGCCCATTTCAGCGCCGACAGGATGAGGTGGCGGCCATGGCCCTTGTTGCGCACCGATTTGTCGGTGGCGATCTCGAACAGCCCGGCAAGATCGCCGTCATGGACGCAGATCAGCGTCGCCAGCGGCTCGGTGCCTTCTTCGAGCGCGAACAGCCCGGCTTCCGGCTGGATGGCGCCGATGATTTCCGACAGGCCCGGCCGCAGCGACACATCCGAGCCGCTCACCTTGAGCGACGCGCCGATGAAGCGGCTGATGTCCTTCAGCGGAATCTGGTCCATCGCGGCATCGAGCTGGGCGTCCGCCAGCGGCAGCCGCATCACCAGCGATTCGTCGAATATGCTCCAGCCTTCGCTGTCGAGATGCTTGGAAAGGACCGGCCCCGACAGCGGCGATATGCGGAAGGTCAGCGGCCGACCATAGGCGTCGAAACGGCGGCTGGCGCGGCCGATGCGCTCGGCTATGTGCTGGATGTCGCCCGGATCGAGCGGGTTGACCGAATTCAGCCGCTTGGCCGGATGACCCGCCGTCAGCCGCACCACCCAGGTGCCGTCATAATGGACGGCCGCCGCCGGCCAGGCGCGAAAGCCGGCCGCCTCGTAGCGGCGCACGATGGCAAGCACGCTTGCCGGATGTCTGGAAACCAACGCCATCAGCTCCGATAATCGCCGTTGATGGCGACATACTCCTTGGTGAGGTCGCAAGTCCACACCGTCGCCTTGCCGCGGCCGATGCCGATATCGGCACGGATGCGGATCTCGTCGCGCTTCATGTAGGCCGACGTCGCCTCTTCGGAATAGGCGGCATCGCGCTCGCCCTCATGCGCAAGCCTGTTGTCGCCGAACCAGATCGACAGAAGATCGCGGTCGGCCGGTTCGCCGGCCTTGCCGACGGCCATGACGACGCGGCCCCAATTGGCGTCCTCGCCGGCGACCGCCGTCTTGACCAGCGGCGAGTTGGCGATCGACAGCGCGATGCGCTTGGCCGAGCGGGCCGATTTCGCGCCGGTAACGGTGACCTCGACCTGCTTGCGGGCGCCCTCGCCATCGCGCACCACTTGCAGCGCCAGCGATTTCAGCACCTTGCCGAGCCCGCGGCGGAACGCGCCGAGGCGCGCATCTCCGGCATCCGTGATCTCGGGCGCGCCGCGCCTGGCGGCGGTGCCGGTGGCGAAGATCAGCAACGTGTCGCTGGTCGAGGTGTCGCTGTCCACAGTGACGGCGTTGAAAGTCTTGGCCGTGCCGCGCGATAAAAGATCCTGCAGCACCGGTGCTGCGATCGGCGCGTCGGTGGCGATGAAGGAGAGCATCGTCGCCATGTCCGGCGCGATCATGCCGGCGCCCTTGGCAATGCCGTTGATGGTGACATCGGCGCCGCCGAGCTTCACCGTTGCGGTCGCCAGTTTTGGATAGGTATCCGTGGTCATGATCGCCTTGGCGGCTTCAGTCCACAGATCCGGCCTGCCGTCCTTGACCAGTCCGGCAAGCAGATGGCTGAACTTGCCGGCATCCAGCGGCTCGCCGATGACGCCGGTAGAGGCCAGAAACACCTCATCCGGCGCACAGCCGGCAGCCTTGGCTGCAGCCTCGCCGGTCATTGCCGTGGAGCTACGGCCCTTCTTGCCGGTAAAGGCGTTGGCGTTGCCGGAATTGACGACCAACACGCGCGCCATGCCCTGCCCAAGGTTCTGCCGGCAGAAATCGACCGGCGCCGACGGGCATTTCGACTTGGTGAACACGCCGGCGACCGTGGTGCCGGCATCGAAGACCATGGCGAGCAGATCGGTGCGATTCTTGTACTTTATCCCGGCCTCGGCGGTAGCGATGCGGACGCCCTCGATAGCAGGCATTTTGGGGTATTTCTTCGGCGCGAGCGGCGAAATCGTGGCGGACATGAAGACCTCGGGCGAGGAAAACGCAAGGGAACGCCGGTTTGCCCGATAGCGGCCGTCGGCGCAAGGGCGTTTTCCCGGCCGTTGCGGCCGGTGCCGGGAGCTTCGCCCGATCATCGGAGCGATGCATTCCCTTATCCAAAACGGGCCGTTTCGTTTCGCTGGGAAAAGTATGTATGGTTTGCGGACGAAAAATCATCGGCAAAGGGAAACAGGATGGGTGTTGATCGGGTCCGCAAATCGATTGGCCCGCGGCGCAGCCCCGACAGCGCCGACGCCATCCTCGACGCCGCCGAGGCGGTGCTGTCCGAGGCCGGTTATTCCGGCTTCTCGATCGAAGCGGTGGCGCGGCGGGCGCGTGCGGGAAAGCCAACGATCTACCGCTGGTGGCCGAGCAAGGCCGCTTTGCTCTTCGACGTCTATCAGCGGGGCAAGCGCGTCGACAATCCCGACAGCGGGAACCTCGAGGATGATCTCGTCGGCTTCCTGAAAAGCTTGTTCTCGCACTGGCGCGAAACACCATCAGGCAGCGTCTTCAGATCGTTGATCGCCGAGGCGCAGTCGGACGCAACCGTGGCCGCCGCCCTCGCCGAATACACGAAAGGACGCCATGTCCATACCGGCCGGATGATCGAACGCGCCAAGGCAAGAGGCGAAGTCGCGGCCGATGTCGATCCGGCGCTCGTCGCCGACCTGCTCGCCTCCTTTGCCTGGAAGCATCTTTTGACCAATCGCCTCGACGAAGACGAAGCGACCATACGCACAGCTGTCCGCTACGTGACACAAGGCATCGCTCCACAGGAGCACGCGGCGATCCAGCGGCGTTCAAGGCGTCGACGCATTATAGGATAGTTAGGGGATAGGATAGGCAGGAGGAAGAGGAGGATCTCGGGACTGCGCCCTACGAAAGCCCCTCTCCGGCCGCTTCGCGGCCATCTCTCCCCACTTTCGTGGGGCCAGGAACCCAAGTCTTGAGAGGTCGGAAACCCGCTCTGCTCTGCCGGCGTTCGGAAAGCCAAGCAACTGGCTTTCCGTCCGCTGCGCGGGAACCCCCCGCAAGGGGGAGATCGGCAGCTTCGCCGATGGCGGGCCTACTTGGTGTTTTCCAGCGCGTCGACCGTCTGCTTCAGCTTCTCGTCGGGGATCTCGACTTTGGCGTCGGCGCGCAGCGTCTTGACCAGCGCGATATACTTGTCGCGGATAACCGCCTGACGGGCCTGGTCCTTGACGGCGTCGAAAGCCGGCGGCTGCTTGGCGCGCTTGTCCTCGACCTTGATGACGTGCCAGCCGAACTGCGTTTGCACCGGCTGCTCCGTATATTTGCCGACCGCCAGCGCGGAGGCCGCCTTGTCGAACTCCGGCACCATCTGTCCAGGACCGAACCAGCCGAGGTCGCCGCCGCTGGTCTTGCCTGAGGGATCGCTGGTGTGCTCATTGGCGAGCTTCTGGAAATCGGCGCCGCCGTCGAGCTGCTTGATGATCGCGTCGGCTTCTTCCTTCGTCTTCACGAGGATGTGACGGGCATGCACCTCGTTGGCCGGCGGCGTGTTGGCGATTTCCTGGTCGTAGCGGGCGCGAACCTCGGCATCGGTGACCTTGTCGACGACATCCTTTTCGACCATTTCGCCATGCAGCGCGCGCTGCTGCAGGAATGCCATGCGGCGCTGGAAGTCGGGATCCTTGTCGAGGCCGCTGGTGACCGCCTGGGTTGCCATGACCTTGATTTCGATCGCCGCCGAAAGTGCTGCGGCGCGGCGCTGTTCGGGCGGCATCTGCGCGAACTGCTGCGACAGCTCGCCTTCGGCAAGCGCAAGGTCTGCCTCGGTCAGCGTCTGGCCGTTGATCGTGGCGACCACAGCGTTCGGATCGACAGGTGCTGCCGGCTGGGCGGGGGCGGCCGGTTGGGCGGGGGCGGTGGTGTCCTGCGCCATCAGCGGCGACAGCGACAGGGCCGACAGCCCGAATGCCAGGCCGAGGCTGGCGAGCGACGCGCGGCGGAACAATGGGGACATACGATTAACTCCAATGGGGATAGCTAGAGCGGAATGGCTTCAAGACCAGCCGGATTGTGGCGGAATTTGGCACGGTCGACAGGGCGAGCGCGCCGTTGACATCGATTGAGCCCCCTCTTATCTGTCCAACGACTTTGCGTCCAGAACCGTTTTCCGGGCGCTTTTTGCGTTTGTCCGCGTTTCACGTGGATTTGATGGGGCCGCCCGGCACCCGTCGCAACGACTTTGGAATGCTATCGAAAGGACCATTGAATGGTCAGTTTTGGCGGTCTCGCCCGTAAGGTTTTCGGCTCCTCCAACGATCGTCGGGTCAAGTCGACGCGGCCGCGCGTCGAAGCGATCAATGCCATGGAAAACGAGATGCGGGCGCTCTCCGACGCCGAGCTGACGGCCCGCACGGAAAAATTCCGCCAGGATGTCGCCAACGGCGCCAGTCTCGACGACCTGCTGGTGCCGGCCTTCGCCACCGTGCGCGAGGCGGCGCGCCGCGTGCTCGGCATGCGGCCGTTCGATGTTCAGCTGATCGGCGGTATGGTGCTGCACAATGGCGGCATCGCCGAGATGCGTACCGGCGAAGGCAAGACGCTGGTCGCCACGCTCCCCGTCTATCTCAACGCGCTCGCCGGCAAGGGCGTCCATGTCGTCACCGTCAACGACTATCTGGCCACGCGTGACTCCGAATGGATGGGCCGCGTCTACAAATTCCTCGGCCTTAGCGTCGGCGTTATCGTCCACGGCTTGTCCGATGAGGAACGCGCCGCCGCCTATGCCGCCGACGTCACCTACGCCACCAATAACGAGCTCGGCTTCGACTATCTGCGCGACAACATGAAGTTCGAGCGCGCCCAGATGGTGCAGCGCGGCCACAGCTACGCGATCGTCGACGAGGTCGATTCCATCCTGGTCGACGAGGCGCGCACGCCGCTGATCATTTCCGGCCCGCTCGAAGACCGCTCTGAAATGTACAACACCATCGATGCCTTCATGCTGAAGCTCGACCCGGCCGATTACGAGATCGATGAGAAGCAGAAGACCTCGATCTTCACCGAGGAAGGCACCGAGAAGCTGGAAAACCTTCTGCGCGACGCCGGCCTGCTCAAGGGCGAGTCCCTCTACGACGTCGAGAACGTCGCCATCGTCCACCACGTCAACAACGCGCTGAAGGCGCACCAGCTGTTCCAGAGGGACAAGGATTACATCGTGCGCAACGGCGAAATCGTCATCATCGACGAATTCACCGGCCGCATGATGCCGGGCCGCCGCTATTCGGAAGGCCTGCACCAGGCGCTCGAAGCCAAGGAGCATGTGGCGATCCAGCCGGAGAACCAGACGCTCGCCTCCGTCACCTTCCAGAACTATTTCCGCCTCTACAAGAAGCTCGCCGGCATGACCGGCACGGCGCTGACCGAGGCCGAGGAATTCGGCAATATCTACGGCCTCGAAGTCACCGAGATCCCGACCAACCTGCCGGTCGTCCGCATTGACGAGGACGACGAGGTCTACCGGACGGTCGAGGAGAAGTACAAGGCCATCGTCAAGGAGATTAAGGAAGCCCGCGAGAAAGGTCAGCCGACGCTGGTCGGCACCACCTCCATCGAAAAATCCGAGCAGCTGGCCGAGCGCCTGCGCAAGGAAGGCTTCAAAGATTTCGAGGTGCTGAACGCCCGCCACCACGAGCGCGAAGCCGCGATCGTCGCCCAGGCCGGCAAACCCGGCGCCATCACCATCGCCACCAACATGGCCGGCCGCGGCACCGACATCCAGCTCGGCGGCAATGCCGACATGCGCATCGCCGAGGAGCTTGGCGATATGCCTGACGGTCCCGAGCGCGAAGCCAAGGAAAAGGAAATCCGCGAGGACGTGCAGCGGCTGAAGGAAAAGGCGCTGGCCGCCGGCGGCCTCTACGTGCTCGCCACCGAGCGCCACGAGTCGCGCCGTATCGACAACCAGCTCAGGGGCCGCTCAGGCCGCCAGGGCGATCCAGGGCGCTCGAAATTCTTCCTGTCGCTGCAGGACGATTTGATGCGCATCTTCGGCTCCGAGCGCATGGACGGCATGCTGCAGAAGCTCGGCCTCAAGGAAGACGAGGCGATCATCCACCCCTGGATCAACAAGGCGCTGGAAAAGGCGCAGAAGAAGGTCGAGGCGCGCAACTTCGACATCCGCAAGAACCTGCTGAAATATGACGACGTGGCCAACGATCAGCGCAAGGTGGTGTTCGAGCAGCGCCTCGAACTGATGGACGGCGAAGGCCTGTCCGAAACCATTGCCGAGATGCGCGAAGGCGTCATCGACGAGATCGTCGCCAAGGCTATTCCCGAAAACGCCTATGCCGAGCAGTGGAACGTCGCCGGCCTCAAGGCCGAAGTCGCCGAATTCCTCAACCTCGACCTGCCCGTCGATGACTGGGTCAAGGAAGAGGGCATCGCCGAGGACGACATCCGCGAGCGCATCGCCCAGGCCGCCGAAACGGCGGCCAAGGAGCGCGCCGAGCGTTTCGGCCCCGACGTGATGACCTATGTCGAGCGTTCCGTGGTGCTGCAGACGCTCGATCACCTGTGGCGCGAGCACATCGTCAACCTCGACCATCTGCGTTCGGTCGTCGGCTTCCGCGGCTATGCCCAGCGCGACCCGCTGCAGGAATACAAGGGCGAGGCGTTCGAGCTGTTCCAGGCAATGCTGGGCAATCTGCGCCAGGCCGTCACCGCGCAGCTGATGCGCGTCGAGCTGGTCCGTCAGGCCGCCGAAGCCCCGCCGCCCGAAGCGCCCGACATGTTCGGCAGCCATATCGACGGCACCACCGGCGAGGACGATTTCGGCGAGACCGGGCTTTTGATCCGCCAGGAGACCAACACCATCGTCGCCCCCGAAAACCGCGACCCCAACAACCCCGCCACCTGGGGCAAGGTCGGCCGCAACGAAGCCTGCCCATGTGGTTCGGGGAAAAAGTTCAAGCACTGCCACGGTGCGTTTGCGTAAGCTTCCTTCTCCCCGTTCACGGGGAGAAGGTGCCCGAAGGGCGGATGAGGGGCGGCGAAGGCCTTCGCGATTAGCCAATCTCCCCACCTGAGGGGGAGATCTCAGGCGACCAGAGGGGGGCGCTGTCCCACCGTCTCCGGCGACGGCGGCTGGTGTCACTAGCAAGCTTTGGCAAGTCAGCGATATCGTCGCGCTGATCGAGGCGAAGGGAGCCGAAAGCCGGCGGTACGCCGTCCCTACAAAGCAGGTGAAATAGTGGCTAAATTCTCTGACGGCGACCGAGTGCTTATCACCAATTCCTATGGTTGGGGTTCAGGGGGCACCGGCACGGTTCGAGCCGCACCCGACTACGCTACGAGCCTGACCGGCGACTGGATCGATGGCGTGGCGCGATATGAGCCATTTTTCGATGGAGAGAAGCTCGTATACTGGGTTGAGTTTGATAGGCCACTCGCCGATCGCAGCAAAGACGGTCCTTACGATTGTGGATCGGTGGAAGAGTCGGCGCTCTCGCTTATTTCTAACTGACCCTACTACCCTGCGATGAGACTTCGGTGTCGCCTCTCCTTTTCACCTTGCGGAAAGGTGGACTGGCGCGTAGCGCCAAGACGGTTTGGCTATTGATGGATCGCCGTCGTGCCAGGGTGTGCCTCCCATCCGGTTGAGCTTAGCTCGGCCACCTTGTCCCGAGGCATCCACCCCATCCAACCGTTTCTTAATCTGTCTTCGTTAGACCCAAACCCAGAAAAGAGGCGGAAAACGGAGTGTAATCAGGGTGCGCTTTTCCGCGGCGACGACAGCCGGGCGGTTCTTGCCGCAGCGCCTTGCGCTGCGTGTAAAGCCGCTGCTTGGCCGCATCGACGCCGTGCTGTTCACCCCCGACGAGCGCGGCGAAGCCGGCCGCATGTCGCTTATCGCCTTCTCCATCCGCATCGTCAGCGCCGTCATCGCCTTCGCCAGCCAGGTGCTGATGGCGCGCTGGATGGGTTCGTTCGAATACGGCATCTTCGTCCTCGTCTGGGTGACGATGGTCATCCTCGGCAATCTCGCCTGCCTCGGCTTCCACACTTCGGTCATCCGCTTCATTCCCGAATATCGCGAGCGCAACATGCTGGCCGAACTGCGCGGCATCGTGCTGGCCAGCCGCCTGTTCGTGCTTATTGCCTCGACGGCGATTGCCGGGGTGGGCGCGCTCGGCGTCTGGCTGCTCTCGCCCTTTATCGAAAATTACTATGTCGTGCCGTTCATCCTCGGCCTTATCTGCATGCCGATGATCGCCATGTCCGACCTACTGCAGGGGCTGGCGCGGGCCAACTCATGGGCGCTGTTTGCGCTGGCGCCGACCTATCTGGTGCGGCCGGTGCTGATCCTGGCGCTCATGGCGCTGATGCTTCTGCTGGGCTTTGCGCCCGACGCCAGGACCGCGATCTTCGCCTCGATCGCCGCCGCCTATGCCACCACGCTCGGTCAACTCATCGGCGTCACGGCGCGCATGGACAGGAATATGCCGACCGGGCCGAGAAAGGTGCATTTCGCGCAGTGGTTCCTGGTGTCGCTGCCGATCTTCCTGGTCGAAGGCTTCTTCTTCCTGCTCACCAATGCCGACGTGCTGATGGTTGGCGCCTATATGGACCCTAACGACGTTGCCGTCTATTTCGCCACGGTCAAGACGCTGGCGCTGGTGCATTTCGTCTATTTCGCGGTCAAGGCCGGCGTCGCCCAGCGCTACGCGCAATTCACCCATGGCGAGCCCGAAAAGCTCGCCGCCTTTGCCCGCGAAACGGTGTCGTGGACCTTCTGGCCGTCGCTGTTCATGGCGCTGATGGTGCTGGCGTTGGGACAGCCGATGCTGGCCTTGTTCGGGCCTGAATTCAGCGCCGGCTATCCGCTGTTGTTCCTGCTGGTGTTCGGCGTCGTGGCGCGGGCCGCCGTCGGCCCCTGTGAAAGCCTGCTCACCATGAGCGGTCACCAAAACGTCTGCGCCGCCGTCTACGCCATGACGCTGGCCTTCAATATCGGCCTCAATCTGGTGCTGATCCCGCTTTTCGGCCTGTGGGGCGCGGCGATGGCCACCACTTTCGCCATGATCTTCGAGGCCGTCGCCCTGTCGTTCACGGTGTGGCGCAAGCTCGGCATCGTCATGGCCATTTTCGTAGCCGCCGAAGGAGCCGCATGATGGCTGCCATCCCGTTGCTCGAGGAAACCAGCGGCGGCCCGGCCGGCGCCATGGTGTCCGGCTTAGCAGGGCTCGCCCGCGAAGCCGACCCCGCCCATCTCGAGCTCTTGGCCAACGACCGGCCCGAGCGCAAACTGGCGGTCTACCCGGCCTCCGCCGGCTTCGATCTGGTCGAGGAACTCGACTATCTCTGCACCCGCACGATCGAGCCCAACGTCTTCTTCAACCCGCGTTTCCTGGCGCCTGCCATGCCGCGGCTGGAAGACCGTGAGGTGCGGCTGGCAGTCATCCGCGACGGCAACGAATACCGCAACCGGCTGCGCTTGCTGGTGCCGTTCTCGGTCGAGCGGCCGGCAATGCCGCTCGGCGTGCGGGTGATGCGCACATGGTCGAGCCCGTTCGGCCCGATCGGCACGCCGCTGGTCGACCGTGACGATCCAGTCGGCGTCATCGAGGATTTCTTCTCGATGCTGTCGCGGCCGCATCTCAAATTGCCGAAAGTCTTTGTCCTGCCCGACATCCGGCTCGACGGCCCGGTGGCCAGCCTGCTGGCCACCGTCGCTGAAACGCGTGGCCTGACGCTGGTCACCACTGGGAAGGCCGAACGCCCGATGCTCGAAAGCGAGCTCGACGGCGATAAATATCTGAAGACCTCGCTGCGCTCGCACCACTATCGCGAGTTCCGCCGCCTGAAACGCCGCCTCGCCGACCTCGGCCGGCTGGAGCATCTGGTGGCGCGCGGACCGGAAAACATCCGCCATGCTATCGAACGCTTCCTGACGCTGGAAGCAGCAGGCTGGAAAGGCCGCGAGCGCACCGCCATGGCCGTCGACCGCTACCGCGCCGCCTTTGCCCGCGAGGCCGTGCACCGGCTGGCCGAGCAGGACCTGTGCCGCATCCATTCGCTGACGCTCGACGACCGCACCATCGCCAGCCTGATCGTCTTCGTCGAAGCCGGCGTCGCCTATACCTGGAAGACGGCCTATGACGAGACGCTTGCCGCCTATTCGCCGGGCACGCTCTTGATGATCGAGGTGACCAGGCAGCATCTCGACGATCCAAACATCATAATGAGCGATTCCTGCGCCGTGCCCGACCATCCGGTCATGAGCCGGCTCTGGATGGAACGCAGGCCGATCGGCACGCTGGTCATCGGCCTGACGCCGGACGCCGACCGCCTCGCCCGCCAGGCGGCATCGCAGCTTCACCTCTATCGCGAAACCCGCAACATGGCGCGCCTCCTGCGCAACCGGATGAAGAGCCTGCTGGGGCGACGGTAGCCTGGCGTTCAAAGTCCGGCAGGCCGCGCAACGGATGACGCCAGCGCGGCGTCGGCGAGCAATTCGCGACCTGCCGTTGCTGCATTCAAGCGCGGCAGCAACCAAGCACGGACCGATCCAGGCTCATCCCACGCGCCGGCTCGACGAAATGCCGGTCCGGAATGACGACGATATTCCCGACGAAGCCCTTGGCCATGAACTGCTTCTGCGCGTGGTGGAATTGCGAAAGCGGGAACGTCGCCGCCAGCACCGGCTTGATGGTGCCGCTGCGGATGTAGTCGAGAACGCGTGCAAAGGCTGCACGCGTGCCCTGCGACGATCCATGCAGTTGCAGTTGCTTCAGATACATCGTGCGCAGGTCGAGCTGCACGACAGGGCCGCCGATGGCACCGGCGGTCGTGTACCTGCCTTCCGGCCGGAGTGCGTTGAGGAGCTTGGGAAACATTGCGCCGCCGACCAGGTCCGCGACCACGTCGAGCGGCCTGCCTTGCAAGATGCCGCGCAGGTCCGCCGCAAAGTCCTCCGTCTCACGCAGAATCACGCCTTCCGCACCCAGATTCAGCACCGCCTGTTCCTTGCCCCGGCTGACCATCGCGAAAGGGATGGCGCCGCGCGCACGGGTAAGCTGGATGAGCCCGGATCCGACTCCTCCTGAAGCGCCGGTTATCAGCACGGTCTCGCCAAGGCGGACGTCCGCCCGCTCCAGCATCTGCTCTCCGGTGTGGTAGGCGCACCAGAACGTAGCAAGCTCGGCATCCGAATAGGGTGAATCAACGACATGCGCGTTCGCTGACGGCACGGCGACGTATTCGGCAAAGCCGCCGTCACGCCCGTGTCCGATGTAGTCGATATCGGCGAGACTGTCGTCGTCACGGTTGTAGATCGAGGCATCGACGATGACGCGCGCTCCAACCCGGTCGGCCGGAACATCGTTTCCCACAGCCACGATCCTGCCAACGATGTCGGCTCCTTGAACGCGAGGAAAAGTCAGCGTCGAGCGGCCGCGCCGCCAGGTGGACACGGCTTCTGGATCGTCGTCCGTTCCATAAGCTCCCTCGCGAACCCAGACATCGGTGTTGTTCAGGCCACACGCGGTGACTTCGATAAGAACCTCATCCGGGCCGACTGAAGGGACAGGAACATCTCCGTAGACGAGCTTGTCGCTGCCGCCATGGCCGATCAGTGCTACGGCCTTCATTGTCTCTGGTATCATGGTCTTCTCCCGGTCTGGTTTTCCTTCGCGCAGCGATGTCGAGGCGGGCTTGGCAGATTGTGCATACCAAATGTTCTATACAAATCATCATGTCAATACCGATATTGTATCATAGCAAGAACGAGATTTGAGGCAGCGCAAACAGGGCGCCGGGCGCGCCCGTTAAATGCGGCGGCTACGGCAGCGATTAGCGCCATGTTGCCCATCTGATAAAGCGTATCCGTCAGGAAGCTATGCGCATTCGCCGTTCGAGCAGGCGCGCCAGGTAAGCGCATACAAGGCTGATAACGAGAAAGAATATGCCGACCAGGGTGATCGGCTCGATGTACCGGTACGTGGTGGTGGCGATCGCCCGGGCCTCACCCATCACTTCATAGACCGTGATCGCCGAGAGAAGCGGCGTCTCTTTGAACATGGCGATCAAATAGTTCGACAAGGCCGGGATCATAGGCGGGAGCGCTTGGGGCAGGACGACATGGCGCCATGTCTGGACCAGGCTAAGATTGCAGGCACGCGCCGCTTCCCACTGGCCCCGCGACACACTCTCGATGCCGGCGCGATAGACTTCCGCGATGTAGGTCGAATTGTGCAGCCCAAGTCCGATGACGCCGGCAAGCAGAGGCGACAAAATTATGCCTACACCCGGCAGCGCGAAGAACAATATGTAGAGCTGGACCAGCAGAGGCGTTCCCCGGATGAAGTCGGCAGCAATGCCCACGGGGAGCGCCAGCCATCTCGAGCGCGAGCGTCGTGCGAGGGCGATGACCAGGCCAAGCACGGCGGCCAACGCAAAACCCAGAAACGTCGCCAGGATCGTGATCCGAATGCCGTCGAGCAGGCGTGGAAGGATCTCCCAGACGAACTCCCAGTCCCATTCCATGTCAGGCTCCCGGAGTCTCGATTCGGTCCGCGCCGACGGCCAGCCGTCGCTCGAATGGCTTCACGATGGAAAATTTGATCAGCGACGACAGTGCAAAATAGATGACGAGCACGATCGCGAACGGCAGGAAGGTCTGCCCCGTCTGGTTACGCACGAGCTGCGCCTGATAAGTCAGGTCGGGCAGCGAGATGAGTGACGCGATCGCCGTCATCTTGAGCATGGTGATGGCAAGATTGCCGAATGGCGGCAGCATCAGCGCCAGCGCCTGCGGAAGGATGACATGCCGCATGCGTTGGTATCGCGTCATGTTGAGTGCAATGCATGCCTCGGTCTGCTCCACCGCGATGGCGAGGACACTGCCGCGCACCACCTCTGCGCCGTAGGCGCCGAGATTCAGCCCCAAGGCAAGCACAGCGGCTTCCATTGGGCCGAGCGCGATGCCGAAGAGCGGCAGAACGTAAAAGGCCCAGAACAATTGAACGAAGAGCGATGTCCCACGGAAAAACTCGATATAGGCGGACGCCACCATCCGGATCGTCGCCGATGGGGAAAGCCGTCCGAGGCCGGCAAGAAACGCAGCCACCAGAGCCAGCACCGAGCTGAGGACCGACAGGATGACGGTGACCTGGAGCCCCTTCAGGATGAGTAAAAAGCCATCGGTCACGCCTGGAGCGCTCCGCCGGAGGGGGAATGATGAGTTACGGGCATAATTGATATGCATCAATGAGCGACATGTACTGAAGCATATGCGCCGCATTCGAAGTGTCAAGACGAGAGGCGGGCGAACAACGTCCCAAGAGCACAGACCTCACGGCGTCGGCTATGGTCAGGCTGGAAGGGGCGCTTCCGGCGGCGCCTGCAGGACGCTCGCAATCGTGTCCAACCCCAAGCCGAGCGCCTCTTCAGACACCGAACCGAGGGAGACGCGAATCGCCGGATAAGGCAGCCGATCGTTCGCCAGGAAAGAGCTCGCAGTGGCGACGGCGACGCCGAGGGAGCGTGCATGGGCAGCAAAACCCGCGTCCGTGAAGCCCTCGGGGGTCGGAATCCAGGCATGCAAACTCTGCGGATGAGTCGAATGCGGAACCTTGCCCAGTTTGCTCTGGAAGATGCGATGCCTCGACCGAAGCGCTTGACGCTGCCAGTCAACGAGGCTGAGCGCCGTCCCGTCCTCGATCCATCCCGTCGCCAGTTCTTCCAGCAGCGGCGTCGCCATCCAGTTCGTCACCAGATGCCGGTTCGTTGCAGTGGCGACGAAACGCTGCGGGGCGACCAGATATCCGATCCGCAGCCCTGGCATGACGATTTTCGTGAGGCTGGTCACGTAGAAAGTTCGGGTCGGCGCGTACGCGAAAAACGGCGGCGGGCGGTCCGAAATCAGGGGCCCGAGCGGGTCGTTCTCAATGACCAGGAGGTCGTGTTTCTCGACGATTGCCGCGATACGGCGCCGTCTGTCTTCGGACAACATCGTCGATACGGGGTTGATCACGGTCGGCTGCATGAACAGCGCCCGCAGCTTGCCATCGACGCAGGCGCGTTCAAGGCCGTCGGGCACCAGGCCTTCGTCATCGACGTCGAGTCCGACGATGCCGATGCCCATGTAGGAAGCCAGCGGCTTCAGCGAATGATGGCCGAATACCTCGGTCGCCACCAGGGAGCCGGGAGGAGCCACCGTCAGCAGGGCGACCGCCAATGCCGGCGTAGCGCCGTTGGTCAGGCACACATTGTAGGGCGACGTTTCCACGCCGCATGTCTTCAGCCAGGTCAGGGCCGCAGCGCGGTAGCGCGAGGTTGCGCTCTCCGGCCGGAAAGCATGCACGACCCTGAGCGGCACGCCCGCCGCCAAGCGGGAAAGGGCTGTGGCCATCCGCTCCATGTGAAGCTCTTCGCAAACCGGCTTCAGAATTGAAAGATCGATGAGGTCGGGAACGCGCTCCAAGGTGAACGGGGGACCGCGATCGGCCTGCGGACGCTTGACGAACGTGCCTCGGCCAGCCTCTCCGGAGAGCAGATTGCGACGCGACAGCTCCTCATAGGCGCGGCTGACGGTCTGCACCGAGATCTTGAGCTCCTCTGCGAGCTGGCGTTGCGGCGTCATCCTTGTGCGATCGGCAACGCGGCCGTCGAGTATGGCGTCGGCAATTTGGTCGGCGAGGGATTTGTATATCGGAACGCTCAGCAGGGTCCGATCAGGTTTCCAATTTTCCGTCATCTCGTTCCCGTCTTATTCAATGCTGCGTCATACCAGGAGAGTGTGCTGATCGCTGTGTCGACGCAAGCTGCGGTCGCAAGCACGGTCGAGATGGTGACTAGCGCAACGGACCCGCAAGCAGCAAGCTTGGGCAGCCTGTCTGCCGCCATCGTGCGCTTCACCGACAACCGCGCGTTTCCGTAATTTGATATGATGCAATTTAGTATCTTGATCAGACGTTTTTTACGAAATACAGTTTTATTGCACCTTTCTTGAACTAGAACAATAAGCCGACCCCGCTTAAGAAGGGCGGCCTGCAAGGGAACACGTTATGAAAATTTCCAGCGCCTCAATAGGCAGCATAACCGCCGCGTTTTCATTGGCCTTCGTCGCCTCGGCGACCGTCCCTGGGGTTTCCCGCGCCGACGATCTCCAAGAAATTCGCGAACGCGGCTTTGTTCGTGGCGTCACGGCAAACGAGCAGCCCTACGGATATATCGCCTCCGACGGCAAGGCCGCAGGAATCGGGCCCGATGTGGCGACTGCAGTGCTGAACAAGCTCGGCATTGAAAAAATCGAGTGGACGGTGGTCGCATTCGACGGCCTCATTCCAGGTGTGAAGGCGAACCGCTTCGACTTCTCGGCCGCGGAGCAAGCCATTCGGCCGGAGCGCTGCAAGCAGGTCGTGTTCAGCGAGACGACTTCCAGCTACACGGTCGGCCTCCTGGTCAAGGCGGGGAACCCGAAGAAGCTCCATGGATTGGAAGATGTGGCAGCAAACCCCGGCACCAAGCTGGCCCAGTTGGCCGGAGCCGTCGAGCTGCTCGCCGACGAATACGAGATTCCCCGCTCGGACCGGGTCTACATCCAGAGCGCTTCGGACGCCATTCCATCGTTGGTCGCCGGCCGCGCGGACGCCTATATTGCCACTGAATTGACCGTGGCGGGTCTTGCCAAGCTCTCCAGCGATGTCGAGGCGGCCGAGATGAAGTCGGCCCCCATGCTCGACGGCAAGCCCTACCGCAATTACGGCGCCTTCACCTTTCGCCCGGAAGACAAGGAATTCATCGCCGCCTTCAATTCAGCCCTGGCTGACTTCAAGAAGACCGACGAGTACGAAAAAATCCTTCTGTCATATGGGCTGACGAAAGCCAGCGTCGAGGCCGCGCGGAACGGATCGACCGAGAGCCTTTGCTCGTCCCAATGATTGATCCGGAGCCTGCGCTTGGCCCTTCCGGCCGGCAGCAGGCTCCAACCTCTCTGTCACATTCCAGGGCATTTCATGAAGATTCGACGTATCGGGGTGATCTATCCTAGCAATGGCGTCTACGAAGCCGAGTTCGAGAAGTTTGCGCCCGACGATGTGACGCTGCACTTCACGCGCTGGCGATGGCCGCATCCGGAATGGTTCCGTCCCAACTGGCCCGACCGGATGGCGTCGCTGGCCGACGATCCGGGAATCACCACCTGCGCCACCCTGTTTGAAGCGATCAATCCAATGGTCGTAACCTTCGGCTGCACGAGTGCCAGCTTTGCGGGCGGAGCAGGTGCCGACGTGGCCGTGCTGGAAAACATCCGTCGCGGCACCAATGCCTTGGCATCCACCACATCGACGGCCTATCTGGCGGCGTGTGCGGTGCTGCGTGTCGAGCGGGTCGCGATCGCCTCGGTCTACCGCAAGGAGGTCACCCAGCGCTTCGTTGAGTTCCTCGCCGGTGGCGGAGTGAAAACCACGTCGCACCAAAGCGTAGGCTGGGAGCGGCAGCCCGACGACGATCACCGCTTGACGACTGAAGACGTTTGCCGACTTGCCGGCGAATGCGACCATCCGGACGCCCAGGCGATCCTCATTCCGGAAACCAACATCCTTACCACCCAAGCCATCCCGATGATCGAGGATCGCCTGGGAAAGCCGGTTCTCACCGCCATCCAGGTTACCGTGTGGCATGCCGCCCGCCTGGCTGAATCCATCCATAGAGAAGGGATCGGTCGCATTTGGTCGGCGAGATGACCCACACATACCGCCGGGATGCCTGCTGTTGGGAGGGCCGAAGATGAACAATCCGCGCATCGGAATCATTTATCCGAGCAATGGCATCTACGATCTCGAATTCATCAATTTCGCGCCGAGGGAAGCTTCGCTGCACATCACCCGCTGGCGTTGGCCCGAACGCGATTGGTCGCGGCCCGACGCTCCCGACATCATGGCCGAATTGTCGAACGATCCTGAGATCGCGGCTTGCGCCTCCCTGTTCGACCAGATCGAGCCCGCCGTCGTCACCTTGGGCTGCACCTCGGTGAGCTTCGCGGCCGGCGCTCGCGGCGATGTCCCGGTACTCGAGAACATCCGACGTGGCACGGCGGCCAAGCCGTCCAGTACATCGACGGGCTTTCTCGCCGCCTGCGAGGCGCTTGCTGCCGATCGGATTGCCGTCGCCTCCGTTTACCACGAAAGCCTTACCCGACGCTTCGTCAATTTCCTCGAGCATGGCGGGCGAAGAGTGGTCTCCCGCAAGAGTGAGAACTGGGCGCGCGAGCCCAGCCGGATGACCAGCGAGGACCTGTTCGACTTGGCCGCGATGAGCGATCATCCGACAGCCCAGGCCATCCTGCTTCCGGAAACGAACATCCACACGAGCGAAGCTATTCCTGTCATCGAAAGAAGATTGAAGAAACCGGTGCTGACCGCCGTTCAGGTAACCGTCTGGCATGCGGTTCGGCTGGCAGGCTCCGACTGGAAGGGTGGCATAGGCGCGGTTTGGCAGGCCGGTTAAGCCACTCCGTAAAGCTGTCGGCCGGCCGGCCACCGCCACAGCCGTGCCGCCTGGCACGGCGAGACATCCTTGGGTATTTGGTCTCCCCGACCTAGAGCCTGCTGAGGCCTAGGTCATGAGGGTTAATTCTCCCAACCAGCGGAAAGGATTAGCATCGGCGATAATCTCGGCCGCGCAACCAGCATCATTGCCGCCTTGGTCTGCACGGCCAACAAAAATGGGAGGCATGCATGACCAAGACAACTCACTTCAGGCGTCGCAGTCTTCTCGCTTTGGTCGGCCTTGTCGGCGGCTGTCTGAGCGCGGTCGCGGCTCAGGCCGCCGAGCCCGACAAGGCCGAGATCGATGCCCTGAAACAATCGCTAACCAAGTACGAAGACTACAAGGCCGCCATCCGCGACCTCTATCTGTCGACGGTCGGATGCGTTTATTACAGCGGCGAAAAAGTAGCTGGGGCGATGGATTACCCGAAGGGCGCGATGGGTATTCATTTCGTCAACGTCGCGAGTGTCAGCCCGACACCAGATCCGACGCGCCCCAATGTCCTTATCTATGAACCGGTCGACGGCGGCTTGCGCCTGGTGGCCGTGGAATGGCTTGTACCGCTGACGCCTGACACCAAGCAGCCGCCGAAACTGTTTGGACAGACGTTCCAGGGGCCGATGGAGGGGCACTATCCGCTTATTCCGGCGGAGTTCCATCATTACGATCTTCACGCCTGGCTGTTCAAGGACAACCCGCTCGGAATGTTCAGCCCGACGAACCCCGACGTGAAATGCGAAGATTACGCGTTTCCGATGCCGGAGCAGCCGACCAAGATGGTGCCAGGGCCGATGTAATCGCGACTTGAGCTATGGGGTCCGATGGTGTCGGAGAGGCCTGAGCCCTCGATTGTGGTTATCCCAGAGGCGTCTGGGATAACATCCAATCGAGCGGTCAAGGTTCCCGGATGGGAAAGTGGTGCCCCTGGCCGGGATCGAACCAGCACCGCTTGCGGAACTCGATTTTGAGCCGTCCCTTATCCATGGCTTTCGGCAGTAACCGGGAGCCGACCCCCCTGAGTACCCCTATTCGCTCCTAGAATTTTTGAGGCTCGGAGACGATAGATGGCCAAAATCAAGCTAGGTTCTCAGTGGCTCCCCACGCGCCAGGGGGCGCCGACGCCCGGACACTCTACATCTGTACGGAGAATTCCTCGATCAGGCCATCCTTCGGCTCGAGGCCCAGCCCCGGTTCCTGCGACACGGTCAGGTATCCATTCTCGGGCTGCGGAACCTTCTTGAAGATCGCGTTGTAGGCCATCCACTTGTGGAAATGATATTCGACCAATCCGCCGTTCGACAGGCCGGCATGCAACGCGATGTTGTGCGGACCATTGCCGTTGCCATGCGAGAGCGGGATGTGGAACATCTTGGCAAGGGCGGCGGTGCGGATGGCTGCCGAGTAGCCGCCGTCATTGTTGACGTTGGGCTGAATGTAGTCGACCGCGTCGGCCAGGATCAGGTCGCGCGCGGAGAACTTCTCGTTCTCCGCCGCGGCCACCGGGATGATCGTCTTCGAGCGCAGTTCGCGCAAAAGCCTCGGGTCGTTGTAGTAGAGCGGCTCCTCGACGAAACTGATGTCGAGTTCCTCGCATCGTTTGCACAGCTCCACGGCCTGCGCCAGGTTCATGCGCAAATTGCCGTCCATAGCGAGCTTGACGTTCGGGCCGACCGCCTCGCGCATCGCCTTCATGCGGATGTAATCGTCCTTCGGGTCGGGGATGGGCTGGCGGCCGACGGTGTTCTTGAGATGGTTGTTGCCGAGCTTGACGAGGTGGGCCGCCTCCGCAGCCAGTTCCTCAGGCGAATAGACCGGAGCGTTGTCGTAGGCTGCGCCGTGCGTGACATAGACCGGCACCTTGTCGCGCGCGCCGCCCAGCAGGTGATGCACCGGCTGGCCGAGCATCTTGCCCTTGATGTCCCATAGCGCGATGTCGATCATCGCCAGCGCCGAGATCAGCGTCCTGCCGAGCGGCCGCTCGAAGCTGGCGCGATCGAACAGCAGGGGAATGCGTTCGGTGCGCATCGGGCTTTCTCCGATGATCGTCGGCGCGATGTATTTGTTGATCAGGTCGATAGCGACGTGGTGGGTGTAGCCGCTGGTCGCCCAACCGACGAGGCCGTCGTTGGTCTCGACCTGGAGAAGCAGTGCGCCTTCCTTGTTCGGCTTGTCGCGATAGGGCGGCGGCGTGATCGGAATGTTGGCGAGCTTGTGCGCTTGGATACGAGCGATCTTGATCCCGGTCTCGACGACATTGTTGTCCTGTTGGACGTAAACATCCTGAAGCACGACTTCCCTCCTTTCCCGACGTTCCGTGTGCCGGGAAGGCACTGTCTAGCGGAAGCCGAACTTCAGAAAAAATTCAAAAATCCCATCGATTATTCTGAATATCTGAAGTCACCCTGATCGCGCCGGCCTTCAGGTCTGGCGCAGCGAGACCCGGATCAATTGTGCTAGCCGTTCGGCGGCCGGCGACAGTTCCTTGCCACGCTTGCGCACGATGCCGTAGCGGTGAATGAGCTCGGGCTCGACGATCTGGTAGACGCGCGACCGGTTCGGCTCCGCGAAACGGACGATCGACTGGGTGAGAATTGCCGCGCCGATGCCGGCCTCGGCCATCGCGACGAGCGTCTCCGCCTGGATGCAGCGGTACCGCACGTTCAGCGCGATGCCGCGAGCGGCAGCCTCGCGCTCGAACATCGCCCCCATCAGGGTGGTGGTGTGATAGTGGAGCAAGGGCAGGCTGGACAGTTCCGCCAGCGTGATGGTGCGACGATTGTGCGGACACATCCGCGTGGGAATCAGCGCGTGCAGCGGATCGTCGAGCAGCGGCTCGAAATCGAGGTCCGGATCGCCTGAGATCGGGCCTATTCCGAAATCGACAGCATCGGCCTGTATCATCCGGTAAAGGTCGGCGGACTTAAGTTCCGACAAAAGCATCTTGATTCCCGGATAGTCGCGTTCGAACTCGGCGAGGATACGCGGCAGATGGGTCGAGGCGATGGTGGGCGCGCAGGCCAGTGCGACCTGGCCGCGCCGGATGGCCAGTGCCTCCTGGACATTGCGCAAGCCGATGCCGACCTCTTGCAGGCCGCGCTGCGTGCTGGCGAACAATTTGCTTCCTTCAGGCGTGAGCTTCACGTCGCGCGTGGTGCGGTTGAACAGCTTGGCGCCGAGTTGGTCCTCGAGTTGCTTTATCTGCATGCTGATGGCGGACTGCGAACGACGTGCCCGGTCGGCGGCCTCCTTGAAGCTGCGGTTTTCGGCCACGAGCATAAAAGTTTGCAGCAGCTTGAGGTTGACCCGCGCCAAAGCGGCCGCATTCGCGTCCAGCGGTGGTTTCGGTTCGCTCATTGGCGTCGCACCCCGAGATCCTCCTTGGCCACGCCGGCGCCCGACGAGACTGCCTCGAAGGCGTCCAGAAGGACACGCACCAGCCGCCCTGAAGGCGCGCTGCGCGGCCACAACATGCCGATCTCGCGCACCAGCGGCGGGCCAGGCAGCGGTAGGCGCGCGACCGAAAGGCCCTCCGGCCATGGCGGCGCCCAGTCGGGCAGAACGGATACGCCGAGACCGTTGCTGACCATCACCGTAATGGCTTCCAGCGAATCCAATTCCAGCCATTCCCGGGGCCGAAGCTTCTGGCGGCGCAGCCACTCGTCGGCCAGCCGGCCACCCCAATTGTTGCGGTCATACCGGATGAAAGGCAGCGTTGCGAGCAACTGTTCCGGATCGCCAGTGGCGAGCGCGCTCGGCGCAAGCAGGATCATAGGCTCGGTCCGAAGCACGCTCCAATGCAGCGATTTTGGGATCGGAAACGGCGGCCGAACCAATATGGCCGCGTCGATGCTTCCGTCGCCCAGCGCCTGATAGAGATCAGTGGAAGTGCCAGGGAGAACGAAGACCTCGACCGAGGGAACCGTGTCGACAAGGTGCCGCAGGGCGGGCGCAAGGATGCCGGTCAGCGCGGTCGATATGGCGCCGAGTCTCATCTCGCCTGAAGGCGAATCGGTCTGTGCAAGGGTTTTCAGGTGGCGGATGTCGCCGAGGATTCTGCGGCTTTGCTCCAGAATTGCATGGCCGGCATCGGTCGGCTGCACCACGCGGCCCGCACGTACCAGCAGCCGCTTGCCGAATTCGTCCTCCAGCGCCTGCATGCGCTGGGCCACGGCGGCCGGCGTGATTGCCAGGCGGCGGGCCGCCTCGGCCAGCGAACCGAGTTCGGCCACGAGCAGGAACGTTTCGAGAAAGCGTGATTCCATCGATAGAAAAACTATCATCAAATTATACGGCAAGCCATGTTTTCTTCTGTACGGCGTTGATGATAATCCACCTTGAATTGGAGGGTTTCCTGTGGATCTCGAACTGAAGGGTAAGGTCGCACTCGTCTTTGGAGCCGGGGGCGGATTGGGCGGGGCGATTGCGCGGTCGCTGGCCGGCGAAGGCGTGCGCGTGGTCGTCGCCGACATCGACGAAGCGGCCGCGGAAAACACCACCTCTGCTATCAAGGGCGCCGGCAACGAGGCGCTGACAATGGGCTGGGATATCGGCGACCTGTCGTCGATCGAGGGACGCCTGGCCTCGATCGAGAAGGCCTTCGGCTCGGTCGACATTCTGGTGAACAATACGGGCGGCCCGCCGCCGACGCCGGCAGCCGGTCAGTCTTCGCAGGACTGGTCGAAGTACTTCGACAGCATGGTGCGTTCGGTGATCGCCGTCACCGATGCGGTGCTGCCCGGCATGCGCCGGCGCAAATGGGGCCGCATCATTACCTCGACCTCGTCGGGCGTGGTGACACCGATCCCGAACCTCGGCATGTCGAACGCGCTCAGAATGGCATTGGTCGGGTGGTCCAAGACGTTGGCGGCCGAAGTCGGCCGCGACGGCATCACCGCCAATATCGTTCTGCCCGGGCGCATCGCCACGGGACGCATCAGCTTTCTCGATGAACAGAAAGCCAAGCGCGAGGGGCGCTCGGTCGAGGAAGTGGCCGCCCAAAGCACGGCATCCATTCCGGTCGGGCGCTATGGCCGGCCGCAGGAATATGGCGACGCGGTCACCTTCCTGGCAAGCCCGCGCGCATCCTATATCACCGGCTCCGTCATTCGCATCGACGGCGGCTTGATCCCCAGCATCTAAGGAGACCCCGATGACCCTCGACCCGAAAGTCGTAGAGACCCTGCAGGGCGTCTCCACCGCGACCCTCACCACGATCCTCCTGAAGAAGGGCCTGCGCAACGTTTGGATGCGTGGAACCAAGCCTATCCGTCCTGGCCAGCCGCGCGTGGTGGGGCCGGCCTTCACTTTGCGCTTCGTGCCGGCGCGTGAAGACCTCGCCACCCCGGCAAGCTGGGCCTCGCCTATTTCGACCCGTGCGGCGATCGAGGCGATGCCCGAAGGCTGCGTGGCGGTGGCTGACGCGATGGGCGTGCTCGACGCCGGTATTTTCGGTGATATCCTCTGCGCGCGCATGGCCAGACGCAATGTCGCCGCATTGATCACCGACGGCGCGATGCGCGACGCCGCGGGCGTGCTCGGTACCGGCCTCAACGTATGGTGCAACGGCATTTCCGCGCCGCCTTCAGTGGCCGGTCTCACCTTCGTCGGCTGGCAGGAGCCGATCGCATGCGGCGGCGTGGCGATCTTTCCTGACGATATCGTGGTGGTGGATGACGACGGCGCGGTGCTAATCCCCGCGGCATTTCTCGACCAGGTGCTGGCCGAAGCGCCGGAGCAGGAGACCATGGAAGCCTGGATCATGACCGAGGTCGATCGCGGCGTGCCGCTGCCCGGTCTCTATCCGATGAACGAGGAGACGAAGGCGCGCTATGCCGCTTTCGCGAAGAAGACATGACCTTCGGCGTCGATGCCAAGGGCGTCTATCCGATCGCGGCGACGCCGTTCAATGCGGACTTGTCGGTCGACTACGACTCCGTCGACCGGCTGACGGAATTCTACCAGGATGCCGGCGCCACCGGCATGACGATCCTCGGCATTCTGGGCGAAGCCCAGAAACTGGAGCCCGAGGAATCGCTGACAATCGCAAGGCGCGTGATCGCGCGCTCGCGTGTCCCTGTCGTGGTTGGAGTATCCAATCCGAGCTTTGCCGTCATGCGCAGGCTGGCGCGCGAGGCGACGGATGCCGGCGCAGCCGGCGTGATGCTGGCCCCAGCCTCGCACCTGCGCAGCGACGAGCAGATCGCCGCCTATTTCCATCACTGCGTGGAAGCAATCGGTCCGGACGTGCCCTGGGCCCTGCAGGATTACCCGCTGACGCTGTCGGTGGTCCTCTCGGTGCCGATGATCTCGCGCATAATGAAGGAACATCCGTCCTGCGTCATGCTGAAGGCAGAGGACTGGCCAGGGCTTGAGAAAATCTCGGCGATCCGCAAGCTCCAAGCCACGGGCGACCTGCGGAAATTCTCGATCCTGACGGCCAATGGCGGACTGTTCCTCGATTTCGAGCCGGAACGCGGTTCGGATGGCGCGATGACGGGCTATGCCTTTCCAGACATGCTGGTCGAGCTCGATCGGCTGCACCGCGAAGGCGAGCGCGACGCGGCGCACGATCTTTTCGATGCCCACCTGCCGTTGATCCGTTTCGAGCAGCAACAGGGGATTGGCCTCGCGGTGCGCAAATACGTGCTGATGCGGCGCGGCGCCATAACTTCCGACGTGCAGCGCAGCCCGCGCTCGTCGCTGACGCCGACCGGTCGATCCGAAGTCGACTACCTACTGGAACGGTTGGCTCGAAAGGACCCGCGCGCAAGGCTGTGACGATGCATGCCGAGCGCCTGCCGCGGGATACGCGTGGGGCAATGGATTGTATCGGGCCCGGATCATTGTGACCGCTCCTCGATCCGATCGACGATCATCTTCGCGATCGGCATGGCGGACGTCGCCGCGGGCGACGGCGCGTTACAGACATGCAATTGGCGCCGGCTGTCGAGGAACAGGAAATCGTGCACCAGCGTGCCATCGGCCAGAACCGCCTGCGCACGGATGCCGGCGCCTGGTTGGCCGAGGTCCGAGAGTTCGAGCGAGGGGCAGTATTTGCGGCACTGCTCGAGGTAGCCGCTGCGGAAAATCGAGTTGCGGAACTCGTCGATACCTGACGTTAGATTCTTGCGGGCCATCTTCCAGAAGCCGCCGAAAGCAAGCATCTGGGCGATGTCGCGCAGGTTAACGCTGCCCTTTTTGTAGCCTTCGCGATGGAAGCCCAGCACGGCGTTGGGCCCGACTGTCACCCGTCCGTCGATCATGCGCGTCAGGTGGATGCCGAGGAACGGCAGATCCGGATCAGGGATCGGGTAGATCAAGTGCTTGACGATCGTCGATTTCGCGTCGGGCAATGTGTAATATTCGCCACGGAATGGCACGATCTGGTGGGTGGGATTTAGCCCAGCAAGCCTCGCCAGGCGATCCGACTGCAACCCGGCGCAGGCAACAAGCTGCTCGGCGTGGATCGTTTCGCCACGATCGGTGGTCACCACCACGCCAGTGTCGTCTTCAGAGATGCCTTTGACGCGGGTGCCGGTCATCAGCTTGGCACCCTTAGCCTTGAGACCCTCGGCCAGAGCGTCGCAGATCAGCTTGTAGTTGATAATGCCGGTCGACGGCACGAGCAATGCGCCTAGGCCAGCGATGTTTGGCTCGATCTCACGCAGACGCGCCGCGCTTACCTCCTCGAAGCCGATGCCGTTCTCGGTGGCGCGGCCCTTCAGCGCCTCCATGCGCTCCACCTCGACCGGGCTGGTCGCGACAAGCAGCTTCCCGCACACCTCGAACGGAATCTTTTTGGCGCGCGCGAAAGCCTTCGTGGCCTCGGCTCCCTCGCGGCAGAGCTTCGCCTTCAGCGAGCCGGGGGCGTAGTAGATGCCGGCATGGATGACACCGCTGTTGTGGCCAGTCTGGTGCTCGCCGAAACCGGCCTCCTTTTCGATGACCAGGATGCGAGCCGCCGGATCGCGGGCCAGAATATCGGACGCGGTGGCAAGCCCGACAATACCGCCGCCAACAATGCAATATTGAAATGTCATATACCGCAGTCCTGTCAGACCTCAGCCTCGTCCGCGGCGATCTTCTTGCGCCCGGTCAGCTTGAGGAAGAGTGGGATCAAGAGCACGAGAACCGTGGCGATGAACAGCCCCAGCGCAATGGGCCGCTCGATGAAGACGAGCAAGTCGCCCTGCGATTGGATCAGCGTGCGGCGGATGTTGCGCTCCAGCAGCGGCCCCAGCACCAGGCCGAGGATCAGCGGCACGGCTGGGTAATCGAGCCTGGCAAGGACGATCCCGGCACCGCCTGCCACGATGGTCAGCATCACGTTGAACGTCGAATTGTCGATGGCGAAGACACCGTAGACGACGATCGCAATGACGACTGGATAGAGATAGGCCGTCGGAACGAAAAGCGCCGCCGCCAGCAGCGGAGTCAGCAACAGCGTCAAGAACACAAGTGCAAGATTGCCGATGGCGAAAGAGCCAAACACCGACCAGACAAACTGCGGATTCTCGGTGAACAGCAGCGGGCCCGGCTGCAGGCCGATCATGATCAACCCGCCCATCATCACCGCCGTGGTCGCCGAGCCCGGGATGCCAAGCGTGAACAGCGGAATCATCGCGCCGTAGGACGCTGAATTGTTGGCCGCCTCCGGCGCTGCCACGCCTTCGACGATGCCGGTGCCATATTTTTCGGGCGTCGGCGACAGGCGCTTGGCGAGTGCGTAAGAGAGCATGGTCGCTGCCGAGGCGCCGACGCCGGGGAGGACGCCCACGAAGAAGCCGAGCACCGACCCTTGCAGCAGTTGCCAGCGTGTCTGAACGGCATCGCTCAGCCTCGGCAACAGCGAGGCGAAAGTGTATTTCGCAACCGGCTTGTCCACATTCGCCTCCAGGGAGGTGAAGATCGCGGTAAGCCCGAACAGACCGACAGCGACGATGGAGAAGTCGAGCCCATCGAACAGGTTCATCGACCCGCCGGTATAGCGCGGTAAGGCGGAAATGGGATCGAGTCCCACCATGCCCAGCCACAAGCCCAGCGCCAACGCGACGAAACCCTTGAAGGCGTTGCGCCCGCCCAACACGCTGAGCAGCGAAAGCGCAAAACACATCATCGCCGTCATCTCGGTCGGGCCAAAGGCGAGTGCATAGTGCGACACCGGAACTGAAAGAGCCACCAGCCCGGCTATGCCGAGAAGACCGCCGACGAAGGAGGCGAAAACGCTCGTCCCCAGCGCCCGCCCGGCCTCGCCTTTCTGGGCCATCGGATAGCCATCGATGACCGTCATCACGGAAGGCGCGTCGCCGGGAATGCCGAGCAGGATCGACGTGATGGCGCCGCCGAACATCGAGCCATAGTAGACACCACCGAGGCACGCGATTGCCGCGACGCCACCGAAGCCTGCCGCCACCGGCAGCATGATCGCAACGCCGGCGGTCGGTCCGAGGCCAGGGAGCGCACCGATCAGCAAGCCGACCACAGCGCCCAGTATGGTGCAGGCGAAGATTGCCGGATCGGTGGCGGCGAGAATTCCGTCCCACAACAGCGCAAGCGTTTCCATAGCGGTACCTCTCTTGGCTGGCCGATTAGAAGCCGAGCAGTCCCCTGGGGATCGGCACGCCCAGGAGATTTTCGAACAGCAGCAGAAGGATGATCGGCGTGATCACCGACACCGCCGCAAGCTTTACAAAGAAAACCGGCCCCGGTTCGGTCCGCAGGGCCAGGCCGATCGCCGCCATGGCCAGCATGGTGGCGATCATCATGCCGAGATACGGGGTCAGCCAGACGGCGATGAGCAGCGCCGCGATCACGACCCCGGCTTTTGCCGCCTCGCGGCCCGATATGCCCGGGCCAAGCTTCTCAACCCCGCCAAGCGCTCGGTATAGATTTATTGCGCTGAGCAGAGCGATCGACGAACCGATGATGATGGGGAACAGACCGGCCCCGGGCGTGGTGCCCTGCATCAGGCCATAACCGATGCCCGTGTAGATCAGCCAGAGACCGAAGATTGTCAGCAGTGCGGCGACCAATAGGTCGAGCCGTTGAACGCTCATCGCTTTCCTCCTCGCGACGGATGAGAGCCACCCCGTCGGGTGGCTCCGGAGCAACGTGACTATTTGATGATGCCGAGTTCCTTCATCATCGTCTCGTAACGCGCGTTGGTGCGCTCGAGCACTTGCTTGAAGCCTTCCGCGTCGACATAGTCCGGGATGTCGTGGAAGCGGTCGATATACTGCTTCTTCCACTGCTCGCTGGTCGCAACCTTTTGCAGGACGCCCTCCCAGTAGGTCACGACTTCCGGCGGAACGTCCGCGGGCATCACCAGTCCGCGAAGCTGGGTGTGCAAAATGTCGCCGTAGCCGAGTTCCTTGAAGGTCGGGATGTCGGGGAAGGCCGGCGAACGCTCGGCCGATGTGATCGCAAGTGGCCGCAGTTTGCCGGCCTTCATCTGCGCCATCGCCTCAGATGGGTTGAGAAAGCCGACGTTTACATGTCCGCCAAGCAGCGCCGCCATCACCTCGCCCTCACCGTCGAACGGCACGGAGTCAATCTGGATGCCGAGCGCGTTGGACGTCATCTTGGCCAGCAGTGCCGCATCGGAGACGACGCCCGTCGTACCGGTGGTGAAGCGCGGCGTCTTCTTCAGGTCGTCAAGCTTCTGGTATTCGCTGGAGGTAGGAACAACCATGATGTATGGCGACTGCGCGATCGCAGCGAGTGGAGTGAAGTCCTTGTAGCTCACCGGCGAGCCACCCAGCAGTGGCGTTGTGAAAAAGCTGACGCTGACGGTCGCCAGATGATAGGGGTCACCCTTTTCCTTGGCGACTGCACTGTAGCCGACCGCGCCCGAGCCGCCTGTACGGTTCTCAGGCAGGATCTTCACAGGGATTAGCTTCATCTCCTCGATCACGCCGGCGATGGTGCGAGCGAGCGTATCGCTGCCGCCGCCGGCGCCGAACGGGATTATCATTTTGATGTCCTTGTCCGGATACTCCGCTGCCGCGGCGCTGACCGCGATGGCCGCAGCTGTGAGCAAACCGAGGCCGACGACGCGGCCATGGTTGACGAAGTTCGAGAGTCCGTAGGTCATAGTCATTTCCTCCCAGTTAGAACTTGGAACAGCACCGGAACCGATCCAACCATTTTTGGGGGTCCCGGGGCTGCGATTGTCAGGCGTTCTTCTTTTCGATGGTTTCACGCAGCAGGTAGCCGTGCGCATCACGACCGGTGAACTGGCTGCCTTTGGGATCCTTGACCCGGGCATCCTTCAGCGCTTCGTAATTCGGCGTGAAGCCAAGGCCCGGCGCGTCCGGGATTGTCATCTTGCCGTTCACGGGGTCGGGCGTGCCGTTGAAGAAATGTTTTCCGGTCATCCACATGCCGTAATGGAATTCGACCGGGCCGCCATTCATCACGCCCGCCAGAATGTGCATGTTGAAGATCGGCCAGCCGCCGCCATTGGCCATCGGCAGATTGAAGGCCTGGGCGAGGTGCGCCACTTTGAGCGCCTCGGTGTAGCCGCCATTGTAGAGGACGTTCGGCTGCAGCACGTCCACCGCGTGGTGGACGACGAGCTCGCGGAAGCGCCAGCGGTTGCCTTCCATCTGGCCGGCGGCGATTGGAACCTTGACGCGGCTGCGCAGGTCGGCAAGCGCACGCGCGTCGTTCTGCTCGATCGGTTCCTCGAACCATTTCAGGTTCGCGTCTTCCACGGCCTTCGCCAGCATGAAGGCGTCATGCGGGTTGAAGTAGCAGTTGGCGTCAATCATGAGGTCGACGTCGGGGCCGATTGCCTCGCGTGCGGCATAGACGCGACGCACGTCGTCCTTCCAGGTACGCGTCGGTTCGCCGCCGACGACCATCTTCAGCATGGTGTGCCCGTCGGCTAGAAACTTCTTGGCGTAGTCGGCGATCTGCTGCTCGTCGAAGAACGGGTAGCCAAACGTCGCATATGTATAGGCCTCGCGGGAATAGCCGCCCAGCAGCTCCGAGACCGACTTGCCGACAATCTTGCCCTGGAGGTCCCACAGCGCGATGTCGATCGCCGAGAGAGCGTTGGAAATGACACCGGTATAGGCGCGGTTGTTGAGCTGCTTCCATATTTTGGAATGGATAGCCTCGGTGTGGAAGACATCCATGCCCTTGATCAACGGAAAGATATGATCCTCGATGCAGGGCATGGTCGACCAGGGCAGGAACTGGCCGGTGCAGCCGAGCCCCTTGAGGCCCGTGTCAGTCTCGACCTCGACAAAGACAAACATGCGAGATTCGATGGATTCGCCAATGCCAGGCAAATCGATCTCGTGGCGATGCAGGCTGGCGGTGATGTTTGCAATTTTCAAGTGAGATCTCCTTTGGACAAATGGGTCATATGGCGGCCACGGCGGCCGCCGCATTTTCGATGGATGCCTTCCAGCGCGCCTTGCCGTTGAGGACGTGATCGAGCCCACGCTGCCGAGCGAGCTCGACGTCGCCGCGCTCAATCGCGTCGGCGATGCTGCGATGCTCCAGATTGGTCTGCTCCGGCGATGACAGCGAGCGCCGCAGGACATGAGTTTCCCGGATCAGGTCGTTGTAGACGCGGCGCGCACAGGAATGATCGGCGATACGGCCGATCAGTTCGTGGAACGCTAGGTTGATCTCGTAGTAGCGCACGATCCTGCCGGCGACGATCGCCGCATCCATGTCGGCTATCAGGCGCTTGAGCTTTGCCGCTTCGGCTTCGGTACGCCGTTCCGCTGCCCGCGCGCACATCAGCCCGGTGAGCAACGAGCGCACGTCGTAGTTTTCGGCAATCTCGCGGTGGGACATTTCGCGGACGAAGACGCCGCGCGCCGGAATAGAGATGAGAAGGCCCGCCTCGACAAGTGCCCGCGTCGCCTCGCGCACCGGCGCTCGGCTCACGGCCATTTGCCCGGCAAGCACCGCCTCGTTGATCCTGCTGCCGGGCAGTATGTCCCCCGTGAGGATCATCCGTTCTATTTCGCTGTAGACGCGAGCGCTCAGGCTTTCGGATCGTTCGATCGGTCTCGCTGCAAATGTCACGTCTTCGCCCTCGTTTCTTTGTCGCCAGTCAACTGTAAACTGTCGACAGCAGCAGGCGCAAGCACCCAGTCAGCACCGGATTCCTGAGCTATCCGATGGAGACGGCGATGCAGGCCGGGCCCGATGGGAATGCCTGTCTTCTCACGCTCGGCGCGGACCTTGCGCTCGGGGTCGCCGGCCACCTGGACAGGTTTTAGCGGGTCCACGGGGGGGGTTGCGCGCAGATCGTCGCAGAAGCGGGCAACGTCGGCGCGGAAGTCTGCAATCGGACGGAACAAGGCGGGGTTGATGGCCATGAAGAAGTGACCGACATCGAGGCCCCATGGCTGTTTCGAATGGTTGGGATCGGTGATCAGTGTGGAGCCGGACAGGCACGAGGCGAGGATATTGACCATCACAGCCAGCCCGTAACCCTTGTAGCCGGCGCTCTCCGCCGCGCCGCCCAGCGGCGACAGGAAGCCTCCCTCCATCACCGCTTTAGGGTCGAGCGTCGGCACCCCATTCCCGTCCATGCCCCAGCCAGACGGCATGAGTTGGCCTTCGACGATCTTGTTCCGGACCTTGCCGGACGCCACGGTCGTCGTGGCCATGTCGAGCACGAAGGGGCGGCCGGGCTCGGCGGGGGCGGCGAAGGACCACGGGTCGGTGCCGAAGCGCGCCGCCGCGCCGCCGGTCGGCGGAACCCGAATGCCGAATACGCTGGTGGCGGCGATGCCAATCAGATCGTGATCGGTGGCCTTGGTGGTGAAGTAGCCCAGCGCGCCAAAATGACCGGAATTGCGGACCGACACCACGCCGACGCCGGCTGCCCTTGCCTTGGCGATCGCGATTTCCATCGCCCGTATGGCGGGATCGTGGCCGAGGCCGCCGTCCCCGTCGAGCAGGGCGCTGACCGCCGTCTCCTGCACGATTGCGGGCTTCGACTGGAAGTTGATCGGCCGCGTCTGCCGTCGTTCGTTGTATTCGACCAACAGCGCGATGCCGTGGCTTTCGAGGCCATGGAGATCGGCCCAGGCCAGCACGTCCGCCGACCTCTCCGCCTTCTCCGCAGGCATGCCCCAGGCGCGGAAAATGCTCATCGCCTGACGGCGGTGCGTCTCGAAATCATGCCTCATCCTGACCTCCCGGGAAGGCTGCCCCATGATCGACAGCCGTCCGACGATCAAGAATAAGGATTCGACCGATCGAAAAACAATGTCAGCTTCAATTGATTCAAACGATAGTTTTTCTTGGTTCCGGAAGGCGGATGACAATGACGTTGATGCGTCCGTGAATGCCCCGTTTTGGATGCAAGAAACCGACCTCGAGCGGGCTCAGCGGCAAGCTCGGAAGCCTGGCTCGGCCACGTGCCGCCTATTTTGCCGATGAGCATCCGAGCGACCGGACCGAAGAGAGTGGATTGGCAGCCATGATCCGTTCTTTCGCATCTGGATTGGAAACAGCGCGATCTCTTTCGGTAATTTCACCGCTCGTCCTCCCCATGGCTGGGTCACCAAGACACAGTCAACTCACTACACCAAGAAGGCCAGGCGCAAGCTGATCGCCGGCCGCGCCGCCCACAAACTGCTCTTCACGGCGGAACAAAAAATGGACGAAATTGTCCCACCGGAACAGGCGGTTGAAGAACGTGGGGCAAAAACAGCCGAAAAACCGAGTAAAATCAGTGCCTGAAAACAGGGTGGTGGTGCCCCTAGCCGGGATCGAACCAGCACTCCTTGCGGAACTCGATTTTGAGTCGAGCGCGTCTACCAATTCCGCCATAGGGGCTCAGGCCGGGCGGCCTGGATGGGCGCGGACTATACGGTTGGAGGCCTGTTCGTCAACTGGCCAATTCCCGGCATAAGGCCTTCGCTCGACCACAGCCTTTCGATTTCGTGAAGCTGCGGCCATTGTGCGGCGCGAAAATTCTTTCTAGACAAGCGGCGCGTAAAAGCGCGTCGCGTCTGGAGAGATTCATGTGGCGCGCTTTTGGTCTTTGTTTGTGCATGTCCTTTTCCCAGAGCCGCTGCGCTGTTTGGGCGACATACATTAGGGGTGCCGATGCTTCGCGGACTTTACGACTGGACCTTGTCGCTGGCGGCAAAGAAATCCGCCGAATGGTGGCTGGCCTTCATCGCTTTCGTCGAAAGCTCCGTGTTCCTGGTGCCGGCCGACGTACTGTACCTGCCAATGGCGCTGTCGCGGCCGGATCGCGCCTATCGCTACGCGCTGATCGCCACGCTGGCATCCGTTCTGGGCGGTATCGCCGGCTGGTATATCGGCCACTATGCCTATGACGCGGTGGCCAAGCCGGTCCTCGAATTCTACGGCAAGTATGACGACTTCGAGGCGCTGCGCGTCTCGTCGGGCATCGGCTTCATCATCCTGATGCTGATCACCTCCGGCCTCGCCCACCTGCCGCCGATCAAGGTGGTGACGATCCTGTCCGGCGTCATCGGCGTCAATCTCCTGCTGTTCATCGTGCTGGCGGTCGTGGCGCGCGGCGCCCGTTTTCTTTTTCTCGCCTGGCTGCTGCGCCGCTATGGCGAACCGATCCGCGAGTTCATCGAAAAGCGCCTTGGCCTGATTGCGGGCGCCGCTGCCGCCGCCCTGATTTCGCTGTATATCGTTGTCAAATACGCCTTTTGAGCGAGAATGGCCGGTAGATCGATGACAGCAATCGTGAATGCCGACACTGGACGCCGGCGCATGCGGACGGCGTTGTTTCTGGCCATCGCAATGGCCGCCACCGTCGGCTCGGCGCTGACCTTCCAGTATCTGGGCGGCTACATCCCGTGCAAGCTCTGCCTGGAGCAACGCACCCCCTACTATATCGGCGTGCCACTGATGCTGCTGGCGGCGCTTGCGTCGGCGCTCCACGCCCCCGCGTGGGTGACCCGTAGCCTGCTGGCCATCGGCGGCCTGCTGATGGTTTACGGCGTCTATCTCGGCGTCTATCACTCCGGCGTCGAATGGGCATGGTGGCCAGGGCCTACCGATTGTGCGGCGGCGGCAGGACCGGTGGACACTGGCGGCAAGGGCGTGCTCGACGCGCTCGATAAATTCGTGCCGCCCTCCTGCGACAAGGCGGCGCTGCGTATTCTCGGCCTGTCGCTGGCCGGCTGGAACGCCATCGCCAGTCTTGTCCTGGCAATCATAGCCTTCCGCGGCGCACTCGCCCGAGATTAATCTAGCGCGGCGCGAGATCATCCAAGAATTCGGCAGGCTGAGTCGTATGGAGTGATTGTCGAGAACCGAAGCGCAGCGGACATTTGGGTCCGTGAGCATCGGAAGCGCAGACAATCGCTTCAGACGGCCAGCCTCCCGAATTATCGGACGATCTCAAGGTTCCAGTTCGACATCCCAGTACAGATAATCCATCCAGCTTTCATGCAGGTGGTTGGGCGGGAATAGGCGGCCATTGTTGTGCAGATCATGCACCGTCGGCTGAAAGGGCTTCTGCAGCGGCCACATCTTGGCGTGCGCCGGCATCATGCCGCCCTTCCGCAGATTGCAGGGCGAGCAGGCAGCAACGACATTCTCCCACGTCGTCGCGCCTCCGCGATGACGGGGAATGACATGGTCGAAGGTCAGATCCTCCGGCGTGCCGCAATATTGGCACTGGAAACGGTCGCGCAGGAAGACGTTGAAGCGGGTGAAGGCCGGATGCCGCGATGGCTTCACATAGGCTTTCAGGCTGACGACGCTCGGCAGCTTCATCGAGAAGGTCGGCGACGACACCGCGTGCTCATATTCGGCGACTATATTCACTCGCTCGAGGAACACCGCCTTGATCGCGTCCTGCCACGACCAGAGCGACAGAGGGTAATAGCTGAGCGGACGGTAATCCGCGTTCAGCACCAGCGCTGGAAGCCCATCCGGAGACACGGCAACCGTCACGTCATTGACCTCCTTGGCTCTACAACCGGTCGGCGCGGATACTGTAAGCCCGACATGACAGGGATGTGAAGCGGCTTGTCGATCAAACGAAGCGCCAAAAATGCGTGATTTTCATGGATTTTTGCGGATTTAGGCAGGGGGTGCAGCATCCCTGCCCTTCAATTCGCGATAATAGGCCCAAAAAAGCCGCGATGCGACCCCTCGCCATGGGCTCCATGATTCGGCCAGTTGGATCAGCTTTTTCTCGGGCGGGCGCGGGTCGATGCCGAGCGCGTGGCCGACCGCGCTCTGCAAGGCTACATCGCGTGCCGGGAAGACATCGGGGTGGCCGGCGGCGAACAAAAGATAGACTTCCGCCGTCCAAGGACCGATGCCCGGCACCGCGGTCATCGCCGTGATGGCCTCAGCGGCGTCGAGCAGGCAGAGATGATCGAGATCGAGGCCGTCGACCACCGCCTGGGCGACCGCAATCAGGCCGCGCTGCTTCGGCCGCGACAGACCGGCCTCGCGAAAGATGGCTTCGTCGGCGCCAAGAATGGCTTGCGGCGTCAAGGGATCGACGAGTTTTGTCAGCCGTCCGAAGATCGCGTCGGCGCTGGCGCGGGAAACCTGCTGCGAGACGATGATCGAGGCAAGGCTTCTGAACCCTGGCTCGGAGAGCCGCAGCGGCACCTCGCCGGCCACACCGCGCACCCTTTCGAGGCGTGGGTCGAGCAGACAAAGCGCGTCCAGCCCTTGCGAGATGTCGTCGAGGGTGGCGATGCGTTGCATGCTTGCTTGTTCCCAGCGCAAAATGGCAATTGCTAGAGCGGTTCAGCTTTTGATAGAATCGCTGACCCGCTCTAAGTATTTGTTTTTACGCAATTCCGAACGGAAAACCGCTACGCACTTTTCCTAGAATTGCTCTAGCCAGCGCAAAGTAGCAATTGGCGAAAGCGCCTGACAATCCGATTGCCACCTGAGAGATGACACTGCTGACATTCCGCTTCGCGCCGAGTCCGAATGGCGAACTGCATCTCGGCCACGCCTATTCGGCGCTGCTCAATCAGAAATTGGCGAGGGCAACGGGCGGGCGCCTGTTGCTGCGCATCGAGGACATCGACACGACGCGCTGCACGCCGGAATTCGAGGCCGCCATTTTTCGCGATCTGAAATGGCTCGGGCTTGGCTGGGAAGAACCGGTGCGCCGTCAGTCCGAGCATTTCGCGGACTATCGGGCGGCGCTCGATCGGCTGATCAAAGAAGAGCTCGTCTACCCGGCCTTCATGAGCCGTGGTGATATCAGAGCCTTCATTGCCGACAGCGAAAGGCGCGGGCGCGACTGGCCGCGCGATCCGGACGGCGTGCCGCTCTATCCCGCCGTCGACAAGGCGTTGCCGACCAGGGAACGCAGGCGCCGGATTGCGGAGAATGCGCCCTTCGCCTGGCGGCTGGATGTCGGCGCTGCGATGGCACGCGTCGGCAAGAACCTGCCATGGCTGGAATTTTCGGATGAGAGGCTTTCCGCAACACATACGGTAGACGCCCGGCCGCAGGACTGGGGCGACGTGATCGTGGCGCGCCGTGAAATCCCGACCAGCTATCATCTCGCCGTCGTCGTCGACGACGCGCTGCAAGGCATCAGCCATGTGGTGCGCGGCCAGGACCTCTATTCCGCCACCGGCGTGCAGCGCCTGCTCCAGGAGATCCTCGGCCTGCCGCAACCAAGCTACTTCCATCATTGTCTTATCCTCGGGCCGGACGGACGAAAGCTGTCGAAGAGTTTCGGGGATACCGGCCTCGCAGCGTTGCGCGAAGCAGGCGCATCACCGGCCGATGTCAGAAAATTGGTCGAGCTCTGACCCACGAAGCGACATGCCGATCCGCCACGCATTCAATTCGCGTGACGTATGGATCAACCGTTTGGTTTTGCTTGCCAGGTTGAACCACTTTACAGCAATCGCGACAGTCAACCCTCACCGACCACACGGCAGCCTCCGGAAAATGCACAGCATCAAGCGGTTCATCCCCGCCTCCTTCGTCGTCCTGTGGGCGACCGGCTTTATCGGTGCGCGATACGCCATGCCATGGGCGGAACCCTTCACCTTTCTCGCCGCACGCTTCGTTCTGGCGGCGATCCTGCTGGCCGTTCTGATGATCGTTCTCGGCTCGAGAAGAGCCACCCGCGCCGAGGCGCTGCACGCCACGGGCGCCGGCATCCTGATGCATGGCGTCTATCTCGGCGGCGTGTTCTGGGCCATTCACAGGGGCATGCCGGCCGGGCTTTCGGCCCTGATCGTCGGGCTGCAGCCGCTGATCACGGCAGTACTCGCCGGCAGGTTTCTCGGCGAGGCCATCCTGCCGCGCCATTGGGCGGGACTCGCTGTCGGACTTGCCGGCGTGGTCATCGTGCTTTGGCCGAAGCTCGGAACGCTCGACGGCGGCGTGACGACTGAGACGCTTGCCGCCTCGCTTGTCTCGGTGCTCGGCATGAGCGCCGGCACGATCTGGCAGAAGCGCTTCGCCTCCGGCGGCGATCTCGTCGCGGCCACCAAATGGCAATATGTCGGCGGTGCCTCGGTCATGGTCTTGGCCTCGCTCGCCTTCGAGACGCGAACGGTCATCGTCAACGGCGAGCTGATCTTTGCCATGGCGTGGCTGGTGCTGGTGCTGTCGATCGGCGCCATCTTCCTGTTGATGGTGATGATCCGCGACGGCGAGATGTCAAAAGTCGCTTCGCTGTTCTATCTGGTTCCGGCCGTTACCGCGGTCATCGCCTGGGTATTGTTCGGCGAGCAGTTGAGCCTGGTCCAGATCGTCGGCATGGCGATCGCGACGCTCGGCGTCGGGCTGGCAACCGCTCAGCCGGCCACTCGGGCGCGTGCCTCCAGATAGCGGCTGATCGCGGCATTGAGCTCACCGCCGAGGATGAAGATCGCCGACACCATATAGAGGAAGACGACCGCGACCATGATCGAAGCAAGGCCGGCATAGGTCGTCACATAGGACGAGAAACGGTCGAGATAGGCGGCGAAAATGGTCGACCCAATGAGCCAGGCAATCAGCGTGAAGATAATGCCCGGTATGATCGAGACGAAGCGGCGCTTGCCCGCCGGCAGCCAGTAATGCACCGCGAACAGCCCACCGACGATGACGGCGGAGGCAATGGTGTAACGCCACAGAGTGATCGTTCCCATATAGGGCTTTATCCATTCGAAATTGGCCTCCGCCAGCCGCGCCAGTAAGGGCGCGAAGACCAGAAGCACGCTGATCATCAGAAAACCCGCCGTGGCAATCAGCACGAAGACGATGCTCTGCACCCGGCGGTAGATGATGCCGCGCGTTTCGGAGACGCGGTAGGCGCGGTTGAGCGAGGTGCGCAGCGCCTCGATGCCGTTCGAGGCAAAGAAGGCGGCGAGCAGCACGCCATAAGTCAACAGGTCGGTGCGCCGCACGGTAAGCACATTGAGCACTTCGCGCGCGATCGGCTTGGCGATCTGCTCGGGCCAGGTATCGAAGACGATATGCACGGCGGTGTCGGCAAAAGCCTGTGCACCGAAGAAGCTGGCCAGCGTCGTGGCGAAAATCAGAAAGGGGAAAAGCGCCATCAGCGCCGTGATCGCCAGGTGACTGGCCATTGCCCAGCCATCGTCCGCGTTGAAATGGCCGAGCGCATCATAGAGCACGCGTTTGAGGGCTACGATCTTCCGCAACAAGAACCGCGTTCCCTTCGATTGTCTCGACGCCGCGAATATGGGAAGGGATTGCAGCAAATGGCAAGCCTAGGTCAAACCGCGGCTCCTCCCGGAGAAGAGTTGCGCACCATCATCGTAACCGGTGCCTCTTCCGGGATAGGCGCCTATTGCGCCCGGGCGCTGAAGGCGGAAGGCTGGCGGGTGTTCGCGACGGCGCGCCAGCCTGCGGATATAGCGGCCCTCGAAGCCGATGGCATCGAAGCCTTCTATCTGGACTACCGCGAGGCGGAATCGATCGAGACGCTGGTGGCATCGGTGCTGGAGCGCACGGGTGGACGGCTCGATGCCCTATTCAACAACGGCGCCTATGCACAGCCCGGCGCCGTAGAGGACCTGCCGGTCGCAGCACTCAGGGAGCAATTCGAGGCTAATGTCTTCGGCTGGCATGACCTCACCCGTCGTGTCGTGCCGGTTATGCGCCGCCAGGGTGGCGGTCGTCTCGTCCACTGCTCCTCGATCCTCGGCTTGGCGCCGGTTCGCTTTCGCGGCGCCTATTCGGCCTCCAAGCACGCGATCGAAGGGCTGATGCTGTGCATGCGTCAGGAACTCGAGGGCAGCGGCATCCATGTTTCGCTGATCGAGCCGGGGCCGGTAACATCGAAGATCGCCAGCAACGGCCTTGTGTGGTTCCTTAGGAATATCGACCATGAGAATTCCGTGCACCGCCTCGCCTACGACGCGCAGCTCGAACGGCTGCGGGCCGGCGGCAGCACGTCGCGGCTGAAGCCGGGACCGGAGGTCGTTCATGCGGCCTTGCGCCATGCGCTTCTGTCGCGGCGCCTGCGACCGCATTATGTGGTAACGGTGCCGGCCAGGATCGGCGTGATCCTCAAACGCATCCTGCCGGCAGCGATGCTCTACCGCCTGCTTGCCAAACGCGCCTGAACGCAATCGACTGGAAACACACTATGGCAACCGTCTTCAACGTCCTCGCTGTCCTGGTCATGGCCGCCGTGGTGATCGTGCTGATCCGCGGCCTCATCAACATGATGCGCGGCGGCTCCGGCATGACCTCCAACAAGTTGATGCAGACGCGCGTGCTGCTGCAGTTCGTGGCATTGGTGCTGATCATGCTGGCCGTCTGGTTCACCCGCAAATAAAGGCGACCTGCGATTCGGGAGGCAGAGCGTGGTCAAGCTCAACAAGATCTACACCCGCACCGGCGACGACGGCACCACCGGCCTCGGCACCGGCGAACGTCGGCTGAAATCCGATCTGCGCATCGACGCTTATGGCACGATCGACGAAGCCAATGCCTGCATCGGCATGGCCCGCATCCACACCGCGGTCACACATCCGGTGATCGACGCGATGCTCGGCCGCATCCAGAACGATCTTTTCGATCTCGGCGCCGATCTGGCGGTGCCGGACGACGGCAAGCCGCTCGACTACGAACCGCTGCGCATCATTGCCTCGCAAACCGAGCGGGTCGAAAAAGACATCGACCTGCTCAACAAGGACCTGCAGCCGCTCAAATCCTTCGTGCTCAATGGCGGCACGCCGGCGGCGGCTGCCCTTCACCTCGCCCGCACCGTGGCACGACGGGCCGAGCGCATCATGGTGGCCTTGACCCAGGACCCAGGCGAGCCTGTCAACCGCGAGGCGATAAGATACGTCAATCGCGTATCGGACTTTCTGTTCGTCGCCGCACGCGCGGTCAATGACAATGGAAACGCCGACGTGCTATGGGTTCCCGGCAAGAACCGCTGAATCCGCCGAGGCGGGAGGGGTCCGATGTTTATCCCGCTCTACGACACCAACAAGCTGCGCCACATCAGGCTGCAATATGTCACGATCGGTCTGATCGCGCTCAACACGCTCATCTACCTTGTCACCGCGCTTGCCGGCGAGAATTTCGCGAACGCCGCGGTGCTGGGACTCGGCTACATTCCGTCCGTCGTTCACGACAGCGTCGAACTGGCGCCGCAGTTTGTCGTCATCCCAGAGAGCCTGAGCTACGTCACCTATTCGTTCCTGCATGCCGATATTTTCCATCTCGGCGGCAACATGCTGTTCCTCTGGGTGTTCGGCGACAATGTCGAGGACGCGCTTGGCCACGTCCGCTTCCTCGTCTTCTACCTGCTGTGCGCCATCGCCGGCGCCTTTTTCCAGGGCCTGATTGCGTGGGATTCGCAGGTTCCGCTGATCGGCGCCTCGGGCGCCATTGCCGGCGTGGTCGCCGCCTATTTGATCCTCTATCCCCGCGTGAAAGTATGGGTTCTGGCCTTCGCCCGCATCCCGCTGCGCATCCCGGCCTTCATTCCGCTCATCCTGTGGATCCTGTTCCAGATCGTGATGTTCGCCGCAGGTGGCGAGGATCAAGTGTCCTGGGCCTGCCATGTCGGCGGTATCATCGCCGGTGCCGTGCTGGTGCTCATCTTGCGCAACCGCGCCGTACCACTACTTGCCCGCGCCGATGAAGAGGCATTGGTGGTCGCCGGCGAGGTGCCTGTTGCCGCAGACCCGGCGCCAAACGACCCGCAGCCTGCGCAGCCGGCGCCGCGCTGGGGACGGGGAAGCGCCTCCAATCCGGACTGAACCGATTTGAGTGCGCCGCGGACGATTTGGGCGCTGCCCGGATATTGACGTGCGGGGTCGCCGCAACTACGGAAGCTTTCCCACACTAGGCGGTCGGAGATCAGAATTCCGTCCGGAATGTCGGCTTTCGACAACTCTGAAGGGGCGTGCGCTGCTATAGCGCGCTCAATTTATCTTGGAAGAGGTTGCTATCGTGAAAGAGGTGACAGGCAAATGAAGATCCTTGTGCCCGTGAAGCGGGTTGTGGATGCGAATGTGAAGGTTCGTGTGAAAGCTGACGGTTCGGCGGTGGAACTCGCCAACGTCAAGATGGCGATGAACCCGTTCGACGAGATCGCGGTCGAAGAGGCGATCCGGCTGAAGGAGGCCGGCAAAGCCGAGGAGATCATCGTTGTCTCGATCGGCCCGCAGCAGGCGCAGGAAACCTTGCGTACCGCACTCGCCATGGGCGCCGACCACGCCATCCTGGTCAAGACCGACGAACAGACCGAGCCGCTGGGTGTTGCCAAGGTGCTCAAGGGCGTGGTCGAGGCGGAAAAGCCCGGTCTCGTCATTCTCGGCAAGCAAGCGATCGACGACGATTCCAACCAGACCGGTCAGATGCTGGCCGCACTTCTGGGCTGGGCGCAGGGCACTTTTGCTTCCAAGGTCGTTATCGATGGCGACAAAGCCAAGGTGACGCGCGAGGTCGATGGCGGCCTGCAGACGGTGGAGCTGAAGATGCCGGCGATCGTCACCGCGGATCTTCGCCTCAACCAGCCGCGCTATGCCTCGCTGCCCAACATCATGAAAGCCAAGAAGAAGCCGCTCGACGAGAAGAGCCCCGCCGACTACGGCGCCGACGTCAAGCCGCGCCTCAAGGTCATCAAGACCGAGGAGCCGAGCGGCCGCAAGGCGGGTGTCAAGGTCAAGAGCGTCGCCGAACTGGTCGATAAGCTAAAAAACGAAGCCGGCGTTCTGTAAGGAAATCCGATGAGGCCGGCCTGCAAACGGCCGGTTTCTCCGCTTCCGGTGCTCACGTACTGAAGTACGCTCCGCTCCGGTTCTCGAAACCCAACCGTTTTCGACTCGGCCTGACCGGATTTTCAGGTGCCTCGAAGACGAAAGTCAGGAAACCATCAATGGCTATTCTTCTGATTGCCGAACACGACAATGCGACGCTTTCCGACCAGACCGCCAAGGCGCTGTCGGCGGCACTGCAGATCGGCTCGGACGTGCATGTGCTGGTTGCCGGCAAGGGCGCCAAGCCGGCAGCGGACGCCGCCGCCAAGCTCAAGGGCGTGAGCAAGGTACTGCTCGCCGAAGCCGACGAGCTCACCGAGCGTCTCGCCGAGCCGCTGGCCGCACTCGTCGTCGGTATAGCCAGCGCCTATGACACGATCATCGCGCCGGCAACCTCGTCGGGCAAGAACGTGGCGCCGCGCGTGGCAGCCCTGCTCGATGTCGCGCAGGTATCCGAGATCATCGAAGTCGTGTCATCAGACACATTCAAGCGGCCGATCTATGCCGGTAACGCCATCCAGACGGTGCAGTCGAGCGACGCCAAGAAGGTCATAACCGTGCGCACCGCCTCCTTCCAGGCAGCACCCGAAGGTGGTTCCGCCCCGGTCGAGACGGTTCAGGCAGCAGCCAATCCCGCGCTGTCGAGCTTTGTCGAGAACAGGCTTTCCGAGACAGACCGTCCGGAGCTGACTTCGGCCAAGATCATCATCTCGGGCGGTCGCGCGCTGGGCTCCTCGGAGAAATTCCAGGAAGTCATCCTGCCGGTCGCCGACAAGCTCGGCGCCGCCGTCGGTGCTTCTCGCGCCGCCGTCGATGCCGGCTACGCGCCGAATGACTGGCAGGTCGGCCAGACCGGCAAGGTGGTCGCCCCCGATCTTTACATCGCCGTCGGCATCTCCGGCGCCATCCAGCACCTCGCCGGCATGAAGGATTCGAAGGTCATCGTCGCCATCAACAAGGACGAGGAAGCGCCGATCTTCCAGGTTGCCGACTACGGCCTCGTCGGCGACCTTTTCGTTATTCTGCCGGAACTGCAAAAGGCGCTTTGACGCATTCTGCCAAAGCGTATTAAATTGTGAAGGGTGGGGTAGACGAAGTCGCCCCGCCCTTTTAGTTTGCACCGCACAAAAAGCAGGCCGCAAAGGCCTTTTGACGGGATCGGTGTAATGAGCAAGATCGAGACGATCGGCATCATCGGTGCGGGCCAGATGGGCGGCGGCATCGCCCATGTGTCCGCGCTTGCCGGCTACAAGGTGCTGGTCTACGACATCTCACCCGACCGCATCGAAAAGGGCATCGCCACGATCAGCGGCAACATGGCCCGCCAGGTCGGCTCCGGCAAACTCGAGGAAAAGCTGCGCAACGACGCAATGGCGCGCATCTCGGCAGCGCCCACCATGGCCGATCTTGCGGGTGCCGATCTGGTGATCGAAGCAGCGACCGAGGACGAGACGGTCAAGCGCAAGATCTATGCCCAGCTCTGCCCGCAGCTCAATCCCGAAGCCATCCTGGCGACGAACACCTCATCGATCTCGATCACACGCCTTGCCGCGCAGACCGACAGGCCGGAACGTTTTATCGGCATCCATTTCATGAATCCGGTTCCACTGATGAAGCTGGTCGAACTGGTGCGCGGCATCGCCACCGAGGACCAGACCTTCGAAGCGGCGAAGGCCTATGTGAACCATCTCGACAAGACGATCACCGTCTCGGAGGATTTCCCGGCCTTCATCGTCAATCGCATCCTGCTGCCGATGATCAACGAGGCGATCTATACGCTATATGAGGGGGTCGGCTCGGTCGACGCGATCGACACCGCCATGAGGCTCGGCGCCAACCATCCGATGGGACCGCTGCAGCTTGCCGATTTCATCGGCCTCGACACCTGCCTGTCGATCATGCAGGTGCTGCATGACGGCCTGTCGGATTCGAAATACCGCCCCTGCCCGCTGCTGGTGAAATATGTCGAGGCCGGCTGGCTCGGCCGCAAGACCGGGCGCGGCTTTTACGATTATCGCGGCGAGCATCCCGTTCCGACGCGCTGAAGCGGCGTGCGTCCACTCGGACGCGCAAAGCAGGCTCCAGCTCTGGATCCGTGTATCCCGGTATCCAGATATCCAGCCATCGTGCTTACCAAAATCCGATTTTCGGGCCGATGCGCCTACCGTGCGCGCTACCAGCGCACGAAAAGCCGCCCGCCGAGCGCGCCGAGTCCGGCGACAATGGCAATCGCGATCGTGTACCAGGTGGCGACGAAAAGCGGCGAATCGTCAAAGCAATGTGCGGCATAGAAGGTTGCCGCCAGCCCACCGGCGAGCAGGCCCGCCACCGTTCCTGCAAGCACCGGCCGCGTCGGCGCGCCATAGCGCAGCACCGCGATGAAGACGACAAGCGGACCGATGCCGATCAGCGGGATGGAGGCCAGGCAGATAACCATGTTGCGGCCGACCAGCCGCGTGCCCCAGTCGGCCGCAGGCACGGAGAGAAGTTCCAGAACCACCGCAACGACCACCAGCAGCGGTGCCGCAATCATCCAAGCCGCCGCCCTGCTTGTCGATGCACCTGGGGTGGACAGGGCGCGGATCAAGGCGAAGGCGCTGACGGCCAGAGCCGTGGTGAAGACGAACTTGGCGAGGAAGCGCATCGTATGCATGGCGGTCGCGATGTCGGTGCGCGGGCCGATCGTCAGCCAGAAAACCACCGCCGCGATCACGGTAGCCGCACCGGCGGCCAGCCACCAGGCCGAGCCGAGCGGCATCGCGGTGCTGCGGGCATCGGCGTCGAGCGCCTTGATGAGATCGTCGGTCCTCATGTCATTCCCGCCTGAACTGTTTGGCCCGCCCGAACTGTTTGGCCCCGAACCGTTTGGCGATGGCGGCAAGCCCGCGATGCAGCGACACGCGCACCGCCGTCTCGCTGATGCCGAACTTCGCTGCCGTCTCGCCGATGGAACGGCCTTCGACCGACACCGACGAGACCACGGAACGCTGCGCCGGCGGCAGCCCGTCCAGGGCGCGATTGATGTCGCGCTCGCTGACCGTCTCGGTCTCTGGCTCGGCGAAGGTTTCGGCGATGTCGTCGATCTCGATCTCGATGCGCCGGCCGCGCCGCCTGAAGGCGTCGATCAGCTTGAAGCGCGCTATGGCGTAGACCCAGGGCAGCACAGCCAGATCCTGGCGCCAGGTATGCCGTTTCACATGAATGGCCAGCAATGTTTCCTGCACGACGTCCTCGGGATCGATCCCGCCCTGAACGATCTTGCGTCTGATAAACCCTCGAACCAGAGCGGCCGTCCGGCGCAGAAAGTCGGCGTAAGCCCTTTCGTCCCCCGCGATCGCGGCCCGCATCAGCCGGGAAAGCTCGGCCTCGTCCTTGCCGGTCACAAGAGTCCACTCCCCGATATTCGCGCCTCCGCGCCGATCTGTTACGTGGCCGGCGAAATAATGTCCAAGCCAAACTAGGGAATATCACGAAGGTTTCACCTCCGACCGCCCGATTACGCAGCTCATCAATGTTGACTATACCGATCAGGAATTGATAGGTGCAGCCGTGCTAAATCAACGACCATCACGATTGAGAGGGATGACGCCCATGAAATATGCTCTTTCCGCCCTTGCCGGTGCCACAGCACTTGCAATCAGCCTGATCGCCGGCCCGGCGATGGCCCAGGACGGCGGCATCGTCGTCTACAATGCCCAGCACGAGAGCCTGACCGATGCCTGGGTGGAAGGCTTCACTAAGGAAACCGGCATCAAGGTCACCGTCCGCCACGGCGGCGACAGCGATTTCTCCAACCAGATCGTCGCCGAAGGCGCTGCCTCGCCGGCCGACGTGTTCCTGACCGAAAACTCGCCCGCCATGGTGCTGGTCGAGTCCGCCGGCCTGTTCGCGCCGGTCGACGCCGACACGCAGGCGCAGGTTCCGCAAGAGTATCAGCCGGCCAGCGGCAAATGGGTGGGCATCGCCGCGCGCAGCACCGTCTTTGCCTACAACAAGACCAAGCTGACAGCCGAGCAGTTGCCCAAGTCGCTGCTCGATCTCGCCGATCCGAGCTGGAAGGGACGCTGGGCCGCGTCGCCCTCCGGCGCCGATTTCCAGGCGATCGTCAGCGCGCTTTTGCAGCTCAAGGGTGAGGCCGCAACGGCCGACTGGCTGAAGGCGATGAAGGAGAACTTCACCGCCTATAAAGGCAACAGCACGGTGATGAAGGCGGTCAATGCCGGCGAGATCGAAGGCGGCGTGATCTATCACTATTACTACTACGGCGACCAGGCCAAGACCGGCGAGAACAGCAAGAACGTCGGCCTCCACTATTTCAAGAACCAGGATCCGGGCGCGTTCGTCTCGGTTTCCGGCGGTGGCGTGCTGGCCTCCAGCAAGCACCCGAAGGAAGCCCAGGCCTTCCTGAAATGGGTGACCGGCAAGGGTGGCCAGGAGGTGCTCAAGACCGGCAACTCCTTCGAATACGCGGTCGGCAAGGGCGCGGAGTCAAATCCGGCGCTGGTGCCGCTGGCCGAACTGCAGGCGCCGAAGGTCGATGCGACGACGCTGAACTCCAAGAAGGTGACCGATCTGATGACGGCAGCCGGCTTGCTTTAGTCGGCGTTCGTCCTAAAAGGGCAACCGACTGCGCTCCTGCGGGGAATTCGCTTTCCGCAGGAGCGCTCTGTTTTTCGAGATGGCATTCGTCCATGACGACAGACTGCGTTTTTAGCCGCGTTTTGCGGCCCTTCGATCGTTTCCGCCACCGGGCGGCAACGGCGTGGCACCTGAGCTGATGCAGTCTGCGGCCGATCTTGCACGTTCAGGCTTGCCGACCGGCACGGTGGCTGGGCAATGGACGCGGCGGCGGCCCATATCCTGGATTTCGCTCGCCGCCATCCTGGTCTCATTTTTCTCTCTGCTGCCGCTCGCCTTCATCATCTGGATTGCCGTGCAGACTGGCTGGGAAACCGTATCGGCACTGGTCTTCCGGCCACGCGTCGGCGAACTCCTGGTCAACACCCTGCTTTTGGTGGCGCTGGCCGTGCCGATCTGCATCGTGCTGTCGGTGGCGCTGGCTTGGCTGACCGAACGCAGTGATCTTCCCGGTGCCCGCCTGTGGGCCTGGTTGTCGGTGGCGCCGCTCGCCATCCCCGCCTTCGTGCACTCCTATGCCTGGATCACCCTGGTGCCGGGACTGCATGGCCTGTGGGCCGGCGTTCTGGTTTCTGTCGTCGCCTATTTCCCGTTCCTCTATCTGCCGGTGGCGGCAGCTTTGCGTCGCCTCGATCCTGCTCTCGAAGATGCCGCGGCGGCCGTCGGCCTCGGGCCGTGGCGCGTGTTCAGGCGGGTGGTGCTGCCACAGCTCAGGCTTGCCATCTGCGGCGGCTCGCTGCTGGTCGGCCTGCATCTCCTGGCTGAATACGGCCTCTACGTGTTCATCCGCTTCGACACCTTCACCACCGCGATCGTCGACCAGTTCCAGTCGACCTTCAACGGCCCCGCCGCCAACATGCTGGCTGCGGTGCTGGTGACATGCTGCTTCGTGCTGCTCGGCATCGAAGTGCTGGTGCGCGGCGAGGAGCGCTACGCCCGCGTCGGCTCGGGCGCCGCGCGCCAGCAGCAGCGCACAAGGCTCGGTCGCGCCACGGTCCTGTGCCTGGCTCTGCCGGTCGTCACCGCGCTGCTGGCGCTGGGCGTGCCGTTCGTGACCATCGGCCGCTGGCTTATGGCCGGCGGTGCCGATGTCTGGCGCCTCGACGAGATCGGCCTGGCGCTTGGCCAGACGCTGTTCCTGGCACTCGCCGGAGCCCTGCTCGCCACGATCGCCGCCATGCCGATGGCCTGGATTTCGATCCGCGCGCCGGGGCCGCTGCAGCGCCTTCTGGAGGGCTGCAATTACATCGTCGGCTCGCTGCCCGGCGTCGTCGTGGCGCTGGCGCTGGTCACCATCACCGTGCGCATCGCCCTGCCGCTTTACCAGACCTTGTTCACGATCCTGATTGCCTATGCGCTGATGTTCCTGCCGCGCGCGCTGATCAGCCTCAGGGCGTCGATCGCGCAGGCGCCGGTCGAACTCGAACGCGCCGCCGCCAGCCTCGGTCGATCACCGCTCAAGGCGCTGTGGTCGACGACGATCCGCCTGTCGGCGCCGGGTGCCGCGGCTGGCATGGCGCTGGTGGCGCTCGGCATCATGAACGAATTGACCGCCACGCAGATGCTGGCGCCCAACGGCACCCGCACGCTGGCGATGGCGTTCTGGGCCCACAGCGGTGAGATCGACTACGCATCGGCGGCACCTTACGCCCTCATCATGGTGGCGATATCGCTGCCTCTGACCTGGCTGCTCTATGTCCAGTCGAAGCGGATGGCCGGACGATGAGCTTCCTCGAACTCACCGATGTGCACAAGCACTACGGCCCCGTGGCCGCACTGGCCGGCGTCGATCTCAGCGTGGCCAGTGGCAGCCGCACCGCGATCGTCGGGCCATCCGGCTGCGGCAAAACAACCTTGCTGCGGCTGATCGCCGGCTTCGAGCCGCCGGACCAGGGCCGCATCGTGCTCGACGGCGAGGTGCTGGCCAATGGCGGCGCCGCCGTGCCGGCATATCGGCGCGGCATCGGCGTGGTGGCGCAGGACGGCGCGCTGTTCCCGCATCTGAGCATCGCCGCCAATATCGGTTTCGGCATGGGACGCCACGAGGACAAGCGCACCGAGCGCATCGTCGAGCTCGCCTATATCGTCGGGCTCGACAAGGCGATCCTGAAACGGCGGCCGCACGAGCTCTCCGGCGGCCAGCAGCAGCGTGTGGCGCTGGCCCGCGCCATGGCCATGAAGCCGCGGCTGATGCTGCTCGACGAGCCGTTCTCGGCGCTCGACACAGGCCTGCGCGCCTCGATGCGCAAGGCGGTGGCCGAGCTTCTGGAAGCCGCCGGCATCACCACGATCCTGGTCACGCACGACCAGGCCGAGGCTCTGTCCTTCGCCAACCAGGTCGCGGTGATGCGCGATGGCAAGTTCTCGCAGGTCGGCACGCCGCGCGAACTCTATCTCAAGCCGAAGGACAGGATGATCGCCGAATTCCTCGGCGACGCCATCATCCTGCCGGCAAAGATATCAGGCGGCTTCGCCAGCTCGCCGCTCGGACGCATCGCCGTAGACACTACCGAACAGCGCGACATCGTCCGCATCATGCTGCGGCCGGAACAGGTGCTGTTGAAACGAACGTCGCGCGAAGGCATGTCGGGCACGCCGGACATGCTGTTCGGCGAGGTGACCGAGTCCGAATTCGCCGGCTCGATGTGCACCATCGCGGTGCGGCTCTTGAACAGCCCCGATCCGCCGGACGCCGCCGCAATCGGCAACACCCCGTTGATCCTGCGCAAGCCAGGCATGGACACGCCTGCCGTTGGCGAGATCGTCCGACTGACTGTTTCCGGCAAGGCGCATGTGTTTGCCTAAGCTGTTCGCGGCGCGGCGAACTGGTCAAGCGCCGTTCAGATCGTCACGCGTGGCCGTAGTCCCACGCTCCGGCCTTCCCTAGTGCCTCTATGAAAGCCTTGCGTCCGCTTCCTGCGAGCCAGGAGCGGAAGGATTGCAGATCGGGATTGAGTTCCCGCAAAGCGTCAATATCTGCTTTTCCCGCAAGGCGTCCCTCGTCCAGCAGCTCGGTTAATTTCCTGAGGAAGGGATTGGCTGTCAGGACTTCGTCGGAAAAACGACTATAGGCTATTGGGCGGCCGGCCGCCTCGGTGAACAGGGCTTCCAAATCTCGACCCGTGACGGTATCGCTCGCGATTTCGAGCGTCTTGCCACCAAATCGGACCGGATCCGCGAAGATCGCAGCGACGAACTTGCCGATGTCTTCCACCGCCAAAAGTTGCATCTGCTGATCCGGCCTGGCGAAGAAGTTGAAGCGACCCTCGTCCAGTCCAAAGCCCGGCATCACCAACATCTCCATGAAAGCCGCCGGTCGAACGATGCTTGCGGTAATCGGCAGGGTGCGAATATGGTCCTCGATGCGGGCCTTGCTGTCGAAGTGCCCCATGCCAGTCGGCCCAGCTCCGACTGCTCCGGTCGAGGTGTAGACAAGGTGCTTGACGCCGCTTTCGACTGCAAGGTCAGCGATGGCGATACCGTAGCGCTCCTCCTCCTCATCAGTCAGTCCAAGCGTAGGTCCCTGGCCCGAACTCGGTTGGACGCTGAAGATGCCGTTGACGCCATTCATCGCCCGCCGGACCGATTCAACGTCGGCGAAAGCCCCCTGCATGAGTTCAACGCCGGCATCGCGAAGGGCCACCGACTTCGAGGAGGCAGGATCTCGAACGAATGCGCGAACCTGCCAGCCTGCCTTGAGAAGTGCAGAAGCGACCGACCCGCCCTGCTGACCGGTTGCACCAAATACCAGAATCCGCAGTTTGCTATCAGACATGAAATTACCCTCGTGCTTGAACAAGGGTTACTCATATATACCTACGCAAAATGACCCGGAAGACGGCACATCTTTCAACCTCAGGCACAAGGATGATACGTTGGACAGATTGATACATGGGCGGCCCTACGTTGAAACCGAGCAAGGCCCTCGTTTCAGACCGTGCGCTCCCAACGACGTTCTCGCCCGGCTTGGTGACAAATGGACTATTCTCGTCATGTCGCACCTTGCAGTGGTGCCCGGGCACCGGCTCCGTTTTTCGACCCTCAAGAACGGCATCGACGGGATCACTCAGCGGATGCTGACACTCACCCTCCGGAATCTGGAGCGTGACGGGCTCTTGGTACGCCACTACTTCCCGGAGGTGCCACCGCGCGTCGAGTATGAGCTGACCGAAATGGGCGCAGGCATGCTGCCTGCCCTTGAGGGGTTCACTTCATGGATCAGGAACAATTGGCCCAGCATTGCGAACTGCCGGCGCGCCTATGATGAGGCTCGGCAATGAGACAACCCAATCTTATCTCGCCCGAGTGCCCGGGATACGGGTGAAAGGCAGCTTACGACCCGAAGCGTTTGACGCTCTGAACGACTTGGTTTGGTCGAGTCCTGCTGGACAAAAGGTAGTGAGCGGTGACCCCGCCAGGCGTTCGCGGTCGTCCTCTGTTAGCGCTCTCTGGCGTGGCATCCACGCCTTGCCTCAGTCGGGTTCCGAGGTCAGGCGAGGCGAGCATCGGTCGGGTTTTTCGGAAAATGCCGCGACGAGATTGGCGCGCCTGTCGATGTCACCGCGCAGAACGACCCCCATCGAGATCCACATAGACCACCGGCCAGCGCCCAGTTCTTCGACGAGGTCGACCGTAGCCAGACCGAAATCCGTTGCAGACCGAAATCGGTTGCGATTGCCGTGCGCCCAGGGGCGCCTAGTCCGACTTGCCGAGCGCCGTCTCGACCAGCCGCTTGGCGTCGGGGCTCGACCATTCGGCCGGGCCGTTCATATGGGCGATCAGACAGCCTTCGCCGTCGATCAGCATGGTTACCGGCAGGCCGAGCGCCAGGCCGCGCGTCTTGAGATCGTTGAACAGCGCCATCGTCGAATCGCGGTAGTGGCCGAGCGCCTTGACGCCGGTTTCCTCGAGGAACTTCTTCGGCTTGGCGTCGTCACCGGCATCGACGTTGACCGCAACGACCTCAAAGGCATCGCTGCCCATTTCTTGCTGCAGCGCATCGAGCGCCGGCATTTCGGCGCGGCAGGGCGCGCACCATGTCGCCCATAGATTGAGCAGCACCGTCTTGCCGGCATGGTCGGCGAGCGTCATCGGCTTGCCGCCAGGATCATTGAAGGCGAGGCTTTTCAGCGATTGCGGCGGATCGGCCGGCAAAAGTGCTGCAACTTGGCCGGTAGCAGCAGCCGCGACCGTCTTGGCACGATCGGCCTTGGCAGTGCAGGCGACGTCGTCCTTGCTGTCGCCAATAGCAACTTGAGCGGGCGCGTTGTTGCCAGAACCGCTCTCGCTGACATATACCGCGACCGCGCCGGCCAGCACGCCCGCCACCAAAGCGGCGAGGATGAGGCGCGGGGCCGGGAAGAATTTATTGCCGTCTGCCATTTTCTAAAACTGCTCCGGAGCACGGGTTATAGCGATGAGCGACAAGAAGGCCAGCAACCAGATGTGGGGCGGACGTTTTGCCTCGGGTCCGGCCGCGATTATGGAAGCGATCAACGCGTCGATCTCGTTCGACCGCAAACTCTATGCGCAGGATATCAGAGGCTCGATCGCCCATAGCGAGATGCTGGCGCAAACGGGCATTATTTCGGCGGCCGATCAAGAAAAAATCGCTCACGGACTGAACACGATCCTGGCAGAGATCGAGGCGGGAAAGTTCGAGTTCTCGACCAGGCTGGAAGACATCCACATGAATGTCGAGGCTCGCCTTGCCGAGCTGATCGGTGCGGCTGCCGGCCGCCTGCACACTGCCCGTTCACGCAACGACCAGGTGGCGGTCGACCTCAGGCTCTGGGTCAAGGACGAGTGCTTTCGCGTCGCCGAGGCGCTGAAGGGCCTGATCGCGGCGTTCCTGGAACGGGCTGAGGAGCATGCGGCAACGGTGATGCCTGGCTTCACCCATATGCAGGCGGCGCAGCCGGTGACCTTCGGCCACCATTGCATGGCCTATGTCGAGATGTTTTCGCGCGACCTGTCGCGTGTCCGCGACGCCATCGAGCGGATGGACGAAAGCCCGCTCGGTGCTGCCGCCCTTGCCGGCACCAGCTTTCCGATCGACAGGCACCAAACGGCCAAGGCGCTCGGCTTCCGCGAGCCGATGCGCAACTCGCTGGACAGCGTTTCGGACCGCGATTTCGCGCTGGAGTTTTTGGGGCTGGCGGCGATCTGCGCGATGCATCTGTCGCGGCTGGCTGAAGAGATCATCATCTGGTCGACGCCGCAATTCGGTTTCGTCAGGCTGTCGGATAGTTTCTCCACCGGCTCCTCGATCATGCCGCAGAAGAAGAACCCCGATGCCGCCGAGCTGGTGCGCGGCAAGACCGGCCGGGTTACCGGGCATCTGGTCGGCCTGCTGACTGTCATGAAGGGCATGCCGCTGACCTATGGCAAGGACATGCAGGAGGACAAGGAATCCGTGTTCGACGCCGCCGAGACGCTCGACCTGATGCTGGCGGCGATGACCGGCATGGTGCGCGACATGACGGTGAACGCCGCCGCCATGAAGAAGGCCGCCGGGTCAGGCTATTCGACCGCAACCGATCTCGCCGACTGGCTGGTGCGCACGCTCGGCCTGCCGTTCCGCGAGGCGCACCATGTCACCGGCCGCGCCGTGGCGCTGGCCGAAGAGAAGAAGATCGGGCTCGACAGGCTGCCGCTGGAAGACTTGCAGTCCATTCACCCCGGCATTACGGCGGACGTGTTTTCGGTGCTTGCCGTGCAGAATTCGGTGAAGAGCCGCACGAGCTTCGGCGGCACCGCGCCGTCGGAAGTGAGGAAGCAGATACGCTACTGGAAAAAGCGCATCGCCAAAGCTTGAGCCAGGGTGCAATGCGCTGAAAACTCGGCTAAAAGCGGCAGCACGCAAAAGTTTCGGACGGATGGATCGATGACCGCAAGCAGGATTTTGGTGACGCTGACGCTGCTGGCGGCGGTGGTGGCTGTTACGGCCTGCGGCAGGAAGTCCGGGCTCGATACGCCCTATGAGGCGGCCGTACAGGCACGCAAGGACGCACAGAAGGCCAAGCAGCCCGTGCCGCCGGAGCCGGAAAAACCGGTCGAGGACAAGAAGTTCATTCTCGACCCGCTGATCTAGAGCCGATGAGATCGGCCGATCTCATCGTGCTCCAACTTCCGGAATAACTCTTGTGAACCATTTCGACTACCGCGACGGCGTGCTGCATGCCGAGGACGTGGCGATACCGGATATCGCTGCAAGCGTCGGCACGCCGTTCTATTGCTATTCGACGGCGACGCTGACCAGGCATTTCCGCGTGTTTGCGCAGGCCTTTGCCGAGCTCGACGCGCTGGTCTGCTACGCCATGAAGGCGAATTCCAACCAGGCGGTGCTGAAGATCCTGGCCAAGCTCGGTGCCGGCGCCGACGTGGTCTCGGAAGGCGAACTGCGCCGCGCGCTGGCCGCCGGCATTCCGGCCAACAAGATCCTGTTTTCGGGGGTCGGCAAGACCGCGCGCGAAATGGATTTTGCACTCTCGGCCGGCATTCTGTGTTTCAACGTCGAATCCGAGCCGGAACTGGAACTGCTGTCGGCCCGTGCCACGGCATTGGGCAAGGTGGCCTCGATCTCGCTGCGCATCAACCCGGATGTCGATGCCAAGACCCACAAGAAGATCTCGACCGGCAAGGCTGAGAACAAGTTCGGCATCCCCTGGCAGAAGGCGCGCCAGGTCTATGCCCGCGCAGCCGAACTGCCGGGTATCAAGGTCACCGGCATCGACACCCATATAGGCAGCCAGATCACCGAGCTGCAGCCCTTCGACGACGCCTTCGCGCTGCTGGTGGAGCTGGTCGGCGTACTGCGCGCCGACGGGCATGCCATCGAGCATATCGATCTCGGCGGCGGCCTCGGTATTCCCTACCGCGTAGACAACAGCCCGCCGCCCCTGCCGGACGCTTATGCCCAGATCGTCAAGAAGCACGTCGCCAGGCTCGGATTGAAGGTGATGTTCGAGCCGGGCCGGCTGATATCAGGCAATGCCGGCATCCTGGTCTCGCAAGTGATCTTCGTGAAGGAGGGCGACGCCAAGAACTTCCTGGTTGTCGATGCCGCCATGAACGACCTCATCCGGCCGACGCTTTACGACGCCTTCCATGACATCAAGCCGGTGGTGCAGCAGCCGGCCGCGGCGCCGCGCATGACGGTCGACATCGTCGGCCCGGTCTGCGAGACCGGCGATTATCTCGGCCTCGACCGCGACCTGCCCCGGCTGAAGGCCGGCGACCTGATCGCCATCGCCACCGCCGGCGCCTATGGCGCGGTGCAGGCCGGCACCTACAATACCAGGCCGCTGGTGCCCGAAGTGCTGGTCGACGGCGACCGTTTCCACGTCGTGCGCCCGCGCCAGACCTATGACGAGCTGATCGGGCTGGATTCCGTGCCCGATTGGCTGGAATAAAGGCTGTAGCGACGCTACAGCCGGTTCTGAACCAGCGCCCTGGTCTGCGCGATCCTGTCCTCGTCGCGGCGATAGAATGTCCACTGCTTGATGCGTTTGCTGCTGAGAAGGCCCGCCTGGGTCAGCACCCGCATATGTTCGCTGAGCGTCGCCTGGGTGATCCCCAGCTTTTCCGCGATCAGCAGCGCGCAGACGCCGTCCTCGACCAGATCGCCATCCGCCTGGCGGGGAAAATGCGCGCGCGGATCCTTTAGCCAGTCGAGGATTTGCAGCCTGCGCTCGTTGGCGATCGCCTTGAAGACATCAACCTCTTGCATTTAGGCATTTTGCTAAGTTACTAAGTGATGTCAACCCTTGGGAGCAGGTCATGCTGAACGGCAATAGGATTACACGCGAACGCATCGCCGCGATGGAACCGCGCATCCGGCCTTTCGTGCGCCACACGCCGGTGCTGCGCGTCGACATGGCCGATTTCGGCCGACCGCCTCTGAGCCTCGACCTGAAGCTCGAATGCCTGCAGCATTCCGGCTCGTTCAAGGCGCGCGGCGCGTTCACCAATCTTCTCGAGCGGCCGGTTCCCAAGGCTGGCGTCGTTGCCGCTTCGGGCGGCAACCATGGCGCCGCTGTCGCTTATGCCGCCATGCGGCTCGGTCACAAGGCGACCATCTTCGTTCCCGAAGTGAGCCCGCCGGCCAAGCTGGAACGCATCCGCGGCTACGGCGCCGAGCTGGTCGTCGGCGGCGCGCGCTATGCCGAGGCGCTGGCTGCCAGTGAAGACTTCGCCGTAAAATCCGGCGCGCTGCAGATCCATGCCTTCAACCAGGAGGAAACGCTGGTCGGGCAAGGCACGCTTGGTCTCGAGATCGAGGCCGACCTGCCTGAGCTCGACACGCTGCTGGTCGCCGTCGGTGGCGGCGGCCTGATCGGCGGCATCGCCGCCTGGTTCGGCGGCCGCATCAGGATCATCGCCGTCGAGCCCGAAGGCGCGCCGACGCTCTATCGCGCCTTCGAGGCCGGCCGGCCCGTCGATGCGCCGACTGAGGGCATCGCCGCCGATTCGCTGGCGCCGAAGCGCGTCGGCGACATGATGTTTCCAATCGCCGAAGCCTTTGTCGAGCGTTCCATACTGGTCAGCGACGACGAGATCGTCGCCGCGCAGGCGGCGCTTTGGGATCGGGTGCGAATCATCTCCGAGCCGGGCGGCGCCGCGGCCTTTGCGGCGGTCCTGTCCGGCCGCTACGCGCCGGCCGCGGGCGAGCGTGTCGCCGTGCTGGTCTGCGGAGCAAACGCCAATCCGGCTAAATTCTAAGGATAATAGGAGCAGTCCCGTTCACGTTTTAGGGAACTGCCTCGCCTTCGCCGTGTTTCTTGATATGTTTGGAGCGACGAGCATCTAAGACTTTGAGTCCTTTCGCATCCGATTTTCGGGCCGGTGCGATAGATTTGTGAGGTTCGGGTTATCCCGCCCGAATCAGGAAGGGCCGATGACGCAACGACCCACCTCTACAAGCGATCGCGGCTTGGCCGGGCGCCTTGCGCTGAGCCGGCTGGCGACGCGGGTCTCGATGACGGTCGAACGTGGCTGGCCGTTGCTGCTTCCGCTGGTCATCATCGCCAGCTTGTTCCTCAGCGTCTCGTGGCTCGGCCTCTTCCTTCTGCTGCCCGATATGGCGCGCATCGGCCTCCTGGCTGTGTTCGGCGTTGCCACCCTTGCCGCGCTCTATCCCCTGCGTTTCTTCCGGTTGCCGTCCAGCGCCGAGATCGACCGGCGCATCGAAGCGGCCAACCAATTGCTGCACAGCCCGGTGCTGGTGCAGACCGACCGGCCGAGCGGCAGGGAAAGCATTTTTTCGCAAGCGCTGTGGCGCGAACACCAGAAACGCATGGCCGAGAAACTCGGCGACCTCGGTGGCGACCTGCCACGCACCCGGGTGCCGGAGCGCGACCCGTGGGGGCTGCGCGCCGTGGCGGCGCTTTTGTTGGTCGCCGCCTTTGCCTTCTCCTTCGGACCGTCGGGCGGCCGCATAGCAGACGGGTTCAGCGCTCAGGCGGCGCGCGACACCGTCCCGCCGCGTATCGACGCCTGGGTGACGCCGCCGGCCTACACCGGCAGGCCGCCGGTCTTCCTCACGGCCCCAGCCCTCGCCAACCCAGCCCTTGGCAACCCAGCCCTTGGCAACAATAGCAGTCAGGCTGCGTCCATTTTCACCGTTCCGGAAGGCAGCGATGTGTCGCTGCGCGTCACCGGCGGTTCGGGCGAGGAAACGCTGAGCTATGCCGATGCCGACGGCAACGCCCGAACCATCGAGCCGACCGCGCAACAGGCCGACGCGGCCAAGCCGGCGGCGGCAACGCCTTCCACGGTGCGCCAGTTCACCGGAAAGCTGACGGCCAACGGCACGCTGACGCTCAACTCGGGCTATGACGAACTCGGCAACTGGACCTTCGCGGTGGTCCCGGACAAGCCGCCGCAGATCCGCTTCGTCGGCGAGCCGAAACGCGCCGCCAATGGCTCGTTCGAGCTCAACTACCAGATCGACGACGACTATGGCGCAGCCTCCGCCAAGGCGGATTTCGTATTGGCCGACCCGCCGGCGCCGAATGCGCATCCGCTCTACGGCCCGCCTGAAATGCCGCTGTCGCTGCCGCGCCGCGGCGCCAAGGGGAATGCCGCCAAGACCACGAAGGATCTGACCGAGCATGTCTGGGCCGGCGGCAACATCAAGCTCACGCTTGTCGCCACCGACGATGCCGGACATACGGCAACCAGCGAAACCAAGACGCTGGTAATGCCGGAGCGGCCCTTCTCCAATCCGCTGGCGAGAGCCGTGATCGAGCAGCGCCGCGTTCTGGCGCTCGACGCCAACGCCAAGAGCCGCGTGCTCGACCTGATGGACGCCATCACGCTCAGGCCCGAAGACACGTTCGACAACATGGCGCACTACCTCGCCATCATGAGCGCCCGCACTCGGTTGAAGATCGCCGACAGCGACGACCAGTTGCGCAATGAGGTGGCCTACCTCTGGGAGATCGCGCTCGGCATCGAGGAAGGCAACCTTTCCGAGGCCGAGAGGCGGTTGCGCCAGGCGCAGCAGGCGCTGCAGGACGCGATCAAGAATGGCGCCAGCGACGAGGAAATCGACAAGGCGATGAAGGAACTGCGCGAGGCGATGAACCAGTTCCTGCAGGAATTCGCCCAGCGCGCGCAACAGAATCCGAACGCGCCGCAGATGCAGCAGAACGGCCAGGAACTGCGCCAGAGCGACATCGAACGCATGATGGACCAGATCGAAAACCTGGCGAAATCAGGCGATCGCGACAGCGCGCAGCAATTGCTTTCGCAGCTGCAGGACATGATGAACAATCTGCAGGCCGGACGTCAGCAGCAGGGCGGCCAGCAGAACAGCGAGATGCGCCAGCAGATGGACAAGCTCGGCGAGATCATGCGGCGCCAGCAGGAGATGATGAACGAAACCTTCCGCATGGACCAGATGCAGCGCGGCCAGCAACAGCGCGGGCAGAACCGCGACGAGCAGCTCGGCGAGAACGGTGAGCAGGGCCAAATGGGCGAACAGGGCGAGCCCGGCCCAGGTCAAGACCGCGATCCGCTCGGCCGGCCGAAGCCGATGACGCCGGAGGAATTCGCCGACGCGCTGAAGCAGTTGCAGGAAGGCCAGGGCAAGCTGCAGGGCGACCTCGACCAGCTGAGGAAAGGCCTCGAAGGCATGGGCCTCGAGCCCAATGAGGGATTTGGCGACGCCGGTAAATCCATGGGCAGTGCCGAACAGGCGCTCGGCGACAGCGATGGCGACCAGGCCGTCGGTCACCAGGGCCGCGCGCTGGAAGCGTTGCGCAAGGGCGCCAAGGACATGATGAAGCAATTGCAGGCGATGCAGGGCGACGAGGGCGAAGGCGAGCGGGGCGGCCGCCAGCAGAACGCCGACCGCGATCCGCTTGGCCGGCCGCGCGCCACCGAAGGTCCCGATTTCGGCGATTCGGTGAAGGTGCCGGACGAGATCGACGTGCAGCGCGCCCGCCAGATCCTCGAAGCGATCCGCAAGCGGCTCGGCAACGCGCTCAGCCCCGACATCGAGCGCAGCTATCTTGAGCGGCTGCTGGAGCTGAAGTAAAGCTCTCCTATCGCCTCAAACATCAAACATTGAGATCGCCATGGCGAAACTCGGCGCCGTCACCCCGATCCTGCGCATCTTCGATATCGCCAAGGCGCATGAATTCTATGTCGGCTTCCTCGGTTTCGAAGTTCAGTTCGAGCACCGCTTCGACGACAACGCTCCCCTCTACATGGGAATTTCGCGCGATGGCTGCGTGCTGCATCTGAGCGAACATCACGGCGACGGCGCGCCGGGCGCTCACATCCGCGTTGAAGCGGGCGACATCGCGGCGCTGCACCGCGAACTGATTGCGAAGAAGTACCGTTTTGCCAGGCCGGGACTGGAAGAGACACCGTGGCAGACAAGGGAGCTCACTGTCGGCGACCCGTTCGGCAATCGGCTGACCTTCTACGAAGACGTCGCATAGCGGCTGCCCTTCCTGATCCCATCCGATCATTTAACGATTGGTGAACGCCTCGCGGATCGCCTCTTCCATCCCGTCGATGGCCTCGCCGGAGGCGTTCGGATTGCGCCGCAGCACCACGTTCGAGGAATCGATGTCGCCGAACCCATCGTTGGCCGTAAGTTCGCGGCAGCCTGCCGGGATGTTGCTGCGCGAGATCGGCGCAATCGCCAGCCCGGAGGTGACGGCGAGCCGTAGGCCGCCATTGGTGTCGCTGGTATAGGCGACACGATAGGCGAGACCGCGCTGCTCCAGCGACTTTATCGCGAAATCCTTGCACCAGCCGGCACGGTTGTAGAGCGCAATCGGCACCGGCCGCTCCTCATGCATGTGGTGCAGTTCCGAGGTCACCCATACGGTCGGGTCATGCATCAGCACCTCGCCGCCGAAGAGATCCTGCCATTCGAACACCACCGCCAGATCGAGCTCACCGGCGGCGAGCGCCGCGATCTGCGCGCCGGAATGCGCATAGCGGACGGTGACTTCGACCTGAGGATGGCGCTTGGCAAAGGCGCCGAGCGCGCGCGACAGGATGGCGTGCCCATATTCTTCCGGAATGCCGATGCGCACCGGCCCGCCAAGCGGCGCGGCGACCATCGATGCCGCCGTCTCGTCGAGCAGCGACACGATGCGACGGGCGTTGACGATGAGTTCGCCGCCGCGGCGCGTCAACGCCACGCCGCGCGAGCCGCGCTCAAACAGGCTGTCGCCGACCACATCTTCGAGCTTCTTCATCTGCATCGAAACCGCCGACTGAGTCCGGCCGGCCTGCTCTGCTGCCTTGGTGAAATTGCCGGTATCGGCAACCGCGACGAAGGTGCGCAGCAGATCGCTGTCGAGTGTCGGTTTCATGCATTCCGCCATAAGAAAATCTGATTGCTGGCATCATTCCAATTCGTTTGCAACATGTCAAACGGCGGATGATAGTCATCTCACCCATTGGATATGCGGCTGCGAAATCGGCCGCGGACCAATATAGAGTCCTCACTCGTACCCGCTGCCCGAAACGGTGGCGGGTTCTTTTTGATGCATGTCGCCCAAAAGTGCGCGGCGGTTTTGGGACAACGACATGCATAGACCAAAAATTACGCAGGCTGGTTCTCGGGCCGCACAGCAAGGAGCCGTCGAACGACATGCAGAATCGGATCGTTCTCGGCATGGCAAGCCTTTGCCTCGGCGTTCTGGTGTTCTCGCTCCAGGATCCGCTGATCAAGGCCGTGTCGGGCACTTATCCGGTGACCGAGGTGATGGCGATCCGCTCGATCGTCGCCTTGCCCATTCTTCTCGTGCTCGTTCATGCCGATGTCGGGCTCAGCGCGATCTTTTCGAAGCGGTTTCGCATGCTGACGATGCGCGCCTTCATCCTGTTCACTTCCTACACGGTCTACTATCTGGCGATTGCCGCCCTGCCGCTTGCCGACGCGGTGGCGCTCTATTTCATGGCACCGCTGTTCATCATGGCGCTTGCCGGCCCTTATCTCGGCGAACGAGTGGCATGGCAGACGCTGGTCACCGTCATGGTCGGGATGCTGGGCGTGCTGGTGATGCTGCGGCCCGGTGCCGGACTGTTCGACTGGGCGGCGCTGCTGTCGCTGGCCTCGGCAGTGCTCTACGGCTTTTCGCAGTTGATGGCTCGCAAGATCGGCGACACCGAATCGTCCACGGTTATGGCGTTCTACCAAAACGGCGTCTACCTCCTGGGTGCTGCAGCGGTCGCAGGGCTGTTCTGGCTGGCAGGAATAGCTCACGCCACGCATCCGAGCCTCGAATTTCTGGTCAGGCCATGGATCTGGCCGACGCCGATCGATTTCCTGAAGATGGCGGCCTGCGGCTTCGTCGCCTCGGCCGGCATGATCCTGTTGTCGCAGGCTTACCGGCTGGCGCCCGCCAACAGCGTCGCCACCTTCGAATACACTGGGATCATCTGGTCGCCGCTGTGGGGATTCCTGTTCTTTGCCGAGGTGCCGCGGTCGACCACCGTCATCGGCGCCGCCCTCATCATCGGCGCCGGCCTGTTCGCGCTCAATGCCAGCCGGCGCCGCAGCAGCGCGCCGGCAATCGCGGCGACCTGCGATCCCGCCTGACAGCGACTAAGTTTAGGCGAAACAGGCGAGCGCCTGGTCGACGCGCGCGCGGATTTCGGCCAGTGTGAACGGCTTCTGCACGACGTCCACAATGATCCCGTTCAACTCCTCGGCGCGCTCGCGCTGGTCGGCATAGCCGGTCATCAGCAAGATCTTCATCGCCGGGAAAAGCGACGCCGCCGCCTTGGCCATCTCGATGCCGTCCATTTCCGGCATGCGGATATCGGAGACGACAAGGTCGTAGCCGCCACGTGCTGCGCGGATCTGGGCAAGCCCTTGCGCACCGTCGGCGGCGATGTCGATTATATGCCCGGCGCGTTCGAGCGCGCGGGCGGCGAGGGTGCGGACGGACTCATCGTCCTCGACGATCAGGAGCTTTGCCATAGCGGAATGTTTGGCGTGGAAAAGTTGACTTTTTCTGAACCGCAAAGGCGGTCAGGGAGAATCCAGAGCGCATTGTATGAAAGCCCTGCACGGTTTCGGGATTGTGCTCCAGGGTGTGTTGAGATTCAGGTCAGGCCGAGCCGGAGTCGAAGACGGGCGCGAAGCGACCAAACAGGTGGGTTCCGAGAACCGGAGCGGAGCGTACTTTGGGTACGCGAGCCCGCGCATGATTTCGAAATCGAATCTGATTTCGAAAAGATCATGCGCAAAATCAGAGTTCTACAGCGTCCTTTGCGCGCCCAAGAAGGCGCGCGGCGCTGTAGTAAGCGCAGGAAACCGCGATTTGCAGGCCGGCATCACCCGAATATCGACATACCTAGCCCTTGACGACGCCGACGAACGGCAATTCGCGAAAGGCGTGGGCGACGTCCATGCCGTAGCCGACGACGAAGTAGTCGGGGCAGTCGAAGCCGACATAGTCGGCATTGAGCGCGGTCTGGCGGCGCATGCGCTTGTCGAGCAGCACGGCAATGGCGCAGCTTTTGGCGCCGCGCGACAGCATCAGGTCGCGGGTGAAGGACAGCGTCTTGCCGGATTCGAGGATGTCGTCGATCAACAGCACGTCGCGGCCGGCAACCTCATTGTCGATATCGCGCAGCACCCTCACCTCGCCGCTGGTGGTGCCGGCGCCATAGCTGGAGATGAAGATGAACTCGACCTCGGGCGACAGGCCGACATCGTGCATGGCGCGGATGAGATCGGCGGCGAAGATGAACGACCCTTTCAGCACCGAAATCACCAGAAGGTCCTGATAATCGTGCCCGGCGATCTCCTTGGCGAGTTCCAGATTGCGGCGGGCAATCGCCGAAGCCGAAAACAGAACCTCGATATCCTTGCCGCGCACGATTGGCATTGGCAGCCCTTCCAGAAATGACCGCCCTAATTGGCGAAGGTGACCGAGACGGTCTTGACCCCGTTTCTAGGCACGTCGAGCCGGCTCGAAAAGCCAAATCTTTCGCCGGGCGCCAGCGAACGGTTGAATGTGCCCAGCTTATAGCGGGTTGTGCGCCTGTCATTGCCGGTGACCCGGATTTCCAGCGGCGGCAATCGCGACGGGCTGGCGCCGTCATTGGCGGCCTCGCCACCGACGAACAGGACAGGTTTCGGTCCGGACGCATCGATACGCGACGTAACGCCTGAAATGGTGAGTGCAGCGCCCGTTTCCTGCGCCGCAAGAAGAAGCGGCGCCTGGCGAACCAGCGCGTGCCCGCCCGAGATCCAGAAGGCTGCCAGCGCGGCACCGAGGCCGGCGATCCAGAAGATCGGCCCGCCGCGCGATATCGGCAGCCGTTGCATCGCGGCTTCGGGCTTGCGCAGCATGTCCATGCCTTCAATCGATGGCGTGGCGATCACGCGCGAAGGCGGTGGGTCCATGCTTCCGGTGAAGCGCGGCAACACCTCGTAATCGGCATCGACGATGTCATCGGCTGGATCACGCATGATGCGTTCCGGCGCGGCGGCCATATCGGTCATGATTTCGCCGGAAACCGGGCGCGCGGTTCGATCCTCAGCCATCATGGCCCAGCACTACAGCACCTGTTCGCTCTTCGTTTCTTTTGCGTAAACGGAAATGGTTAACGCTTCCCCATCGGAACCCTTGTGACGCGCCCAAAAAACCTCAGAATTAACTGCCGGTTAACCATGCCGGCCGATGGTCTTTTCTCACAGAAGGCTGGCTCGTCGCCGCCGCAAGTTTCAGGTCGTCGAACGTGATCCGCTTCGAAAATGTCGGCCTCCGCTATGGCATGGGTCCGGAAATCCTCCGCGACATTTCCTTGCACATACCGGAGCGCTCCTTCCAGTTCCTGAGCGGCCCTTCGGGCGCCGGCAAGACGACGCTGCTGCGGCTTTTGTTCATGTCGCTCAAGCCGACGCGCGGGCTGATCACCATCTTCGGCAAGGACCGCTCGCGCATCTCGCGCACGGAGCTGCCGCATCTGAGGCGGCGCATCGGCGTGGTGTTCCAGGACTTTCGCCTGCTCGACCACATGACGACCTATGAAAACGTGGCCTTGCCGCTGCGCGTGCGCGGACGCGAGGAGGCGAGCTACCGCACCGACGTGACCGAACTCTTGAAGTGGGTCGGCCTTGGCGAGCGCATGCATGTGCTGCCGCCGGTGCTGTCGGGCGGCGAGAAGCAGCGCGCCGCGATTGCCAGGGCGCTGATCGAGCAGCCCGAGATCCTGCTTGCCGACGAGCCGACCGGCAATGTCGATCCGCCGCTGGCGCGCCGCCTGTTGCGGCTGTTCATCGAACTCAACCGGCTAGGCACCGCGGTGGTGATCGCAACGCACGACCTCGGCCTGATGGAGCAAGTCGACGCGCGGCGCATGATCCTGGCCGGCGGAAGGCTGGATATCTATGACTGATCTCCCCCTTGACCATGGCGAAGACCAACACGCCGAGAGGGGCGCGACGACGCCACGCGTTCAGCGCAAGATGGCGCCGATCGTGCCGGCGCAGAACATCGCCGGCCGGGCGCTGGTCCTGGTCATCGCCATCATGACGTTCCTCTCCTGCCTGACCTTCGGCGCGGTGACGCTGGTGCGCGACACCGCCTCGGTCTGGGAGAACCAGATCTCACGCGAGGCGACGATCCAGATCAAGCCGGTAGACGGCCTCGACATGGAGGCAGCACTTGCCCAGGCCTCGCAGATCGCCAGCGAGTTTCCTGGCGTGAAGGGCGCCAGGATCGTCGATCGCGATGCCACGGCGCGGCTACTGGAGCCATGGCTGGGCTCGGGTCTCAATATCGACGACTTGCCGGTGCCGCGTCTGATCATCGTCACCATAGACGAGAGCAACCCGCCCGATTTCGCCGCAATGCGTGCCGCGATCACGCCGAAGCTGCCCAGTGCCTCGCTTGACGACCATCGCACCTGGGTCGATCGGCTGGTGGCCATGGCCCGCACCACGGTGACCATCGGCATCGCCGTACTGGCGCTGATGCTGTCGGCAACCGTGCTGACCGTGGTGTTCGCAACGCGGGGCGCAATGGCCGGCAACGGCCACATCATCGAGGTGCTGCATTTCGTCGGCGCCGAAGCGCGCTTCATCGCGCGCGAATTCCGCCACCACTTTCTGGTCACCGGGATGAAGGGCGCAGCCGCCGGGGGTGCGGCGGCGGTGCTCGTCTTCATCGTCTTCTCATGGTGGTCGTCGCGCAACATGGCAACACCGCAGGCCGATCAGGCAACCGCCCTGTTCGGCAATTTCGCTATCGGTTCGGCGGGCTATTTCGGCGTCGTCCTCATGGTGCTGGTGATCGGTGCGCTGACGGCAGCAACCTCCCATGTCACCGTCGTCACCTATCTCAGCGACATCGATGTCCGCCAACCCGACGCGGGGTGATCACGGATAGAGAATTAGCGTAATGTAATGTGTGCTTTTTCACCTACTAAACGCCGTATTTCGGGGTTAACGATAAGATGATGGACGCGCGCGACTCGACCGGAATGGCTGGACAGTTGCCCTTGGTGATTACGCGTTCCCGCGAGCGCGCCAAGCCCAGCCGATTGGCGGGCGCGTTGCGCATCTCCGCTTTCTTTCTGCTCCTGCTGGCGACACTGTTTGCCGGCGGCTTCGGCTGGTTCGCCAACACTGTCAGCCGTCTCGCGACGCCCGCCAATCCAGCGAAAGCCGATGCCATCATCGTGCTGACCGGCGGCCATTCGCGTCTCGACGCCGCCATGGGCCTGCTTGCGTCCGGCAAGGGCGAGCGGCTGCTGATCAGCGGCGTGCATCCGTCCGCCAGCCGCCGCCAGCTTCAGGTCGCGACCCGCGGCGACAAGGAATTGTTTTCCTGCTGCGTCGACATCGACCGCGCCGCGCTCGACACGATCGGCAATGCCGAGGAAAGTGCAAAGTGGGTGGAAGACCACGCCTATGGCACCGTGATCCTCGTCACCAACAACTACCACATGCCGCGCAGCCTGCTGGAAATGGGTCGGCTGCTGCACAAGGCCAAGCTCGAGCCCTATCCGGTGGTCAACAGCAATCTCGGCAATGGCGGCTGGCTGACCAAGCCCAAGGCGTTGCGGGTGCTGTTTACCGAGTACAACAAATATCTGCTGGCGCTGGCGCGCGGCATCGTGCCGGTGAAACCAACGCCAACCGGCATCGCGCTGGCCGAGGCTGCTGGACCGAACTGAGCCGATCTGGAACCGGCAGCGGCATCATTCCTTGACGGTGGCCTTGACGGTGGCGGTTGAGGCGCCACGCAGGCGCGAGATTTCCTGTTCGAGACGTTCGATACGCTTGTCTCGTTCAGCCAGCGCCGCCGCCACGTCGGCCGCTTCGAAACGCTGCGGTATATGCTGCGGGCAGTTGGAATCCCAGGCCGAAACCGTGAACAGGATGATTTGCTCGGGGCGCGCCTTGTAGCCTTCCGGCATCAGCTTGGTCATCAGGTCGGCGTCGTCCTCGACGACGCGCGCGCTGCCCCAGATCTTGATGCGCTGCCGATGGGCATAGTCGATCAGGAACAGGAATGCGCGCGGGTTGTCGTCCAGATTGCCCTGGGTGATGAATTGCCTGTTGCCGGAGAAATCCGTGAAACCGATCGTCCGCTCGTCGAGCACCTTGAGAAAACCGGCCGGCCCGCCGCGATGCTGGATGTAGGGCTGGCCCTCACCATTGGCCGTCGACAGGAAGATGCTGGTCTGCGCCTCGATAAAGGCAGCGAGATCGGGCGTGATATCAGCCTGCCAGCCGCCGCGCTCCTCGACGCGGGCATAGGCATCACGTGAACCTTTGCGGGCCTGGATCGCCTTGACGGTTGGCGTGAAGGCGACATCGCTGGTGAAAACGTGAGCATTCATGGAAAGCCTCCTTTTGCAGGCAGAGCTGCGAACCATCGTCAGCGAGAGATAAGGCCTTCCATCTTCCGGATGCAGATGGCATAGATGCAACTTATCCTTCCACTTTATGGAAGAATTATGGATCGCCTTGAGGCCATGTCGCTTTTCGTCGCCGCGGTGGAAGCCGGCAGCCTTTCGGCCGCCGGACGCCGTTTCGGCATCCCCCTTGCAACGGTCAGCCGCAAGGTCTCCGACCTGGAGCGGCATCTGAAGACGCGTCTCCTGAACCGTTCGACGCGGCAGCTGATGCTGACCGACGCCGGTCACGCCTATCTCGCCGCCTGCCGTCGCATTCTCGAAGAGGTCGGCGAGGCCGAGCGTATCGCAGCCGGCGAATACAGCGCCCCGACGGGCGAACTGATCGTCACCGCTCCGATCGTCTTTGGCCGCCTGCATGTGCTGCCGGTCGTCATCGGCTTCCTCGCCGCCTACCCCGACGTGGCTATTCGCCTGATGCTCGCAGACCGGGTAACCCAGTTGACCGAGGAGCACATCGATCTCGCCGTCCGTATAGGCGAGCTTCCCGACTCGAGCCTGGTGGCCATCCGCATCGGCTCGATCCGGCGCGTTGTTTGCGCGAGCCCGGCCTATTTGGCCGAGCACGGCACGCCAGAGACCCCGAAAGACCTCGCGGCACACAACTGCATCACCTTCGAGGGGCTCACCGCTCCCGCCGCTTGGACGTTTGCCACCGGCAAGACCGAACTCGCTGTTCCGATCCGCTCACGGCTTCGGGTCAACACCGCGGAAGCGGCGATCGATGGCGCGATTGCCGGCGTCGGCATGACGAGGGTGCTCTCCTATCAGATTACTGCTGCGGTGCGCTCCGGCATGCTCCGCACCGTGCTGGAGCCGTTCGAGCCGCAGCCATGGCCGGTCAGCCTCGTGCATGCCGGCCAGGGTCTCCTGCCACTGAAACTGCGTGCGTTCCTCGACTTCGCCGCTCCACGCCTGAAGACGCGGCTCGTGCAAGCGACATGGCAGGCCTGACGAACGGGCGGCGCCTCATCAAATCGGCTCGATCTCCGTCCTCGCGCCGTTTCCTTTTTGCCCGCGCTTGGTGTAACCAACGCACACTTCCTCACCGGGCAATTCCCACATGCTCCTTATCCGTTCGCTGGCGTTCAACCTCGTCTTCTACGTCAATCTGATCGTCCAGATGGTCCTCTGGACCCCGTATTATTTCCTGTCGCCGCGCCACCGCGCCTGGTTCGTGCCGAAATTCTGGTCGCGCACCTCGATGTGGCTCTACGACAAGATCGCCGGCACCAAAAGCGAGATCACCGGCCAGGAGAACCTGCCCGAGGGCTCCTTCATCCTGGCGCCGAAGCACCAGTCGTTCTGGGACACGATTGCCTTCCTGCCGTTCCTTCATGACCCTGTTTACATCCTGAAGCGGGAACTGACCTGGATCCCGTTCTTCGGCTGGTACATCCTGAAAATGCGGATGATTCCGGTCGACCGCGGCAGCCGCTCGAAAGCGCTGAAAGCGGTGGTCGCCGCGACCAAACAAGAGCTGGCGCGCAATCCCCGGCAGCTGATCATCTATCCGGAGGGCACGCGGCGGGCGCCGGGCGACGAGCCGGCCTACAAATACGGCATCGTCGAGATCTATGCGCAGCTCGGCATTCCGGTGGTGCCGGTCGCCCATGTCGCCGGCCTCTATTGGCCGCGCCGGAAATTCCTGCGCTATCCCGGCACGATCAAGGCCCGCTTCTTGCCGCCGATCCCTCCCGGGTTAGACAAGGGGGAGTTCATGGAGCGGCTGATCGGCGAAACGGAAGCCGCCTGCGACCAGCTACTCGTCGACGCGTCCCAGGCGCCGAACCCGCCGCCCATGCCGCCGACGGCGGTGAAGCGGCTGAGGGAATTGGCCTCCGATAACCCGGCCTGAGCCGTGCGTCCGACCGGCACCAACCCCTAGGAAATCACCGCCAGCGCCGTTGTCAGAACCAGCGTCGCCGCAAACATCAGGTTGATGATCCGCGAGGTCAGCGGTTTGCGCAGAAAGCGCGCAAACGCCGCCCCGGCGAGAAGCCAAAGGGCATGGATGGCGACGATCATCGCGACGAGGACCGCAAGCTTGAGCCCTGCATCGAGCTCACCGGTGGACGACGTGCCGGCGAAGACGGCGGCGATCGCCACATAGGCTTTGGGGTTGGCGACGGCCAGCACAAACCCACCCAGGAATGTGGGAAGTGCCGCCCCGCCGGTACGCGCAGCCAAAGGCGGAGCCGTTGCTATCTTGAAGGCGAGGTAGAGAATGTAGGCCGCCGACGCGACCGCCAGCAGCGGTGTGAGCTTGGGCGCAGAGGCAAGCATGGCCGTAATGCCTGTCGCCACGACCAAGAGCACGGCAACCGTCCCAAGAATGATACCCGAGGCGTAGCGAAGCGAACCGCGCAGACCGAAGGCGGCGCCAACGGCAGTGACACTTATCGTGGCCGGCCCCGGACTGCCCATCACGACCGCCGACGCCAGCACAAGCGCGAGCAATTGCTGCCATAGTTCCGGATGGGAAAAGACCTGCTCGGCCATCTGTATACCAGTATCCCGACGCGACGGGACCAATGGTATGGCAGGGCAGAGCAGGGCGTCTTGAACGATCGTGCGCGGACCGCCGAGCGATCCTTGGCTGCTGTTTGAGCAAGCCGCCGCCGCTTCTAGAGTGGTTCGGCTTTGGTAGAACCGCCGAACCGCTCTAAGTATTTGTTTTTACGCACTCCCCAGGGAAAGCGCTACGCACTTTTCTGGAATTGCCCTACGCACTCGCGCTGTCGAGTTCGGCAATATCGTCCGGATTGAGCTTCAACGATGCGGCGCGGACGAGGCTGTCGACCTGGTCCAGCGTCGTGGCGCTGGCGATTGGCGCCGTGACGCCAGGCCGCGCGATCACCCAGGCGAGCGCCACGTCCGCCTGCTTGGCCGAGTGGCGCGCCGACACCGCGTCGAGTGCCGCCAGGATGCGCATGCCGCGAGCATTGAGGTAATCTTTCACGTCGTCGCCACGCGCGCTTTTGCCGAGATCGGCTTCGCTGCGGTACTTGCCGCTCAAAAACCCTTTGGCGAGGCTGAAATAGGTGATGACGCCGATGTCTTCGGCCATGCACAGATCGCGGAGCGGCCCGTCGAAGGAGGCGCGGTCATAGAGATTGTACTCCGGCTGCAGCACCGCGTAGCGCGGCAGGCCCCGCAGGCTTGCCACGTCGAGCGCTGCGCGCAACTGGCCGGCATCGAGATTGGAGGCGCCGACATGGCGGACCTTGCCTTTGGCGAGCAGCTTTTCGTAGGCGCCGAGCGTTTCCTCATAGGGAGTAGCCGGGTCCGGCCAATGCGACAGATAGAGATCGACGACATCGGTCTGCAACCGCTTCAGCGACCCATCGATGGCCTTTTCGATATAGGCGGCGGAGAGGTCTTTCCTGCCCTGCCCCATATCCGACCCGACCTTGGTGACCACCACGACCTTATCGCGGTTGCCGCGGCTCTTCATCCATTTGCCGATGATCGTTTCGGATTCGCCGCCCTTGTTGCCGGGAACCCAGCGCGAATAGGAATCGGCTGTGTCAATGGCGTTGAGGCCGGCGCCGACGAAGCGGTCGAGCAGGTCGAACGAGGTTTTCTCGTCGGCGGTCCAGCCGAAGACGTTGCCGCCCAGAACCAGCGGCGCGATGGACAGGTCGGTTTGACCGAGACGACGTTTCTGCAAGACTGATCTCCGTGGGAAATGGAAAGGAGCGGGCGAAAGCCCTCGCTTAACCTAGGTCTCACCGCGCCAAGGTCAAAGGCCTGGCCGTCCTTTCCAAAGGGCCAGCGCTTCACAAGGGCGCGATCCACCGCGTTGACGTTCCAGCCGATGCCTATTGGCTTTGGCGCCGGTATTCGCCAGGCGGCAGCCCGACCGCGCGGCTGAAAAGCCGGCTGAACGAGGCCGTATCCCGGTATCCGACCTGGTAGCATATTTCCGAAATGCCGAGTTTGGTGCGTTCAAGAAGCGTTTTCGCGGCCTCAAGGCGCCGGTCCTGGATCCATCGGCCGGGAGTGGTGTGCAATTCATCGGAAAACCGGCGCGCCAGCGTTCGCGGCGACAGACCGAGCTGCGATCCAAGGAAGGCAAGGTCGAGCGCTCCGAGCTGTGTTCTGGACAAGGCTTCGAGCCGGTCGCGGAACGGCTCTTGCGAAGGCAGCAGATCGGTGAGCGGGAACTCGTAAGGTGTCTGGATCTGCCGCGACGGCGGCAGCACCAGCAATTTGCGAACCAGGCGCTCCTCCCTGGCGAAGCCAAGGTCCCTGAGAAGCGCCTTGCCGAGCTCCAGGCCTGAAAAACCGCCGCCGCAAGTATAGATCCGTCCGTCCCCGATCAGCACACGTGAAGCGTCCCAACGCACCTTTGGAAAGCGGCGCTGGGCATCGGTCTTCAGCCACCAGGAGATCGTCGCGCGCTTTCGGTCGAGAAGACCGGCGTCTGCCAGGAAGTAACCGGCCCCGCAATGCGCGGCGATGATGGCGCCGTCGCGCTGCGCGCTTGCGATAAGCGGTGCGGCGTGGCGGCTCTCTTCCTCCAGCGCGGCAACAAGCTCCGGGATTTGCATACCGGGCATGGCCAGCAGGATCAGCAGGTCCATGCGCTGCGAGGGTTCGCGGCTGGTGTGAAAGGAAATGCCACGCGTCGTCGTGGCGTCGGCCTGCCGTGCCACGAATTCGAAGGAAATCGCCGGTGCTCCGCGAATGGTGTTCACCAGCTCGAACATTTCGACAAGTGTCGCGGCGACGGCCGAATAGAAGGTCGACGGCAGCCAGATCACGGCGTGGAGAGGGCGATTGTCCAAGATCATGTCCTTTGAGCATCATATGGCAAGTTTAGCACATAGATTGTCAAATCTGCCAATTTTCGATTTCAGCCGACGACCTTAGGTTCCGCGACCGATGCAAACATCGGCGCAGCAATCTGGTGACGTCCAGGCTGCTTGCCCCAGATCGCCCGTTACTGGAGACCGTCATGAAAGCAATTGTATTCGACGCAATCGGCTCGCCGCGAGACGTGCTCTATCTCGGCGACGTGCCGATGCCGCGAATTGGCGACGGCGAGGTGCTGGTCAGGATGGTCTCAGCCTCAGTCAACCCTGGCGATTTCCTGTTCATCCAGAACCTCTATCCCGAACCGAAGAAGCCGCATTTCCCCCGGCAGATCGCCGGAAACCATGGCGCCGGCATTATCGAGGCCGTGGGTGCGAATGTCGCGCTGAAACCGGGCACGCTTGTCGCATTCAGCTACTACGACAGCTGGGCCGAATATGCGGCCGTTTCGGCCGAATGGCTGATCCCGCTGCCCGCCGATTATCCGTTCGAACGCGCCGGGCAGATGGTGAATCCCATCACCGCCTGGGACCTTCTAGCGGATTCCCGTGTGCAGCCCAGACAGTGGCTGGCCGTCACGGCCGGCTATTCATCGGTTTCAACGATGGTGATGCAATTCGCCCAACGGCGCGGCATCAACGTGATCGCGCTCGTGCGACGCTCTCACGACAGGCTGGACCTGAAGCGGCTTGGTGCCACCGCCATCCTCGATCTGTCTGATATGAAGGTCGGCATCAGGGAAGCGGTCATGGAAATGACCGACGGCGCCGGGCTGAACGGGATCATCGACAATGTCGGCGGACCCGTCAGTGGCGAATTGATCCGCACCCTGGCGATGGGCGGGCAGATGATCATCAATGGCGGCATGAGCACAGAGCGTTTCGAACTGCACAATTTCGAGGTGCTGCTGAGCGGGGTCGAGATCAGGGCAAATATCTACCGCTACTTCTTTTCGCCGCCTGTCGAAGCCGACCGGTCAGTTTTGCGCGAGATTATCGACATCTTCGGCCAACCCGATTTCCATGTCCCTGTCGGCGGCATCCATCCGCTGGCGGGATTCGAGCTCGCTGTGACGAACAGCCTGGATCGCGCCGATCTCGGAAAACAGATTTTCAGGATGTAGCCCGGACCTGATCCCAAACCGAAGGTACCGGTTTTCGGAAGAGATCATCAAACAACGAAAGCGATCATGGCCCGATCCGCCGCGCCACCTCTTCCAGCCAGTGGTCGCGGATCCCCAGCGCCTCGAGGTGCTCCAGCGTGCTGAGCACGTAGTCCTCGTTCTTTCCCGACTGGCCGACGGCGCCGCGAACGACGGACGCCGCATCGGCCGCATCGAGCGCGCCGGCATATTGCTCGTGGGTGCGGTCGACGACATAGGCGACCGCCGAGACCGTCTCGCCGGCGTCCGACTCGCCGCCACCCTTCTCGTCGCCCCCGTTCGCATCGCCATTGTCGAGGCGAATGCTAAGCATGCGCTCGAGATAGACATTGGTGACCAGCTCGCGCTCGCGCAGATAGCTGATGACCTCATTGCGCAGCTCGCCGGGGACGCGGAAAGCCAGCCCGACACAGGAGCCGCCACGGTCGAGGCCGAGCACCAGGCCGGGCCGTTCGCGCGTGCCGCGATGCACGAAAGAGTAGACGCAGAGCGACCGGCGGTAGCCGTGGAGGCGGGCACGCCGTGTCTCGACATGCGCAAATCCTGGCCGCCAGATTAGCGACCCGTAGCCAAAAACCCAAAAATCGCCCATATCGCCAAGCCTGGTTGCGGCACTGCACTGGAATCGGTGTTTTTAAAATCCGTCTCCATCTACCTGATGTTGCCGGAAACGACAGCCTCTGCAACACGCGCTAACGAAAGCCGCAGCATGACGTCGAGTGACGAGCGCCCGCCGAATTTTCGCCGCCGCCTCTTCTGGCTTGGCGCTTTGATCGTCGTGCTGTTCGGCATCTACAGCGCCGGCTGGTTCTACCTGGCAGACAAGGTCAAGAGCGAAGCCGCCAAAGCCGTGGCCGAGCTCAACGGCAATGGCATCGAGGCTGACTGCGCCAATCTCACGGTCAGCGGCTATCCCTCGAGCTTTGCCGTTTCCTGCGACAGCCTGGCATATCAGGACGACACACGGAACGTCGCCGCCTCGCTCGGCAGCGTCAACGCGGTTACGCACATCACCCAGATCCTGTCGCCTGGCGCCGACCTGCGGGGGCCGCTCAGGACCTCCGTCCCGGGGATGGCGCCGCTGTGGATCGAGTGGGACACTCTGCGAGCGAACCTGAAACTGTCCTGGCCCCTGCCCCGGCGCGTTTCGCTGGAGGCCGAGGGCCTGTCCGGCCAGACCGATCCGGCTGATGGCACCGACCCGGTCGAACTGTTCAGCGCCGGGACGGCGGCCGGACAATTGCGTCCGAACGGTCAGGACATCGACTATACCGGGAGCTTTACCGATCTCGAAATCGATCCAGGGGCGATCGATGGCCGCGTGCTGCCGCCACTCGACGGCAGCGGCGACCTGACGCTGAAGAACGGCGTGGCGCTGATCAAGAACCAGCCAAAGAGCCTGCGCGGCCAGGCGGTCGATATCGGCAAGCTCGATCTGTCGTCGGGGACCGCGCGCATCACCGTTTCCGGACCGGTTTCCGTCGATGCCGATGGGCTGATCGACGCCGACCTGATGATTAGGCTTAGCGACCCGAAGGCCGTGGCGGCAATCCTCGGCAAGGCCATTCCCGAGCAGAAGAGCCAGATCAAAACAGGCTTTGCCGGACTGGCGCTGCTTGGCAACGAACCGTCGATGCCCCTCAAGATCGTCAAGGGCAAGGCCTCGCTCGGTTTTATCCCGCTGGGCAGGATCAAGCCGGTCGATTAGACCATGATTGCGAACCTACAGTTCCCAATCATGGTCAAACAGGAAGACAGATGAACAGCCCGGTGAAGCTCCTGAGTGTTGGCGCACTGACGCTCGATACGATCCTTCGCGTCGACACGCTTCCGGCACGTCAGGGGAAATTCATCGCGTCCGACGGCGTCCAGATCGCCTCGGGCATGGCTTCGAGCGCGGCGTGCGCCGCACGCCGCGTCGGCGCGGACGTATCGCTGTGGGCGAGTGCGGGGGACGACCTGGTCGGCGACCAGCTGGTCGCCGGGATCGAGGCCGAGGGCGTCGATTGCGGCTTTGTCCGGCGCGTCAGCGGCGCGCGGTCGGCACTGTCGGCCATCTTGGTCGACACGCATGGCGAGCGCATCATCGTTCCATTCTACGACAAGCTCGCCCAGGCCGACCCCGAGGCCCTCCCCACCCAAGACCTCGCCGCATTCGACGCCGTCCTGGTCGACGTGCGCTGGCCGGGCGCAGCAGCTTTGGCCCTGGCGGCGGCGCGCGCAATCGGCCGCCCGGCGATACTGGACGCCGACACAGCGCCGCGGGACGTGCTGGAACGGCTGCTTCCGCTGGCCTCGCACATCGTCGCATCGGAGCCGGCGGCGTTCATCCTCTGCGGCGAGGAGCAAGGCCCGCAACAGGCCTGTGAAGCGCTGGCCAGACGCACCGATGCATTTGTCGCGGTGACGGGCGGCGCTGCGGGAACCTGGTGGTTCGACCGCTCGATAGGGTCCGTGCGCCATGTCGCGGCGCCAAGGATCAAGGCAGTGGATACGCTTGCCGCCGGCGACGTGTTTCACGGCGCCTTTGCCGTCGGGCTGGCGGAAGCCATGCCGATCGAACGGACATTGCGGTTTGCCAGCGCCGCCGCCGCGCTCAAATGCCTGCGCTTCGGCGGCAGGCTAGGCGCCCCGGACAGGGCCGAGACGCTGGCAATGATGGCGGCTCACTGGCCGGCGGACTGACGGCCGGCGGTCGAGACAGGCTACTGCTTTGCGGGGTGCTCGACCGCTTGCCGGCCAAAATCCGGTACGTCGATGTCCTGGCCGGCCTCGATGATCGAGCGGCGGACGGCGCGGGTGCGGGTGAAGAGGTCGAACAGCTTTTCGCCGTCGCCCCAGCGGATCGCCCGCTGCAGCGAGGCCAGATCTTCCGAGAACCGCGCCAGCATTTCAAGGATGGCATCCTTGTTGTGCAGGCAGACATCCCGCCACATGGTCGGGTCGGAAGCCGCAAGGCGCGTGAAGTCGCGAAAGCCGGAGGCCGAATATTTGATGACCTCGGACTTGGTCACCGATTCCAGATCGTCGGCGGTGCCGACGATGTTGTAGGCGATGATGTGCGGCAGATGCGAGACGATGGCCAATGTCATGTCGTGATGCTGGGGATCCATCGTGTCGATGTTGGAGCCGCAGCGGCGCCAGAATTCCGAGAGTCTTTCCAGTGCCTCGGGATCGGTGCCGGGCAACGGCGTGAAAATGCACCAGCGGTTTTCGAACAGCTCGGCAAAGCCGGCATCCGGACCCGATTTTTCAGTGCCGGCCAATGGATGGCCGGGAATGAAGTGCACACCGTCGGGCACATGCGGCTCAATCTGCGCGATCACCGACGCCTTGGTCGAGCCGACATCGGTGAGGATGGCGCCCTGCTTCAGCGCCGGTGCGATTTCCTCGGCGACCTCGCCCGAAGAGCCGACCGGCACCGAAACGATGACCAGGTCGGCATCGCGAACCGCCTCTTTCGCGTCCATCGTGTAGGAGGAGCCCAGGCCGAGTTCCCTTGCCCGCGCCAGCGTCGTTTCGCTGCGTGTCGAGATGGCAACGTGGCCGGCAAGGCCTTCGCGCTGGATGACGCGGGCCAGCGACGAGCCGATCAGGCCGATGCCGACCAGCGCGATCTTTTCGAACATCGGTGATGTCATTGTCTCAGCTTTTCAGAAATGTCGCGAGGGCGGCGACAACGCCGCGATTGGCCTCTTCGGTGCCGATGCTCATGCGCAGTGCATTCGGGAAACCGTAGCCGGAAACGCGCCGCAATATATAGCCGCGCGCGGAGAGGTAGTCGTCCGCAGCTGCCGCTGAATGCTCCTTGTCCTCGGGAAAGTGGATGAGGACGAAATTGCCGACGCTCGGCGTCACCCGCAGCCCGAGCTTGGTCAATTCCTCACTCACCCATGCCAGCCAGGTCTCGTTATGCGCCACGCTGCGCTCGACATGGGCGCGGTCGCGGATCGCGGCAATGCCGGCCTCGATCGCCGTCGCATTGACGTTGAAGGGACCGCGCACGCGGTTGATCGCGTCGATGATATGCATCGGCGCGTACATCCAGCCGATCCGCGCGCCGCCGAGGCCGAGCTTGGAGAAGGTGCGGGTCATGACCACGTTTTCCGCGCTGCCCACCAGTTCGACGCCGGCTTCATAGTCGTTGCGGCGGACATATTCGGCATAGGCGCCGTCCAGCACCAGAAGCACGTTTCGAGGCAGGCCGGCATGCAGGCGGCGTACCTCCTGGAACGGCAAATAGGTGCCGGTCGGGTTGTTGGGATTGGCGAGGAAGATGATCCTGGTGCGCGGCGTCACCGCAGCGAGGATCGCGTCGATGTCGGCGCGCTCATTGGTTTCCTTGACCGACACCGGGACAGCACCTGCCGACTGGATGTAGATCTTGTAGACCATGAAGGCATGTTCGGTGATGACGGCTTCATCGCCGGGCGCGAGATAGGTCTGCGCCAGCAGGCCCAGGATCTCGTCGGAGCCGTTGGAACAGACGATGTTGGCTGGGTTGAGGCCATGCACCTCGGCGATCGCCTCCCGCAGGCGCCTTGCGGTGCCGTCGGGATAGATGTCGAGTCTGGCCGCAACGTCGCGAGCGGCCTCTATCGCCTTCGGCGATGGGCCGAGCGGGTTCTCGTTCGAGGACAATTTGTGGACCTTGGCGACGCCGGCCGGCGCCGTGCTTTTGCCCGGCACATAGGCTTCGATATCCAGTATCCCCGCGCGGGGCGTTGGACGTGCCTGATCCGATGCCTGGTTCATACTATAAAAATCCGTCGAGAACGCTTCCGCCTGGAAAGCCGCAGCGGAAATACAAGCCGTGGCCCGGAATGTCGAGAGGCGTGAGCGGCTGGCCGTTGACGCCGAGGCGCGCCGGCCCTAGAAGAGGGGCGAAATTCCGTGGTGATTTGGCCGGTCGGCTTGCAGCCACGTTAAACAACTTGCTAAAGGGCCGTTTGCATCCTGTAACCGGCTTTGCGAAGGCAATGCCGGTTTTTGTTTGTCCGCTGCCGGCCGGACAATCGCATCGACGCGAAAATCGGTTCCGATTTTCGGAAACGCGCGATGGGTTGATGTAAGAGGATGCTATGGTCGCGCTGCGCACTAAGAGAACCAACAACGAGGCCGACGAGCCGTCGAGCCCCGTGTTGCGTTTTGGTGCCGACAAGCCGCTCAAGCTCGACGCCGGCACTCTGCTGTCACCGTTCCAGATCGCCTACAAGACCTACGGCACGCTCAACGACGCCCGCTCCAACGCCATTCTCGTCTGCCATGCGCTGACCGGCGACCAGCATGTCGCCAGCACCAATCCGGTGACCGGCAAGCCGGGCTGGTGGGAAGTGCTGATCGGCCCCGGCAAGATCATCGACACCAGCCGCTTCTTCGTCATCTGCTCCAACGTCATCGGCGGCTGCCTCGGCTCCACCGGCCCTGCCTCGACCAATCCTGCCACCGGCAAGCCCTACGGGCTCGACCTGCCGATCATCACCATCCGCGACATGGTGCGGGCACAGTTGATGCTGGTCGACCATTTCGGCATCGAAAAACTGTTCTCGGTGCTCGGCGGCTCGATGGGCGGCATGCAGGTGCTGCAATGGGCGTCGAGCTATCCGGAGCGCGTTTTTTCGGCGCTGCCGATCGCCACCGGGGCGCGCCATTCCTCACAGAACATCGCCTTCCATGAGGTCGGCCGGCAAGCGGTGATGGCCGATCCGGACTGGCATGGCGGCAAATATTTCGAACAGGGCAAGCGTCCGGAAAAGGGACTGGCCGTGGCGCGCATGGCCGCTCACATCACCTATCTGTCGGAGGCGGCCCTGCATCGAAAGTTTGGCCGCAACCTGCAGGATCGTGAAGCGCTAACGTTCGGTTTCGACGCCGACTTCCAGATCGAGAGCTATTTGCGCCATCAGGGCATGACCTTCGTCGACCGCTTCGATGCCAATTCCTATCTCTATATGACCCGGGCGATGGACTATTTCGACCTCGCCGCCGACCACGGCGGGCGGCTGGCCGACGCCTTTGCCGGCACCAAGACCCGTTTCTGCCTGGTCTCCTTCACGAGCGACTGGCTGTTTCCGACCGAGGAGAGCCGCTCGGTCGTCCACGCGCTGAACGCGGCCGGCGCCTCGGTTTCCTTTGTCGAGATCGAGACCGATCGCGGTCACGACGCCTTCCTGCTCGACGAGCCGGAACTGTTTGCCGCCATCAACGGCTTCATCGCCTCGGCGGCTCGAGCCAGGGGGCTCAGCGCATGACGCCCGAGGATTGCAGACTTTTTGGACCGGCATCATGAGTGTCAATCACGCCCAGCGCGTCGACCTCGAAGTCGTCGCCGATCTCATCCCGGCGCAGTCGCGGGTGCTGGATGTCGGCTCTGGCGATGGCCTGCTGCTCGAATTGCTGCAGGCGACGAAGCAGGTCGACGGCCGCGGGATGGAACTGTCGCAACGCGGCGTCAACGAATGCGTGGCGCGCGGCCTGTCCGTCATCCAGGGCGACGCCGACAAGGACCTCAAATTCTATCCCGCCAAGGGTTTTGACTTCGTCGTCTTGTCGCAGACCTTGCAGGCGACCCGCAACCCGAAGCTGGTGCTCGACGAGTTGCTCAGGATCGGCAAGCACACCATCGTCTCCTTCCCCAATTTCGGCCATTGGCGGGTGCGCCTTTCGCTGTTCCTCGACGGGCGGATGCCGGTGACGAAGGACCTGCCCTATTCCTGGTACGACACGCCCAATATCCACTTCTGCACCATCCGGGACTTCGTCAATCTCTGCGACGAACTCGGCGCAACGGTGGAAAAGGCAACCGCGCTCGACGCCAATGGCCAGAGGATCGGCCTCTCGATGCCGTGGTGGTTCTGGAATTTCTTCGGCCAGCAAGCGGTGTTCCTGCTGAAGCGGTAGCTCGCTCCAAGGATGACAGTGTTTCTTGATCGGCAGGCGTTGCTATGTATAACTAACTCCGAACCGGTATCGTCGCGAGCCGCGCCGAACAAAGTGACCTCTGATAAAGTTTGCGGTGTAAAGATGGTTGAAGAACAGCCAACTTATTCCCTCGTTGTGGAAATGGAGAACGCCAAGTCGATCGACTGGGACGAGATCGGCGTTGGGTTGACTGCTTTGGCTCGTGAAATCGCTGCGGTTTCCCCAGCTGGTTTTGCAAGGCCGCGAGTTGTCATTTCTCACGGCGGGCGAGACTCGGACGCTGCCTCGCTGCGCAGCAGTATCTCAAATGAGGCGCCACAGTTGGAACAGGTTGCCGACCTGATCTTCACCGCTTGTCCAGGCGGTCGATATTACGAACTCAAGAACAACGGCATCCTGTCAACCGATGGAGACATCGTCATCTTCATCGACTCGGATACCGTGGCAGAATCGGGCTGGCTTCCAACTCTTCTTGACCCGTTTCAAGATCCTAAAATTACTTGCGTGAACGGATATACATATCTTTCGCATGATGATTTCTTTTCAAGGACGTTCGCCCTGATTTGGTTTTTCCCTATGCCTCAGGGCGACGCAAGATTTGCTTCCAAGCGAGCTATAAACGCCAATAACAGTGCTTTTCGGCGCGACTGGATTGTCAATCATCCCTTTGCGAAAAACAATGGATTCAAGGTTTCCTGCACTTTGCTAACGCATGAACTTCGACGTGAAGGCCACAAAATTCTGAACGTCAACGCACGCGTCTATCATTACTCGCCACGTGGTTGGCGGTTCTTTTACTGGCGCGCTTTGGTAACGGGCCGCGATGCCGATCGGAAGTTTGTGGAGCTGAAGTCGCCCAGCCGTACGCAGCGGATTGTGAAATCGTTCAGCCGATGGTTCACCATGTCGTGGCGCACAACGCGACGCATAACCGGCCATGCCCGCCAGACAGGCATGCCGCTCTGGCAAATTCCATTCTCCCTGATTGTCGGTCTGGCATTCTACAGTTTGGCGTTTTGGGGCCAACTCAGTTTCGCTGCGGGTCTCGTTGGCGACGAAATCGAAGTCGTGCCTGACTATGTCGGACATAGTTAGGTACCGCTGCGTTCGTGGTTTCGGTCGCTTCCTTGAATCCGTCCGCCGGCAGTGAACTCCCGGCGTATGGGTTCCGCCTCAATAGTTTGTGATGACATGATCGCTTCTTTTTTGTAGCGTCGAATCGAACGCAATCCTGGGACGGGCATGATAGGCGATCGGCTAATCCATTCGATGGCTGCGGAACGCGGGGCATAACTGAGGCGATATGCCCGAGACGGACCCCGCTCCCCTCATCACGGTGATCACGCCCACCCACAACCGGCGCAGCAAAGTCTTGCGTGCCGTGGAGAGCGTGCTTGCGCAGAACTTCACCCGCTTCGAGCACATTGTTGTCGACGACGGCTCGACCGACGGCACGGAAGCGGCGCTGACTGCCATTCGCGACCCTCGCCTCATCTATGTCGGTGCGAAATGGCGAGGCGCCAACGCCGCTCGCAATGCCGGGATCGAACGGGCGCGGGCACCTGTGGTGACATTCCTGGATTCCGACGACGTTTACTTGCCGAACCGGCTGGAGCGGACGCTGGCGTGGTTCGACGAGAATCCGACGCTTGACGTCCTCATCAGTTCGTTTGTTTCCCTGAAGGGCGACCGCAGCACCAACTGCATCAACCGCGGCGCGTTCCTGACCCGGAACACGCTGGAAAGGGCGTTGGTCGCGCAGACGATCTTCATAGCCGGATCGGCGATTACCGCCCGGCGCGAGGCGTTGCTGGCGATTGGCGGCTATGACAGCGACATCGCACGGATGCAGGATCGCGAATTGCTGTTGCGCTTCGCCGGGCGCAGTGGCGCGCAACTGTCCGAAGAGGTCGACTGGAAAAAGTACAATTCGGAGAATTCGATTTCACGACAACGCGACGGCTATGTCGAAGCCTACGCAAACCTGATCTGCAAACACCCCTACATCATCGACCGCTATCCCGATATTCCACCTTACATGATTGCACGGCAGATCATCGCCGATACGATAAAGGGCAGGATTTCCCAGGCATTTGCCGGCTACCTGGCCAATCGGTCGTCGAAAGCGCTCGGCTATTCGCTGCCACAGCTGTTGCGCGGCTATGTCGGCGGCCGGCGCTGGCGTCGTGATCTCTACGACGAATTCCGCGCCAAATATGGCGCGCGGCCGGCCTGAGCCAAACAGAGCCCATTACGGCGAAACAAAACCTGATTACTTCCCTCGATGGGCTGCGACAACAGCCGGAGGCGGTTCGATCGCGCCGGCCCTGACACGGACTGGCTTGAGGGCGGGCCGTTCGACGTCCTTCACGATGGCCAAGGAGCGCGGAAAGAACTCAATGTCATGCTGGCCACGACCGATATTGAGGATCGCGGCATCGGCAAGACGTGTCTCCAGCATCGACAGCACCCGCCTCAGCGTCGCGCCGTCGAACGTGTCCAAGGCCTCGTCGATAATGACCCATTTCGGCTGCCGTAAGACCAGCCGGGCAAAGGCAAGCAGGCGCTGTTCGTCTTCGCTCAGTTCACGCTCCCAGCGCGCGGAGCGATCGAGCGAGGACGACAGACGCTCGAGGCCGACCTCGGCAAGCACAGCCGATATCTCGGCATCGCTGACCGCGGCATTGGCGTGGTCAAGCACCTCGCGCAGCGTGCCGAGCGGGAAATAGGGCTTGCGGGGAACGAAGGCGGGCACCTCTCCGGCCGGCATGCCTATCCGCCCGCTTCCCCACGGCCAAAGACCGGCAATGGCACGAAAGAACAGCGTCTTGCCGGCACGCGGATCTCCGGTGATCATGACGCGCTCGCCGGCGCGGATTTCGACATGGGGCTCGGCGAGCTTCGTACATCCATCCCGCGAGGCAATTTCCAGTTTCTCGAATGTCAGCCTGCCATTCGGATTTTCGCCGATCTTGATGCGTTCTTCGGTGTCGTGCAGCGCATCGGTTTCGACAAGCGCGATGCGGAAATCGGCGACGCGCATCAGCGTGGCGCGCCAATCGGCGATACCGCTGATGTTGTTGATGAACCAGCGCAACGAGGAATGCACCTGGTTGAAGGCGCCGACAGCCATCATCAGCCCGCCGAAGCTGATGTCGCCGGCGAAATAGACCGGCGAGGCGACAAGGATCGGCGCGACGACAGTGATCCAACCATAGGTATCGGTCACCCAGGAAAGATTGATCTGGGCGCCATAGATGCGCCGCATCGCGCCCAGCACGGTGCCGAGGTCGAGTTCTAGCCGTTGTCTCGCGTCGGCCTCGCCATGCGCAAGCGCGATGGCGTCGACATTCTCATTGACGCGGACCACCGAGGAGCGCAGCTCCGCTTCACGCGTATAGCGGTCGCTGTTGAAGCGGATGAGCGGCCGTCCGACCAGCCAGCTCAGCCAGGAGGCGGTGCCGGCATAGAGGATCGCGGCCCACACCATGTAGCCCGGAATGGCCAGCGAATAGCCGCCAAAATGGAAAACGAAGCCCGAAGACAGCGACCATAAGACGCCGACGAAAGAAACAAGCAGAATGGACGACTGCAACAACCCTATGCCGAGGCCGGTAGAAAGGTCGGAGAGGTGCCCGGCGTCCTGCTGCAGGCGCTGGTCGGGGTTGACGCCGATGGCTCCGGCGTTGGCAAGCCGGAAGGCGCGAGCCGGCCGCATCCATTCGCCGATCAGATCGAGCGTCAACGCCTCACGCAGCTTCAGCCGGATCGTCTGGTCGAGCCACGTCTGGCCGACATTGAGCACCACAAGCCCGCCGGCGATGCCGGCAAAGATCATAAGCTGGTGCAGGAAACCCTGCATGTCGCGCCGCGCCAGCGCGTCGTAGAACGGCTCGTTCCAGCGATTGAGCAGAACCTGCCCGATAGAGGTTGCCACAATGACGGCGACTATGCCGACGCAGGCCCAGAGCAGTTGTTTGCGGATCGGCGAGGTCGTCAGCGCCAGCCTGATCGTCGCCAGTTGGTCGCGCAGGCTGCTGGCCTCGATCGACGTGGTGACCGTCTTGGCGCTGGCCTCGACATCCAGGTGATCAGCCATTGGTGAGGTCCTTGAATTCGGAAGCGGTGCTGAAACCGGTGAACAGGTCGATTCAATCGGGTGGCGAACCCGTCCTCGACAGATAGGTAAGAAAAAGCGCAATTCCGATCACGAAAATGTCATCGGCGGGCCGGCAATGTTGTGGTCTCGGTCCGCGATATGCGGCCGAGCCTGGTGGCGCCATGCGGCGAGAAAACCGGTACGAAGACGCGGCGAGAGGCACGCTGCGCGACCGGCACGCCCTGATAGAGACGCTTCTGTGCCTCGACCACGATGACGCCGGAAAAGATCGGCCAGAACCTGCGGCCGGCGCGCTCCAGCACATTGTGGAACTGCATCATGAAGCGTCGCCGTGACGGCGGGAAGAACAGGGCATCGGACCATGCAGCGGGCGTGAAGTTTGCTTCGCGCAGCAATTCGGTGAGCTGGCCGCGCGAGAAAGGCCGGCCGCTGCCGAACGGCGTATGCTCGAAACGGGCCCAGACGCCGCGCCGGTTGGGCACGACGATGACGACGCGCCCGGCGGGCGACAGCACCCGCCAGATTTCGTTCAGCGTCTCACGTGGGTTCTCCGCATGTTCGAGCGAATGGACGAGCAGCATGCGGTCGATCGAGGCATCGACCAGCGGCAATTCCTCATCGAAGACCAGCGCGGTCGCGGTCGGCCCGGTTGCCGGCCAGACCACCGCGCCTTGCGTCGCCGGCATGAAGGCAAAGACACGCTCCGCATCGGTGCCGAACCGCTCCAGCCACGGCAAGGTGTAGCCAAGGCCGACCAGCCGCTCGTTGGGCACGACAGCCCATATCGAGGACAGCGCCATGGTGATCGACCGTTCGGCCAATCGCCCGAGCGTGGTCGAATAGAAGGAGCGAAGGTCGACGATATCGGAATGCATGCGCGGGACGGTATCTTCGATGCCGTTCAAGTTCAACAAAGGCGCCAAGTTCTACAAAGGCGGATGACATCCACGAGCAAGCGCCCTATGTCTGCGGCGACAACTACATCGCCCTAAATCGGTTTCGATTTCGGGGAAGCACGATGCAGCCGATAAAACGTGTTAGAGCGCCCTTTGTCGTCCAATTGGACGCACGGCGCTGCAGTGGAGAGACGCCATGCCGGTTGAGATCGAACAGTTCATGTGCCGCAGCGACAATTTCGGTGTGCTGGTGCATGACCCCAAGAGCGGCCAGACGGCGATTATCGACGCACCCGAGGAGGCTCCGATCCTGGCTGCGATCGAGCGCACCGGCTGGACGCCGACGATGATCCTGACCACGCACCACCATGTCGACCATGTCGAGGCCAATCTGGCGCTGAAGGAACGTTTCAAGCTGCGCATCGTCGGACCGGAGGCGGAAAACGCCAAGATCCCCGGCATCGACGAAACCGTCGAGCAAGGCTCGGTCATCCACCTTGGCGAGGAGAGGATTGATGTGATCGCCACGCCCGGCCACACGGCGGGCCATGTCTCCTATCATCTGCCAGGGTCGAAAGTGGCGTTCACCGCCGACACGCTGTTCGCGCTCGGCTGCGGCCGGCTGTTCGAATGCAAGCCGCCGGTGATGTACGAGTCACTGAAGAAGCTCGCGGCACTTCCGGCCGAAACGGTCGTCTATTGCGGCCATGAATATACGCTTTCCAACGCCCGCTTCGCGCTGACCGTCGACCCGACCAATTCGGCGTTGAAGGAGCGCGCCGCGAAAATCGAGGCGCTGCGCGCCAACGGCAAGCCGACGCTGCCGACCACGATCGGCGAGGAATTGTCGACCAATCCGTTCCTGCGCTGGCACGATCCGGCAATCCGCAAGCATCTCGGCATGGAGAAAGCCTCCGATGCTGAAGTGTTCGCCGAGATTCGCAAGCGCAAGGACAATTTCTGAGCGTCGTCGACGGTCGGGAAATCGTGACCACCTCCGCCGAAATCATCGCAACGCTCGGCTTGAAACCGCATCCGGAAGGCGGCTGGTATGCCGAGACCTTCCGCGATGGCGTGGAGGGCGCGCGCGGCCATTCGACGGCGATTTACTTCCTTTTGGAGCAAGAGCAACTGTCGGCTTGGCACCGCGTCAAAGACGCGGCCGAAGTCTGGCATTTCTATGCCGGCGCGCCGCTGGCGCTGTCGATGCATCAGGAAGACGGACCGGTGATCGAGCAGGTGCTCGGCACGGCACTGGCGGCGGGCGAGCGGCCACAGATCGTCGTGCCGGCAGGCTGGTGGCAGTCGGCACGCAGTCTGGGCGAGTGGACGCTGGTCGGCTGCACCGTGGCGCCAGGCTTCGATTTCGCCGCCTTCGAGCTGGCAGAGCCGGACTGGGAGCCGGGCACACCCCAGGGTTAAAACCCAATCGCTTCGAACGACGAAATCCGACCCTTAGCCCAGCTAAGTCTCTGGAAGGAGAACAGTGGGCAACGGAGTGGAGCGCTCCCCCTTTCGGTCGCGTCGCCTGTACATGCTTTGATATTCGCGCCTCTGCTTTGTGATTTCGTACAAAACGATCCCTGAACTCGTTCCGAGGTTAAGGCTTTCGATCATCCCGAACATCGGAATGCAGACGCACATCTCGCTTCTTTCGACAGCCAGATCGCTGATACCAATCGCTTCGCTGCCGAACCAGACTGCGAGTTTGGCATGAGCCGTGTAGTCGCCTTCGTGAAGGAAAATACTGGCCTTGCCTTTCACATGCGGCGATGTGGCGATCGACTTGAATCCTTTTCTTTCGAGATGGCCGAAACACTCATCGGTGCTGTCGAAACGCTTTACGAACGTCCATTTCACCGCGGAGACAGAGGTCTTTGACACCGATCTCCGACCACGCAAATCCTGCCAGTCGTCGGGGAGGGATCGCCGAGGGTCGACTACATAGACCTTATCGACACCTAAGGCATTCACGTTCCGGATCACTGTTCCGATATTCTTCACATCAGTCGGATTCTCCAAGACAGCGATCAGATGCTTGCAGCGAAACGGCTTAATTTCATCGGCACGCTTGCGGACCGACCTCTTCGATTCAGCTTTTTCTTCCATAGCCACCTCAAACGCTCCCTTGACGTCAATGCCTGTTCTGCAAACCCGATGCAACCCGGGCATGCCAAACGCGAAGCGAGCAGCGTCGTCCGCTTACCACATGGCAGCCAGCCGAGTGAATTTTGACCTAGGCTGAGCCGTGTTTCAGCAGGAAGCCGAGAGTGATCCCCAACTGGGCAGGGTAATACAGCGTCCAGACCGCATAGCGCATCCAGACGCGGTGCGGCGAGATGGCGGGCGCCAGGAATTTTTCCGCGGCCAGCAGTCCGTCCGACGCCATGAACAGCACGGCGCCGCCGATGACCCAGAAATTGCTCAGCGTGAGTGCTGAAATCCCCATGGCAAGGATTGCCGCGATATAGACGCTGACCGGAAGACGCAGGGCGGGACCGACACGGCGCCAGAGCGCAAAAACCATAGCGAGCGCGAACACGATCATTACCACGGCGATCGCCGCGCGCCACGGCTCGGCCGAGAGCAGCCCGATCCCACCGCCGGAACGCAGGAACAGCGCGACGTAAAGCCCATGCGCTAGGAGAAAACTGGTCAGCCCGCCGAGAAAGGCTTTCTCACCGTCGCACGACAGGAATGCGTCGCCGATGGCGCTGAGCGCTAGTGCAGCGACGAGCAGCCATGGACCGCCCTCCAGCGATGCCAGCACGGCAAGCATCGCTACTGCCAGCGTCTTGACCGCAGAACGCGCAAGCGTCGGCGGCATGTCGATGGTGAAGGCGTAGATCACCGCCGCGACCAGCGAAAACAGCAGCGTCGCATTGGCGTTGGCTTCGATGCCGCCGGGAAACGGCATCACGCCCCGGCCTCGCCCGTCGCCTGCTTGCGCAAGAACAGCGATTTCGCCGCAAGCGCTGCCCCGCCGGTGATGAGCACGCAAGCTGCGAGGATGCGCAGGGACGGCTCGGCGAAACCGGCTGATATCAGCACCAGCGTCGACAGCAGCGGCGCGGCATAGCTCGCCGCGCCCAGCACCTGGATGTTGCCGCGCTTGACGCCGATATCCCAGGCGTAGAAAGCCGCGCCCACCGGCATCAGCCCGAGGCCGAGCACGGCCAGCCACTGGCCGGCGCCGACAGGCAGCACCGTCTCTTCCAGCATGAGATGGCAGATAAGCGAAAGCGCTGCCGTAGCCGCACAGAACCAGGTGACGATGCTGGTCGGCACCGACGGAAAGCGCCGCGACAACAGTGAATAGGACGACCACAGCACGGCGCAGACGCCGGCCATCGCATAGCCGAAGGAATAGCGCGCATCGAAGGCAAGCCCGCCGCCCTTGGTGACGATCAGGAAAGTGCCGGCAAGGCCGAGCAGTGCGCCGACGACATGGTTCCAGGCCAGCCGCTCGCCCGGCATCAGCGCCGATCCGAGCACGATCAGCAGCGGCCACAGATAGGCGATGAGGCTTGCCTCCACCGCTGGCGCATTGCGCAGCGCGGTGAAGTAGAAGAAGTGGTAGCCGAACAGGCCGGCGATGCCGATCACCCACACTCGGCGCGGTATCTTCTCGCTCCTGTCGGCGGCCGGCATGAACAACCGCGCGACCAGCCCGACGCCTGTGCCGATCGTGAAGGTGATCGCCGAAAGCAGGAACGGCGGCACCGCGCCCGATGCATCCGTAAGCAGCGCCAGCAGCGCCCACATGGCAACCGCCGAGAAGCCGATCAGTGTTGCGCGCCCCATGTCCGTCTCCGGCGGCGCGCGATCGCGCCTATTCTGTTGCTTCGAACCGCTCCGCGCTGACGGTAAGAGTGCCGATTTGCGTTGTGACCGTGGCGTGGATCGGCGCATATAGGCCGGTTTGGCCGACCGGTGCAAACGTCACCATGATACGGCTGCGATTCTTCAGATAATTCAGGGCCTTGCGGTTCTTGCGGTAACCCGCCACCGGCTCAAAACCCATCCTGCAAGTGACGGTGTCGCCCTTGTAGCCGCGCACCGATGTCGAGCCCTTCGAATCGTAGGTCAGCGTCAGATTGGCGCGCATCTCGCCGTCATAGAGTTTCACCGTGCGCCCGCAGACCTTGTCGAGACTGTCGGCATGGATGACGGTTGCCGCCATGGGATCGAGCACCGATGACAGACCGCTGGCGGCCAGCGCTATCCAGTTCTTCGGATTGCGCTTTTTCGGTTCCGGCACAACCTTGGTCGAGGTGACTACGCCATTGGCGAACTGGATGTCGATCATCGATGCTTTCTTGCCCGACTTGTAGTCGGCGCGGAACGCCTGCGGTTGCAATTGCTTGCCCGAAATCTTGCCCTTTGACGAAATCGTGCCACGCGTGTCGTCGAACATTGTGGCGAGGCCGGCGCTGGAGACGCTGCCGTCGATCGAATAGCTATCGCCTTCGTAACTGCTGGAAAAGCTCGCCTTGGCCACCGAGAGGCCGAGTAACGACACCGTATATTCACCCTTGAAAGATTGTAGGGTGGCGGCAGACGTTGCCGTCGGCAGCGCGGCGGCAAGCATGGCAGCAAGAGCATGAGACAAACGAAGCATGGCGGGGGATCGGTCCTCGATTTTCGGCTGGAGAAAGGCAAATCCGGCCTGGCATCTCCCTGTGTGACCGCTTATAGGCTGAATTCCGGCCTTTATGTGAAGGCAGTGTCAGACAGCGCGGAAGCCGGAGCTTGACGCATCGGCGAAATGCAACTATGGAACGCCAACTTTTTCCATAAGGCCGCCTGACCGAAACCGCGCGCCACCCGGCGCGGGTCGAATGTTTGGCCCGACCGAGAACTGAAGGTTTAGAACCATGTCCCGCACCTGCGAACTCACTGCCAAAGCAGTCATGTCCGGCAACAATGTGAGCCACGCCAACAACAAGACCAAGCGTCGCTTCCTGCCGAATCTGGTCAATGTGACGCTGATCTCGGAAGCGCTGAACCAGAATGTGCGCCTGCGCATTTCGGCCAATGCGCTGCGTTCGGTCGAGCATCGCGGCGGCCTTGATGCGTTCCTGGCCAAGGCCGACGCCAAAGAACTGTCGCAGCGCGCGCGCCTGCTGAAGAAGCAGATCGCCAAGAAGCTGGCCGAACAGCCCGCCGCTTAATTCAGGCGGCCGCCTTCCAAGGAGTGTCGTCCGAACACGGCATGACACCCCGCTGGTTCCATTACCCAGGATAAAAAAATGCGTTTTTCCTCCCGATATCTACCCTTTGTTGCGGCCATGGCGCTTGTCGTCGTGGCGTCGAACGTTCTCGTGCAGTTCCCGGTGCAAGGTGCGATCGGCGGCCTCTCGCTGGCCGACATCCTGACCTGGGGCGCCTTCACCTATCCCGTCTCCTTCCTGATCACCGATCTTGCCAATCGCCGTCACGGTCCGGCCGTAGCACGCCGGATCGTCTTTATCGGCTTCTCGACGGCGGTGATCTGCTCGATCCTCGTCCCGCCCCTGCTGTTCCGCCACGGCCTGATCGAATTTGAGACGGCCGCCGACCGGCTGGTGCGCATTGCGGCGGCTTCAGGCGCGGCGTTCCTGATCGCGCAATTGCTCGACGTGACCGTGTTCAACTGGCTGCGCCGGCAGAGCTGGTGGCGCGCCCCGATCGTCGGCACGCTGGTCGGCTCGGTGTTCGACACCGCCGTGTTCTTCACCGTCGCCTTTTCGGCGGCGTTTGCCTTCGCTGGCCCAAACGATGGCTTCGCGCTCGAAACCGCACCGTTGATGGGCGTGCTGCCGGTCGAGACCATGCGCTGGGTGTCGTGGGCGCTCGGCGACCTCGGCGTGAAGCTGATTATCGCGGTGGTGGCGCTGATCCCCTACCGGCTGCTTGCCGCACGCTGGAGCCAGCCGGCAGTGGCGGCATAGGGCATGGGCCCGAAGCGAAGGCCCGCGTCAGCGAAAACTGGGAACCGGTTTTTGCTATCGCTGACCTTCGGCTCGGAAAATATCGTGCTCACAGGTTCTCGAGCATGATCCCATGGGTCCAGCTCGACACCGCGAAAACGCCTGACGGCGAGCATGAGCTTCGCCTGAAACAACGCGGCGCCGAATTCTCGATCATGCTTGGCACCAACGAGCTGATGAACAGCCGCCTCAGCGGCTCCGAGGAGGCGCTGGCCAGGCTGTCCTGCCAAAAGATTGCCGGCCGCCGGCAATCCAAAATCCTGATCGGCGGGTTGGGCATGGGTTTTACGCTGCGGGCGGCCCTTGCCGAGCTCGGCGCCGATGCCGGTGTCATTGTTGCCGAGTTGGTTCCAGCCGTCGTGGCGTGGGCACGCGGCCCGATGGCGGCGGTGTTCGGCGGTTGTCTCGACGATCCGCGCGTCAGCATTCGCGAGGCGGATGTTGGGCAACTCATCAAGTCAGGCGCGGCAAGCTATGACGCCATCCTGCTCGACGTCGACAACGGTCCAGAAGGGATCGTCCACAAGGCCAATGATGCTCTTTACAGCATAACCGGGCTGAACAGCGCGAGAGCAGCGCTCAGGTCTGGCGGCGTTCTGGCGGTCTGGTCGCAGGGACCCGACAGCGGCTTTACCCGCAGGCTCAAACAGGCAGGCTTCACGGTCGAGGAGGCCAAGGTAAGGGCCAACGGCAAGCGCGGGGCGCGCCACATCATCTGGCTTGCCACCAACGGACCCCAGGCCGCAGTAGCCGGCGCGAAGCTTTAGACTGTACCGCCGCCTCTCAATCCTCGTGCAGGATGAATTCCAGGTAGAGATTGCGCTGTAGCATCGAGTGGTTGTCGTCGGAGATCAGTGACACCATCACCGCGCCGTCATCGCGGGTCCAGACGTCGAGCCCTTCCATGTTGTCGATCTGGTAGGCCATGTCGGCTTCCATCAGCACCGGCCCATCGGCAACGGCGCCCTTCTCGACGCTCTCCCCATAAATGCGCCTCAGCCGCATCTTGACGCCGCCGGCCATCGAAAAGCTGCGCTCCAAAAGCAGAAGGTCGCCATCCGGCAGGAACGCCCCGTCGGTGATGTCGAAATCACCGTTGCGCTTGACGGTGAAGACGCCCTTGTGCGGACCTTCGATGACAGCCGCATAGATGTTGCCCGATTTGTGGAGGCTCTTCTCCGAGACCACGACCAGCCCGCCTTCGTGTTGGCCGTTAGGATTGGCATAGGTGACGGTCTCGAAGCCGCGATTCTGGCGGAGTTCCCAGGCCGGAACCAGGAAATCCAGCTGTCTGAACGGCGGCTTCATGTCGTCCGGGTCGATGCTGAACTGCGCGACACGGTGGTTGCGCTCGAAGCTGACCGTGGCAATGCCGTCCTTGACCGCAAGGCCTTCGGCGTCGACGTCCCATTTCTCGTCGGCCAGCTGGCCTGATGCGTCGACCATTTGCTGCATGCGGAAATTCTGTATGCCCGATGGGCGTTTTTCGGCATCGTGGGTAATCGTGCCGAAAAACCAGAAACCGGTATCGGCTACGCCGATGAACTCACTACCGGGCTTGACGAAGCGAAACGCCGACAGAGCGCCGAAATCGCGTGACGGCGACGTCATTTCCAGCCCGCCGACGAATTCGAGCGGGCCAAACTGCTTTTCGTCCCGGCCGATATGAAACCGGTTTATCGGCCGTGCCGAGATTTCGACCGGATCGACCGAAACCGGTTCGGCGGCGATGGAAGGCGACAAGTCGATGTCGGCAACGAACAACGCTGCGGCGGCGAAGAGCGTCTGCCGAAAGCCGCCCCGCGAAAAAATCATCCGGCGCGCCGCATGCCGCCGCGTCGCGTGTCCCGCGCGCTTTCCTCGCCAAACAGCGAAGCGAGCTGCTCGGTCATGGCGCCGGCCAGTTCCTCGGCGTCGACGATGGTGACGGCGCGCCTGTAATAGCGGGTGACGTCATGGCCGATGCCGATGGCCAAGAGCTCGACCGGCGAACGCGTCTCGATCAGTTCGATGACGGCGCGCAGATGCCGTTCGAGATAGTTGCCCGGATTGACCGACAGTGTCGAATCGTCGACCGGCGCGCCGTCCGAGATCATCATCAGGATCTTGCGCTGCTCCGGCCGGGCGATCAGGCGGTTGTGCGCCCACAACAGCGCCTCACCGTCGATGTTTTCCTTGAGCAGACCCTCGCGCATCATCAGGCCGAGATTGCGGCGCGCCCGCCGCCACGGATGGTCGGCGGATTTGTAGATGATGTGGCGCAAATCGTTGAGCCGTCCGGGATTCGGCGGCTTGCCTTCCTTCAGCCATTTCTCGCGTGCCTGTCCGCCCTTCCAGGCACGGGTGGTGAAGCCGAGGATCTCGACCGAGACGCCGCAGCGCTCCAGCGTCCGCGCCAGAATGTCGGCGCAGGTGGCGGCGACGGTGATCGGCCGGCCGCGCATCGAGCCCGAATTGTCGAGCACCAGCGTCACCACCGTGTCGCGGAATTTGGTGTCGCGTTCCTGCTTGAAGGACAGCGGCTGCATCGGGTCGATGACGACGCGCACCAGCCGCGCCGGATCTAGATAACCCTCTTCGAGATCGAAATCCCAGGAGCGGTTCTGCTGCGCCATCAGGCGGCGCTGCAGCCGGTTGGCCAGCCGGCCGACGACGCCCGACAGGTTGGTGAGCTGCTTGTCGAGAAAGGCGCGCAGCCGATCCAGCTCTTCCTCTTCGCAAAGGTCCTCCGCACCCACCGTCTCGTCGAAGGCGGTGGTGAAGACCTTATAGTCGATTTCCTTCGACAGATTGGTGAAGGGATTGTCGTTACGGCGCGCCTCGCCGGGCGTCTCGGCATCGGCGTCGTCATCGTCGGACAGGTCGTCGGCGGTGGCATCTGATGCCTCCGTCTCGGCCGATTGCTCGTCGTCGGACGACGCCTCGGTGTCATCGGACTGCGACTGCTCGGAGCCGGAATCGTCCTCGCCGCCCTCCTCGCTTTGCTCCTCGCCTTGCGGCTGGTTGTCGTCATTGTCCTCGGAGTCTTCGGTCTCCTGGTCGTCACCGAGTTCCTCGGCCATTTCCATGGAAGCCAGCATCTCGCGTACGACACGGGCGAAGGCCTGCTGGTCGTCGAGCTTTGCCGACAGCCCGTCGAGATCGGAGCTGGCCTTCTCCTCGACCCACGGGCGCCAGAGGTCGACCAGCCGCTCGCCGCTCTTCGGCACGGCGCGGCCGGTCAGCTTTTCGCGCACCATCAAGGCCAGCGCCTCCTCGATCGGCGCGTCGGCCTTGTCCTTGACGTCGATGAGGTTGGCCTTGGCGTATTTGTCCTCGAGCATCGAGCCGATGTTGTCGGCCACGCCTTGCATGGCGCGGCTGCCTATCGCCTCGACGCGGGCCTGCTCGACCGCATCGTAGATCGCGCGGGCCTGCTTGCCCTCCGGCGCCAGCCTGGTGTGAATGCGCGTGTCGTGACAGGCGCGCTTCAGCGCCATGGAATCACCGAGCCCGCGGGTGATAGCGATGTCGGCCTTCGACGCTTTCTTCGGCAGTTCCGGCAGCCGCGCCCGGCTGCCGGCGAGCGCCGGCCGATCTTTGGCGAAACCGACTTCGAGGTCCTTGTCGCCGGCAATCGCGCGCATACAAACGGTGACGGCGCGTTTGAAGCTGTCGGCTTCAGAACCCGTCTTCGACTTGTTGCGCGTGTTGTCGCCCGGACCCGCCATAGAGACTCTGCTTAGCCCAGCACCACATTGGCGGCCGATTCAGGCAGATCTTCGCCGTAGGCGCGCTGGTAGAACTCGGCCACGAGCGAGCGTTCCAGCTCGTCGCACTTGTTGAGGAAGGTCAGCCGGAACGCCATGCCGATATCGCCGAAAATCTCGGCATTCTCGGCCCAGGTGATGACCGTGCGTGGGCTCATGACGGTCGAAAGGTCGCCGTTGATAAAGGCCGAACGCGTCATGTCGGCGACGCGCACCATCTTGTTGACGATCTCCTTGCCCTTGCCGTCGCGATAGTGCTTGGCCTTGGCCAGCACGATGTTCACCTCATTGTCGTGCGGCAGATAATTCAGCGTGGTGACGATGGACCAGCGGTCCATCTGCGCCTGGTTGATCTGCTGGGTGCCGTGATAGAGACCGGTGGTGTCGCCCAGCCCGACCGTGTTGGCGGTCGAAAACAGCCGGAACGCCGGATGCGGGCGGATGACCCTGCTCTGGTCGAGCAGCGTCAGCCGGCCGGACGATTCCAGCACGCGCTGGATGACGAACATCACATCAGGGCGGCCGGCATCGTACTCGTCGAAGCACAGCGCGACATTGTGCTGATAGGCCCATGGCAGGATGCCGTCGCGGAATTCGGTGATCTGCAGCCCTTCCTTGACGACGATGGCATCCTTGCCGACGAGGTCGATGCGGCTGACATGGCTGTCGAGGTTGACGCGCACCATAGGCCAGTTGAGGCGGGCGGCGACCTGCTCGATATGCGTCGACTTGCCGGTGCCGTGATAGCCCGACACCATGACGCGGCGGTTGTAGGCGAAGCCGGCGAGGATCGCCATCGTCGTGTTCTTGTCGAACAGATAGTCCGGATCGATGTCGGGCACGTGCTCTGATGTCACCGAGTAGGCCGGCACCACCATCTTGGATTCAAAGCCGAATTTCTCCTTCACCGACACGGTGGTGTCGGGCAGGTTGGCGATGTCGCGATCGACCTTGTTCATCACTATCAACGTCTCCACGGGCGAAACGCCTGATTTCGCCGGCAATCGATTTTGTTCGGGGGCGGTCTTAAAGCCTTTTCCAACCTTATGAAAGTTGGAAAACGACACGAACCGTAAGGTCGCTCAGCACAATCCTGCTTGCTTGAGCACGCGATAGGCCTGGAGCACATCGCGGAACCGGTCTTCCGAACCTCTGTCGCCGCCATTCGCATCCGGATGGTGGCGTTTCACCAGTTCCTTATAGCGCGCCTTGATGTCCTTGCCAGTCGCCTTTGTATCAAGGCCAAGCGTTTCCAGCGCCTTGGCCTCAAGCGGCTTGGCCTTGCGCTCGCGCACCTCGCGCGGATCCTTAGGACCTTTGAACAGGTCGAACGGATCGCGCATGCGGTTGTAGTAGCCGGCGCGGCCGGAACGCTGCTGGGCGAAATCGGGCGAAGAGCGCGTCGAGGCACCATTGACGCCCATCTTCCATGTCGGCCGGTGACCGGTCATTGCTTCCTTCTGGAAGCGGGCGATCTCGGTGTCGGGGACGCCGGAGAAATAATTGAAGCCCTTGTTGTACTCCCGCACATGATCGAAGCAGAACTGAAAATACTCGCCCTCCTTCATGCGCCCGACCGGCGCGCGATGGGTGCCCGCCTCCTTGCAACCATCCCACTGGCAAATCGGCGAGCGCGACTTCAGCTCCGCATCCTTCTCCGGGCGGATGCGAATTTTTTCGAAATATTTGGGGTACGGTTTCATCTCACCCATTTATGGGTTGTTCGCTGGCGCGAAACAAGAATTGACATTTTCGCGATGATCGCCCTAACCGCTGAATCGCGGCATAAAGCGGGCGATCGGCGAATTTTGTCGCGGCGGCAGTATTGCGCATCCTCCGGGACGCGCAAAAGGGTACCGATTTTCGGGGATCACGCGCCAGCCATATGTGGTGAAGGAAAGTACGAATGTCCATACAGTCAACGATGGAAAGCAAGCTGAAGAAGGCGTTCTCGCCGGAGCGGCTGGCCGTCATCAACGAAAGCCATCTCCATGCCGGTCATCATCATCTGGATTCCGGCCATCACGCCACCTTCGACGGCAGCGGTGAGACGCATTTCCGCGTCCGTATCGTCGCGCCCGCCTTTGCCGGCATGAGCCGCGTCGAGCGCCATCGCGCCGTCAATGCATTGCTGGCCGAAGAGTTGAAGGCCGGTGTCCACGCGCTGGCGATCGAGCCGGCCGCGCCGGACGAAAAGACCAGGTGGTAGTCATCAGCCGAGCGCTGCCTCCAGGAAAATCATCACCGCACCGGTCAAGGCATCGCCTTCGTCGCCGAAATCGCGATTGATCGACATATGCGAATAGGCGCTGCCGTCGAACAAAATGACTTCCGTTCCGGTCGCCCGCAGGCGCTCGGCGAAGGCCTGTGCGGCTGCCGCACGATCCGCTGCGCGCGAATAGGCGATGAAGGTCGGCGGATGTTTGCGGCTCCCGACATGAAAGGCCGGTGACAGTGTGCGCCACTGCGCCGGGTCGGGAAAGGCCCTGGCATAGGCCCGCGTCATGCCGCCGCTTCTCGCAAGCGCCTCCAAATCATAGGCTCTGGTATCATTCAGCATCAGCGCCACGACGCCGGGCAGACCGCCGCGCAGCCCGGTCAGTGCGGCGAGATGACAGCCGGCCGAATGGCCCATGATCGCTATCCGGTTCGGATCGCCGCCGTATCTGGCGATGTTGGCGCGCACGTAGCGATATGCCTCCTCGACATCGTCGGCCTGGGTGGCGACATCGGCCTTAGGCAGCATCCGGTAGTCGATGGAAACGAAGCAGAAGCCATTGTCGAGCAGGAAGCCTGGCTTGACGTCGACGTTGGCGCGATCGCCGGCCCGCCAGGCGCCGCCATGGATGAAAAAGACCACTGGCAGGCCGCTTGCGCCATCGCGCGAATAGATGTCGAGCTTGGCCGGTCCATAGTCGAAGGTCTGCGGGGACGGCGAGCGCCGCGGCTGTGCCGCCGAAGTGCTGGCCGGCAACAAAGCCATCGACATCAAAAGCAGGGTTCGCCGACCGATCATACCTAAACGTCGCCAGCCGGCCTGATCCTCAGCCTTGCGATCCGGTTCTTATCGCGCTTCATGACGACGAAGCGCTTGCCGTGAAAGGTGAAAGCCTGCTTCTCGTCGGGGATCAATTGCGTCTCGTGGATGACGAGACCGGCTATGGTGGTGGCTTCCTCGTCCGGCAAGTCCCAGTCGAGCGCCCGGTTCAGGTCGCGGATCGGCACAGTGCCGTCGACGACGACGGAGCCGTCGGCTTCCTGCTTGACACCCTGGATGTCGATATCGTGCTCGTCGGCGATTTCGCCGACGATCTCCTCGATGATATCCTCCAGCGTCACCAGCCCCTCGACCTCGCCATATTCGTCGACGACGATGGCGAAATGCGCCTTGCGACGCAGAAACGCGTTGAGCTGTTCCTGCAGCGTCGTGGTGTCGGGCACGAACCACGGTTTTGTCGCGATCTTCATCACGTCGATCTGGGAAAAATCGTTGCCGACATCGTTCAGCGCGCGCAACAGGTCCTTGGCATGCAGCACGCCGACGATGTTGTCGAGTGAGCCCTTCCACAAGGGCATGCGGGTATGCGGGCTCTGCAGGATCTCGCGCACCAGCGCTTCCGGCGGATTGTCGGCATTGACCGAGCGCATGTTGGTGCGATGGACCATGACATCGGACACTTCGAGTTCATCGAGGTCGGACAGGCGGCCGATGCGGGCGCGATCCTCGCGCGCGATTTGGCCGTCGCGACGAAAATCGTCGACGGCGCCGCGCGGTTCATCATGGTTCGAACGCTGCGGCTCAATGCGCTGCAGTTCATAGCCGAAGGCGGCGAGCAGACGCCTGCGAAAGACCAAAGCGATAAGGCCGAGCCCGGCAAGGACGGCAGCGACGATCCAGCCGGCCTCGTTCATTCCGAGTGGCTTTTCTGCCGACCCGAACGGCTTTCCTGCGGATCCGGATGATTCTCCTTCAGAAACGACAGGACTTCCGACGCCGGCACGTCTCTGGCGATGAAAGCCTGACCGATGCCACGCGTCAGGATGAAGGTCAGCGTGCCGCGCGAGACCTTCTTGTCCTGGGTGATGAAAGCCAGCAGCGCCTCGGAATCAGGCAATTCGCCCGGAATATCGGCCATGCGCCAGGGCAGGCCGACGGCGCGGAGATGCGCCTCGACGCGCGCCGCATCGTCGGGACTTGCCAGATTGAGGCGGGACGAAAAGCGATAAGCCAGCGCCATGCCGATGGCGACCCCCTCGCCGTGGACGAGACGGGCGCTGTCATAGCTGGTGGCGGCCTCGAGTGCATGACCGAACGTGTGGCCGAGATTGAGCAGCGCGCGGTCGCCGGTCTCGAACTCGTCGCGGGCGACGACATCGGCCTTGGCGCGGCAGGCTTCGGCGATGGCCTCGGCTCGCTTCGGGCCGCCGGCAAACACTTGGCCCCAGTTTTCCTCCAGCCAGGCAAAGAAGTCGGGACGGTCGATGAGCCCATATTTGGCGAGTTCGGCATAACCGGCCCTGAATTCCCGGATCGGCAGCGTGTCGAGCACTTCGGTGTCGGCCAGCACCAGCCTCGGCTGATGGAAGACGCCGACGAGGTTCTTGCCGCGCGCACTGTTGATGCCGGTCTTGCCGCCAACCGAAGAGTCGACCTGCGCCAGCAGCGAAGTCGGGATTTGCACGAAATTCATGCCGCGGCGTACGATCCCGGCGGCAAATCCGGCCAGATCGCCAATGACACCGCCGCCGAGCGCGATGACGACATCGCCGCGCTCAAGCCTGGCCGCCAGAACGCCGTCCACCACCTCCTCGAGATGCTCGAAACTCTTGGTCTTTTCCCCAGCCGGCAGCGTGATGACGGCAGGCTGTATGCCGCCCTTTTCAAGCCCGGCCTTCAACGTGTCGAGATGTGCTGCGGCGACATTGACGTCGGTGACCACCGCGGCGCGCGTGCCAGGCAGGCGGCGCGAAATCTCGGTGCCGGCGCGCGAAAGCAGGCCGGAGCCGATCAAAATGTCATAGGCACGATCGCCGAGCCCGACTTCGACAGTGACTGTCGCATTGATGCTCATGATCGCACCTCGCCTATCGCGGCCCCAACGCCGAAATACCCGCAAAGCGCGCCCACCACCTCGGCCGCGATGACCTCCTTGCGATCGTCGCGGGTCGGCACGGTGACATCGGCGGCTGCGTAGACCGGATAGCGCTCGGCCATCAACCGCTCGATCACGGCACGGGGGTCGGCGCTTTTGAGGAGCGGCCGATTCTGCTTCTTGGAAACCCGGTCCATCAACAGGTCGATCTCGGCCTTCAGCCATACCGACACGCCATGGCCGGCAATGGCTTCTCGCGTCTGCGGGCTCATGAACGCGCCGCCACCCGTCGACAGCACCTGCGGGCCATGTTCCAGCACGCGCAGGATGACGCGCTGCTCCAGCGCCCGAAACTCGGGCTCGCCATAGCGCTCGAACAGTTCCGGGACGCTCATGCGCGACACGCTTTCGATTTCCTGGTCGCTGTCGATGAAAGGCAGCCCCAACATCGCCGCCACCTTGCGGCCGATCGCCGTCTTGCCGGCGCCCATAAGCCCGACAAAGACGATGGAACGGCTGCCCAGCCGATCGAGCAGCGCGGCATAGCTCTCATCAGGAGGATTTGCTGGTAGCGCGTTCATAACACCATGATGTTTCTAAGCAGGTTCCGCAAAAATATCTCGCGGTTTTGCGACAAGACCCTGCGACAAACCAAGGAATCTGAGCAGGCATCCATGAACCAGTCCACGAATGCCTGCTTAGGCCCCTCTTTGCCGGCGTATCCACATCAAAAGCCTGTTTGCGTCAAGCGCGGCGCGCCCGGGTGTCGTGCGCGCTTCGTCCTTGAATTGGCCGGATTGGCGTCTCATAAGGGCACAGGGTTTGGAAACGCAGAACAAGAAGACGGGCGAAAATTGATGCCGACACTGTTCCGCTTTGTCGTGACGCTCACGATTCTAGCCGGCATTGTCTATGGCGCGATGTTCGCTCTGGCGATGTTTGTCGAGCCGAGAAAGGCCGAAATGAGCGTGCGCATCCCTCCCGAAAAGCTGAATCCCAAGAAAAATTGACCCAAAAGAAAAATTGACCAAAAAGAAATGAACAGCGCGGCACGCATCGAAGCCTTTCTGGAAATGATGAGCGCCGAGCGCGGTGCGGCCGAAAACACGCTTTCCAGCTATCGCCGCGACCTCGAAGACGCGTCAGTCGAGATCGACGGCGGGCTTGCCGGTGCCGCCGCCGCCGATATCCGCGCCTATCTCGACGACATCGCCGCACGCGGTTTTGCCGCCACCTCGCAGGCGCGCAAACTGTCGGCGATCCGCCAGTTCTTCAAGTTCCTTTACGCCGAAGGCCTGCGCGGCGACGACCCGACCGGAACCCTGGACAGTCCGAAGAAGGGCCGGCCACTCCCGAAGACGATGAGCGAGGCCGATACCGGCCGGCTGATCGACCGTGCAGCGCAAGAGGCAAGTGACGCCTCGTTGAACGACGGCGACAGCCTGGCGGCGCTGCGCCTGCATGCGCTGGTCGAGGTGCTCTACGCCACCGGCCTGCGCGTTTCCGAGCTGGTCGGCCTGCCGGTAACGGTGGCGTTGCGCGACGATCGCTTCTTCATGGTGCGCGGCAAGGGTGACAAGGAACGCATGGTGCCGCTGTCGGCAAAGGCGCGCACGGCGATGCGGGTCTGGCTCGCTGCCCGGGCAAAGGTGCCGGCTTTTGCCGGCAGCCCGTTCCTGTTTCCGGCGGCATCGGACAGCGGGTATCTCTCCAGGCAAGTCTTTGCCCGCGACCTGAAGGGGCTCGCCGCCAGAGCCGGCATCGCCTCGGCGAAAATATCGCCGCATGTGCTGCGCCATGCTTTCGCCAGCCATCTCCTGCAGAACGGCGCCGATCTCAGGGCCGTGCAGCAGTTGCTTGGCCATGCCGATATTTCAACGACGCAGATCTACACGCATGTGCTGGAGGAGCGGCTGGTGCGGCTGGTCAACGAACATCATCCGCTTGCCGACTAGGCGTCATATCGCTATGTGAGGACGACGTCCCGCCGCCCGGAGCCTCTATTTCCTAGGTTCCGCCAGTCATTGCCTTCCGATCTATCGGTCCGCTCAAGAATGTACAATTACCTCGATTTCGAAAAGCCGGTCGCCGATCTCGAAGGCAAGATCCTCGAGCTGAAGAAGCTCGCCGAGAATGGCGAGGCGGTCGATGTCGGCGATGAGATCAGCCGTCTCGAGAAGCGCGTGCGCGACGCGCTGCGCGACATCTACAAGGCGCTGACGCCGTGGCAGAAGGTGCAGGTGGCCCGCCATCCGGACAGGCCGCATTGCGTCGACTACATCAAGGGTCTGTTCAACGATTTCACGCCGCTCGCCGGCGACCGCAATTTCGGCGAAGATCAGGCGATCGTCGGCGGCTTTGCCCGCTTTCGCGGCGAGCCGGTGGCGATCATCGGCCAGGAAAAAGGTTCGGATACGGCCAGCCGGCTTAAGCACAATTTCGGCTCGGTGCGACCGGAGGGCTACCGCAAGGCGGTGCGGCTGATGGAACTCGCCGACCGCTTCAATATCCCGTTGCTGACGCTGGTCGATACGGCCGGCGCCTATCCCGGTGTCAACGCCGAGGAGCGCGGCCAGGCGGAAGCCATTGCCCGCTCGACATCGGCCTGTCTCGGCCTGAAGGTACCGTCCATCTCGGTGGTCATCGGCGAAGGCGGCTCGGGCGGCGCCATCGCGATCGCCACCGCTAACCGCGTCTATATGCTCGAGCACGCCATCTATTCGGTGATCTCGCCGGAAGGCGCCGCTTCGATCCTGTGGCGCGACACCACCCGCTCGAAAGATGCGGCGACCAACATGAAGATCACCGCCCAGGATCTGCTGGAGCTGAAGATCATCGACGCCATCGTGCCCGAACCGCTGGGCGGCGCCCATCGTGGCCCGGAAGCGGTCATCGCCGCCACCGGCGACCTCATCGCCAAAACGATGAAGGAGTTCTCCGGAGCTAATACCGATTTTCGTGAGCAGCGCCGCGAGAAATACCTGGCTATGGGGCGCAATCTCTAGACCATGATCCCGAACCGAAGATCATCGTCAAGCAGGAAGATTCAGTCCGTCAGCTTCAATCCGACGAACTGAGAGGCGTCTTCAGCGCCGCAATGTGGCTAGATTGCGCGCGTCCGCCACAAAAATGCCGCGGCATTCGGTTCAATCAAATTGCCGTAAGGGGATGCGCCCAGCGCTTGCGGTAAGGAATTTTCAAGGTTAACGGGCTTAGGGTTGGGCCTGGCGGCGCTGATGCCTGCGGTCCGAAAGAAAAGACATAGCCATAATCATGTTTGCCAAGCTTGCCCTCACCGGACTTCTGATTGCCGCGATAGGCGTCGCCGGCTGCACCGATTCTTCGGTGAAGGACTTCGCGCCCCAGGCCAACAAGCCGCTGCCCGACAAGATCTTGGCCAGCATGAAGGCCAAGGGCATGACCCGCACCTCGCCGGTGATGGCCCGCATCTTCAAGGAAGAAGGCAAGCTCGAAATCTGGAAGGCCAAGACCAACGGCCGCTACGACTTGGTCGCCAGCTACGATATCTGCAAATGGTCGGGCAAGCTGGGTCCCAAATACACCGAAGGCGACCGCCAGGCGCCGGAAGGCTTCTATACGGTTCGTCCCTCGCAGATGAATCCGCGGTCGAACTACCACCTTGCCTTCAACATCGGCTATCCCAACGCCTATGATCGCGCCAATGGCCGCACCGGTTCCCATCTGATGGTCCATGGCGCCTGCTCGTCGTCGGGCTGCTATTCGATGACGGACGCGCAGATCGAGCAAATCTACGCCTTCGGCCGCGACGCTTTCCAGGGCGGGCAGACCGAATTCCAGATCCAGGCCTTTCCGTTCCGCATGACCGCCGCCAACATGGCGCGTTATCGCAAAGACCCGAACTACGAATTCTGGAAGATGCTGAAGGTCGGCTACGACAATTTCGAGATCACCAAGGTGCCGCCGAAGGTCGACGTCTGCGAGAAGCGCTATGTCTTCAATCAGGTCGCGGCCGACGGCGCGACGTTCGATCCGACCGGCGCGTGCCCTGCGACGACGCAGCCGGATTCGCTGAAGAGCGCCTTCAATGCCTACCAGAGCACCTACGAAGCGGCCTTCAACGGAGCGGTCAAGGCCAGCGTGCCGGCCCCCAAGCCGACCATTGCCGGGATCAAGGAAGCCAGCATCGTTTCCGAATGGTCGAAAAAGCGCGCCCGTGGCGAACGCGTGCCGATCGAGCCGCCGTCGCTCAACGCCGACGGCTCGTTGACGGCAACGGAGCGCATGGGCCGCATCGATTCGCCGGCCGGCCGCAAGATGGCCGCGCTCGATGCCGAGAAAGCCGCCAAGCAGAAGGCCGAGGAGCAACGGCTTGCCGCCATAGAAGCGGCCAAGGCCGAGAAAGAGGCGGCCAAGGCTCAGGCCCTGGCTGAAACGGAAACGGCCAAGATCAATTCGCTGGCCGAAGAAGGGGATGCCATGGCCTCGGGGGCCGAAGCGCCTGTCTCAACCGCGACAATCGCGTCGCCGCCAGAGGCCGCCGCGGCCGAAACGCAGGCGGCGAATGCCAGTGAAAACAGGGTGACAAAGCTGAAGAATAAGCTGCTCGGTATGTTCGGCGGCTGAGGTTCTCGCTTGGCCAAGCCTATTTCCGTCTATGACCTCAAGGGCCTGAACTGCCCCTTGCCTGTGCTGAAAGCAAAAAAGCGGCTGGCTGCGATGCGGCCGGGCAGCAGGCTCTGGCTGGAGACCACCGACCCACTGGCCGTCATCGACATCCCAGCCTTCTGCTCCGATGCCGGCCACCAGTTACTTGAAACTTCGGCGAGTTCCGGCGGTCATCGTTTTCTGGTCGAGCGCGGTAGTAACGCCTGACGCCGGCAGTTTTCACGCTTCCGAATTGACGACAGACAGGCCTACCGCCCGGCAATGGCCAGCGGGTTGTTTTCCAGCGCTGCGCGGTCGGGTGTGTCGATCGACGGCCGGTTGGTGAAGGCGGCAAACAGCCGGCGGATGTAATCCTCCGGCATATCGAGCGTGATCAGCACCAGCCTCGTGCCGCGCTGGCCGTCCGGCCAGGACGGCAGCCGCGCCGGCGGATGCAGGACTTTCTGCACGCCGTGGACGACCAGCGGCCGCGACGGGTCTTCCAGCAATTCGATGACGCCTTTCATGCGTAGCAGGCGCTCGCCATGTGCCGACCGCAACAGGTCGAGGAACATCTCGATTGCCGAAAACGGCACCGGTCCGTCATGAACGAGCGAGTAGGAGCGCACGCGGGAATCGTGCCGATGGTCGTCATCGTGATCATGGTCGCTGTGGTCGCCATGATGGTGGTGATCATGGGCGGCTTCCTCGCCGAGCCAGCGTTGCACATCGGCGGACTTGGTGGCTGGGTTGTAGAGGCCGCACTCGAACAGTGCCGCGACACTTGTGCGGCTGTCGCCGGCATCGAACAGCGCGGCACCTGGATTGATCTGTCGCAGCCGGGCTTTCAGGGCTTCGACCTCGCGCGGATCGGTGGCCAGATCGGCTTTCGTCAGCACGATACGGTCGGCGACGGCCACCTGCTTCACCGCCTCGACGTGGGCGTCGAGCGTCGCATTGCCGTTGACCGCATCGACCAGCGTGATGACGCCGTCGAGCCGAAAGGCCTGAACCAGCGCCGGATGCGCCATGATCGACTGCAGCACCGGCGCCGGATCGGCAAGCCCGGTGGTTTCGATGACGACGCGGGCAAGCCGGGCGATACGGCCGGTCTGCAGCCGGTCGACGAGATCGGCCAGCGTGTCGACCAGTTCACCGCGCACCGTGCAGCAGAGACAGCCGTCGGAGAGCTGGATGATGCCGTCGGAGGCCTGTTCGACCAGGAGATGGTCAATTGCCACCTCGCCGAACTCATTGATGATGACCGCGGTGTCGGCGAGCCCGGGATCCCTGAGCAGCCGGTTGAGCAGCGTCGTCTTGCCGGCGCCGAGAAAGCCGGTCAGCACCGAGACAGGGATGGGAAAGCCGCTGTTCATCAGGCTAGTTCAAGGCCCTGGCGGGCTGGCCGTCCTGAGCCGCCGTGGCGGAACCGATCACTGTCGGCTCGGCGCCGGGCGGCGGTGGCAGGTCGGGGCGCCAGCTCGGCAACGGCACGTCTGCATATTCACGGCCCGACGGATCGAGCATCGCCTTCGGCTTCGGTCCGGTGGCGCCGCCAAGGCCGACAGCGACCAATGTCGGCACATGGTGGAGCTTTTCCTGATAGGGCGATTTTGGCGCATCCTTGTCGCCGACGGGGACGGCAGCCTCCGACTGCTCCTCAGCCGGCTTCTTCTTGCAAAGCTGGTCACGCAGGTCGTTGACCGATGTCGTGTCGCCATAGGCAGGCAGCGCCGCGACCGTGACCCAGCTCGGCTCAGCCGCCGCAAAACCCTGGTCGAGCAACCTCGCCGCGGTCTCGGCACGGGTGATGGTCGATTGTTCGCCGAGCACCACGGCGACCAGTGTGCGGCCGTTGCGCGTTGCCGAGCCGATCATGTTGTAGCCCGAGGAACAGACGAAGCCCGTCTTCATGCCGTCGGCGCCCGGATAGCGGCCGATCAGAAGATTGTAGTTCGAGATCTGCTTCTTGCCGACAGCGAGGCCCTCGATCGAGAACCATGCGGCATATTGCGGAAATTCCTTGCGGATCGCCATCACCAGCAAGCCAAGGTCGCGCGCCGTCGTATACTGGTCCGGCGAAAAGAGCCCGTTCGGGTTGACGAAATGCGAGCCGGTCATGCCGAGCCGGCGCGCCTCGGTGTTCATGCGTTCGGCAAAAGCGGCTTGCGAACCGCCGATGTTCTCGCCGACGGCCATGGCGACGTCGTTGGCCGATTTGACCAGCATCATCTTCAGCGCATTGTCGAGCCGCATGACCGAGCCCGGCTTGAAGCCCATTTTGCTCGGCGGCTCGCCCGCGGAACGTTTCGTGACCTTGATCGGCGAATCGAGCCTGACCTCGCCGGCCGCGATCGCACGGAACGTCACATAGGCGGTCATCAGCTTGGTCAGCGAGGCAGGATACCAGCGCTTGAAAGCCTCCTGATGCTGGAGGATCTTGCCATTCTCCAGGTCGAACACGATCGTCGGATTGGCGAGAGCCGGTCCGGCCAGCAGCGGAAGCGCCACGGCGCCCGCCAGCAACAGTTTGAGGAAATGCCTATACCGCATGGTGGAATCCGAAATCGCCTCTTGCCGCAGTCGCCTCTGGCTCCGTAAGATTGTTACGCGATCGCCAGCATAGTGATCCGGCCCTCTATCCGGATCCCGGTCTTTCGGTGCTATTTACCCTATGTGACGTCAAGATGGCAAAGTGCCTGAATGACGATTGTAAAACAGCAGGCACAATTGCAAACCAGCAGCAGGCCCGTCTGCTCCAACAGCGAGATTACCATGCCGATCCTCAACCGCGCCGCCGAAATGCAAGACGAGGTCGCCGGCTGGCGTCGCCATCTGCACCAGACGCCAGAGCTGAATTTCGACGTCTTCAAGACCGCCGCCTTCGTCACCGAGAAGCTGCAGGCCTTCGGTTGCGACGATGTGGTGACCGGGCTCGGCAAGACAGGCGTCGTCGGCGTCATCCGCGGCCGCCTGGGTGAAGGCACGACCATTGGCCTGCGCGCCGACATGGACGCGCTGCCGCTCAATGAGATCACCGGCAAATCCTACGCCTCGACCGTTCCGGGTAAGATGCACGCCTGCGGCCATGACGGCCACACCGCGATGCTCTTGGGTGCTGCCAAATATCTCGCTGAGACGCGCAATTTCGCCGGTTCCGTCGCGGTGATCTTCCAGCCCGCCGAAGAAGGCGGCGGCGGCGGCAACGAAATGGTCAAGGACGGCATGATGGAGCGCTTCGGCATCTCCAAGGTGTTCGGCATGCACAACATGCCGGGCCTGCCGGTCGGCCAGTTCGCCATCAAGCCGGGCCCGATCATGGCGGCGACCGCCGAATTCACCATCACCGTCAAGGGCCGGGGCGGGCATGCGGCGATGCCGCACGGCACGATCGACCCGATCGTCATCACCAGCCAGCTCGTCGGCGCTTTGCAGACGATCGCCTCGCGCAGCACCGATCCGGTCGAAGCTGTCGTGGTGTCGGTGACGAAATTCCACGCCGGCGACGCCTACAACGTTATTCCCGAGAGCGCCGAGATCGCCGGCACCGTGCGCACTTTGAAGAAAGAGGTCGCCCGGAAGGCGGAAGAGCGCGTGCGCGGCATCTGTGAGGGAGTGGGCGCGGCCTTCGGCGCGACGATCGAGGTCGACTACAATGCCAACTATCCCGTCACCTTCAACCATGCGGAAGAGACGGTCTTTGCCAGTGACGTCGCGGCTGATATCGCTGGCGAGGCCCATGTGCACCGCTCCATTCAGCCGGTGATGGGCGGCGAGGACTTCTCCTATATGCTGGAAGCGCGGCCTGGCGCCTTCATCTTCATCGGCAATGGCGACACCGCCGGTCTGCACAACCCGGCCTACGACTTCAATGACGAGGTCATCCCGCACGGGATGAGTTATTGGGTGAAGCTGGCGGAGACGGCGCTGGCGGCCTGATGCATATCGCTCGAAGAGCCTTCTCGAGCTTGACTCGCAGGTATGTCAACAGCGGTTTTGGGCATGCATGACAACAAATGGTTTGACGCGCATCGCATCAAGCTATTCAGATGCGACGTGTTTTTGTCGGCATCAGGTCGTGCGGCCGATGCTCTGATCGTCACTTCCGGCCAGATGATCTGCGGGCAAGACCGAAGGCAATGCCTAGAGCAATGCCGATCCCGATCCCTGCAATAATGTTGTCCAACGCGACGCCGATAGCCACGCCGATCACAATGCCGAGTGTGATGTGTTTGGCATCTATCATGTCTGGTCATGTAGAGTGGAAGGGGAGAGCCGCAACCGCTGGCCATCGCCGGCTACCAACCGATGGTTGCTTGGATCGCTACGGGCCGCTCTTAGGGTCGTCGACCTTCAGCGCCTCCATGACCGGCGCCAGATCACTCTCTTCGACCGGGTCCGTAGCCTGTGGCTGTTCGCCTGTCCGGGCTTTGTGCAGAGCTCTCTCAATGGCCTCTTCGATGTCGCCGATCTCGTCTTCGCGTACCTCGTGACCGTAGCCGGCCGCGTCGGCATCTTGCTCGAATTGCTGAGCCAGGACGGCCACGCTCACTTCGCTTTCCGGGCGCAGGTTACCGACGTTCTCCTGGAGCCAGGTTTCAAAGAACTCTTTTGTGGCGCTCATGCGGCATCTCCTTCGGCACACTAAAGCGCGGTGGTGGTCCGAAGTTCCGCTATCCCCAGGTTATCTTTGCGGTCCACTCGGAACCGGCCGATCTGCGCCAAACCTGCCTCTGTCGGTAGCTAATCAAGTTGTCCGGTTTTGGTAGCACATCACTTGTCCGCTTCAGTTTGCGTCGAAGCGGTTCACGCGGCTTGCCTGATGGGG
>NZ_JBEPMC010000016.1:0-128727 GCF_040545535.1 Mesorhizobium robiniae
GCCACCCGATACGACAAGCTCGCCAGGAACTTCCTTGCTGGCATCCTCCTCGCCGCCGCAATAACTTGGTGGCTCAATTGAGTCCGGACCCTAGTGCATTGTCGATCGCATCCCGGCCGTCTCAATTCCGCCAGGCGAATTGGGTCGCGGGGAAGACCTTGGCCTGCCTGGCCGACAGCGCGTCCCACGCTTCGCGGCAGCTGGGGTCCGGTTCGATCGTCTCGGCGATGCTCGTCATGGCATCCGCGGCCTCAGCAAAACTCTCGAACCACCCGACGCCGACCGCGGCGCTAATCGCTGCGCCGAGGGAGGAGGCTTCAGCATTGTGACCCTTATGGATCGAGATCCCGGTCGCGTCCGCGATCATCTTTGTCCAAAGCTTGCTGTTGGCGCCACCGCCGATCGCCACCATTTGCGTGGGCGAAAGACCATGGCTGCGCATCTCTTCGAGAGCCCGGGCGGTTTGCAGCGTCATCGCCTCGAGTCCTGCTCGATAAAAGTGACCGAGCGTATGCGACGGATGCATGCCGATGAAGCTTGCGCGTGCGCTCGGATCCCAATGCGGGTCCATGCAACCGACTAGGGTGGATCCGGCGAGAAGTCCGTCCGAGCCGATCGGGACGGCCGCCGCTTCCCTTTCCAGACGGTCGAAGATCGCCGGATCGGAGCGTCCGCCGGCAAACGTGTCGACGAACCAGTTGACGAAATAGACACCGGCCCGCTGCACTGCCTCGAGGAAATAGCCATCGCCTGTCGGCGAGGTCATCGTGCGCCAGAAGGCGCCGACCACCGGTTCCCGCGACCAGATTCCCGCGATGATCGCAGTTCCGAGATTGAGATAGACGACGCCGTCGCGCATGGCGTTGACGCCGAGCCCGGCGCATTGCCCATCGCCGCCGGCGGCGATCACCGGCGTTCCTTCGGTGAGACCCGTTGCAGCGGCCGCCGCGGCATGAACGGCCCCGATCCGGGTGCCGGACCGCACCGCATTGGGAAGTTGCGATGGCTTGATGCCGAGGTGATCGAGGAGCGGCTGCGACCATGCCTTGCGCGAAATGTCGAAAAGACCGAACGGATCGGCGCTCGTCCAGCTCGCACTCGGCGTTCCCGTCAGTTTCAGCGTCAGATAGCCGTGCACGTCGAGGATTTTCCTCGCCTGGTCCAATCGTTCCGGCTCGTTCTCGCGCAGCCATTTCAGGCGGTAGACGACCGGCGTCACGTCGATCGGCTTGCCGGTGATCGCGTGCAGCCGCTCACTGCCGACCTCGGCCGCGAAACGGTCGACCAGCCCGGCGGCACGTTCGTCGAGCCAGAGGCTCGCGGGTCCGATCGGCTCGCCGGCGCCGTCGATGAGGGCAACGGTCTCGCGCTGGTTGGAGATCGCGACAGCGGCGATGCGTTTCGCATCGACCGTGCCGACAAGCTGTCGCAGCGCCGCCGTCGCGGCCCGCCACCAGTCGGCAACCTCCTGCTCGACATAGTCGGGCCGCGGCTTCATCAGATCGAGCGGCGCGCGGCCTTCCGCCACGGCTCGCCCGTCCCGGGTCCACGCAATCGCCTTGCAGGATTGCGTCGAACTGTCGAGGCCGACGACAAGAGGTCCGTCGCTGCTGCCCATATTGTCCTCCCGAGACGATGAATTCCGCCGAGTGCCGGTTATTCCGAGTGCTGGTTATTCCAAGAGAAAATTCGCGGTGGCCATGTCGGTGACAAAATGTGTCGCGTATCCGCCGTCGAGCCCAGCCCTGATCGCGCCCATCTTGCGGACGCCACCGGCGGCGCAGATGCGGATCGGAACCTCCTTCAGTTCGTCGAGCGTGATGCCGACGGTACGCCCGTCGAGCGGCGTTGCGAAAGGGGCTCCCTGAGCGTCGATGAACCGCCCGATGATGACCCCGAGCGCTCCCCGCTCGATCATGCCGGCAAGTGCGGCGGCGTCCGATATCCCGGCTCGGGCATAGGTGCTCTCCGGCCCGATATCGCCGATCCCGAAGATGACCTTGCCGGCGGCACGTATCATACGGAACTGGTTGACGAGCATCGGCTCCTGCATGAGTTCGTCGTGCAGTTCCTCGGTGGAGACGATCGCCGGGGCAAGCAGATTGATGCAGCGGGCTCCGAGCCGATTGGCCATCAGCGAGGTGCAGAATTCCGGCGAGAAATCGCTGGTGCCGATCGAGCTTCCCGAGAGCTGGACGACGGTGAGGTTCCGATCATGGCGTAGTCGCGGGATCGAGCGGGCGGCAGAGAGCACCGTCTTTCCCCAGGCAACGCCGATCGTGTCGCCCGGATCGACCATCGAGGCGAGCAACCGTCCCGCCGCTTCGCCGATGCGGCGGTCGGCATCGTTGGGATCGAGGTCGGGGATAACCGCAGCGCCGCGAAGCCCGAATTTTTCCATGAGCCGCCGCGAGGTCAAGGTGCGGGCAAAAGCGTCGTGGTCGACCTGAACGGCCACAAGTCCGCTTTCGCGTGCCTCTTGCAGATAGTTTACCACGCTCGCCCTGGAGACGTTCATGACCTTCGCCACATCGCTCTGGTTGAGCTGGTCGACATAGTAGAGCCAGGCCGCCCACGCCACCGCGCTGTCGAATTCGGACGGCAGTGCCGAGAGCCCGGATGGTCGGACCGCGTCGATGTCGGCGTTGGCATTCATGCGCCTTTTTCCGCAGGTTTACAGAACGAAGTCAAGCGCTGCGGGCAGATGCTTGACAAAAGACAGTGCTAAGTGACTATTGTTCGATGACGCAATGTTCCTGCGCATCGATGCCCCAGAAGAGGACGCCATGACGAATCCGGCAGCCGGATCCTGGACGACATTAATCGACGACATTTTGGACGGGCGCTGGACCAACCCGGAGACCGGGAAAAAGGCGGTAGTGCCGTATGACCGGATTGTCATCGAAGAAAGCCTCGAAGGGCGGGCAGCCGATCTCGTTTCTAAGCTCGAGCTGGGTGAGCGGTTCACGGTCGTTGCGGATGCCGCGACATATGATGCACTTGGCGAACGCGTTGCGCGCGAGCTGAAGACGCTCGGTCCTGTCGATGTCGTGATACTGGATCACCCACATGCCGACATGGCCAACGTCGAAAGCCTGGCCGTCAAACTCGCCGATGCGGAAGCCGTGGTCGCGGTCGGTTCCGGCACGATCAACGATCTCTGCAAGTTCGTCACCGGAAGGAACGAACGGCGCTATTGCGTGTTCGGGACAGCCGGTTCGATGAACGGCTACACATCGACGACGGCGTCCATCACACTGGAAAGCGGCCTGAAAGTATCGCTGCCTTCCCACGCGCCATCAGGTTTTTTTGTCGATCTTGGCGTCTCCGCTGCCGCCCCGACCTATCTGTCGGCGGCGGGGTTCGGTGACTGCCTTTGCCGCTCGGTCGCCCAGATCGACTGGTGGATGTCGCACCGCCTGCTTGGCACCGCCTACCACCAAGTGCCGTTTCTCATCCAGGAGAAGGATGAGGCGGCGCTCAACGAGCGTGCGGCAAAGCTTGCCGAACACGACATCGAGGCCAATGGCTATCTCTACCGCGTGCTGACGCTCTGCGGCCTCGGCATTTCCTTCACCGGCGTCTCCAATCACGGCTCCATGGGCGAGCATCAGATATCGCACTACATCGACTGCTTCGCCGGCGAGCGTCACCCCGGTACGCTCCACGGCACCCAGGTCGGTGTCGCTTCACTGACCATGGCGCGGCTGCAGCAAGCAATGCTTGCAAGCGATAAGCCGCCGGTCGTGAAGGAGACGAAGATCGATCCTGACGACATGATCCGCCGCATGGGGCCGGCTGTCGCTGCACAATGTCTCGACGAACTAAAGAAAAAGGCCTTCGACGAGAATGCCGCCGCCGCATTCAACGAGCGTCTGCAGGAGCTCTGGCCGACGCTCAGGCAGGAGCTCAAGCAATTCATGGTGCCCGTCGACGAAATGCTGGGCCTGCTGAAATCTACCGGCGGGCCGATCTCAGCGGCCGAACTGGGCACGCCTCCCGATTTCTATCGCGAGGCGGTCGTTCACTGCCGGGAGATGCGCAATCGCTTCTCCTTCCTCGACATTGCTGCGGATGCAGGGATGTTGGAGGATTTTGCTCGCGGGGAAGCCTGACCGGATGCGCGACCTCGCAGAATTCGGACCCGAAACTGCCTCGCGCATTCGCGGCGTCTTCTGCGATATCGACGACACCTTGACCACCGACGGTCGTCTTCCGGCCGATGCCTACCGTGCGCTCGAACGCCTGCATGAGGCGGGTCTTGTCGTTGCTCCCATTACCGGGAGACCGGCAGGCTGGTGCGACATGATTGCCAGGTTCTGGCCGGTGACCGGCGTGGTTGGTGAAAATGGCGCTTTCTACTTCGCTTATGATCACGCAACGCGGAAGATGATCCGGGTTTTCGCCGCGAGCGCTGAGGAACGCCGGGAAAACAGGCGCCGGCTCATCGAACTGGAAAAGCGCATCGTCCAGGAAGTGCCAGGCTCGGCCGTATCCGCCGACCAGCAATATCGCGAAGCCGATCTGGCCATCGACTTTTGCGAAGATGTTCCGGCGCTGCCGATGTCCGATGCCAGGCGCATCAAGCAGATCTTCGAGCAGGCCGGCGCCGTCGCCAAGATTTCGTCGATCCATGTGAATGGCTGGTTTGGCCGCTACGACAAGCTGTCGATGACGCGCCGCTTTGCGAGCGAGAGGCTGGGAACCGACCTCGATGCTGAAAGGCAGTCCTATGCATTCGTCGGAGACAGCCCGAACGACGCCCCGATGTTCGGGTTCTTTCCGAACGCGTTCGGGGTCGCGAATGTGATGGATTTCCAGGGACAGATCGATGCCGAACCCGCTTTCGTCACGAGGTCGCGGGGTGGTCGCGGCTTTGTCGAGATTGCCGATGTGATCCTGGCAAACCGGAGGTCGGGGTTGGTCTGACCGGTCGGCGCGAAGCGTGCGGCCGCAATGACGTAAAAGGATGTTCTGCAGGCGATGGAACCGAACCAGGGACGGCTTAGGAGAGATCTGCCGGCAGTCTGCTTTCAGATGCCAGTCTGCGTTCAGATGAAAGCAGGCGCGATGCAACAGGCAGCATCGCACAGCACTTGCCACAATTCCGGTCGGCGGATGTCAAAGCGAGCTGCCCGTCTCCTGGTCGGTGATGAGGCCGGTGAAGAATCCCTTTTCCAGGAGCTTGGCCATGATGCCGACCTTGTTCTTTCCGCCGGAAACAAGGACGCGTTTGGGAATGTTCAGCGTATCGAGAGGATAAACCCCGACGATGCGTTCATTCACGGGATGGTCGATGAGCTCGGCGTTCCGGTCGAAGAAATAACCGAGAAAGTTCCCGATCGGCTTCATCCTGAGGACGTCGTCGAATTCCTCGTCGGTCATATAACCGACGCTGCGAAGCGTCGAACTGGTTGTGCCACCGACGCTCATCAGCGCAAGGTCGGCGTTCAGCGCCTTCTGGATAACTTCGCGCGCGCTCGGTTGCTGCAGGATCGTCTCGCGGCTTTCGCGGCTGTCGCAGATGATGGGTCCGGGAAGGTAATAGGACTCGGCCTGAGTGCGCTGGGCAAAGACGGCGGCGGCGTCGTATTTGTCGATCGACGACCGGCGCGACAGAGAGCCGAGAAGCGGCACGACGGTAACGTTCCTGAGCGCCACCGGTTCGATGTTGGAAGCGAGCCATCTCATGGTTCGGCCCCACGCCATGGCGACCGTCATGTCGTCCCTGAGCAGGGTCTCTACGGTCTGCGCGGCATAGATGCCGATCACTTCGGAGAGCCCGAGCTCCGACCCGGTGTCATTAGGCGTAACGCTGCATATGTCGAGCCGGTATTTCCGCCTGAGCTGTTCTTCCATTTCGAGCGCTTGGGACGTCCCGGCGTTGATGCGGATCGAGACGATGCCGCGCTCCTTGGCCTCGGCCAGCAGCCTGTGGATCTTGGTGCGATTGATCTGCAGCCGCTCGGCGATGGCCTGCTGTGTTTCACCCAGCACGAAATATTGATGGGCTACCCGTGCCAGGAGGCCGATCGACGTCATGAGGGTCCTCCGATGCTGGTGGCGCACCCGTCCGAACGCCGCTGTCGCCGGCCAACAAGTGCTTGCCACGGACATGGTGACGATATAGCATTTGAACAAATGCACAAGATATGAACATTTGTGCATCGCAAAACGAAGCGGTTCGGGAGGAACGCGTGCGGGTTGCCCAAGCCAGACGTTTCGTCATTTCGGACCATCCGCTGCCATGGCTGCTGCCGCTGGTGGCAATCCTGCTTGTCTTCACCGTCTATCCGCTGCTCTACAACATCTGGCTGAGCTTCCACGAGTTCGTCCCGCGCAGGCGGGCGCTCGAATTCGTCGGAACGGAAAACTGGGTGCAGCTCTGGAACGACACGCGGTTCTGGCAATCGCTCGTCATCACCTTCACCTATTTCGCCATCGCCCTGGTCTTTGAACTGGTGCTCGGCATGGCGATCGCGCTGCTCCTGGACAGCGACGGCTTCGGTTTCGGATTTCTGCGCGGCGTGCTGACGATGACGCTCGTCATCCCGCCGGCCATTGTCGGCATGATGTATCTGCTGATGGAGGATCCGCAGTTCGGGGTGATCAGTTACCTCCTGCAGTCGATCGGGCTGCTTAATCCCAACAACCCCATCCTCGCCACGGCCTCGACCGCGCTTGCCGGCGTTCTCGTCGCGGAAATCTGGCAGTGGACGCCGTTCATGGTCCTCATCTTCCTCGCCGGACTCAGGGCGTTGCCGCCGGAGCCTTACGAGGCCGCGATGATCGACGGCGCGTCGTCGTTCCAGATTTTCCGGCGCATCACCCTGCCGATGATGTCGAAGGTGATCGCGATCGCCGTCCTGGTCCGCGGCATCGATCTCTTCCGCGTCTTCGACTACGTCTTCGTCATGACATCAGGCGGGCCGGGAGCATCGACCTATTCGCTTTCCCTCTATGCATGGCAGCAGACGTTCAGCTTCGTAAAGTGGGGCTATGGAGCCACGCTCAGCCTCGTCACCCTCGTGATCATCCTCGTCATTGCCAACCTGTTCATCCGTGTCGCGAAGGTGAAATGGTAGAATGAACGGCTCCTTCTCCACCCGCATGCTTCGCACCATCGCCGCCTGGGTTGTGGTCGGAATCTTTTTCTTTCCGATCTACTACTGGACGTCGGTGGCGTTCAAACACGGCAACGACATCTTCAACCGGCCGCCGAAACTGTTCGCCTTCACGCCGACCTTCGACAATTTCCAGAAGGTGTTCGGGATTTCGCTGGGCAGCGGCGGCATCACCGTGACGCCGGGCGGCGGCAATTTCTACATGGCGCCGCGCGTCTGGGATTCGATCTTCATCGCGACGCTGTCGACCGTGCTCGCTGTCGCCATCGCCACGCTCGCCGCCTATGCCCTGTCGCGCATGAATTTCCGCGGCCGGCACAGTTTCGTCGGATGGGTGTTGTCCACGCGCATGATGCCGCCCGTCGCGGTCGCGGTTCCGATGTTCTTCATCTACAAGAATTTCGGGCTCATCGACACCTATACCGGCATGGTGCTGATCCACGCGCTGATGAACCTGCCGCTCGCCGTCCTCCTGATGAAGAGCTTCTTCGACGACATCCCCTCCGAAATCGACGAGAGCGCGATCGTCGACGGCGCCAGCCGCTTCATGATCTTCCGGCGGATCGTGCTGCCGATGGCCAAGGGCGGCATCGCCGCCACGGCGGTCCTCTGTTTCATCTTCAGCTGGACCGAATTCCTCTTTGCGCTGACCCTGACCACCACGTCGCTCAAGACCGTGCCTGTCGTCTCGTCGACCTTCGTCACGTCGATCGGCACCGCCTGGGGCAACATGGCCGCGCTTGGCGCCGCATCCATCATTCCCGCTTTCATCTTCATTCTGTTGGTTCAAAAGCACCTCGTGCGCGGTCTCACGATGGGATCGTTGAAACAATAGATGGGAGGCTCGAATTCGCAGCCTTGAGAAAATCGCGAATTAAACCGGAGGAGTAGACAATGAAAGACAGCATCAGAAAGGCGCATCTTGCCTCTGTCACCGACCGCTTCGTTCGCGGACAGATGGACCGGCGCTCGTTTCTTCGCGCAGCAAGCATTCTCGGCCTCGGCGCCGGCGCGCTCGGCATGGGTTTGGGACGACGTCCGTTCTACGGCATCAGCCAGGCATCGGCTCAGGAACAGGAACTGAAGCCCAGTGCTGAAATCACCAAATGGCTCTCGGATGTCGGCAAGCCCTTTGCCGGAACGACCCTTCGCCTCGCTACGGAATCGACGCCGCCATCGAATGCCATCGCCACGCAGCTCAAGCAGTATTTCGAGGAGGCTACCGGCATCAAGGTCGAGATCGAAGTGCTGCCGCTCGAGCAGGTGCTGCAGAAGCTGACGCTCGACGTGGCGTCGAGCCTCGGCACTTACGACCTCTATTACATCGACCAGAGCTGGGCGGCGAGCTTCAGCCAGGACGTCTTCGATCCGCGCGAGCAGCTCAAGAACACCGAACTGGCAATGCCGAACTACAATATCGACGATTTCCTGAAGCCGCTCGTCGACGGTATCGCCATGTACAAGGACAGCATGGTCGGCGTGCCCTACGACATTCCGATCTTTATCACGCAGTACCGAAAGGACGTCTGGGACGAGCTCAAGTTGCCGCCCCCCGCCACGCTCGAGGATTTGCTACAGGCGTCTGCGGCGATCACCGACGCCAAGGGCCCGAACATGTACGGCACCAGCGGCCAGATGAAGTCAGGCCATTACAGCCTCGAATGCGATTGGACGGCCTGGCTTTGGGGCCATGGCGGTTCGATTTTTGGCGCCGACGGTAAATTCACCGGCAATGACGAAGCTGGCCTGGCCGCCATGGCCTACTGGGACAAGCTCAAGGCGACGATGCCTCCCGGCGTCGACGGCTGGACATGGGATGGCGAGGGCCAGTCGGTCGGCCAGGGCGTCGCCGCCTCGATGCTGTCATGGGGCGAATTCTTCCCGTTCTTCGACGATCCCAACGCCTCCAAGGTCTCCGGTCTGATGGAAGCGATGGTTCCGCCGAAACCTGCCGCCACACTACGCACGGTCGAGCAGACCGGATTCGGCGAAATTCCGGGGGTTGGTCACCAGGGCGGCTCTTCGCTCGCGGTGTCGAAATACTCGAAGAACCCGGACGCCGCCTGGATCTTCATGCAGTGGGCGACCTCAGCCGACACCCAGGCGCTGATAACCGTTCTGGGCGGCGGTACGGGGCCAACGCGCACCAGCGTCTATGACGATCCGCGCGTGCTGGCCAACGCGCGTGTCGGCGCCGGCACGACCCGCCATTTGCCGGTCGTGCGCGACACCATCGCCAACTACATGGGATCCGAGCCCGACCTGCCGGCATGGGCGGAACTTTCGAGCGACATGATCCCGGTTGCGCTGGGCAAATACTTCGCCGGCCAGTCGGGCTCGGCCAAGGAGTCGCTCGACGCCCTGAAAACCCAGGTCGACGATCTCGTCGCCAAGGGCTGAGTGTTCCGGGGTGGTGGCCCAAGGCCGCCACCCCAGCTATCGACAATTCCCAAGAGGAAAAACAATGGCTGGAAAACAGCTCGTAGCGGTGACGGGAGCGAGTTCTGGTATCGGCGAGGCAGTCGCCAAGGTGTTTTCGCGTGCTGGCCACCCTGTTCTGATGATGGCCCGCCGTCTTGAGCGCATGGAGGCGCTGAACCTGCCCAACAGCATGGCCCGGCAGGTCGACGTGCGGGACCGCGCCGCGATCGCAGCCGCAGTGAAGGAGGCGGAAGCCGAATACGGCCCGGTCGACATGCTTTTTGCCAATGCCGGCATTGCGCGTCTTGCCGACATTGGCCGCCAGCCGCCCGAGGAATGGGACGAGATGATCGACATCAACACGAAAGGCGTGCTGAATTCGGTCCACGCCGTCATGTCGGGCATGATGGAACGCCGTCACGGCACGCTGTTCATGATGAGTTCGATCGCTGGCCGGAAGGTCTATCCCGATCATACCGTTTACTGCGGGACAAAATTCTTCGTTCACGCCGTCTCGGAATCGCTGCGCGACTATCTTTCCGATTATGACGTCCGTGTGGTCGTGCTTTCGCCCGGGGTGATCGAAACCGAAGTTCTGAGCGGCGTCCTCGATCCGCAGACGCTAGCCAACTACAAGGCCAACAAGCTCAAGATCGGCGGCGGGATCGGGCCGGAGCACGTCGCCGACCTCATGCTGCACACCTATCAGATGCCACAGAACGCTCTCGTGCAGGAAATCGTCATCACGCCGACCAGGCAGAAATACTGACGACCCGAATCCGGTCGTCCGAAGAGAGATTGAGAATGGCCACCGTTGAATACAGGAACATCGCCAAGAATTTCGGGCATGTCGAGGTGATGAAGGACATCTCCTTCGGCATTGCCGATCGCGAGTTTGTCGTGCTCCTCGGGCCGTCGGGCTGCGGAAAGACCACGCTCCTGCGCATGACAGCTGGGCTCGAGAGTGTGACCAACGGCGATCTGCTGATCGGCGACAGGCGGGTCAACAACGTTCACCCGCGCGACCGCGACATTGCCATGGTGTTCCAGAACTATGCGCTCTATCCGACAATGAGCGTGTTCGACAATATCGGCTTTAGTCTGGAAGTGGCGAAAATGCCAAAAGCGGAGATCAGGAAGAAGGTCGAATGGGCGGCGGAAATCCTGAATCTCACGCCCTTTCTCGGGCGCTACCCCAGGGAATTGTCGGGTGGCCAGCGCCAGCGCGTCGCCATGGGCCGCGCCATGGTGCGGGATGCCGCCGTATTCCTTTTCGACGAGCCGCTCTCCAATCTAGACGCGAAGCTGCGCACGCATATGCGGGTGGAAATCCGTCAACTCCACAATCGTCTCGGCACGACCACGATCTACGTCACCCATGACCAGATCGAGGCGATGACGATGGCCGACAAGATCGTGCTGATGCATGCCGGCAGGATCATGCAGATCGGCACGCCCGACGAGGTCTACGAGCGACCGAACTCGAAATATGTCGCTGATTTCATCGGCTCGCCTTCGATGAATTTCATCGCGGGCACAGTCGAGACCGCGGGCGGCAATCCTCGCTTCGTCGCCGAAGGCGTCTCGATCGGCCTCTCACCGGAAATCAAGGCAAAGCCAGGCCAAAAGGTCATTATGGGCGTTCGGCCAAACGATCTCGGCATTTCGGATGCGGGCGAGATCAAGGGCGAGGTCGTGCTGTCCGAAACAACCGGCGCAGATGTTCAGATTCATTTGCGCGTGGCAGGATACGACGCCATCGCCGTGGTGCCGCGTGACGCGCGCCGCAACGCCGGCACCGCGATCAACCTTTCGGTGCTGCCGGGCAAGGTGCACCTGTTCGATGCGGCCACGGAGCTGCGCGTCGCCTGAGGGATTCGTGAAAAGGTATGGTGTGACCCGTCAGTGCGCGCTGCCTCAGCCCTTTAGGCGGAGATAGTCAGCCAAGGCCACTGCGTTGTTATGCGTTTCGTCTTGCGCGCCGTAGAGCAGCGTCACCCGATCTTTGTCGAGCATGGCGCGCAACTGGCCGGCCGCCTCGCCGTTCCTGTCGAGCTCGTCGCGATATCGCTGCTGGAATTCCATCCAGCGCGACGGCTCGTGGCCGAACCATTTGCGCAATTCATCGCTGGGCGCGATGGTCTTCAGCCATAGCGTCAGCGCGGCGTCTTCCTTGCGGACGCCGCGCGGCCATACGCGGTCTATGAGCACTCGTTGGCCATCGCTGGGCGAGGGTGGCTCGTAGATGCGCTTGACCCTGATATCGAGTTTCATTGTCAACTCCGGGGGTTGACCGCCATGGCAGCTGTTGGCGGCTGCTTACGCCCATTCGCCCTTGCGCATCACCGGCACGCGGCTGCCGTCCTTACCAACGCCGTCGATGTCGATCTTGTCCGAACCGATCATCCAGTCGATATGGATGAAGCTCTTGTTACCGCCGCGCGCCGCGATCTCATCCTGGCTGAGCGAGGCGCCGTCGACGAAGCATTTCGAATAGCACTGTCCCAATGCGATGTGGCAGGCAGCGTTCTCGTCGAACAGCGTGTTGAAGAACAGCAGCCCGCTCGCCGAGATCGGCGAGGAATGCGGCACCAGCGCAACCTCGCCGAGCCGGCGCGAACCCTCATCGGTATCGAGCACTTTCTTCAGCACGTCCTCGCCCTTCGAAGCCTTTGCCTCGACGATGCGGCCCTCCTCGAAACGCACAGCGATGCCGTCGATCAGCGTGCCCTGGTAGGACAACGGCTTGGTGCTCGACACATGGCCGTCGACGCGCCTTGCATGCGGCGTGGTGAAGACCTCCTCGGTCGGGATGTTGGGATTGCAGGTGATGCCGTTCCTGGCGGTCGAGGCGCCGCCCATCCATTCATGGCCGTCGGCCAGACCGACGGTCAGATCGGTGCCGGGTCCGGTGAAATGCAGCGCATGGAAATTATGGCCGTTCAGCCATTCGGTGCGGCTGCGCAGTGCGGCATTATGCGCTGTCCAGTTGCCGATCGGGTCGTCCACATCAACCCGTGAGGCGGCAAAGATGGCGTCGGCGAGTTTTGCCACGGCGACGTCGTCGGCATCGCCGGGGAATACCTGCCTGGCCCAGGCAAGGTCGGGATAGGCAACGATGTTCCAGTTGATGTCGAAGCCGGTGATCTTTTCCAGAGCCGGCTGATAGGCCATCGAGTTCGCCTTGTTGGCACGCGCTACCTTGGCCGGATCCTGTGCCGACAGCAGCGAGGGATCCTCGCCGCGCACGGCAAGCCTGGCGGCATTGTTGGCGAAGGCCTTCGCCATCCCCTCATAGAGCCAGCCGGCGGCGTGGTCGAAGCCGGCGTCCGCCCCATAGCGGAAGCGCGCCAGCGTGATTTCGTCGTCGTTGAAGATCGGCGTCACCAGGCCGGCGCCTGCCTTGTAGGCGTGCTCGACAATCCGCCGTGTCAAGGGCAGCGCTGCGATCGACGATGTCAGCACCAGATCCTGCCCCGGCTGCAGCTGCAGCCCGACCTTGATGGCGACTTCGGCCAGCCTGTCGAGTTTCACCGGGTCGATCGTTGCGGAAACGCCGCGCGAATGTGTGGTCATGATCCTGCCTGTCGCGATGTGGGAGTCTGGTTCCCTACATAGACCTGCACTGCTCTCCTTTCCACCTGGATTGCACGGGGCAGGTTCAGCTCGCGCTGGTAAGTGACCCGAATTGCGCCATCGTTGCCGCTATTTCTTCGCGGATCCAGACTTTGAAATCCCTGACCTTGCGGCTTTCGGTCTTGGCGGCGGAGGTCACCAGCCAATAACCGAGCCCGCTCTGGGCGCGGACGCCGAAGGGCGCGACAAGGCGGCCATCAGCCAGTGCGTCGGCGGCCAGCAATTGCCAGCCGAGCATGACGCCGTGGCCGGCGATCGCCGATTCCAGGCACAGCATCGGGTCGGTGAAGCGCGCGCCTTTGAGGAAGGTGACCGGCTTCACCCCGGCGGCCTCGAACCAGCTTTCCCAAGTGATCATCGCCCTCTCGTCGGTGATCGCGCAGGTCAGGGCGAGGTCTTCGATCGACTTCAATTTGTCGGCGATCACCGGGGCGCAGACCGGGAAGACCTCCTGCGCCAGCAACAGTTCCGCGCGCCCGCCCGGCCATGTCCCGTCGCCAAGCCGGATGGCGATGTCGATGTCCGAGCGGTCGAGATCGGCAATCCGCACCGAGGCGTCGATGCGCAAAAGCACATTCGGATGCCGGGCGAAGTGACGTGACAGCCTCGGCAGCAGCCACTTCGACGCGAAAGCTGGCGCCACCGAAACCACCAGCGTGCATTCGGAAGCCTCGTCGGCCAGCGCCACGGCTTGGGCGAGTTCGCGAAAGCCTGCCCCGAGGCGCGCGGTGAAGACGGTGCCGAATTCGGTCAGCACGAGACCGCCCGCCGTTCGTTCGAACAGCGCCTGTCCGAGCTGCTCTTCTGTTCGCTTGACCTGCTGACTGACGGCGCTGGCGGACACGTTGAGTTCGCTCGCCGCAGCTGAAAGCGATCCCAGGCGGGCGACGGTTTCCACGGCGCGCAGGCCGTTGAGATGGACGCGGTTCAGTATAGCCATATAGTTTTTCTAAACCCGCGCGGTCGAAATCTCAATTGAAATACCGGGCGGGATGGCAGAATCTGGACGCAAAGCAGACCTTTAGAGGAAGAACCCTATGAAGATTTTATCATTTCTCAGGGTCTTTTCTGTTGCTGACACGCTGCAAGGCCGGTCGCGTGAAAGCGAGACCACAAGATGGGTGATCGATCCGCTGTCACACCCTGTGCTCGACACCATGTCGGAGCGCGAGCTCGGCGACGTGCCGTTCAGGCTGACGGCCAGGCGCACTGCGTACGAGACCGGCACAGCGCAAACCGGCTGCGGCTGAAGATGCGAGCAAAGGAAGGAGCGGGCTCAGTTCCTTTCAGGGACAAATCGCAAACCTTGGAGATTGGCTGAACTTCCCTCCCTTCGTCATCCCAGGGCGGAGCAGGAGCGAAGCGACGTCGCGGAGACCCTGGGATCCATGCCGTTGCCTGGCGGCAGTGCTCCGACGGATCAGAAACGGGTGCTTCTTCGCAGCGGACACGAGCGCCATTCCAAACCGCCGCATTTTACGCCGGATGTCACGGCATGAATCCCAGGATCTGCGTTGCGTCGCTTCGCTCCTTGCTCCGCCCGGGGATGACGAAGCCATGGTGGTCTGCGGCCAATCGCAAAACCTTGGAGATTGGCGGCTGGAAGCTGCTTGCCAACAGCTGCGCGACCCGTTCTGGCCCAACGCAAGCGGATTGTTTGACAGGCTCGTGCACCTATTGTGCACTGCAATGAATGCCGCTTCGCCGTCCCCTTTGCGTCTCGCCTTCGCCGGCATGATTGCCCTGGCCGTTGCCATGGGCATCGGCCGCTTCGTCTACACGCCGATCCTGCCCGGCATGATGGAGGAACTTGCGCTGTCGCCGGCGGATGCCGGCTGGATCGCATCCGCAAACTATCTCGGCTATCTCATCGGCGCGCTTGCGGCCGCCGGTGGCTGGGCGCACGGCCGCGAGCGCATGCTCATGTTTTCAGGCCTCGCCGCCAGCACCATCCTCGCCGGGCTGATGGGACTGACCGACACGATGGCGGCCTTTCTCGTCATCCGCTTTCTCGCCGGTCTGGCCAGTGCCTTTGTCATGGTCTTCATGTCCAGCATCGTCTTTGGCCATCTGCTTGCGGCCAACCGCAACGGCCTGCAGGCGCTGCATTTCGGCGGCGTCGGCCTCGGTATAGCAGTATCCGCGGCACTGATGGCTGTTCTCGTCACCGGACATGCCGGCTGGGCGGCGGGCTGGCTGTGGTCGGCGGCGATTTGTGGCTGCGGCTTCGCTGTCGTGGCCCTGCTGGTGGGGCCTGCCTCGACCACCAACGGCGTTGCGCGCCGAGAGCCGGCGCTGCCGAAGGACCGGTCGTTGTTGAAAATGATTGTCGCCTACGGCCTGTTCGGCTTCGGCTATGTGGTGACGGCGACGTTTCTCGTCGCCATCGTCCGACAGGGCGGCGGCGGCCGCGTGTTCGAGGCGGTCGTCTGGATGGTCACCGGCCTTGCCGGAATTCCCTCAATCTGGCTGTGGCAGAAGATCGCGGAAAGGATCGGCCTCTACGCGGCCTGCCTTGCGGGTTGCCTCATCGAGGCGGTCGGCGTGACCGCAAGCGTGGCCATGGGCGGACGCGCCGGGCCGCTGCTCGGCGGGTTCCTGCTTGGCGCCACATTCATGGCCATGACCGCACTCGGCCTCCAGGCCGTAAGGCAGCTTGCACCGCAGGCGCCGCGCCGGACTTTCGCGGTCATGACGGCTTCCTTCGGCCTCGGCCAGATCATCGGCCCGCTCGTCGCCGGGCTGCTGGCGCAAGCATCGGGTGGTTTCTTCCTGGCTTCGATCGTGGCTGCCGCCGTCTTGGTAGCCTCCGGCGTCGTCGCCTGGTCGGCTGCGCCAAAATCGCCATGATTGTGGGTTTGCTCGGGGATGGGCATCGGGCACGGGCATTTTCATTCCGACCGATGTGTGACCTTATGCCCGCTGAACAGCAACGCCGCTGATTTGCGCATCGACCGAGGATTTCGCCACAGTGTTCGTATCCTTCTTCCCGCAGCCGAAGTTGTTCTTCACTTCGGTCGCCGTCTGGAGCCTTGCCGGAATCCTGTTCTGGTTTTTCGGGGGCGAGCAGTTGGGCGCTGTTTTCGGGCTGCCGCCGGCAGCGGCTGGCGTGCCGCCAGTCCTTGGAATGACGATCTTCTGGACCAAGCCGTTTATCTGGTTCTATATCTATTTTGGGTTTCTAGTTGGCGCCTTCTACGCCTTCTGGCGCTTTTATTCTCCTCACCCGTGGCAGAATTGGTCGATCCTCGGTTCGGCGCTTATCCTGTTTTCGACATATCTCAGTGTGCAGATTTACGTGGCGCTGAACAACTGGCGCGGACCGTTCTTTGATCTGTTCCAAAAGGCGATCACGACGCCTGGCTCGGTAACCGCCGGCGAACTCTATTCGATGTTCTCGATCTACGCCTGGATCGGCGCTTCGGGCATGGCTTTGTTCGTCATCACCCGGTTCTTCGTCAGCCACTATATCTTCCGCTGGCGCACGGCAATGAATGACTACTACATGACGAACTGGCAGAGATTGCGGCACATCGAAGGCGCGTCTCAGCGTGTGCAAGAGGACACGATGCGGTTCTCCACCACGATGGAAGGCCTTGGTGTTTCGCTCGTTGACTCCGTCATGACGTTGATTGCGTTCCTGCCCTTGCTCGCGCAACTCTCAAGCCATGTGAAGGTCTTGCCACTCGTTGGCGAAATTCCCTATTCCCTGGTTGTAGCCGCTGTCACCTGGTCGATTTTCGGTACCCTTCTTCTCATGATTGCCGGCATAAAACTGCCAGGGTTGGAGTTCAAGAATCAGCGAGTCGAGGCCGCCTACCGCAAGGAATTGGTGTATGGCGAGGACGATGCGGCGCGTGCAGCACCGCCCACCGTGGCCGAACTTTTTTCTCACGTCCGACGCAACTACTTCACCCTCTACTTTCACTACGCCTACTTCAATGTCGTCCGATCCGGCTATCTGCAGGCAGATGCCATCTTTGCCAGCGTGATCCTCATTCCCACGATTGCTGCTGGAACAATTACCTTGGGTATATGGCAGCAGGTTTCCACCGCTTTCGGCCAGGTCAGTTCCTCATTTCAGTATCTGGTCAATGCCTGGCCAACGATCGTCGAACTGCTCTCCATCCACAAACGCCTGCGTGCTTTCGAGGCGACGCTGGAAGGAGAACCGCTGCCCGAAATCGACCAGCGCTATCTCGAACGGCAAGGCGCCGAGGACCCGGCCTGAGTTTTGGGACAAGGACGTGGGCGGTTCAGCCGCCCACTGACGCCTGCTTTTCCCCAGCGCGCTGCCGCAAAACAAAGTCGCGATAGCTGATGCACTCGACATCGGGCTTTGTGCAGACCTCGCCTGCAAAGCGCTCCAGCGCATTCCAGTAGGCGCCGTCATTCATCAGCGTAAAATGGAAGCCGAGTTCCAGCGGAATGCGTTTTCCCTGGTATTGGGCGTCGAAGGCGGCGCGAAAGGCGTCATAGGTCCGGTAGGCGAATTCGTCTGCCTTGCTCGGCCGCTCGAAGCCGCCGGTATGCCTGACATAGAGATTGTAGTCCATCGCGATCACCCGTCTTCTGTCAGGGCCTTCCGGAATCTGCGGCAATGAAAAATGCGTGATGCCGTTGCTGGTCGCCGGCCGGGCAGGGCCTTTCGAGACGCCACTCGCGTCGAACAGGTAGCCCGCCTTGGGCAGTGCCTCATAGAGCGCTTTATTCGTCGACAGATACGGCGCGCGAAAGCCGACCGCGTTACGCGCGATTTCGCGCCAGCCCGTGGGTTCGGGGGCAATGCCGTTGATCGAATAGGCGGTTTCGAGAATGCGGGAGAAAGAGCCGAACTCGCTCAGCCAGTCGGCCTTGCTCCAGTCCTTGCCGTCGAAATGGCCGCAGCCATGGCTGCCGATATCGTGGCCCTCGGAGGCGGCGAGGTTTATCTGCTCGAGCCGGTCGGCGACTTCCTGTTTCGAGGCGGCAAAGCCGATATTGGATTTGCCCGATGTCTTGCGGGGCGCCGTGTACTCCTTGCGCGTTTCCGGCGAGAGCAGGAAGACGCAGGAGACGAAATAGGTGAAATGCGCGCCGGTACGCGCGGCCAGCGCCCGGCTGCGCTTCCACTGCGAAATATCGCGGGCACTGTCGAACGAGATGATGACGGCCTGCTTCGGCTTTGCCGGCGCTGGCGCCGCAGGCGGGTCGGCGGCAGCAGCGCCCGCCGCAGCAAGCGACGCGATGGAAAACGCAACAACGCGGGACAAACGAGGCATCGATATCTGATCTGGATTTGAGGAGGGTTCGAGCACCGGCTATCGGCAAAATGTGGCGTCGGTGCGGTCGCCTCCGGTGGTCACACGCCCGGCGATTAGCCGATTTTCCTGTCGTGCCTCTTCCATGCCGACGAAATTTCGCTAAAACGCGGGCTCCGCATCGGCCTGAAGATCGGAATTGATTTCAGGAAGCACGATGCGCAATTCAAAGTGTTAGAGCGTACTTTGTGCGTCCAAGGACCCACGTCGCTCTAAACCGCCCTGGGGCGGGCAGGATGGTTTTGAGATGTCGGACGACAGTTTTATCCGCGAAGTCAACGAAGAGATTCGTCGCGAACAGGCGCATGCGCTGTGGGACCGTTTTGGTCCTGCCTTGATTGTGCTCGCGGTGCTGGTGGTGCTCGGAACCGCCGCGTTCGTCGGCTATCGCTATTGGGACGAGACCCGCGCCAATCGCTCCGGCGATGCCTTCTCGCAAGCGCTGAAGCTTGCCAATGAGGGCAAGAGCGACGAAGCGCTGACGGCCCTCGGGGCGCTGGAGAAGGATGGCTACGGCGCCTATCCGCTGCTCGCCCGCATGCGGGCGGCAACCGTCAAGGCGGACAAGGGCGATTTCGACGCTGCGGTCAAGGACTTCGATGAGGTCGCCGCCGACACGGACATTCCATCAGGTCTTCGCGACCTGGCGCGCCTTAGGGCAGCGCTGCTGCTCGTCGATCACGGTTCTTTCGCCGATGTCTCCAGCCGCGTCGAGGCGCTCACCGCCGACACCAATCCCCTGCGCCATACGGCGCGCGAGGCGCTGGGCCTTGCCGCCTGGAAGGAAGGCAAGGCAACGGACGCACTGAAACTGTTCGACCAGATCGCCTCGGATGATGGCGCCCCGCGCAACGCGCGCGAGCGGGCGACGTTGATGTCCGAGCTGATCCGTGGTTCGGGTGGCGTGTCGTAGTGCAATGTCGCCCAAAGCATGCCCTCGGGCTTGACCCAAGGGTGCGAAGCGGTTTTGGGACCAACGACATGCACGATGGTAGAGCTGGATGACATTCAAAGTCGCCATCATCGGCCGGCCTAACGTCGGCAAATCGACCCTTTTCAACCGTCTGGTGGGAAGGAAGCTGGCGCTTGTCGACGACACGCCGGGCGTCACCCGCGACCGTCGCGTCCATGCCGCCAAGCTCTACGATCTGCATTTCGACGTCATCGACACCGCCGGCTTCGAGGACGCTGCTGCTTCGACGCTGCCGGGCCGCATGCGTGCCCAGACCGAGATCGCGATCCGCGAAGCCGACCTGATCTTTTTCACGATCGATGCCAAGTCCGGGCTGATGCCCGACGACAAGACCTTCGCCGAGATCGTGCGCAAATCCGGCAAGCCGGTTGTCGTCGTCGCCAACAAGGCCGAGGCGCGCGGCGCCCAGGGCGGCATGCTTGAGGCTTGGGAACTCGGCCTTGGCGAGCCGATCCCGGTCTCGGCCGAGCACGGCCAGGGCCTGCCCGATTTGCGCGATGCGGTGATCGCTGCACTGGGCGAGGCGCGCGCCTTCGGCGAAGAAGAAGAGGATGCGGACGAAGAGACCGCCGCCAGCGAAGTGCTGATCGGCGAGGACATCACCGATCCGGATGCCGAGCCGAGCTATGATGATACCAAGCCGATGCGCATCGCCGTCGTCGGCCGCCCAAATGCCGGCAAGTCGACGCTGATCAACGCGCTGATCGGCGAGGAGCGGCTGTTGACCGGGCCGGAAGCCGGCATCACCCGCGACTCCATCTCAGTCGACTGGGACTGGCATGGCCGCCGCCTGAAACTGTTCGACACCGCCGGCATGCGCCGCAAGGCCAGGATCCACGAAAAGCTGGAAGTCATGTCGGTGCAGGACGGCCTGCGCGCCATCCGCTTTGCCGAGATCGTCATCATCGTGCTCGACGCCACCATTCCCTTCGAGAAGCAGGATCTGCAGATCGCCGACCTGATCATCCGCGAGGGCCGCGCGCCGGTGATCGCCTTCAACAAATGGGATATGATCGACCACCCCCAGGAACTCCTGGCGGAACTGCGCGAGAAGACCGAGCGGCTGTTGCCGCAGGCGCGCGGCATGCAGGCGGTGCCGGTCTCGGCCGAGACTGGGCGCGGCCTCGACAAGCTGATGGATGCCGTCATCAGGACGCACAGGGTGTGGAACAGCCGCGTCTCGACCGGCAAGCTCAACCGCTGGCTGGAAGGCATATTGGCGCATCATCCGCCACCCGCCGTGGCGGGGCGTCGGCTGAAGATCAAATATGTCACGCAGGCCAAGACGCGCCCGCCGGGCTTCGTCGTCTCCTGCTCACGTCCGGACGCGATGCCGCAATCCTATGTCCGCTATCTCTCGAACAGCCTGCGCGAAGCCTTCGATATGCCAGGCGTGCCGATCCGCATAGCCTTGCGCACCTCGGACAATCCTTTCGCCAGCAGAGCGAAAAAACGCCGCTGACGCTGCTGGGCCTTGGCGATTGGCAGAAACGCCCCTCGTCATGTCGCGACGCCGATTGCCATTCCGGGCCTTCTCGTCGTCTGGTCGTGGACGGGCGTCTGGCTGGCTGCGGCTTTTTGCGCGCTGATCGCCTGGCCGATCTTTCTTCGGCCCGAACATGGCCGCAAAAGCGCCTGACTTCAGATCGACAGGGAGCGTCGACAGGGAAAACACGATCCAACCTGTTAACGCACCATCAAGGTTAATGCATCATTGTGCCTCTCCAGTGGGGTCAGTTGCGTTTCTGGAGAGTTCCGTGCATCGACGTGTTTTGAAGCGGCTTGTCGCCGTCGCCGGTGAGAAGAAACGTTCACTGCTGTCTCCGTCCATTGTTGATCGGTGCATTCGGGTCGGCTTTCCGAATATCTCCATGTACCGACGTGTCTCGACGCTGGTTGCTGCCGTCGGTGAGAAGAGACGTTCACTGCTGTCTCCTCTGGTCATTGGGGTTGGCATCTGGGTCGGCTTTCCCACGGTCATTGCCTATCAGGACATGACGAGCCTGGTTTCCGGCCTCAAGGCGCCGAACGCCCGTTGGAACGCCTATGTCGAGAAATCCGTCGCCGGCTCGGTTCACGCTGCCGAAATGCCTTTCCTCGATTCCGACACCACCGGCGCGATCTCGGGTTCCGGCGTCCGGTTGCCCGGCATCGGCGCTGTGTCGTTTCGCGGCAAGGGCAGCGCGGCCAGCACGACGCCCGACGAGGACCGCGTCGTACGTGCCGCCAAGAAGGGCCGCATCATCATGGTCTCGCCGGTCGCGCCGCCGAAGAATTTCAACGCCGGCTCGATTTTCAAACGCACCTCCTCACTGCTCCGTCCAAGCATGGACAGTGGCTTGAAGATGGCTTTCGCCAAGCCGGAGATCAAAGGCAAGGAGATCCAGATTGCCGCCGCGTTCCACGCGCGCGTCGACAAGAAGCCGGATCCCGGCGTGCCGGCCATGCTTGCCGCACTGGTCAACAACGATCGCCCCGATGTGCTTGCGACCGCCTACGCAGCGGCCGAGCCCGACTATGCCCAGGCTTCGCCCTTCGAGGCCTTGCTGCAGGACGAGAAGCCCAATGGCGGCCGCTTCATTCCGCCACTGGCCAAGGGCGATCATTCGTGGATGCAAACTCCGCTGCCGGCGAGCGTCTTCTCCAAGCCGGAGCAGACTTGTCTCGCCAACGGCATCTACTTCGAGGCGCGCGGTGAATCGGTGCGCGGCCAGGCTGCCGTCGCCCAGGTCATCCTCAATCGCGTTCGCAATCCGGCCTATCCGAACTCGATCTGCGGCGTCGTCTATCAGAACGACAAATGGTTCAATCGTTGCCAGTTTTCCTTCGCCTGCGACGGCAGGAAGAAGCGTATCCAGAGCCCCGCCCACTACAAGACCGCGCAGGATATCGCCATGGCGGTCACTGCCGGCAAGATCTTCATCCCGGAAGTGGGATCGTCGACCCATTACTACGCCAACTACGTCAATCCGGGTTGGGCGCGGACAATGAAAAAAATGACCAAGATCGGCCTGCACATCTTTTACCGCACCTATGGCGGCGGCTGGAGCTGAGTGCTTCGGCAAGGTCGCAGGCGCGGTCGATCGGGGACCCATCGCCGGAGGGATTCGGTCGCGGTGTGCCAACGATGGTGTCGGGCACGATGTCGCACCCTGGCAAGTCACTGATTCAACAATGAAAAATACTTGAGGCTGAAGGTCCGCCCGTGGCTTGACGGGCGCGGACCCTCTAACTATGTTGCCGGCGACTTAAGAGCGGACGGACGGCGACGATCTGACCGGGCAAGGGGGTTGCGATGGCCGACAAGAATGGGCCAGACGGAACCGGAGAAACCGGCCCCGGCAAACAGCGTCAAGTCGACATCCGCGACGAAGATCTTGAGCGCCGCCGGCGCGACCTTGAAGCATCGCTTGCGACAAGGCGGCCGGACCGGCTCGAGGGGAAAGACGACGCGAAAGCGGGCAGTGCGGCCGGATATGGCCAGGCGCTCAAACTGTCCAGCGAGTTCATCGCCGGGATAGTGGTTGGTGCCGGTATCGGCTGGATCATCGACCGTTTGGCGGGAACATCGCCATGGGGTCTGATCGTTTTTTTGCTGCTGGGTTTTGGTGCCGGCGTGCTCAACGTCCTGCGTTCCGCAGGGCTTATGGCGGAATTCGGACAGGGCGACAAAACGCGCGATCCGAAAGAATGAATTTGAGGCGCCGCTTGCCGGCGCAGTGAACAGGACACTCAAGCCGCACGGCTTTGATGGGGAATTAAAGTGGCTGCTGACAAGGTCGATCCGATCCACCAGTTCCATATCAACAAGCTGATTCCGATCGAGATCGGCGGCTATGATCTATCCTTCACCAATTCGGCCCTTTTCATGGTCGCGACCGTCGCCGTTGCGTCGGCGTTCCTCTATCTCACCACATCGAGCCGCAGCCTCGTTCCCGGCCGTCTTCAGTCGGTCTCGGAAATGGCCTATGAATTCGTCGGCAACATGCTGAGGGATGCAGCCGGAACGCAGGGCATGAAGTTCTTCCCCCTCGTGTTTTCGCTGTTCATGTTCGTGCTCGTCGCCAATCTGCTCGGTCTTTTCCCGTATTTCTTCACCGTCACCAGCCACATCATCGTCACCTTCGGCCTTGCCGCGCTGGTGATCGGAACGGTCGTCGTCTACGGCTTCATGAAGCACGGCCTTGGTTTCCTGAAACTGTTCGTCCCGCATGGCGTGCCGGTATACCTGCTGCCGCTGGTGGTGCTGATCGAGGTGATTTCCTTCGTTTCGCGCCCGGTCAGCCTCTCGGTTCGTCTGTTCGCCAACATGCTGGCAGGCCACATCACGCTGAAGGTGTTCTCGGGCTTCGTCGTGAGCTTGAGCGCGCTTGGCACGCTTGGCATCGCCGGATCGGTCCTGCCGCTGGCAATGGCCGTGGCGCTGACGGCGCTGGAACTGCTGGTCGCCTTCCTGCAGGCCTACGTCTTTGCCGTGCTGACCTGCATGTATCTGAACGACGCCCTGCATCCCGGGCACTGACCCAGGCTGGGCAAGAGTTTTCGGCATTGCTGCCGGATGGAATCGCAACGGAATTTTTAGATCCAAAGGAGTTGAACAAATGGAAGCAGAAGCAGCAAAGTACATCGGCGCCGGCATCGCATGCCTCGGCATGGGTGGCGCCGGTATTGGCCTCGGCAATATCTTCGGCAGCTATCTGGCGGGCGCGCTGCGCAACCCGTCGGCCGCGGATGGCCAGTTCGGCCGCCTGATCTTCGGCTTTGCCGTGACCGAAGCACTGGGCATCTTCTCCCTTCTCATTGCGCTTCTGGCGCTGTTCGGCTGAGCCGCTGTTCGGCTAAATTGGGAATTGGACGGCCGGCCGCAATCAGCGGCAGGCCTGATATCAGGGAATAGTCCATGTTCGTGACATCTGCCTTTGCGCAAGAGTCCGCGCCCACCGTCGAAGGTGGCCATACCGGCACGGAAGGCGATACGCATTCCAGCACCGGTGTGCCTGCCGAGGCGCACGGCGTGTTCCCGCCATTCGATCCGGCGACATTCCCGTCGCAGCTTCTGTGGCTGGCGATCACCTTCGGGCTGTTCTATCTGTTCCTGAAGAAAGTGGTGATGCCGCGTGTCGGCGGCATCATCGATGTCCGCAACGACCGTATCACTCAGGACCTCGACCATGCCGCCAGGCTGAAGAGCGAGGCCGATGCCGCCGTTGCCGCCTATGAGCAGGAATTGGCTGAGGCCAAGACCAGGGCCAATGCGATCGGCCAGCAGGCCAGCGATGCAGCCAAGGCAGAAGCCGAGGCCGCCCGCAAGAAGGTCGAGGCCGCGCTTGACCAGAAGCTCGGCGAGGCCGAGGCTCGCATTTCGTCCATCAAGGCCAACGCCATGAAGGAAGTCGGCACGATCGCCGAAGACACCGCTTCGGCCATTGTCGAGGCGCTTGTCGGCGGCAAGGCCAGCAAGGCCGAGATCGCTGCAGCCGTCAAATCCGTGGCCAGGTGAGGAGCGCATCATGGACGCCACATCACTCGCGACGCTTTGGGCCACCGTTGCCCTCGTCATTTTCCTGGCCATTGCCGTCTACATCAAAGTGCCGGGGCTGATTGCCAAGGCGCTCGATGCCCGCGCCGACAAGATCAGCAATGAGCTTGAGGACGCGCGCCGGCTGCGCGAGGAGGCCCAGCAACTGCTCGGCGAATACCAGCGCAAGCGCAAGGAAGCCGAACAGGAGGCTGCCGACATCGTCGCTGCCGCCAAGCGCGAGGCCGAAATGCTAGCCTCTGAAGCACACCAGAAGACCGAAGACTATGTTATCAGGCGCACCGCACTTGCCGAATTGAAGATCGGTCAGGCCGAGCGCGAGGCGATCGGCGAGGTGCGCGCCAGCGCCGTCGACATCGCCGTCGAAGCTGCACGCACGCTGCTCGCCGGCAAGATCGACGCCAAGGCCGGCGCCGACCTGTTCAAGGCCTCTCTTCAGGACGTGAAGTCGAAGCTGAATTAGACAGCCGCCACCATCGCTTCATCGAAGCCGCCTGGGCAACCTGGCGGCTTTTTTGTATGGCGGAGATAATCTCCCCCCTTGAGGAGGAGATGTCGCCGAAGGCGACAGAGGGGGTCGCTTCGGCGTCGCGGCGCCATGGGATAACACGTCGGATGAAGAGAAGGTTGGCGCTTCACGCGCGGCTACCCCCTCTGGCCTGCCCGCCATCTCCCCCTCAAGGGGGGAGATTACGCGCCTGGTCGCTTTCGCTCAATCTAGCCCAACAAGGCTCTCTTCATCAGGCACTTCGGTTCCGCCAAGCCGGAACGGCGCGAAGGACGCGCGGTGTAGCCGCGCCACCGGTCCATGCAGCTCGATCGCCGTGCGGTGACGGACCGTGGCGTAGCCCATGTGGAGTTCGAAACCGTAATGCGCGTGATGGCTGCCGCAGCCGCACATCATGCGGTCGCGCATCACCTTGGCGACGATCGAGGCGGCGGCGATCGACTGCGAGCGCTGGTCGCCCTTGATCAGCGCCCTGCCTTCGCAGGGCAGTCCGGGTGGCACATCGCGGCCATCGGCCAAGGCCAATTTCGGCTGCACCGGCAAGCCGACCAGAGCGCGACGCATCGCCTCGAGGCTGGCCTTGAGAATATTGCTGCCATCGATGCCTTCCGCGCTGACGGAGGCCATCGACACGCCAAGAGCGGATCCGAGGATTTTCAGGAACAGCGCCTCGCGCTGCAGATGGCTGAGGCGCTTGGAATCGTCGAGACCGTCGGGAATGTTGGCGGGATCGAGCACCACCGCTGCTGCGACGACCGGCCCGGCGAGCGGGCCGCGGCCGGCCTCGTCCATTCCCGCCACTGGCCACAGGCCCTCGCTCATCGCCTTCGTCTCGAAGGAGAAATCGGGTCTCTCAACGATTTCGAAGAGAAGCGGAGAATCAGAGCGCACGCGAGCCATGTTGCGGCGAGGTTCGCATTGGCTCCGATTCTCCGCAAGCCCCTTCGGGTCGGCGGGGCACCGGACCCGAAGGGCACCGTCTGCAAGCCCGGGGACAAGACAGGCCGGACGGGATCTTTTCATGTGCCGCCGGCAATAGCGGCACATGATGTTTTCAAAGCAGCATCAGTTGTTCGGTTGCCTTGGCCGCGACGACGAATTGGTCGGTCCTGAGCGACCGCCGCTCGGCATTGAGACCAAGCCGTTTGGCTGATATCTCGAAGCGCCGGCCGATCTGCCAGGCGTAGGGGCCGGCGCCTTTCATGCGCTTGCCCCAATCCGAATCGTAATCCTTGCCGTCGCGCATCGAGCGGATCAGCGACATGACGTGGCGATAGCGGTCCGGATAATGGCGCAGCAGCCAATCCTTGAAGATCGGCGCGACCTCCAGCGGCAGGCGCAGGATGACATAGCCGGCCTCGCGTGCTCCTGCTGCACATGCCGAATCGAGGATGCGTTCCATCTCTTGATCGGTTAGGCCGGGGATGATCGGAGCCACCATGACCGATGTCGGAATGCCGGCATCCGAAAGCTGCCTGATCGCCTCCAGCCGCTTGGTCGGCGTCGACGCGCGTGGCTCCATCATTCTGGCCAACATCCGGTCCAATGTCGTCACCGACAGCGCCACCTTGGCCAGCCCGCGTTCGGCCATGCGCGACAGAATGTCGATGTCGCGCGTCACCAGCGCGGATTTGGTGACGATGCCGACCGGGTGGCCGCGCGCCTCCAGCACTTCGAGGATCTCGCGCATGATCCGGTACTGCTTCTCGATCGGCTGGTAGGGATCGGTGTTGGTGCCGATAGCAATGGTGCGCGGCTGATAGCCGTCCTTCGACAGTTCCTTGTCGAGCAGCCGCGCCGCATCCGGCTTGGCGAATAGCTTCGATTCGAAATCCAGCCCCGGCGACAGGCCCATGAAGCTGTGCGTTGGCCGGGCGAAGCAATAGACGCAGCCATGCTCGCAGCCGCGATAGGGGTTGATGGAGCGGTCGAAGGAAATGTCGGGCGATTGGTTGCGGGTGATGATGGTCCGTGGCTTCTCGACCTGTACCTCGGTCTTGAAGGGCGGCAGTTCCTCCAGCGAATTCCAGCCATCGTCGAACACATGTCGGCTGACCGGCTCGAACCGGCCGGACGGGTTGATGCCGGCGGACCGGCCGCGATTGCGGTCCGGACGGATACGGACGCCGCTCTGCTCGATCATCGCATTGGCCATCTCGGCTCTTCCGGCCCCGAAGGCGGCAATGTCGGCACGCACGATCTGTTCCATTTTCGCCCTCTCCCAGGGACTGTCGGCTGGCTGTCGAATCGCTCTGTTCATGAAAATAATCCTATTTCATCGATGAGAACAAAGCAAGAACTTTCTTCGGCGCCACGCGACAACTGGCGCTACGCCCGGCTTTCCGCTATTCGGCTAACGATGCTCAGCGTTCTCATCCAGACCCTCAATGACGAAGAGAGACTTGCCCGCACGCTCGCCTCGCTGATCGGCGGCGCGGTCGAGGGCGTGGTGCGCGACGTCGTCGTCTGCGACACCGGCTCGACCGACCAGACGCACCGCGTTGCCGAACATGCCGGCTGCCTCTTTGTGGCGAGCGGCGGCATTGCTGCCGGTATCCGGCAGGCCAAGGGCGACTGGCTGCTGCTGCTGGAGCCGGGGGCGCGGCTGGCGGAAGGCTGGATCGACGAGGTCGCCGCCCATACATCAAGGCAAACCATGCCAGCGCGATTCTCGCGGGCGCGCGGCAGCCGCGTGCCATTCCTGTCGCGGGTGTTTTCGGGAAACCGGGCATTGGCCGAAGGATTGGTGATCAGCAAGCGTCAGGCCGCGGCCTTGTCGAAAAACGCCCGCAGCGCCGAAGCCATCGCACGCGGCCTTGCGACCAAGAGGCTCGACGCCGAGATCTGGGTGGCGCCGACGAAGTGAGGGGCGTTCCTCTGCCCGAAAGCGCGAAGGAAGGCCGCGCCGCTTGCTGAAGTGAAATTCTGCCGACGTTCCTTTTACGAGACGTTTGACTTTGTCTGGGTTAGGCGGGGAGCAGACTGTGGGCGGAAAAATGCTGCCGGCTGAAATCAAGGTCGGCCACGTCTTCCGTTATCCTATCTCTGGCATTGGCAACACCGCGGGGAAGGTGACAAGGGGCCGGGGTTCAGCCATTGTCGAGGGGCCCAACGATCTCGACGCCTTCGGCTAGCGCGGCTGCGACCAGCTTGCGGTCCAACGTGGCGAGCGGAAGCGTTCGCTCGAGAGCCAGTGACAGGTAGGCGGCATCGTAGGCGCTCAGCCCGTGGCTTGTTGCTAGCGCCAAAACAGATCCGTCCCCACCCGCTCCTGCATCCTCAAGCGGCAGGCGCCGCAACCGGCCCATCGCCGCGATCGCCTCGCCTGGAGCAATGCGGTTGCGGCGTTCGGCCATCAGAACGATGCTGCGGGCTTCGTGCCAGAACAGGGACGGCACCGGGCATTGCGCTGTCAGCGCGCCAATCAGCGCTTCAGCCGCCTCACTGTGCTCCTCCGGAAGGAGCCATGCGGCCGCAATGGACGCATCGAGGACGAAGACCATCAGTAGCGATGGCCTTCATGCTTCCAGGCCAGAATCTCCTCGGTCGTGACGGGTTTGGCCCTGGCCCGCGCGGCGCGGGCTTCTTCGATCAGAGCGCCCAGGTCGTTTTTCTTGGGGATTCGGCTCAGTTTTGCGATTGGATCGTTGCCGCGTGAAATGATGACCTCCTCCCCAGCTTCGACCTTGGCCAGCAGATCGGAGAGGTGTGTCTTGGCCTCTCCGACCTTGACGGTGATGGTCATGGTTCTCTCCTGAGGCCGCACATAGGCGCTATCGTCGAGCGGCGCGTGGACAGCACGGCAATTGGGAATTTAAACGACGGTAGCGCGATCTTTTCGTGTTGGTCAAGGCTTGGTCTTATCGCTCTCGATAAGAGGTCATTATCACCGGCGACATTGGCGCTGTGCATTTTATCCGGAATGGCGAACCAAATTGAATGAGCCGATGGCCCATGCGATCGCGGTGATTGGCGGATCTGATGGAATCCGTATTGGCACGACCTTCTTGAGGGGAATGCATATGGAGGAATGCATATGCTTGTCGTCCTGCGGGAAACTCGCGATACTCGGCAACATTTCGGGGAGAGACTGCAGATGAACGCATCTAAATTCGCTCGTATCGCCTTGCTGGGAGCCGCCTGGTCAGTGCCGGCGATCGCGTCGGCGCAGGAATCGTCCCTCTGGTCGGTTTATGAGAACACGCTCAAATCGGCCAAGTACATCGATCTGACCCATGCCTTTGAGCCGGTGCAGCCGGTATGGCCGGGTTTCGCCAATGCCAAGTTCAAGCCGACTGTCGCCGGGAAGGACATCGAGGGCTACGTCAAGGCCGGCGAAGAGTTCACCTACGACAAGCACGGCTTCGTCGCGACCGCCTACGAGTTGTCGACGGACCAATATGGCACGCAGCTCGATCCGCCCTCCCACTGGAACCCGCTCGGCGCAACGATCAGCGACCTGCCGGCCACCTATGCCGTGCGGCCGCTCGTCGTGATCGACATCAGCGGCAAGGTGCAAAGTGACGAAGGCTATCACCTCCAGGTCGCCGACATCGAAGAGTGGGAAAAGGAGCACGGCCGCATACCGGAAGGTTCGGTCGTCTTCGTGCGTTCGGATTGGTACAAGAAATGGTCCGATGCCGCTCGCTTCAACCAAAAGCCATTTCCAGGCGTCAGTTTGGACGCGCTGAAGTTCCTGCATCTGGAGCGGAAGATCCTGTTTCATGGCCATGAGCCGCTCGACACCGACACCACGCCCAATCTCGAAGGCGAACATTGGCTGCTTCACAACGATTTCACCCAGGCGGAAGGCGTTGCAAACCTCGATAAGGTGCCGGAGGCCGGGGCGTTGGTTACAATCGGCTTTGCCAAACCGCTTGGCGGGTCGGGTGGATATGCGCGTTACATCGCTATTGCACCCGCCGACTGGACGGAGGGCGTCTCGGTGACCGACGCGCCTGGTGTGCCGCTTCCCCGGCAAACCGCGCCGCTCAAGCGCGACGAGAACGGTGTCTTCCGGCCGACGCCCTGATCGCTAACGATCAACGGCGGCCGGGCAGACGTTCGGCCCCTCCGGCGCTCGCGAAAACGTGACTGTCTCACCGATAGCCATCGTAATCGCTAGCGCTATCGTGGCATGAGCGCCAGTTCTGCCATGGGAGGCAGCCATGCTCCGCCTATCTGCCGCCGTTCTGCTGATACTGGCTTTCTGGCCCCCCGCCGCTTCGGCTCAGGAAGGGCCGCCGCCGTCGAGATGCGTTGCGATCGCGCAGGCGCTGCCGTCGGCCACCTATGCCAGCTTCACGGCGCCAAAGGCGCAGACGCCGCTGCTGGCCCAGGCAGTCGTCGACGGCGAGGTTACGATCACCTATGCCGGCCATTCGACCTACATCATCGAGACGCCCGCCGGCGTCAGGATCGCCACCGACTTTTCCGGTGTCTACGGCGCTGACCCGCTGCCGCGCGTGGTGACCATGAACAAGGCTCATCGCACCCATTATTCGGACCATCCGGATCCCGCCATCGAATATGTGCTGCGCGGTTGGAATCCGGATGGCGGTCCGGCGCGCCACGCCCTTGTTGTGGACGATGTCTACATCCGCAACGTGCCGACTGATATTCGCAATGGCGGCGATCTCGGCAAGGACGGCAATTCCATCTTTATCTTCGAAGTGGCAGGACTGTGCATCGGCCATCTCGGCCATCTGCACCACCGATTGGAGGACGCGCATTACGGCGCCATCGGCCGGCTCGACATCCTTATGGTGCCTATCGACGGCGGCATGACGCTGTCGCTCGACCGGATGACCGAAATCACCACGCGGCTCTATTCTTCGATGATCCTGCCCATGCATCGCCATTCGACCCCGATCAGCGAATTCACGGGTAAGATGGGCGACGATTTCGCCGTGGAATTCCTCTCCGGCCGGTCGTTGGCGGTTTCGCTGAAGACCTTGCCCGACCGGCCGACGATCATCATCCTCGAAGGGGTTTGATCTCTTTCGTCCCGAACTTCCGAACCCTGCGCAACCTGCTCTTTCCACTCGCCCAATTCAGGTGCTGAGGCTTGGCTTCAGCAGGCAGCTTTAGCTGCTTCTCCGCCCGCAGGCCGATAGGACCTGCGGGGCGTGCCACTCCAGCTGTTGCGGCCATCGCTAAAATTGGTATTGTGTTGGTATTATCGCTATGGGCCCCAGGCGTGACATTCCTCGAATTTTTTGCTGCCGCGCAGAGCAAGGGAAGTGATGCGCCGGTTTACAGGCGTCTGCAGACAGCCTTGGTCGATGCGATCGCCTCGGGCACCTTGAAACCGGGAGCCGTTCTTCCGCCCGAACGCGAGCTCGCCCTCGAACTTGGCATCTCGCGGGTGACCGTGCGTAGAGCGATGGCTGAACTTGTGCGGCAAGGTCTGATTACCCAGCGACATGGCAGCGGAACATATGTTTCGGGGACGCGCGAGCGCGTCGTGCAAAGCTTGAGCCGACTTTATTCCTTTTCCGAAGACATGACCTCGCGCGGCAGGACGCCAGGTACGCTGTGGCTGGAGCGCGACCTCAGCCTGGCCAATGCCGACGAGGCGCGCCGGCTCGAAATGCCCCATGGCGGGTCTGTCGTTAGAATGAGCCGGCTGCGGCTTGCGGACAACGAGCCCATTGCGTTGGAAAGCTCATTGATTCCGGCTACTATCTTGCCCGACCCGAAGCAGATCGAAGATTCCCTCTACCAGACGTTGCGCGATCTCGGCCATGTTCCGGTCAAGGCCGTTCAGCGTTTCTCGGCGATCAACCTCGATGAAAAGAGCGCCCGCCTTCTCAAGTCGCAAACGGGCGCCGCGGCGCTCGACATCTACCGGATAACCCGGAGGGAAGACGGCGTCGTCGTCGAATCCAGCCGGTCGATTTTTCGCGGCGACGCCTACGATTTCGTTGCCGAACTCGGGCTGGGCAGTTGAAATATGGTACCGGGCAGATCGGCGCCATCAGCGAAGCCCTTCGTGAAAATAAAAACAGGCACGCGCTGATGTCCGGTACGATTGAACCGCCACCAGGCGGCCGTGGATCAGCCTGCATTGCGTGCCGTCAGAGATAAGACCAATTCATGACCAGTTATTTCCTTGGCATCGACGCGGGCTCGTCCGTAACCAAAGTCGCGGTATTCGACGAGAAAGGCCAACAGCTCGGCATGGGATTTCGTCGCATCCGCCTGCAAAGACCGTATCCGGGCTGGTCGGAACTCGATCCCGCCCTGGCATGGAGCGCGGTGAGCGAGGCGATCCGCGCGGCTCTCGACAATGCCGGTATCGTGGGAAACGACGTTGCCGCCGTGGGCTTGTCGGCAGCCATGGTAGGGGCTTGGCTGGTCGATGACACCGGCAGTGCCTTGCGCCCCGGTATCATTTGGGAGGACAGCCGGTCGCAGGATTTGCTGGAACTGCGGGCGACCGACGTGCCGGATTTTTATCAAAAGATCTTCCAGTCGGATGGCTGCGTATTGCAGCAGGGCTGCACGTTGCCGCTCCTTGCTTGGCTGCGAGCACATGAGCCAGATGTGCTGGACAGGGCGGCCCATGTTTTCGGCTATAAGGATTTCCTGCGTCTGAAGCTGACCGGGCGGGTAGCCGCCGATCGAACGGAAGCTGCAGTGGCGCCAGGCAGCGCGCGGCAGCGCGACTACAGTCCCGAAATGCTTGCGCTGTTCGATGTCGCCGACCTGGCGCACAAGCTGCCAGCAGCAGCAGATTCCGAAACCATAGCCGGCTTCGTCACGGCCACGGCCGCAATTGCCACCGGCCTGAGGGAAGGCACGCCGGTGGCTATCGGCGCCGGCGATGTTCCGGCAACGGTCATTGGCGCCAGTGCGCTCGAGAGCGGGATGGCGATGGCGGTTCTCGGCACGACCTGCATGGTCGGCATCGTCTCGGATCGGCCCGTGTTCACGCCACCCAATCTAGGTCTGCTTTTTACCTTGCCCGGCGAGAACTGGTTCCGTGCGATGGTCAACGTGGCCGGCACGCTCAACCTTGACTGGGCTATCGAAACGCTGTTGCCCGACATAGCCGGGGAACCCGATCTCTACGCGCGGGTCGAGGCGATGATCGCCCCGCTGCCTGTCGGCAACGAGGGCGTGACTTATCTGCCATATCTCAGCGAGAGCGGCATCATTGCGCCAGTGGTCGACCATGAGGCGCGCGCCGGTTTTTACGGTCTCGCACCCCGGCACGGGCGGCCTCATATGATCCGGGCCGTCTATGAGGGCGTGACGCTGGCGATGCGCGATCTGTACCAAGGTCTGGAAGGCGCCCGCGGCGAAATCCTGCTGACCGGCGGCGGAGCGCGCAGCCTGATGTGGACCCAAATGATCGCCGACGCGCTCGGCGTCACCGTTCTCGTCCCGGCCGGGACGGAATTTGGCGCCAGGGGAGCAGCTCTCCTCGCGGCGACTGCCGTTGGGCGGTTCGGGTCGATCCGCGCAGCGTCGACTGCGACCCGGCAGATACAGCGCCGTCATGAGCCGGACGGTTCGATGAAGCCGGCCTGGGACCGCGCCTTCGCTAATTATTGCGCCCGCCGCGACAGCAGCTTGCGCAGATAGCCGGAAAAGCTCTACACAGTTGTTCCAGGTGGTACATACCACGAGAAATGCTGGTTCAACCTGTCCATGCCTTCGATCATCGCCGCAGACGACGTGCCGCTTTACCAACGCATCGCGAGTTCATTCGCGGCGCAGATCGCGTCCGGTGCGCTGAAGGTCGGCGAAAGACTGCCGTCGGAGCGGCAGATGGCCGAGGAACTCGGCGCGAGCCGAATGACAGCTCGCCAGGCGCTCAAGCTTCTCGAACGGCGCGGCTTGGTAGAGACGCGTACCGGTCGAGGCGCCTTTGTGGCCCATCCGCACATCGAACAGCAGCTCAGCACGCTGAGCGGTTTCACCGAGGAGATGCATCGCGGCGGCCGCATGGCTTCCAGCATCGTGCTGGATGCAGGCGTCGGCGCGGCGGATCGCGAAGCGGCGGCAGCACTCGGCATTGCCGAGCATGCGCCGGTCCATCGCCTCGTTCGCGTGCGTCTGGCGGATGCCGAGCCCGTTGGTCTCGAGCGCACCGAAATTCCGGCCATGCTGGCGCCGAAACTGCTGGAACGCGCGGATTTCAGCACGGATTCGCTCTATCGCGTGCTGCGCGAGGACTATGGCCTCTACCCGAGCGAAGCCGAGCAGAAGCTCTGGTCCGCGCATCCGGATGCAGCCAGTGCTGCGTCGCTTGGTATTTCGCTGCAGAGCCCGGTTCTCCTTCTCACCCGCCGCACGCTCGACGCGACGGGCCGTCCGATCGAATACGTGCGGGCGGTCTATCGCGGCGACTGCTTCGTGATGCGCGTTAATCTGACGCTCGGATTGGACAAATGACCAAAACGCCGACTGCTGCCGCTTATCTGGCCGACCTCACCACCCGCATCGGTCGTCTGTACGACGACAATGCCGAAGCGATCGCGCTCGCCGCCGCCGCCGTCGAGCGTACGGCCAAGGCTGACGGGCTGGTCTACGTTTTTGGCACCGGCCACAGCCATACCATGGCCGAAGAGGCACATTTCCGGGCCGGTGGGCTGGCGCTGACCGTGCCGATCCTCGCCGCCACGACCATGGTACATGAAGGTGCGGTCGCGGGCACCGTATTCGAGCGGATGTCGGGCATCGTCGCGCCCATATTCGCCCGCTATCCGATCGGCCCAAACGATGTGCTGATCGTCGTGTCCAACAGCGGCGTCAATACGGCCACCGTAGAGGCTGCGTTGATAGGCAAGACAATCGGAGCGACCGTTATCGCGATCACCTCGGAAGCCTATTCCAAGGCCGCTGCCCAAGGGCGGACGCGGCTCGCCGATGTCGCCGACATCGTCCTCGACAATGGTGCGCCTCCTGGCGACGCCACCGTCAACCTGCCGGGGAGCAAATTGCGTGCCGGCCCGGTATCAACCTCGATTGGGGCAGCGCTGATGAACGCCGTCTTCGTCGAAGCAGCTGCGCGTCTGCAGTCGGCTGGCGGCGCCGCACCCATTTATCTCAGCGCCAATATGCCGGGCGCCAAGGAGGTCAACGAGGCGCTGATTGAGCGCTATCGGCCGCGCAATCCGCATCTTTGAGAATTCCAGGACACAGGGATTCCGGGACTCAAGGGGAGCCTCGGAGCAACGGGAGGAAACGATGATGGGCCCTACGAGATTTCTGACGATCGCCGGCTTTGCCGCTACGCTTCTTGCCGGCACCGCCTATGCCGAGCCGGTAGACCTGACGCTCTGGCATATGGAGCAGCCGCCGCACCGCGTGCAGCGCATGAAGGAGCTGCTCGACGAATTCAACGCCGCTCATCCCGATATCCAGGTCAAGCAGGAGCCGCAAAGCTGGGGCGAGGTCTACGCCAAGGCGCCGGCGGCCTTCGCTGCCGGAAACGGCCCGGATCTTCTTTTTACCATTCCTGATTTCACGACAGTCCTGAAAGGCATCGATGTCGTCGTGCCGGTCGACGACCTGGTCAAGGACCTCGACGGCAAGCATGGCTTCGTCGAGGCCACGCTCGCGCCCTACAAATATGACGACCATGTCTGGGCCGTGCCGGCCTACAACATGGCGATCTCGCTATGGTACCGCAACAGCGTGCTGAAGGCGGCAGGCGTCGAGGTGCCGAAGACCTGGAGCGAGTGGCAGGCGGCCGCCGAGAAGCTCAGCACCGATGGCAAGTCCGGCATCGGTCTTCCGGCCAACAAGCAGCTCTATACGGACCAGACCGTCTATAGCTTCATGGTCAACAGCGGTGCGGGTGATCTCTACAACGACGATGGCTCGATCGCATTCGACAAGCCGGAAACCGTCAAAGCCTACGATTTCTACAGCAAGCTTGCCAAGTTTTCGCCAGCCGACAACAGCACGTGGACCTGGGGGGAGGCCGAGGCCTGCTTTGCAAACAGCAGCTGCGGCATGATCCTGCAATTCGGTGTCATCAACACCTACGAAACGCAGGCCGAAGGCGATGCCGCCGATCTCGGCGTGGCGCCTGTTCCCCATGCCGATGACCAGAGCGCGTCGGCGACCATCTCCTATTCGAACGCCATCATGCTGACGACAAAGGATGAGGCGAAGCAGAATGCCGCCAAGGTGTTTCTAACCTGGTTGCTTGAGCCTGCAAATTACGGTCGCTTCCTCACAATGGAGCCGGGCCTGTTCCTGCCGGTGACCAATGACGGCGCCAAGGCGGAATCGTTCTGGAGCGACAAGACCGTGACCAAATACAAGTCCCAGGTCGAAACCATGATCGCCAATTCGCAAACCGGCAAACTCTTCGGCTTCACCACCGGCAAGGTGTTTCCGTCGATCGGAGCGATCTCGGCTCAGAACGTGATCGCCGAGACCCTGCAGCGCGTTGTTGTCGACGGTCAGAGCGCTGCCGACGCGGTCAAGGCCGGGCAGGCGCGCATGTCCGAAATCGCCGCCAAATAGCGGGCAAGCCGGGGAACGCTCATGAAGAATACGACGCTCGCCTTTGCGTTCGTTTCGCCGGCGCTCCTCTTCCTGCTGGCGGTCCTCGGCTGGCCGCTCGTTCAAGCCGCCATCCTGAGCTTTCAGGATGTCGGCGTGATCGGTTCTGAAGGCCAGTTCATCGGCCTCGGCAATTATGCAACGATCCTCGGCGGCGCCGGCTTCTGGCGGGCGCTTGGCCGCAGTGTTGTCTGGGTGCTGTCCAACGCGGTGGTGCAGACTTTGCTGGCACTGGCAGCGGCGCTTATCCTCAATCAAAAATTTCCCGGCGTCCGGATCGCACGCACCTGGATAATCCTCACGTGGATTGTGCCGACCGTGGTGGTCGTCATCATCTGGCGCTGGCTGCTTTCCTCGTCTGGCGGCATGATCAACCCTCTTTTGATCCAGGCGGGCGTGATCGAGCGTCCGGTTGGCTTCTTCGCGACGCGCGAAGGCGCCATGACCACGCTGATCATGATTAATTCCTGGCGCTGGTTTCCGTTCACCACACTGATGATGCTGGCTGGCCTGACGCGAATCCCGGGCGATCTCTACGAGGCGGCGCGGATCGATGGCGCTGGCACGTTTCAGCGTTTCAAGCGCATCACCTGGCCGTTGCTGCAACCGACGCTGATGGTGCTCGGCGTCGTCGGCACGCTTCTGTCCTTCAACGTCTTCGACGTGATCTGGCTGCTCACCGCGGGTGGCCCGTCCGGCGCAACCCAGACGTTGCCGGTGCTCATCTATGAAACCGCCTTCAAGGGCTATCGTTTGAGCGAAGCTGCGACGATTTCCGTTCTCACCAGCATCCTCCTGATGGGATTCGCCTTTTTGACGACGCGTGCCATGACGGCGGCGGAGGCGGATCGATGAGGCGTACTTTCGGCCAGTCGCTTTCGCTCTATGGCGGCGTTCTGGTCCTTGCTCTTGCAATCGGTCTGCCGTTCTGGTGGGTGTTGACCGGCTCCATCAAACTGCCGAAGGAAATCATCCAGCGTGTGCCCACGATGGTGCCGCACAGCTTTACCCTTCAACATTTCGAAAAGCTCCTGCAGGCCTCGGATTTTCCGATTTATCTGTTCAACAGCATGGTTGTGGCGCTGTTTTCGACGGCCTTCACGGTGTTGCTGGCCTTGCCTGCCGCCTATGCCTTTTTTCGCATGGAGTTCCCGGGCCGCAACGCGCTCTACAAGACGATCCTGCTCGCTTACGCCTTCCCCGGCGTGGTGGTGCTGATCCCGCTCTACGGCCTGTTCGCGAAGGTCGGGCTGATCGACAGCCCGGTGGCGCTGGTTATCGTCAACGTCGCCTTCGCGTTGCCGTTCTCGATCTGGATGATGCGTTCGTTCCTGGCGACCGTTCCGCGCGAGATCGAGGAGGCGGCGGTCGTCGATGGAGCACCCACCACCACCATCCTGGTCAGGATCCTGATGCCGCTGATTGCGCCGGGCATCGCCAGCGTCGCTATCTTCGCGTTCATCTCGTCCTGGACGGAGTTCCTGTTCGCCTCGGTATTGATCGTCTCGGATGCCAGGCGCACCATTCCGGTCGGCTTTGCCGGCATTATCGGCCAGTATCAGATCGACTGGGGGCTGCTGCTTGCCGGTGCCACGGCAGCCATCATTCCGGTCGTCGCACTCTTTGCCCTTGTCGGCCGCTGGTTCGTCTCGGGCCTCACCGACGGCGCCGTAAAATAGGCTCGAGGGACGAACTATGGCGGGTCTATCACTTCAGTCGGTCAAGAAGCGCTTTGGCGAAACGGAGGTCATCGGCGGTGTCGATCTTGACGTCGCCGATGGTGAATTCGTCGTCTTTGTCGGCCCCTCCGGCTGCGGCAAGTCAACGCTTCTGCGCATGATCGCCGGGCTGGAAAGAACCTCGGACGGGCGTATCCTGATCGGCGGGCGCGACGTCACCGAGGAGGATCCAGCCAAGCGCGGGATCGCCATGGTGTTCCAGACCTATGCGCTCTATCCGCACATGACTGTGGCCACCAATATGGGATTTCCGTTGGAGATGGCCAGGCGCCCCAAGGAGGAGATCGACCGCAAGGTGGCGGAGGCGGCGAAGATACTGCATCTGGAGGCCTATCTCGGGCGTAAACCACGCGAGCTTTCCGGCGGCCAGCGCCAACGCGTTGCCATCGGCCGCGCGATCGTACGCCAGCCGGGCGTCTTCCTGTTCGATGAGCCGCTATCGAACCTCGACGCCGAACTGCGTGTGCAGATGCGCATCGAGATCGCCCGGCTGCATCAGGAACTCGGCACGACCATGATCTACGTCACACACGACCAAATCGAGGCAATGACGCTGGCCAGCCGTATCGTCGTGCTGCGGGCCGGTCGCATCGAGCAGGTCGGCGCCCCGCTGGAGCTTTATGAGGACCCGGACAACAGTTTCGTGGCAGGTTTCATCGGCTCGCCACGCATGAATTTCGTCCCGGCTTCGGTCACGGCTGTCGAAGACGGAAGAGCTGTGGTCGCAGCGCCGGAGGCCGGCCTCGCCGGCATGGCCATCACCGCGCGCGGCGCGCCGCCGAAACCGGGCACATCCGTCAGCCTCGGCATTCGTCCGGAGCATTTCGTGCCCGCCAAAGGCGCGACGGGAGCGCTTTCTGGCAAGATCTCCCTTGTCGAGCGCCTGGGCGGCGTCACCTACGGCCATGCTTTGCTCGCTAGCGGCTCGATGATCACAGTTGAAAGCCGCGAAGCGGATCGTTTCGAAATCGGCAAGACGGAAATCTTCGGATTCCAGCGTGCATTTTTGTTCGGCACCGACGGCATTCGATTGTAAAATGTCGGCTCTGATGAGTTGATGGGCGAGCATCATCTCCCCAGAGAAATTATCGGCCTCTCTTTTATTGTGCATTGCACAAAATCTGCCCTGAGGTTACCACTGATGCGGGCAGATGGGTTTGGGTAACGCTGGAGCGGTGGGCGACCGACGCTTCGTCGACGCTGCGCTCATTGCTGAGGATCCCGATGACCCTTTCAGGCCCTGACAAATCCGGTGCTGCAAGCCTCGAGTCGATCGCCCGGAACGGCAGCCTGCTGCGCCGCATTGCCGTGCGGATTCCGACCTATCTGTCGGACCTTCGCGAGAATCCGGCATGGCTGCCGATGTTCATGCTGGCGCGCACCATGCCAGCGCGGCGGTTGCATTGGCGTGGCGCCAAACCGGTTCGACCGGCACAAAAAGCCGAGGAAACGATGTTCACCGGCGTCGATCGTGATGCGGCGGTCGGCGCGCTCCGCTCGGACGGCCTCTTTTCAGGGCTTGCCCTGCCGTCGTCGATCCACGAGGAGATCGCCAGCTTTGCGCAACGCACGCCTTGCTTCGGCAATTTCGACCGTCGGCTGGAGTTCCTGCCGGCCGAGCACGCGGAGGCCGAGAAGCACTTCGGTCGCCCATTGCTCAGCGGGCACTTTTTCGAGCGGATCCTCGACTGTAATGCCGCGCTTACCGTACAGCGCGATCCGCTGCTTCTCGACATCGCCGCCCATTATCTCGGCAGCCAGGCGAAGCTGATCACCACGCGCGTCTGGTGGAGCTTTCCGACCAGTTCCGTCTCCGATGCCGAGAAGAACCTGGCGTCGCTCGGCAAATACCACTTCGATCTCGACGATTGGCGGATGCTGAAGTTCTTCTTCTATCTCAATCCGGTCGATGCCGACACCGGTCCGCATGTCTATGTCAGGGGCAGCCACAATCGCCGCATCCTCAAGCATCAGATCACGCTTCTTGTCGGCCATCCTGCGGAAGAGGTTCTGAACGTCTACGGTGCGCAGAGCCCGATCACGCTGACCGGCGAGGCGGGTTCGGGCTTTGTCGAGGATCCGTTCGGCTTCCACATGGGTACTGTGCCGACGCGCAACCCGCGGCTGATGATGGAAGTCGGCTTCGGCGTTTCGCCGCCCTCGCGCCGGCGGTTCCACGGCGAGCCGGTCATCCGCTGATTTTTTTGGTCTCTTTTTTGGGAAGTCCCGAAACAGCCTTTCCCGAAACCTGGCCTAACTTGTCTTGGTGCCGCCGCGCCGCAGATGCTCGTCCAGGCGCGGCATGATCTCGACGAAGTTGCAGGGCATGTGCCGGTAATCGAGCTGCGGCTTCAAAATGCCGTCCCAGGCGTCCTTGCAGGCGCCGGGCGACCCGGGCAGCACGAAGACGAAGGTCGCATTGACGACGCCGCCGGTCGCCCGGCTCTGGATCGTCGAGGTGCCGATCTTGTCGTAGGAAATGCGGTGGAACACTTCGGAAAACCCGTCCATGCGCTTTTCGAAGATCGGCTCCAGCGCCTCCGGCGTCACGTCGCGGCCGGTGAAACCGGTGCCGCCGGTGGTGATGACGACATCGATCGCTTCGTCCTTCGACCAGCCAAGAACCTTGTCTCGGATTTTCTCGCGGTCGTCAGTGACGATGTCGCGGGCGGCCAGGATATGACCAGCCTCCACGATGCGGTCGGCCAACGTCTGGCCGGATTTGTCGTCGGCGAGGCTGCGCGTATCGGAAACGGTCAGCACCGCGATGCGCACGGGAATGAAGGAGCGGCTCTCGTCAATCCTGGCCATATCAGTCAGCCTCCGATGTCATGCTTCGCGTCGCAGCGACGAACCAGTCGGGATGGCGGCTACGAATATCGACGGCGGCGCGCTTGGCCACATTCCCGGTCTCGAACAGCCCGAAGCAGGTCGCGCCGGAGCCGGACATCCGGGCGAAGCCCGCTCCGGCCTTGTTGAGCACTGAAAGCGCCTTGCCGATGGCGGGTTGGATCGCCCGCGCCGCGGGCTCGAGATCGTTGCGCGTGATCTCCAGCCAATTGCGGATGCTATGGAAGTCGAGGCTGGGCGGCAGCGGCGGCAGCCCCTCATTGTCGCGACCGGAGAGCGTATTGAACACCTCGGCCGTGGAGACGGCAGTGCCGGGGTTGACGAGAACCAGCCCGAGTGCCGGAAAGCCGGAAACGGTCGACAACTCGTCACCGATGCCGCGCGCGATCAGCGGCTTTGCCGTGAGGCACATCGGAACGTCGGCGCCCAGCGGGAGGGCGACGCGCGCCAGTTCGGCTTCGTCGAGGTCCAGCCCCCACGTCTCAGCCAGCCCGCGCAGCACCGTTGCGGCGTCGCTCGACCCGCCGCCGACGCCAGATGCGACCGGCAGGTTCTTTTCGAGCCTGATGGCGACCGGCGGCGTGTGCTGCAGACCAGCCTGCTCTCGCAGCGCGTCGCGCGCCTTTACGACCAGATTGCTGTCGTCGAGCGGGACCACGGAGGCGTATCGGCCCGACACGGAAAAACCGTCGCTGTCGGCGAGCTCGATCTCGACCCTGTCGCCGAAGCGCGTGAACACCGCCAAGCTCTCGATCGTGTGATAGCCGTCGGCGCGCCTGCCGGTGACGTGCAGTGCGAGATTAATCTTGGCATGTGCATGCAGCGCCCGGACGGTGATGCCGGCATCCACTGTGTCAGTCGCGAGCGGGATGATGTCAGTCCTTGGCCAGACGGTATTCGCCGGTCCTCGGATCCTTGACCAGCGTGCCCATTGAGCCGTTGGTAGCCTGCTTTTCGGTGCGCCGTATCTTGGCCGTCACGCGCTCGGCCTCCCTGACGAAGGAGCGGTAGCCGAAATAGGCAACGGCGCCGATGAGGGCAAAGAAAATGATCTGCGGCATATCAAAACTCCTCCCCCGCGAGGCCGGCATAGAAATCCGGTCGGGTCGTTTGACGCTTCATGCTAGACGGTTTCACCGGTTTTTCAAAGCCCGAAGCGAGCCCATAGCGCGCGCTCTTCCGCCGCATCGATCACGCCGCTTGCGGCAGCAGCGGCGATATCGGGCGCCGAAAAGCCCTTCATGCTTGAACCAAACCAGCCGAACCGGCCGAACAGGCCGCGCGGCGCCGTGATCAGCTTGAGTTGGGTTCTTGGCCCGAAACGGGTCTTCAGCACACTGCGCATATCGCCGAGCGCATCGACAAGGCCGAGTTCCAGCCCCTTCTTGCCGGTCCAGAACAGACCGGTGAACAGGTCCGGGTCGTCCTTGAGCTTGGGCCCGCGCCGGTCCTTGACGAGATCGATGAAGGTCTCGTGGACATCGAGCTGCAGCGCCTTCAGCCGCTCGACGTCTTCCTTCTTCTCGGGCTTGAACGGATCGAGCACCGCTTTGTTCTGGCCGGCGGTATGGACGCGGCGCTCGACCCCGATCTTTTTCATCAGCTCGGGAAAGCCAAACGAGGCCGACACCACGCCGATCGAACCGACGATGGAGGACGGATCGGCAAAGATCTCGTCGCCGGCGACCGCGATCATATAGCCGCCCGACGCTGCCACGTCCTCGACGAAAACCAGAACCTTTTTGTTCTTCTCGGTCGCCAGGTCGCGGATGCGTCTGAAGATCAGCCGCGATTGCACCGGCGAGCCGCCCGGCGAATTGATCGAAATGGCGACTGCGGGCGCTTCGAAGGAAAACGCCTTCTCGATAGGGCCGGCGGTGGACGCAAGCGAAAGGCTTGGCCGGAATTGGCCGCCGCCGGGCATGATGGTGCCGTGCAGCCGGATGACGGGAATGGTGACGATGTCGGAGCGCCAGGATTTCGGCAGCAGGCGGTTGAGAAGGCGTTTCACGGGATCTCCGGTCAATTGGTCTGAAGGCATGTAGGGATTCGCCGGCCAACGGCAATGCCGCGGCGACGGCAGATAAAAAAGTCAGTCGGCGAACAGGGAAGCCAGTCCGTTGTTGATCATCTCGGTCCGCTCCGAAGGGCCATTGCCCGATTGCGCATGCAGCATCAGCGGCGGGCGGATAGACAGCTTTCCGCGCGCGCCCAGTATTGCCCTGATGACGATACGGATCGCCGCTGCGTCCGGGCGAGGGTGGACTGCCAGCATCTCGGCGTCGCCGAAGCGGCCTGACATCGCATCGAGGATGGCGCCGAGCTGATCGGGCCTGGCAATCACGGCAAGGCCGCCGCGCGGCCTGGCCACAGCAGCCGCACTTCGGATCCAGCTGTCGAACAGCCCGTCCTCCATGACATGCGCCGCCTTTTTGAGCGGGTCGGGCGTGGCGCGATCCTCGGCCGCGTTGAAGGGCGGGTTCATGATGACGAAATCGAAGGAGTTGTCGGCAAGCCCGGCGGCGGTTCGCGCCTGGCCCGATAGCGCGACGTCGGCGGCGAGCACCGAGGCGCGGTCATTGAGATGCGCATTGCCGGGGTGGGCAAGCGTCGTCGCTGCGTAGGCAGCCATTTCCGCAGACTTTTCGACGAGCACGGCCGTCGCATCAGGACAGCGCGACAGCACGGCCAGGCCCGCAGCGCCAGCACCCGCCCCGAAATCGGCTAGGCGGCCAGTGAAGGAGGACGGCACGGCAGCAGCCAGCATCATGGCGTCCATGCCGGCGCGATGGCCGGCCTGTTTCGGCTGAACCAGCCAGAACCGCCCGCGATGGAAGGCATCGACCGTATGGGCCGGCGTGTCCTGGACGAGCGTGGCGCGCGCCGCGGACATTATTTCTGGCGGATCTCGTTGGCGATGCCGGCATCCGTCAGGATGCGCCGCGCCGCATCGGCCTGATCGGCGTCGACCATGATGCGCCGCGGCAGGATGCCGATCGAACCGTCGAGCACGCTCATGTTCTGGTCGGCGACGAAACAGCCGATGCCGGCATCGCGCATCAGCGATTCGACAAAGGAGATGATGACGGCATCGTTGGTGCGGATAAGCTCTATCATGGGGGGAAGTTCGCAGGTTGCAGCGTTCATGTAAATGTGGGTGGCCTGCCTTGCCAGTCTCGACCGCGCCAATTCGCCTCTTGCCGTGCCCGTGGGTACCGCCCTAGAGTCCTCTCAGGGACCAGCATGCCGTCGTGCATATTGAGGTTGGGAGTTTTGTCGTGGGTGTCGTTCTCAACATTGAAAACGGGAAGCGGGAAGCTGCCTCCATCAAGGATCTCATCGACCTGACGGCGGCCGATATGGGGCGCGTCAACAAACTGATCCTGTCGAAGGCCGGTTCCGACGTCGAGATGATCCCGGAAATCGCCAACCACCTGATTTCTTCGGGCGGCAAGCGGCTGCGGCCGATGCTGACCCTCGCCTCAGCGCAGATGTTCGGCTATTCCGGCGAAGGCCATGTCAAGCTCGCCACATCGGTTGAGTTCATGCACACGGCCACGCTCCTCCACGACGACGTCGTCGACGAGAGCGGCATGCGGCGCGGCAAGAAAACCGCCCGCATGATCTGGGGCAATCAGGCGAGCGTGCTGGTCGGCGATTTCCTGCTCGGCCAGGCTTTCCGCATGATGGTCGATGTCGGCTCGCTGGAAGCGCTCGATATCCTGTCCAGCGCCGCCTCGATCATCGCCGAGGGCGAGGTGATGCAGCTCGCCGCCGCCAAGAACCTCGAAACCACGGAGGATGAGCATTTCGCGGTAATCAAGGCCAAAACCGCGGCGCTGTTTTCGGCCGCCGCCGAGGTCGGCCCGGTCATCGCCCAGGCGACGCGAAACGATCGCGCGGCGCTGCGCTCCTATGGCATGAATCTCGGCCTTGCCTTCCAGCTGATCGACGATGCGCTGGATTATGGCGGCACCAGCAAGGATCTGGGCAAGAATGTCGGCGACGATTTCCGCGAAGGCAAGGTGACGCTGCCGGTGATCCTCGCCTACCGCCGCGGCACCAAGGCCGAACGCACCTTCTGGAAGCGCGCCATCGAGGACAATGTCACCGACGACGCCGGGCTTGAAAAGGCGATCGGATTGATGACCCGCCACGGCGCCATTACCGACACCATTGGGCGCGCCGGCCATTTCGGCGAGATCGCCCGCGACGCGCTGGCGCCGCTCGAAGCGACGCCGCAGAAATCGGCGCTGATCGACGTCATCGATTTTTGCATCAGCCGGGTTAGCTGAGGGACATCGCCGATATCTGGCCGGCACGGCGCCCGCTCGTCATTTTGGTTTCCCCGGAAGAACCATCGCGGCGAGCAGGCTGACGACGATGCCTGCCGCAGCGAGCCAGAAGGCGACCTGGATGCCGTCGGCAACAGCGATCTTCAAGGCATCACCGGTCAATCCGCCGACATGGCGGTTAGCGATTGCGATCAGCACCGCCATGCCGATCGCATTGCCGACATTGAGCATGGTGGAGGCCATCCCCGACGCGACACCTTGTTCGTCATGGGAAACACCCGAGGCGGCAGCGATCCACATGGCAGTCCAGACAATGCCTTGTCCGACGCCGGAGATGATCAGGCCGGGTACGAGGGACAGATAGCTGCTGTCGGTGTTTGCGCCTGATACCATCAAGGCCGTTCCGATCGCGCCGATGACCATGCCGCCGACCAGCGTGGCGCGTGTCGAAAAACGTGTTGCCAGACGTTCGCCGACCTGCGTGCCGGCCGCGATGGCGATGGATGGCACGAGGAACGCAAGGCCGGCCTGCAAGGCGGTGAAGCCATGCACGTTCTGCAGCAGTACGGTGAGGAAGTAGGGTAGGGCACCGAAAGTCCCCATGAAGAGGAAGGTGATCGTCATGCCGGCGACGAGGCTGCGGTTGTGGAACAGGCGCAGCGGCATCAGCGGGTCGGCGCTCTTCGCCTCTATCACCGCGAAGGTGATCAGGAAGAATGCCGCCAGTGCGGCGCTGACGATGATCGCGGTCGACCCCCAGCCATATTCGGGGCCCTGAACCAGCGTGAAGACGAGCAGGGTCGCGCCGGCGGTGACGGTCAGCGCGCCCGGCAGATCGAAGCTGCGGTGTTCGTGCCGCTTGCTGTCACGCGGAATGATGGCGAACGCCGCAATGATGGCGACCCCGGCCAAGAGCACGTTGACATAGAAGACCGAGGGCCAGCCGAAGGCGCCGGTGAGAAGGCCTCCCGCCAGCGAGCCGAGCGTCAGGCCACTCGCTCCGGCGCCGCCCCAGACCGCAAGTGCCCGGTTGCGTTCCGGCCCTTCGGCAAACAGGCGGTTGATCAGCGACAGCGTCGCCGGGAACAGGAACGCGGCGCCGATACCTTGCACCGCACGAGCCGCGATGATCATTTCCGGCGACCAGGCGAGGCCGCCGACCAAAGACGAAAGCGCATAGAGCCAGAGCGCGAAGATGAAGACGCGGCGCTGGCCGATCAGGTCGGCGGCCCGGCCGCCGAACAGCAGGAAGCCGCCGGTGAACACCGTGTAGGCGCTGACCACCCATTGCAGGGTCTGGCCCGAAAAGCCCAACCCCGCGCCGATTTCCGGCAAAGCCACGAAGACGATATTAAGGTCGAGTGCGATGATGAGCTGCGCAAAGGCAAGCAATGCCAGCGTGGCGCCGCGCTTGGCGCCGATCCCTCCTACTGCCGCAGCGCCGAACGGCGCACCCTGATCGAGTGAACTCATGTCAATCTCCATATCAATGATTCTTTATCGATCGACAAAGAATTGAATTTGCAATCCTATGTCAAGTGGATTATTTGTTGATCGATAAAAAATGGAGGTTGCGATGGCGGGAAGGCCAAGGGAGTTCGATCGCGATCAGGCGCTGGAGAAGGCCCGCGACGCCTTCTGGACGCGCGGCTACGAGGGTACCTCGATGGCCGATCTGGTGTCGGTGCTTGGTCTGGCGTCGCCGCGCATCTATGCCGCCTTCGGCTCGAAGGAGAACCTGTTTCGGGAAGCTGTCGTTCTCTACGAAACCAAGGAAGGAAGCTTCGCCACCCGCGCGCTTGCCGAGGAGCCAACCGCTCGGCGGTTTGTCGAGCGGCTGCTGCGTGATGCCATCGAAATCTACACGAGGCCGGATCTGCCGCGGGGCTGCATGGTCGTCACGGCCGCGACCAACTGCGCCGCCGAGAACGATGGCGTGCTTTATTGGCTGGCCAAGCGCCGCCTGGCGCGCAATGCACTGATTGTCGAGCGCCTGAGAAAGGGCGTTCGCGACGGAGAGCTCAAACCGGACACTGACCCGGAGGCCCTGGGCGATTACTACACCACGGTTCTGTTTGGTCTCTCGGTACAGGCGCGCGACGGTGTGCCTAAAAAGCGGCTGCACGATCTGGTCACCGTGGCGATGCAGTCGCTGGACGCAAGCCTTGTCGAGGGGGGCTGAGCTTCATCGAGCGTGGCGCGGAAATCAGCGCGGAATTTCCCCAGCAGATCAGCAGATCCTCATCAAGCATCGTCGAAACTGGGTGGTTGTCGAAATCATGAAAACGACCGCGCGCTCGTCAGCAGCGCCACGAGTTGGCTCTGACGGCTGGTTCCGGTTTTCCGGAAGATTCGCTCGAGATAGGTTCGGGCCGACTTGACGGCGATGCCGATTTCGGTGGCCGCTTCGTGCACCGAACGGCCGGCGGCAAGCGCGGCGGCGAGCCGGGCCTCGGCCGGCGTCAGGTCGAACAGGCCCGAGAAGATATGGGGCGACGGAACAGTCGCGCAGAGGCTGACCTCGGTTGCCGAAACGAGAATATCCGCACCCGAAAAGATATCATGTGCGGCGCGGCGCAACGGCAGCAGGTGGACGATCAGCGCCGGCCGCCCCTTCGTTCCCGCGACCGGGATGGACCGCACGCTGTGGTTATCCCGGTTCTGCACAATGGCCTGTTGGAAAAGCGCGTTTGCCAAAGCATCGGCAAGCGCCATGCCGCCATCGGCTGTGGGAAGGAAGACGTCGGCCATGTCTTCGAGGAGCAGATTCGCCGTCAGCATGCGGCCCGACCCGCTCATGATTGCGGCCGGCAACCTGATTTCCCCGAGAATAGACACTGCGGTCCTGGCCCGTTCCAGACCCAGGCGCCCAGCGATAAGGCTGGCTCTTGCGAGGTGGGGCCGCAGTCCGTTCAGCAGATCGATCGCGGCCTGATCGTAGAGCCCGTCCTTCAGCCAGCGCTGGAAGACAAACAGGGCAAGCTCTCCGCCAGCCATTGGAACGGATGTGCATACATGCGACCCAACGCCAAATGCCGTCGCACTTTTACGGACGGGATCGCGCTCGATCTCCTCGTCGGTCATGAAATCGTCGACCCGTACAAAGCTTTCGGGCTGCGCGCTGCACATGCGCTGCACGCTTTCGGAAAACTTCCAGGTGTCCCCCGCCATGAACTCGTCGAGCAGGGGCTGGACATGCGCTTCGGTGATGGCGCGGACCGGCGCGTGATCGCTGAAGACAAAGACTGCGCCACTTGCCGAGCGGGAGATCGCGCTTACCGCTCCCAATACGTCCGGCCACAGCTCGGCGGCGAACGCTGCTTCGTAGATCAGATCGACAATGGCTAAGGCCTGCTCATCCCGCGGCATTTCCAGCATCGGCATTTTCCTGGTCGAAGCAACGGCATCCATCGGCACGGCTCCATGCATTCCGCTGCGGAAACTCTCGATCCTCGTCGCTTACGGATGGCTTACGGCATCGGGTGCCGGGACTGCAGCAGGGCAAGCCGGCAAGTCCTGCAGGCGGAAAACCGGTCGACGGTCGGGGTCAGGCGCTCTGTTAACGTGGTTTGTTAAGCGCATGACCCGATTGTGAATTCGCGCCGGGTTGAAGCGTGACCCCAAAAAGGCCATGCTTTGCCTGGAAAAGATCGAGTCTACGGCGATCCCGCTGACGCGGGCATAGCTTTGACTGAAAGGGATACGATGCGGCAAGGATGTGCGCGCTGGCTGACAGGGCTGGCAATTGTGACAGGCATGGCGATCTCCGGTCTGCCAGCCCAAGCCAAAGAGACCACCGAGCCAGTCAAGATCACATCCTTCTCGGGAGCCTATCTCGCCGCGCGGGTCGCCGAGGGCGACAACGATCTCGACAGCGCCATCACCTATTACAAGCAGGCGCTCGCCTTCGCTCCTGGTGATACCTCGTTGCAGCAAAGCCTGATGCTGTCGCTGATCGCGCAAGGGCGCTTCGAAGAATCCCTGGTCTATGCCGACAAGCTCAAGGCGGTCCCAGACGTCGAGCGGTTTTCGCGCCTGGCGCTGGCCGTCGGTTCCTTTCACAAGAAGGACTTCACCAAGGCCGAATACTGGCTCAAGCTTTCGCTCGAATCCGATCTCGACCGGCTGATCTCCGGCGTCATGACCGGCTGGGCCAAGCAGGGCGCCGGCGACGCCAGCGAGGCCATGGCCTCCATCGATAAGCTGCAGGGTCCGGACTGGTTCGGCCTGTTCAAATCCTTCCATCGCGCGCTGATTGCGGATGCGTCGGGCCTGCCCGAAAAGGCGGATGCAATCTACGCCGCGACGCTGCAGGACACCGCGACCGGTAGTGCGGCGCCCGAAACATGGATGCGCAATGCGCAGGCCTACGCCTCCTTCCTCGCCCGCAAGGGCGACAAGGACAAGGCGCTGTCCGTGCTCGATCAGGCCGAGGCGTTTGCATCCGGCAAGGTGGAAATATCGGCGCTTCGCGACAAGATCACCAAGGGCGAGAAGATCGAACCCTTCGTCGCCGGCCCGTCCGACGGCGCCTCGGAAATTCTGCTCGATCTCGCCACCGCGCTCAATCGCGGCGGCGGCGAGCCGTTCGTCCGCCTTTATCTGCAATATGCCCTGGCACTGAAGCCCGACAGCGACGCAGCTCTTGTCCAGCTCGCTGCCGTTTCCGAGCAATTGAAGGACGGCGAGGGCGCCATCGCCTTCTATCGCCGCATCCCGGCCAGTTCGCCGCTGAAGGAGCTTTCGGAACTGCAGCTCGGCCTCAACCTTGCCGATCTCGATCGTCATGATGAGGCCATTGCCCATCTGAAGGCCCTCGTCGAAGCGCATCCCGACGACATGCGCGCCTATCAGGCGCTCGGTGGCGTCTATGGCTCGAAGGAGGATTTCCGCTCTGCTGCCGATCTCTACGACAAGGCGGTGGCGGCGCTGAAGACCCCGACCCGCGCCGACTGGAACATTTTCTACCAGCGCGGCATTGCCTATGAGCGGCTGAAGGAGTGGCCAAAGGCAGAGCCGAATTTCCGCAAGGCGCTGGAATTGTTCCCCGACCAGCCGCAGGTTCTGAACTATCTCGGCTATTCCTGGGTGGACATGAACATCAACCTTAGGGAAGGCCTTGAGATGATCCAGAAGGCCGTCGATCTCAGGCCGAGCGACGGCTACATCGTCGATTCGCTGGGCTGGGCCTATTTCCGGCTGGGCAGGTTTGATGACGCCGTGCGCGAAATGGAACGCGCCGTTTCGTTGAAGCCGGAAGATCCGGTGCTGAATGATCATCTCGGCGACGCCTATTGGCGGGTCGGTCGCAGGCTGGAAGCCACCTTCCAGTGGAACCAGGCCCGCGATCTCAAGCCGGATCCCGACGTGCTCGCTGCCTTGCAGCAGAAGCTGCTGAAGGGCCTGCCGCCGATCGAATCCAACACGGCGCAGGAAACCCCGAAGGTCAAGCCCGAGCCGGTGCCTGCGCCGAAGGGCTGACCCTTCTTTCCTTCTCCTCCAAGGGGAGAAGGAACCACCTTCAGAGGCCTGATCCTCTGCCTTGACGCTTGCTGGCCAAGCATCTAGGAGATGCCCGCATCCCGCCGCTCCGTCGAGGCCGCCGTGACCGTTGACATCCCAGCCCATATGCATCCCAGCCGCTCGTTCCAGGGGCTGATCCTGACCTTGCATAATTACTGGGCGGATTATGGCTGCGTCGTTCTCCAGCCCTATGACATGGAAGTCGGCGCCGGCACGTTCCATCCGGCGACGACACTGCGCGCGCTGGGGCCGAAGCGCTGGAATGCGGCCTATGTGCAGCCCTCGCGCCGGCCCAAGGACGGACGCTATGGTGAGAACCCGAACCGCCTGCAGCACTATTACCAATATCAGGTGATCCTGAAGCCGAACCCGCCCAATCTGCAGGAGCTCTATCTCGGCTCGCTGGCGGCTATCGGCGTCGATCCGCTTCTTCATGACATCCGCTTCGTCGAGGACGACTGGGAAAGCCCGACGCTCGGCGCCTGGGGGCTGGGCTGGGAGTGCTGGTGCGATGGCATGGAAGTGTCGCAGTTCACCTATTTCCAGCAGGTCTGCGGCATCGAATGCGCGCCTGTGGCTGGCGAGCTCACCTACGGGCTGGAGCGGCTGGCCATGTATGTGCAAGGCGTCGACAATGTCTACGACCTCAACTTCAACGGTCGCGAGGGCGCCGACAAGGTGACCTATGGCGACGTCTTCCTGCAGGCCGAGCAGGAATATTCGCGCCACAATTTCGAATTCGCCAACACGGCGATGCTGCTTCGGCATTTCGAGGACGCCGAAGCCGAGTGCAAGGCGTTGCTCGATGCCGGCGCGCCAGCTTCGAACGACAATCTGGTGATGCACCGGATGGTGTTCCCCGCCTACGACCAGTGCATCAAGGCCAGTCACGTCTTCAACCTGCTCGACGCGCGTGGTGTGATTTCCGTCACCGAGCGGCAGAGCTACATCCTGCGGGTGCGCAATCTGGCGAAAGCCTGCGGTGAGGCGTTTTTGATGACGCAGGCCGGCGGGCTGGCAGCTTAGCTCCAAAGGCCGTTGGCGATTTCGACTGAAGCGCTGCTTGGCAGCACGCCTTGGCTGCTGGAGCCAGCCATCGTCCGCAGCGCTTGTCTGACGCCGGGCATCGCGAACGTGCCATGAGCCTGCGCCGCGAAACAGGCGCCGAGCGCGAGGATCTGGAGAAATGTCGATGCCGTCTTCATGGTCGTTCAGCCAATAGTTCTCTGTCTGAGCGTGGGTCGCTTCAGCGCTGCGTTCGATTCAGGGAAATCTTTGACCCAAGGACGAGCGGGCGCGCTCCAACCCGACAGACAGCGAGTATTTTTGGAGATCGTTGGTAGATGCGCCGATTGCATGGGGAAGGGTGACAGCGGCCAGCCGAGTTGCTATGCCCGCCCGACCGTTCTCCCGCATGAGCTGACCCTATGCCCGACCTGCTCCTAGAACTTCGCTCCGAGGAAATCCCTGCCCGCATGCAGCGCAAGGCGGCGGGCGACTTGAAGAAGATGATGACGGACGGTTTGGTCGAGGCCGGGCTGACCTATGAGGCGGCGCGCGAATATTGGACCCCGCGCCGGTTGGCGCTCGACATTCGCGGCGTGACCGCCCGCTCGAAGGACATTAGCGAGGAGATCAAGGGGCCGTCGACCAAGGCTCCCGAACAGGCGGTCCAGGGTTTTCTGCGAAAAGCCGGTCTTTCCTCGATCGCCGAGGCGCATATCCATGCCGATCCGAAGAAGGGCGACTTCTATGTCGCCCATATCTCCAAGCCGGGTAGGGCGGCGGAAGAAATCATCGCCGAGCTGGTGCCGGGCATCATCCGCGGCTTTCCATGGCCGAAATCGATGCGCTGGGGGCCGGCCTCGGCGAAACCCGGATCGTTGCGCTGGGTGCGGCCGCTGCAATCCATCCTCTGCACCTTCGGCCCCGAGACCGAGGAGCCGGTGGTGGTCGATTTCGAGATCGATGGCATCGATTCGGGCAATGTCACCTACGGTCATCGTTTTCATGCGCCGGGCGCGATCGCCGTACGCCGTTTCGACGACTATGCCGCCAAGCTGGAGGCGGCGAAGGTCGTGCTCGATGCTGACCGGCGCAAGCAGATCATCCTGGCGGACGCGAGGAATCTCGCTTTCGCCAACGGGCTCGATCTGGTCGAGGACGAGGGCCTGCTCGAGGAAGTGTCAGGCCTGGTCGAATGGCCTGTCGTGTTGATGGGCGAATTCGAGCAGGACTTTCTCGCCATTCCGGCCGAGGTGATCCGGCTAACCATTCGCGCCAACCAGAAGTGTTTTGTCACGCGGCCGCAGGGCGTCCGTGAAGAGCTTTCCAACCGCTTCATCCTGACCGCCAACATCGAGGCCAAGGACGGCGGCAAGGAGATCGCCTACGGCAACGGCAAGGTGGTGCGCGCCCGGCTGTCCGACGCGCTCTATTTCTGGAATACCGACCAGGGCGACCTGCCCGACCTCGACCAGTTGCAGGCATCGGCGGAAAAGTTCGGGCTCGATCTCAAAAAGCCGCTCGACCAGCGCATGGCCCGCCTCGACCATCTCGGCGTGACGTTCCATGCCAAGCTCGGCACCCAGGGCGAGCGGGTGGAGCGAATCAAGCGGCTGGCTGGCGAGATCGCTGACATATTGTCGAAGCAGCCGAATTTTTTCGATGGCAAGCTTCTGTCCGCCGACGATCTGAACGTCGAGCAGAAATATCTCCGCGGGCGCGCCGAGCGTGCTGCCGTTCTGGCCAAGGCCGATCTCACCACCGAGGTGGTCGGCGAGTTCCCGGAATTGCAGGGCGCCATGGGCCGCAAATACGCGCTGCTGCAGGGCGAAGATCCGTCCGTTGCCGCCGCAATTGAGGAGCACTACAAGCCGCAAGGCCCCTCGGACCGCGTGCCGACCGATGCGGTCTCGATTGCCGTGGCGCTGGCCGATAAGCTCGATACGCTTGTTGGCTTCTGGGCGATCGATGAGAAACCGACAGGGAGCAAAGACCCGTATGCGCTGAGGAGGGCGGCGCTGGGGGTGATCAGGATTTTGATTGAGAACAAAACTCGATTGAGCATCGTTAATGTCGCAGAAATTCATGTCCCCTCGATCCATCAGTCCACGAAGAACGTTCTCCGAGGAATGAGGGAATTCAGCGGTAAACAGGTTGGCGCTGAAGTGCTCGACCTCCTCGACTTCTTCCACGACCGTCTGAAGGTCTACCTCCGCGACCAGGGCGCAAGGCACGATCTGATCGACGCGGTGTTGGCGGCAGGTTCGCGCCCAATCTCCCCCCTTGTGGGGGAGATGTCGGCGAAGCCGACAGAGGGGGGCGCTGTCCCGCCAGCGTCTCATTCTGTCACGCCCCCCTCTGCCCTGCCGGGCATCTCCCCCACAAGGGGGGAGATTGGCCAATCGCAATCCGACGACCTGCTTCAAATCGTCCGCCGGGTCGAGGCGCTTGGCTCGTTCCTCGACACCGAGGACGGCAAGAACCTGCTTGCCGGCACCAAGCGCGCGGCCAATATCCTCGCCGCCGAGGAGAAGAAGAAAACAACGGTCGCCGACCGCGTCGAGCCGGCTCTATTCCGGGAAGATGCCGAGAAAGCGCTGTTCGCGGCAGTGAATCAGGCCGAGAGAGAAGCCGGCCAAGCGATTCACAATGAAGACTTTTCCGCCGCCATGCTGGCGCTTAGCGCGTTGCGTGAACCTGTTGATTCATTCTTTGAACGCGTTCTCGTGAATGATGAGGACCAGGCTGTTCGTGCCAACCGCCTCGCACTGTTGGCACGCGTCCGGGCAGCGACCGACCAGGTTGCGGATTTCTCGAAAATCGCCGGCTGAGGCTTGGGAAATATTTCTTTCCAATAGCCGATTCGAGCCGGCTTACAGTCATATGACGATGATCTCCGGGTGCCACAAGGAGCATGTTCCCCAACCCCACGGAGGCTTCCATGAATTCCGCTCGCGACATCGAAGTGACAGAAGAAACGCCCGCCGAGACGCTTGAGTCTGCTTCCGAAACAACCCTCGATCACGCCGCCGCTGCTACGGTCGAAGCTGCCGATCTGTCGGACGAGGACAGTGAGGACGAAAGCGAAGCGACGGCCGAGGAAGGCGCTGAAGACGACAAAGCCGCCACCCTCTCGGATGACGATGAGGAAGACGAAGAAGATGATGACGATGACGATGACGAGGAAGACGACGGCGACAGCGTGAAGGCCGAGGCGCCAGACGCTGACGAAGATGACGCTGACGAAGAGGACGCCTCCGACGACGAGGACGAAGAGGTCGCGGCCTGAGGTTTTTTCAGGCGACGGAATTTACTCAGCGGACCAGGACGGCGCGCGAGCGTCGTCCTGGTCTCCAGCGGCTATCTAGCCTGGTCGATCTCGGGAATGGGCGTCGGCTGCGGCATTGCGGGTTCAGGCGAGCTGTTCGTTCCTGTTATCTTTTCGTCGGATCTGCTGCCCGCCCCAGATGCTGCGGCAGCGGTGGTCGCAGCAGGTGCGGCGCTGGGAGCCGGCGTTGCGAAGGCGTTGCCGACGATGCCGCCACGAATGATCATCGGGCTTTGCATGGAATCATGCTTGGGCTGGCTCGGGATCGCAGCAACTTTTTCATAGGTGATATCGGGCACTGGTTCACCGAGCGCCACGATCGATGGGGTGGAGGAGCTCTCAGCCACCTTCACCGGTTCAGGCGCGCCAAGCTTGACGACGGACGGCGTCGAGGATGGTGCACCTGGCACAATGAAGGACGAAGCCTGTGCTCCGCCCGCCGCCAGAGTGAGACCAAGCGCTCCCAGGATACGCACCCAGACCATGATAGTTCCCCTTGCCCAACAGGCCGGCACCATACCGTCGGGGAATTGATGCGGGCTTGCGAGGAAAGATGGCATTTTAGCGATTGGTAATCCGCCAACCGCCGGACTTGCCTCGTGCCGGGCTTGCCCCGAGAACGTCACCGTACTACGCACCCACATCTGTGAGGTCCCGCATCTGTAAGGTCCCGCATCTGTAAGGTGATGACAGTGGCTGAGATACTTGCCGCCAGCGAGGCGATGGAGCGGGCGCTGGCGCTGCTCGAAGGCGGCGATGTCGTCGCCATTCCGACCGAAACCGTCTATGGGCTGGCCGGCGACGCCACCAGTGGGGTCGGCGTGGCGCGCATCTTCGAGGCCAAGGGCCGGCCGCGCTTCAACCCGCTGATCGCCCACGTTGCCGATCTGCCGATGGCCGAGCGCATCGCACTGTTCGATCCGCTGTCGAAAAGACTTGCGCAGGCATTCTGGCCGGGACCACTGACGCTGGTGCTGCCGCAGCGGCCGGGCAACGGCATCCATCCACTGGTCACTGCCGGGTTGGACACGATCGCGCTGCGCATGCCGAAAGGCTTCGGCGGCGAGCTGATCGCCAGGCTCGGACGCCCGCTTGCGGCGCCCAGCGCCAATTCTTCAGGAAGGATCAGCGCCACGACGGCCCAAGCGGTGGCGGCCGATCTCGGCGCAAAAATCAAGCTGGTGGTCGATGGCGGCGCAACGTCCGTGGGGCTCGAATCGACGATCGTCAAGGTCGAGGGCGGAAAGCTGCGACTGCTGCGGCCAGGCGGCATTGCCGCCGAGGAGATCGAAGCGGCTGCCGGCATGGCGCTGCTGCGCGGTGCGACAGGCATTGAGGCTCCGGGCATGCTGGCCTCGCATTACGCGCCGGGTGCTGCGGTGCGGGTCAACGCCGCAAAAGTCGCAAAGGGCGAAGCCTTGCTGGCGTTCGGCGGCCGCCGTGCCGAAGGCTGGCAAAGCGCTGCCGCTTTTCGCAACCTGTCCGAGACCGGCGACCTGCGCGAGGCCGCAGCCAACCTCTTTGCCCACATGCAGGATCTCGATCGCAGCGGCGCCGGGACAATCGCTGTCGAGCCGATCCCGTTCGACGGGCTGGGCGAGGCGATCAACGATAGGCTTTCGCGCGCCGCCGCCCCTCGTGACAAGATCGATTGAGCACCATAGTTTCCATCCATGAACGACATATCCAGCGATATCGACCCCGCCCTCATTGATCGCTTTGCGGCCATTGTCGGCGACAAATATGCGCTTCGCGACCAGCAGGACATCGCGCCTTACCTGACGGAGAGGCGCGGCCTTTGGCATGGCCGGACGGCGCTGGTGCTGCGGCCCGGCAGCGTCGACGAGGTCAGCCGCATCATGCGGCTGGCGACCGAGACGGCAACGCCGATCGTGCCGCAAAGCGGCAATACCGGGCTGGTCGGCGCGCAGGTGCCTGACATGTCCGGGCGCGAGATCGTGCTGTCGCTATCGCGGCTGAACCGCATCCGCGAGATCGATGTCCTGTCCAACACGGTGACTGTCGAGGCCGGGGTCATCCTGCAGACGCTACAGGAGGCGGCAGATGCGGCCGACCGGCTGTTTCCGCTGTCGCTTGCCGCGCAAGGCTCCTGCCAGATCGGCGGCAATCTCTCTTCCAATGCCGGCGGCACCGGCGTGCTTGCCTATGGCAATGCGCGTGAGCTCTGCCTCGGGGTCGAGGTCGTGCTGCCGACGGGCGAGGTGTTCGACGATTTGCGCAAGCTGAAGAAGGACAACACCGGTTACGATCTGAAGAACCTGTTCGTCGGCGCCGAGGGTACGCTCGGCATCATCACCGCTGCAGTGCTCAAGCTTTTCCCCAAGCCCAAAGGGCGCGAGGTGGCGTTTGCCGGCCTGTCCTCGCCCGAGGCGGCGCTGTCCCTGTTAAGCCTGGCGATGGACCGTGCCGGGGCCGCGCTCACTGCTTTCGAGCTGATCGGACAGAGGCCCTACGACTTCACGCTTCTGCACGCGCCAGGGGTCGTGCGGCCGCTGGTCGGGGATTGGCCATGGTATGTGCTGATGCAGATCTCGTCGGGGCGCTCGTCGGAGGATGCGAGAGCCTTGATCGAGGAGGTGCTGTCGGAAGGCCTCGAACAGGAAATCGTCGGCGACGCGGTGATCGCGGCAAGTCTCGCCCAGGGCGACGCCTTCTGGAATTTCCGCGAGGTGCTGCCCGAGGCCCAGAAGCCGGAGGGCGCCTCGATCAAGCATGATATCTCGGTGCCGGTGGCCTCGATCCCGTCATTCATCGAAAAGGCGGCGGGCGCGGTGCAATCGGTCAGCCCGGGTGCGCGCGAGGTCTGTTTCGGCCACATGGGGGACGGCAATCTCCACTATAATATTTCCCGGCCGGTCGGCGGCGATGACGACGCGTTTCTCGGGCTCTATCACGCCATGAATAAGGCCGTGCACGATGTCGTGCGCAGCTTCCACGGCTCGATCTCGGCAGAACACGGCATCGGCCAGCTGAAGCGGGATGAATTGATCGCGACGGCGCCGCCGATGGCGATCGATCTGATGCGCAGGGTGAAGACGGCCTTCGATCCCGCCGGCATCATGAATCCCGGTAAGGTTATCTGATCCTTTCGATATCCTGTGCCTGGTCGTATTCCGATAACCATCCCTCTGAGATCAGCAAAATTTAACCGACTTTCTTAAGCGCAGCGATAAGAAGCCCGCGCTAATGTTTCTCCACAACGAGGCTGGAAAAACCGGCCCGGAGACCCGGAAGACCGGCTCTCAGGAGAGACAGGAAAGGCACAATATGAACACTGGACTGAAGCCAGTCTGGGCCGGGCGCAACATGCGCCTCGATCCATTCCGCCTGCCGCAGGTGGTGAGCTACGCCACGCGCGACGACTATGGCGACGTTACCTTCACCATCGACCACCGCGGCGCCGTCATTCGCCGCATGCTGGAGATGAGCGGCGTGCCGGCGATCATTGCTCTGCCCGCCAACGCGTTTCGCGGCGTAGCCGCCCGCGCGATGGAGGATTCGGATGGCAATGTCACGGTGACCTTGGAGCTTCTGCACAATGATCCGATGCTGTCGGTGCCGCTGCTGGTCGCCGACGATCTCGAGGATGTCGCCGCCGACTGGCGCGCCTGGGCCGACGCCTACCGTCTGCCGATGCTTCTGATCGAATCGGACGGCATCGCCCGTACGCTGGAGGAATCGCTAGGCGCTGCCATCAAGACGCTACCGGCGCAAGATCGCCGCAAGGGTCGCGTTTCGAACACGCGCCGCCCGCGCTTCCTCGCCCGCCGCAGGGCCGGCGACCTCGGCCTCAGACTGGTCATCGGCGGCAAGGAAATTATCTCGCGCGAGCAATAGTGCATGTCGTGCAAAAGTTCGTTGAAACATGACGCGCTTCGGGGTGTGTTGAGATTCAGGTCAGGCCGAGCCGAAAATGGTGGCTTCCGAGAACCGGAGCGGAGCGTACTTTTGGGTACGTGAGCACCGGAAGCGCAGGAAGCCGCCGTTTGCAGGCCGGCATCACCTGAATATCGACATAGCCTAAACCAGCGGCTTTAGCGCCACCCAGACAGCGCCACCGATCAGGCCAAGGAAGATCAGCCAGCCGACCTGGTTGTTCGACTTGAACAGTCGCAGGCACTGGTCCGGATGGTCGATGTCCAGCACGGCGATCTGCCGCGTCATATGAGCGCCGGCGGCGATAAGCCCGGCCAGAGCCGGTACCGGCGCCTGCGCCGACGCGAAGGCGATGGCGAAGCAGACCAGCGCTCCGCCATAGAGCCCGACGAGCCAGGCCTTGGTGTTATCGCCGAACAGGCGTGCGGTCGAGCGCACACCGACGATGGCGTCGTCTTCCTTGTCCTGATGCGCATAGATCGTGTCATAGCCGATCACCCACAGGATCGAGCCGATATAAAGCATGACCGCCGGGCCATCGATGTCGCCGAACTCCGCCGCCCATCCCATCAGCGCACCCCAGGAAAAAGCGAGGCCGAGAACGAGTTGCGGCCAATTGGTGAATCGCTTCATGAACGGATAAATGGCGACGATCGTGAGCGAACAGACGCCGAGCAGGATGGCGAAGCTGTTGAACTGCAGAAGCACAGCGAGGCCGACCAAAGCCTGGATAAGGAGAAATGCCCAGGCCTGCCGGCGTGTGACCTTCCCCGCCGGCAGCGGCCGCGAGCGCGTGCGTTCCACCTGGTTGTCGATGTCCTGGTCGACGAGATCGTTGTAGGTGCAGCCGGCGCCGCGCATGGCGATAGCGCCGGCCAGGAACAGCACGAGATACCATGGCGCCGGCAGCAGCGAGAGAACCGGGTCGCCGGGGCGAGGGTAGGCGCTCGCTGCAAGGGCGGCCGACCACCAGCACGGCCACAGCAGCAGCTGCCAGCCGATCGGCCGGTCCCATCGCGCAAGCTGCGCATAGGGCCACAGCCAGCGTGGCAGAATGCGGTAGACCCAGTGGCCGCTCGGCGCATCGGCGACGCGGCCCTGGGCCGCTTTCGACTGAACGGTTTCCATTGTGCTGAAGTGGCAGCCGCGGCGAATGCCGTCAAGCGTCAAGCCGGGCCGATACATTCCCGTTCCCGCGTGGAATTGCTCTCAAAGTCTGCCAAATGTCTTGACCCGTCGTCCGGGGCGCAATAGCGCAGTGCTGATCATGGAATGGCAAGGAATCTGGGCATGCGTGTTTTGTTGATCGGCTCCGGCGGCCGCGAACATGCCTTGGCCTGGAAGATCGCGGCCTCGCCGCTGCTGACCAAGCTGTACGCCGCCCCCGGCAATCCGGGCATCGGCCGCGAAGCTGAACTGGTGACGCTAGACATTGCAGATCATGCGGCCGTGGCCCGGTTCTGCACGGAGAAAAAGATCGACCTCGTCGTCATCGGGCCGGAAGGGCCGCTGGTCGCCGGCATTGCCGACGATCTTTGCGCCGCAGGGGTCCGCGTGTTCGGCCCGTCCAAGGCTGCGGCGCGGCTGGAAGGCTCGAAGGGTTTCACCAAGGACCTTTGCGCGAGATACGACATCCCGACCGCCGCCTATGGCCGTTTCGGCGACTTGACGTCGGCCAGGGCCTATGTCGAAAAGATGGGCGCGCCGATCGTCATCAAGGCAGACGGCCTCGCCGCCGGAAAGGGCGTCACCGTCGCCATGACGCTGGCCGAGGCGCTGGCGGCACTCGATGCCTGTTTCGACGGGTCCTTCGGACAGGCCGGCGCGGAGGTCGTGGTCGAGGAGTTCCTCACCGGCGAAGAAGCGAGCTTCTTTTGCCTGTGCGACGGCGTCACCGCGCTGCCGTTCGGCACCGCACAGGACCACAAGCGCCTCAGTGACGGCGATGTCGGCCCGAACACCGGCGGCATGGGCGCCTATTCGCCGGCTTCGGTAATGACGCCGGAGATGATCGACCGCACCATGCGAGAGATCGTCGAGCCGACCATGCGCGGCATGGCCGAGCTTGGCGCGCCGTTTTCCGGCGTGCTGTTCGCCGGCCTGATGATCACGGACAAGGGGCCGAAGCTGATCGAATACAACACCCGTTTCGGTGACCCGGAATGTCAGGTGCTGATGATGCGGCTGAAGGATGATCTCTTGGTCCTGCTAAACGCTTCTGCCGACGGCCAGCTTGCGCATAGCTCAGTGCGCTGGCGCGACGAGGCGGCGCTTACCGTGGTGATGGCGGCCAGGGGCTATCCCGGCACGCCGGAAAAGGGTTCGGTGATCCGCGGCGTCGAAGAGGCCGCGGGCGATGGCGTCGAGATTTTTCATGCCGGCACCGCCATCAACAGCGGCGCGCTGGTCGCCAATGGCGGCCGTGTGCTCGACGTCACGGCTGTCGGCGGCACGGTCGGCGAGGCGCAGAGGCGAGCCTATGCCGCGCTCGACCGGATCGATTGGCCGCAAGGCTTCTGCCGCCGCGACATCGGCTGGCAGGCCGTGGCGCGCGAGCAGGCACGCTGACCCTTCAACGGCTTTAGAATTCAGCGCAGCCCACGGTCGAACTCGGTCGATGCGGTGCTGACCGGATCGCTGGCGGCGCGCGCCGCTTCGGAGGCCGATGCGGAGGGCTTTTCCTTCCGCGTCCAGGCCACATATTCGGCAATCCCGTGCGGAAGGCGCGGCGCTGCCTCTACAAAAGGCATTTGAAAGCTGCTGCGGAATCTGGTCCAGCGTGCGCTGAACGTGGCGATCATTTCGGTGAAGCTCGGCGGTGGTACCGCCACGGTGGCGTAGGTAATGGCATTGCCGGCTAGCCCGGCCTCGCGCGAGAGAGGCACCGGTATCGAGGCGAGGTAATCCGGCTGCACGTCGATCAGGCCGCCGAAGGGCCATTGCGCGCGCAATGCGGCGGCATCCATCGGTGCGACGTTGACATCGATGTCGTTGGGCGTGCCAGCCACCCGGTAAGGGCAGCGGAACCGTCCGCAATTCGCTTTTGCCGAAAACTGCCAGAGTGCGTAGCCTTGCCAGTTGCCCATCGGGAAATGCACGCCGATGTCTGGCTTGTAGCGCGCATACCAGAGCGGTAGCCGCGACAGGAGCCGGTATTTGTACTTGTTGTCGGCGATGTGCTTGGCGGTCTTGCCGTTGGTGTAGAGCACGGGAAAGCGGCCAATCCGCCGATGCACATGGCGCACGAACTCCTCGGCATCCTCGAGCGACATCCATTTCGTGGGGTCATCATCCTCGATGTCGAGGGCAAGCAGGTCATCCGGCCCAGGCTTCGCGAAGTTGATGAAATTATTGGCCTGTCCCACCGGATTGCCGGGGCGGGCGAGATGATAAGCGCCCCATTTCAGGCCGAGCGCCTTGGCCACCACCTTGCGCGTCTGGAACAGTTCCTGTGCTACCGCATGGCGCTTCCACAGTGTCTTGCAGAGCCTCGTCTCGGTCTCGGCGCCGAAACAGAGATAGGGTGGCGGCATCCCATCCGAGGCCTTGTTGATGAAGCCGACAATGCGCTTGTCGGTCGCAAGCTCGGCCCAGTCGATGGAATTATATTCGTAGGCGTCGATCACCAGCGCCCGGTCGGCATTCTTCCACGGCTCGGAAAAATCCGAGGCTTTTGCCGGCCCCAACGCCATCGCCGTCCCGACCGCGGCGACGAGGAGACCTAGGCGGCGAAGAGAGTGCGCCGGCGGTTTCAAACAGCAGATCCTTGCTGGCCAAAGCCCAATCCTGAACCGCCATGGTTAAGGAAATGCTTTCGGCGGCCCGCAGCGAATGCCGCAATTTTGCCAGTGATGGCTTCGCTGGGCATCAACGGCGCGAGAGCGGCTGGATCTGGAACGGATCGGGCGCCGGCGCTTGCGGCAGCGTTCCCTCGGCCTCGCGTTTGCGGTTATGGGCCAGCGAGCATTGCGGCGAACACAGAATGCCGCGATCCGACCAATAGGCGGCGCCATCCTCGATCTTGCCGTGATGGTACCAAAAACCTGCCGCTCGGTAGGGCAGGCCGCATTCAATGCAGCGATAGGCGTCAGGTCTGGCGAGCACGGGCGGTCCGATCCGGTATTCTTGATCCGTCGCCGGTCGAACTTGTCCGGCTTTTGCCGAATTTAACGTGTGTCGCAACAATTGCAAAATCTGCGTGACAAAAATTGACGTTTACGTAAAAAGAAGGTGAAAGCGGAGACCCCGAAGCGGGTAGCTTTGTGGCGGCACGGATCTTAAGTTGCGTGCCGGACGGAGGAGGAGCGAGCGGCATGTATCGGGCACCAGTCGAGGAAATCGCCTTCACGCTGAAGCATGTGGCCGGCCTGAAACCGGCGCTCGACGCCGGCACCTTCGGTGACCTTGGCGAAGACCTCGTCGATGCCATTCTGGCGGAAGCCGGCCGCTTCGCCACAGAGGAGGTTGCGCCACTCTACAAGATCGGCGACGAACAAGGCGCGGTGCTGAAGGACGCGGCCGTCACCACGCCGCCCGGCTGGAAACAACTCTATCGTCGCTGGATCGACGGCGGCTGGAACGCTCTGTCCGCACCGGAGGAGTTCGGCGGCCAGGCGCTGCCGGCCATGCTGGGCGTCGCCGCGCTCGAAATGTGGAACTCCGCCGCCATGGCTTTCGGTATCGGCCCGACGCTGACCATGGGGGCGGTCGAAGCGCTCGACAAGCACGCCTCGCCGGCGCTGAAGGCCAAATATCTGGAAAAGCTCGTCTCCGGCGAATGGATGGGCACGATGAACCTGACGGAACCGCAGGCGGGCTCGGACCTGAATGCGTTGCGCACCCGCGCCGAGCCGGCCGGCGACGGCACCTACCGCATCTTCGGGCAAAAAATCTTCATCACCTATGGCGAGCACGATTTCACCGACAACATCATCCATCTGGTGCTGGCGCGGCTGCCGGATGCACCGGCCGGCACGCGTGGTCTTTCGCTGTTCCTGGTGCCGAAATTCCTTGTCGGCGACGATGGCGCGCTGGGCGCACGCAACGACGTCTTCTGCTCCGGGCTGGAGCACAAATTGGGCATCCACGCCTCGCCGACATGCACCATGATCTATGGCGACGGTTTCGAAGGCATGGTGCCTGGCGCGATCGGCTGGCTGATCGGTGAGGAAAACAAGGGCCTCGCCTGCATGTTCACCATGATGAACAGTGCGCGGCTCGCCGTCGGCATGCAGGGCGTGGCGGTCGCCGAAACGGCAACGCAGAAGGCGCTCGCCTATGCCAATGACCGCCGGCAAGGCAAGGCCGCAAGCTATGATGGCGGCGGCATGGCGCCGATCGTCCATCACCCTGACGTGCAGCGCAATCTCCTGACCATGAAAGCGCTGACCCAGATCGCGCGCGCCGTCAGCTATTCCTGCGCGCATGCCATCGATCATGCGCGGATATCCAGTGGCGTGGAGGCCACCCATTGGCAGGAGCGAGCCAATCTTTTGACGCCGCTGGCCAAGGCCTTTTCCACCGATGTCGGCGTCGAGGTCGCCTCGCTCGGGCTGCAGGTGCATGGCGGCATGGGTTTCATCGAGGAGACGGGTGCGGCAGCACTTTATCGCGATGCGCGCATCGCGCCGATCTATGAGGGCACCAACGGCATCCAGGCGATCGACCTGGTGGTGCGCAAGCTGCCGCTTGGCGGCGGCGAGCACGTTCATGTTTACATCGCCGAGCTAAAAGCGGTCGCCAATCAAGTGCGGACGTCAAATCTTCAAGGTTTTGGCCGCACCGCCGATGGTCTCGACAAGGCGCTCGACGACCTCAGCCAAGCGACGCGCTTCCTGCAAGGGCTGCTTGCCGACGGGCGCTCGGACGAGGCGCTGGCCGGTGCGACGCCGTATCTGAGGCTGATCTCGCTCGCGGCGGGCGGCGCCTATCTGGCACGCGGCGCGCTTTCCGACCAAAGCCGCATCGCCCTTTGCCGTTTCTTCGCCGAAAACCTGCTTGGCGAGGCGGGCGCGCTGAAGGAGCGCGTGATCGGCGGCGGCGAAAGCCTTGCCGCCGCCGGCAAGACGCTGATTTCTGCCTAACGTTTCACTGGGGCCTGACGCTCCACAAGGGCCTGACGTTCACAAAGGATCACCCGTGACAGAGCATATCCTCGTCGAGCGCCAGGGCGCCATCCAGATCATCCGCATGAACCGCCCGGACAAGAAGAACGCGCTGACGCGCGCCATGTATGCGACAATGTCCAAAGCTCTTGCCGAGGGCGACGCCGATCCGGCGATCCGCGTCCATGTCTTTTTGGGCGTGCCCGGCGCCTTCTCTTCCGGCAACGATCTTGCCGATTTCATGATTATTGCCACCGGCGGCGAGGGCGGCACCGAGGTTTGGGATTTCCTGATGGCGCTGGCCAGGACGGAAAAGCCCATGGTTTCAGGCGTCGATGGCATCGCGGTCGGCATCGGCACGACGCTCAACCTGCATTGCGACCTGACCTTCGCCACGCCGCGCACAATGTTCCGCACACCCTTTGTCGATCTCGGCCTGGTCCCCGAGGCCGGGTCGAGCCTGCTTGCGCCTGAGATTCTGGGCCGGCAAGGCGCTTTCGCGCTGCTTGGTCTCGGCGAAGGTTTTTCGGCCGAGCGGGCGAAGGCCGCCGGACTGATCTACGCGGTGGTCGAGGAGAACGAGCTTGAAACCTCCGTGCTTGCCGCCGCCGGTCAGATCGCGGCCAAGCCACCGCAAGCGCTGAAGATCGCGCGTGACCTGATGCGCGGCTCGCGTGAAGACCTTGTCGCTCGCATCCGTGAGGAGAGCGAGCATTTCCGCGAACGGCTCAAATCCGACGAGGCGCGCGCCGCCTTGACGGCCTTCATGACCAGGAAGAAAGGGTGAACCATGATCGCGGCTAGCGGTGCTCGGTCGCGATGCGGATGCCGAGGCCGATCAGCACCATTCCGGTGACGCCTTCGATGACGCGGCGGATCGATGGCCGGCGCAGGAAATCCCCGGCCTTGGCGACGACCGTCGCGTAAAGCGCCAGCCAGGTAAAGGTCATGATGGCGAAGACCGCGCCCAGACCCAGCAACGCCGCGAAGCTTTCCTCGCCTGGTGGCACGAACTGGGGCAAAAGGCTGGCGAAGAACACGGCCATCTTTGGATTGCCGAGATCGCTGATCAGGCCCTGGCGAAAAGCGCTTGCTGCCGTCAGCCGCCGCGAAGGCTTGGCGACAGCCAGCGCCTCCGCTTCGTGGGACGGCCGCAGCGCCTCTTGCAGCGCCTTGACGCCGAGATAGACGAGATAGGCAGCACCGGCATATTTGACGGCGAGGAAAAGCGGTTCCGAAGCGACGAGCAAAGCGACAATGCCGGCGCTGGTGGCCAATGCCCAGATCGTCTGGCCGCTGGCGATACCAAGCGCGGTGAACACGCCGCCGGCGCGCCCGCCGAGAAGTGCGTTGCGAATGGTGATGGCCGTGTCCGGTCCGGGTGTTGCGAGGACGACGAACGAGACGCCGAGGAATGCCAGGAACAGGCTCATGGTTCACCCTTTTGCGACCGGAGCGGCATGAAACCATATCTTGCCGCCCAGTCTTCGAAAAGGCTCAGGGATTCTTCGAAAAGGCTCAGGGATAGAGCCTTGTCTTGTCCCAGCCGCCCTCAGCGTTACGGGAAAAAACGAGGCGGTCGTGCAGCCGGAAAGGCCGGTCGTGCCAGAACTCGATCGTCTGCGGCACGATCCGGAAGCCAGACCAGTGTTTCGGTCGCGGGATCTCGCCGATCGCGTGGCGCGCCGTGTATTCGGCAACGGCTTTTTCCAGTGCGAAGCGGCTCTCCAGTGGCCGCGACTGTTTCGACGCCCAGGCGCCGATGCGGCTGCCGCGCGGACGCGTCGCATAATAGGCGTCCGCTTCCGCCTCGGTAACGATCTCCACCGGTCCACGCGCGCGCACCTGCCGGCGCAGCGATTTCCAGTGGAAGCACATCGCCGCCTTCATGCTGCCAAGAATCTCGCGGCCTTTGGCGCTTTCGAAATTCGTGTAGAAGACAAATCCGCTTTCATCGAACCCCTTGAGCAGCACCATCCGCACATTCGGCATGCCCTCGGCATCGACGGTCGCCAGCGCCACGCCGTTGGGATCGTTGATCTCACTTTTCGTCGCATCGTCGAGCCATGCGGCAAAGAGGCGGAATGGCTCGGTAGCCTCGGTAAAGTCACCGCTTGTTAACTCGGTTTCGCTCATAGTTTTTCCAAATTCTGTTGCCGGCTGGGGAGATTGCCGATTGTCGCGCATCGCGCAACCTTTTGACAGCGGGCAATGGAGCCTTATTGCTTCGGCCAGCGCCCAGGCCGCGGTCAAGGCCGCCGTGATCGCGTTGGCCGTCCTGCCGCTTGCTGCGTGCGGTGCCGGCGGCTTCAGCCTGGAGCAGGCCGAGGTCGACCGTACGATCCTGACCAGCAGCACGCCTGCTTCGGCCTCGCCGATCGATCAGGATCGCGCCTCGGACCAGACGACGATTCGCAACGCGGTGTCTTCCGCCGATATCCAGGAACTTGGCGGGCAGGCCGTTCCCTGGGCGAATTCCGATACCGGTTCGCGCGGCTCGATCACCGAACTGGCGGAGTCCAGGGACAACGGCCAGCTTTGCCGCCGCTTCACCGCCTCGCGCGAAAGTTTCGACGGCGTCGCGCTGTTCAAGGGCGAGGTATGCCTGGCGGGCGCCGGCGCCTGGCGGATACAGGACTTCAAGGCGCTCTGATTTTCCGCCATCATACGACCGCGCGCCACTGGAATTTCTTCCTATGCGAGCGCATATAGGTGGCAATCGTGGACTCAACTCCATCTCCAGGGCAGGAAGCATGCGCGACCCCTATGAGGTGCTGGGCGTTGCTAAGAACGCATCGGCCAAGGACATAAAATCGGCGTACCGTAAACTCGCCAAGGCGTATCATCCGGACCAGAATCCGGATCCCAAGGCGAAGGAGCGGTTTGCCGCGGCCAACCAGGCTTACGAGATCGTCGGCGACGAGAAGAACCGTGCGGCTTTTGATCGCGGCGAGATCGACGCCGACGGCAAGCCGCGCTTCCAGGGCTTCGAGGGTGCCGCGGGCGGCGCCGATCCTTTCTCCGGTTTTCGCCGGCAGCAAGGACCTGGTGGCTCGCGCTTCGAGTTTCGCTCAAGCCGTCCGGGCGGCGACCCGTTCGACGGCAACAGCGACATCTTCAGTCAGATTTTCGGCGAGACCTTCTCTCGCGGCGCCGGCATGGGCGCTGGCCGACAGGCGCCGACCGGCGCCGATCTGAACGTGACGCTCGACGTTACCATCGAGGAAGCGGCGACCGCCGAGAAGGTCACGGCGATGTTCCCCGACGGACGCAAAGTCGCCGTCAAACTACCAGCCTATGTCGAGGACGGCCAGACCATCCGGCTAAAGGGCCAGGGCGAGCAGGGGCCGGGGCAGCCGGGCGACGCGCTGGTCAAGATCCGCTTCCGGCGGCACCCGCGCTATCGTGTCGAAGGCCGCGACCTTCATGCAGACCTGCCGGTCGCACTGGCGGATGCTGTGCTGGGTGCCAAGGTGGCGGTCGAGACACCGACCGGCAAGCTTGCCGTCAATGTTCCCGCCTGGTCGAGCTCGGACAAGGTCCTGCGATTGAAGGGCAGGGGCCTGCCGGAAAAAGGTGGCGGTCACGGCGATCTCTACGCACATGTGCGGTTGATGCTGCCTGAAAACGGCGACAGCGATCTCGAAGCGCTGATGCGCAACCGAAAACGGTGACGCCTCTTGCGGGTCGCGACCTCCGCTGCCTGCGTCCCTGGTGCACGATCTAGTTTTTTGGAGCCGCTTCCTCCATTCGCCGGATCGTTTCGCCAAAGCGGCGCAGCGCCTGCCTCACCGGAACGTGCCGGCTCTCGATCTCCAGCAGGATCATCGTCTCGCTTCCAAGAAAGGCGGCGCTGACGAGGCTGGTCACTTCGGCGGCGGAAAATTGCCCAAGACCGCCGAATTGTCGCCCCGCCTCTTCCGCCAGCCCGGCCAGGAGCTCAAACCAGCCGCGCAGATCGCGGCGCACCGCCTTGGCGATCTCGGGGCTCGACCAACTGGCTGCGATCATCTCGTGCAGAACGCGAACATAGCCAGACGCCAGATCCTCATCGAGGAAATCACAGGCACGTTCCCAACGGCGCCACAGCGGCATCGGTGCTGCAAATGTTTCCGCCTGGCGCTTTAGCAGGCGCTCGTTCAAATGATCGAGCAGGGCCAGGATCAGGCGCTCCTTGGAGCCAAAATGATAGTGGATCTGGCTGAGGGGAACGCCCGCTGTCTCGGCAACGCGCCGCGTCGACAACTCAGCGAAACCGTCCCGATGCAGGCAAATCTCGGCTGCCGCCAGCAGGTCGGCGCGTGTGTCGCGCCTCACCTTGTTCGATCCCGTTGCATCGGATTTGTCTGCGACGTCTGTCATGCGGTGTGCCCGTTGCTCGAACGGGCACGCTGTTGGTGATTCATGATTTCTCCTGTCCAGGCTCGCGTCTCACCACCTTACTTCGGTCGAGCGACCGATCAAGTTGACTCTTTTCTCTAACTGTGGTCCTATGTGAATTCGGTCGACCGACCGAATTCTTGTGCTTGCAAGGAGGGGGAGCATGGCGGGCGTAATCACCCTTATTTACGGCATTGTCGCATACCTCATATTTTTGGGCTCATTTCTCTACGCGGTCGGCTTCGTCGGCAATCTGGTGGTTCCGAAATCGATCGATTCCGGAATCGTGGGAAGTCCGGTCGAAGCCGTGATCGTCAACACGCTGCTGCTCGGTCTTTTCGCCGCGCAGCACAGCGTCATGGCGCGCCCGGCCTTCAAGCGATGGTGGACGCGGCTTGTGCCAAGCTCGGCTGAACGCAGCACCTATGTGCTGCTGGCCAGCCTCATCCTGCTGCTGCTTTACTGGCAATGGCGGCCGATCCCCGGACCCGTCTGGACGGTCGAGAACCCACTTTGGACCGCCGTCATCCATGGCGTATTCTGGCTTGGCTGGGCGATTTTGCTGATCAGCACCTGGCTGATCAACCACTTCGAACTGTTCGGTCTATCGCAGGCCTTCGCCGCGTTGCGCAAGAAGGAACTGCCGCCTCCCGTCTTCAGGACGCCGCTCTTCTACAAATGGGTCCGGCACCCGATTTATGTCGGCTTTTTGCTGGCCTTCTGGGCGACGCCGTCGATGACGTGGGGCCATCTTCTGTTTTCGCTCGGCACGACCGGTTACATCCTGCTTGGCATTTTCCTCGAGGAGCGGGATCTCGTCACGCTGTTCGGCGATCGGTACCGTCTCTACCGCAAACAGGTGGGAATGCTCTTCCCCTGGCGAAAAGTTGCCGAATAGGCAGTAATTTCGGCTCAAACCCCCGCACCTGGATACGAGACAGCCTCACCTGAGGCACGGGACTGTTACCGTGTGCGTCGAGGATGCTGACCCTGCTGCGGAGAGAGAGAATGAACAAGTCTGCCGAATTCGATGCATGGAGCGTTGGTCAGAACTATGACTACTATATGGGCCGCTGGAGCAGGCGGATCGCCGATCAATTCGTAGATTGGCTTGGCCCGTCGCGGGACGCCGCCTGGCTTGATGTCGGCTGCGGCACGGGCGCCTTGACGGCGGCGATCCTCGGCCAATGTGCGCCGCGATCGATCCTGTCGACCGACCCGTCGGAAGGATTTCTGGCGCACGCCCGCTCGGCAATTCACGACGAGCACGTCCGATTCGAGATCGCAAGCGCGCAAGCCCTTCCGGCCAGCGATGCCAGTTTCGACATCGTCGCTTCGGCGCTAGTCTTGAATTTCATCCCCGACAGGCAGGCGGCATTGGCCGAGTTGCGCAGGGTTTTGAAGCCGGGTGGGTTGCTGGCATTCTATGTCTGGGACTATCCCGGCGGCGGGATGGGCTTCATCGATGCCTTCTGGAAAGCCGCGGCTGCAATCGATCGCGACGCCGCTGCGCTGGACGAAAGCAAGCGGTTTCCATTCTGCACCCGGGACGGGCTCGCCGAAATCTGTCATGCGGCGGGTTTGATGTCCCCGGTTATCGAATCGCTCGAAATCGAAACGGTATTCCCCGATTTCGAGGCGTTCTGGCTGCCATTCACGCTCGGCGCGGGGCCGGCACCCGGCTATTGCAGCAGTCTGCCGCAGGAGAAGCAAGCCGCACTGAAGGCACATCTGGCACATACGCTTGGAACAGATCAGCCTATTCGTCTGGTTGCGCGAGCCTGGGCCGTCAAGGCACGCTGGCCGGAGTGAGGCACTGAAGCTCGCTCCAACGCCCGTCCTGTCCGCCGCTCACGCCGCGTGACTGATTTGAACTCGCTGGCCGTCTGCGCTTGATGCGGCGTTTTGCCTGTGCGATAGGCACTCCACAAAGCAGAAGATCTTGCGGAGAGCGCTCACATGGCGGGTGGACAAGGCATTATGGCCGGCAAGCGCGGGCTTGTCCTGGGCGTCGCGAACAATCGGTCGATCGCCTATGGCATCGCCAAGGCCTGCGTCGACCACGGCGCCGAGATCGCGCTGACCTATCAGGGCGAGGCGTTCAAGAAGCGCGTCGAGCCGCTGGCGGCGGAACTCAACGCCCATGTCGCCGGCCATTGCGACGTAACCGATCCGGCAACCCTCGACGCGGTTTTCGACGACATCGCCAAGCATTGGGGCAAGCTCGATTTCCTCGTCCACGCCATCGCCTTTTCTGACAAGGACGAACTGACAGGCCGCTATGTCGAGACGACGCGCGACAATTTCCTGCGCACCATGGACATTTCGGTGTTTTCCTTCACCACCATCGCCAAGCGCGCCGAGGCGCTGATGACCGATGGCGGCTCGCTGCTGACGCTGACATACTACGGTGCGGAAAAAGTGATGCCGCACTACAATGTCATGGGTGTCGCCAAGGCGGCGCTGGAAGCCAGCGTACGCTATCTGGCCGTCGACCTCGGCGCCAAGAAAATTCGCGTCAACGCCATCTCCGCCGGCCCGATCAAGACGCTGGCTGCTTCCGGCATCGGCGACTTCCGCTATATCCTGAAGTGGAACGAGTACAATTCACCGCTGAAGCAGACCGTGACGCAAGAGGAGGTCGGCGATTCGGCCGTCTACTTCCTGTCCAACCTTTCACGCGGCGTCACCGGCGAGGTCCACCATGTCGATTCCGGCTACCATGTCGTCGGCATGAAGGCCGTCGACGCGCCCGACATTTCGACCGTCAAGGATTAGTTCCTTCCACGAACACCAATCCTGCTTGTCTGCTCCCGATCCCACCCGGAAGACCTGATGTATCCGCTTGTCTACATCGCGCGCCACGGCCAGACGGAGTGGAACGCCGAGGCCCGGCTGCAGGGGCAGGCCGACACCGATCTCAACGCGCTCGGCCGCCAGCAGGCCTCCCGCAACGGCCATCGGCTGGCTGAAATCGTTCATAACCCCGAAGAGTTCGACTTTGTCGCCAGCCCGATGCGGCGAACGCGTGAGACCATGGAACGCATTCGCATGGCGATGGGGCTCGATCCCCAAGCTTATCGTGCCGAGCCGCTGCTCGTCGAGTTGAGCTTTGGCGACTGGCAGGGTTTCACCTTTGCCGAACTCGAGGCGAGGGATCCCGGTTCGACCAGGCAACGCCGCCTCGATAAATGGAATTTCCAGCCGCCCGGCGAAGGTGCCGAAAGCTACCAGATGCTGCTCGAACGGGTGAAGCCGTGGTTCGACGCACTCGATCGGAACACGGTCTGTGTGACCCATGGTGGTGTCGTGCGCGCGCTGTTCCGCCTGGTACTAGGGATGTCCACGCAAGAGGCGGTCAGGCTGGACGTGCCGCAGGATCGCCTGCTTAGGCTGGAGGGCCGGCGCCTGGAGTGGCTTTAGACCATGATCTCGAAAGGCGGGAACCGCCTTTCGAGATCATGGTCAAACGAAGAGACATCGTTCTAGAAATTCTATTCAGTTGAATCGGCGTCCGGCAATTGCATGTCGGTGATGATGTTCTCGCCGTTTGTCTCATCGTAGGCGATCACGATATCCATGCCGGGCTTCAGCGCTTCGAGATCGGTTTCGGCATTCAGCTTGTAGGATTTGCCGTCGTCGAGTGTCAGCGTCAACGTATCCTTGTCGACCGCTTTGATCAGGCCTTCGGTTTGGCCGGCGAAGGCGGCGGTGGAAATCAGCAATGTGGCGGCAACGGTGCCGATCAGGATACGCATCATCGTCCTCTTATCATTGCGCCGGCACTGTGGCGGCGGGTGTTCAACGGGCAGATGGAACTGACCAGAAACCAACCGAATGTGTCAAAACTAAATCCGCCGGATCACAGTTTGACCACTGCGGAAAACGCCAATAGAACGCAGGCTACAGCGCCGCGCGTCCGATTGGACGCGCAAAGGATGCTGTGGCACTTTTGATTTGCGCATGATCCGTTCCGAAGATCGCTCCGATTTTCGGGGTCATGCGCTAAGCCGGTTCCGACGCCGGCAGGGCTGGTTTCCATGTCTCACAACACGTTTGGCCATCTTTTCCGCGTCACCACCTGGGGCGAGAGCCATGGCGAAGCGCTCGGCTGCGTGGTCGACGGCTGTCCACCCGGCATCCGCTTTACGCGGGAGGAGATTCAGGCCGAGCTCGACAAGCGCCGCCCCGGTCAATCGCGTTTTGTAACGCAGCGCCGCGAACCCGACGAGGTCAAGGTCCTGTCCGGCTTCATCCTGGATGATGACGGAGAGACCATGATCACCACCGGCACGCCGGTGTCGATGATGATCGAGAATGTCGACCAGCGCTCCAAGGATTATGGCGAGATCGCCCGCCAGTATCGGCCGGGTCATGCCGATTATACCTATGACACCAAATACGGTCTGCGCGACTACCGCGGTGGCGGCCGCTCTTCGGCCCGCGAGACGGCAGCGCGGGTGGCGGCCGGCGCCTTGGCCCGCAAGGTCGTACCCGGCATGGTCGTGCGCGGCGCGCTAGTATCGATGGGCGAAAAATCGATCGATCGCGCCAACTGGAACTGGAATTTCGTCGGCGATGCCGAAAATCCGTTCTTCACGCCCGATCCGGCATCGGTTGCCGTCTTCACCGAATATCTCGACCGCATCCGCAAGGCGGGCTCCTCGGTCGGCGCGGTGGTCGAGATCGTCGCCGACGGGGTTCCCGCGGGCCTGGGCGCGCCGATCTACGCCAAGCTCGACCAGGACATCGCCTCGGGCCTGATGTCGATCAACGCAGTCAAAGGTGTCGAGATCGGCAGCGGCTTCGAGGCCGCCCGCATCACCGGCGAAGAGAATGCCGACGAAATGAGGATGGGCAATGACGGCAAGCCTGTCTTCCTGTCCAACAATGCCGGCGGCATCCTCGGCGGCATTTCGACCGGCCAGGCGATCGTCGCCCGCTTTGCCGTCAAGCCGACCTCGTCGATCCTGACCCCGCGGAAGTCGATCGACAAGGACGGCAACGACGTCGAGATCATGACCAAGGGCCGGCACGATCCATGCGTCGGCATCCGCGCCGTGCCGATCGGCGAAGCGATGGTTGCCTGCGCGATCGCCGATCACTATTTGCGTCATCGGGGACAGACGGGAAGACAGTAGGGCAGTAGGGCAGTAGGGCAGTAGGGCCCGTTGTCGCTGAGCCCAAATTTTTTCCTTTCCCCTACTGCCGTACTGCCCTATTCCCCTACTCCCTGCGAGTGAAATGAGCGCCCATGCCTTACGACCAGAAGAAAATCGTCGAAGCTCTGCGCGCCTTCGAACGCGGCGAGATCGTCGTCGTCATGGACGATGACGGGCGCGAGAACGAAGGCGATTTGATCGTCGCGGCCGTCCATTGCACGCCGGAGAAGATGGCCTTCATCGTCCGCAACACCTCCGGCATCGTCTGCACGCCGATGCCGCGCGAGGAAGCCAAGCGGCTCAACCTGCAGCCGATGGTCGCCGACAATGATTCGGCTCACACCACCGCCTTCACCGTCAGCGTCGATTTCAAGCACGGCACCACGACGGGCATTTCGGCCGACGACCGCACGCTGACCGTGCGCAACCTTGCCAACGGCAATGTCGGCGCTTCCGATTTCGTCCGCCCTGGCCACATCTTTCCGCTGATCGCTAGGGAAGGTGGCGTGCTGATGCGATCGGGCCATACCGAGGCTGCGGTCGACCTCTGCAAGCTCGCCGGCCTGCCGCCGATCGGTGTCATTTCCGAGCTGGTCAACGACGACGGTACCGTCATGCGCGGACCGCAGGTGCAGGCCTTCGCCGAAAAGAACGGTTTGAAGCAGATTTCGGTCGCCGACCTCATCGCCTACCGCCAGCGCAAGGAAACGCTGGTCGAGCGGGTTGCCTGTTCCGAAATCGACACGCCTGGCGGCAAGGCGCAGGTCTTCACCTACACGCTACCCTGGGACTCGATGCACCATGTGGCGATCGTCTTCGGCGACATCCGTGACGGCGAGGAGGTGCCGGTGCGGCTACATTCCGAGGACGTGGTGACCGACGTCTTCGGCACCAGCCACAGGCTGGACGGCATCATGAAATCGATGGGGGAGCGCAAGCGCGGCGTCATCGTTTATCTGCGCGAGGGCTCGGTCGGCGTCGCCCATCAGGATCGCAACCGGCCGGCTGCCGGCGACCGCGAGGACCATGAAGAGGCACGTCGCCGCGAGAACGAATGGCGCGAGATCGGCCTTGGCGCCCAGATACTCAAGGATCTGGGCATTTCCTCGATCAACCTGATCGCCTCGCGCGAACGCCACTATGTCGGGTTGGAAGGCTTTGGCATCCATATCGCCAACACCGAGATTCTCTAGGCGGGCCCAGCGACGCTGGCATTCGTCCGGTCCTGTCGGGACCGGACGAACAGCCGGACATTATTCAGCAGGAACCGCGACTGCCTCGCATGCGGAGGTGTCGCAATCCGGTGTGGCAAGGCTGCGCTGGCCGGCGAGCACGATGACCAGCGCGATTGCGCCCGCCGCCACCGATACCAGAAACCCGCTCTGCGCGCCGAAGGCGTCCACCACCCAGCCGGCGGCGAAGGAGCCGAGCGCCATGCCGATGCCTATGCCGGTCATCACCCAGGTGACACCCTCGGTCAGCATCGCCTCCGGCACGCGCCGCTCGATCAGGCCGAATGCCGTGATGAAGGTCGGCGAGATCGCCACGCCGCTGACGAAGACGGCCAGCGCCAGAAGAGGCACCGTGTCGGCGACGAGCAGCGGCAGCGCGGTGAGCGCAATGATTGCGACCGCAATGGCGAGCTGAATTTGCAGCGGTGTCTTCAGGTTCAGGGCACCGATGACAATACCGACCACGAACGATCCGAGCGCGTAGACGCCGATGACGAAGCTGGCGGCGCCCGGCTGGCCGAGCTCCTTGGTGATCGCCACGGTGCTCACCTCCGTGGTTGCGAAGGTCGCGCCGATAAAGATCAGGGCCAAGGTGATGATTTGGACCGGCCGCAGGCGGATTGCCGAGCCGCTCGCGCCCTGGTCGACCGGTCGCACTCGCGGCTCGGTCGAGCGCTGCAGGATGAAGGCGGTCGAGCCGAAAGCGAGGAACAACGTGCTCGCCAACATTCCCGCTTCCGGGAAAAGGGCGACGCTCAGGCCCACCGATAGCGAAGCGCCGGAGATGTAGACCAACTCGTCGGCCGCCGACTCGAAAGCGAACGCGGTGTTCATCTCGGGGCGATCCCGGAAGAGCTCTGTCCAGCGCGCGCGCACCATTGCCGGGATGCTGGGCATCGCGGCGGCCAGCAGCGCTGATGCGAACAATGTCCATATCGGCCAGTCCTGATTGGCGGCCGCAATCAGCACTACAAAAGCGAGCACGGATATGACGGTGGTGGGCACAACGATCCGAGCCTGGCCGAGGCGGTCCACCAGCCGCGATATCTGCGGCGCTGCAAAAGCATTGGCCAGCGCATATGTCGCCGAGACGGCGCCGGCCAGCCAGTACTCGCCATGTGTCTGCGACAGCATCGCGACGATCCCGATCGGAGCCATGGCCATCGGCATCCGGGCAACGAAGCCGGCCGCCGCGAAGCCCTTGGCTCCCCTTGCCTTGAAGATTTCGCGATAGGGATTGGGCATGTGAATACTCCTGGATTTTTGAAGCCGGGCCACTTATATACGTGGCGTATGCAAATCAGATAATAGCATACGATGCGTATGTCAATTGGTATACGAGGCGTATGAGAAAGAAGGGGCAATGGCGCACAAACCACGCAAAGAGATGATCGCCGAGACCCGCGCCAAACTGGTCGCTGCGGCGCGCCATGCCTTTGGCACCGTCGGCTATGCCGAGGCCTCGATGGACGACTTCACCGCATCGGCCGGGCTGACGCGCGGCGCGCTTTATCACCACTTCGGCGACAAGAAGGGCCTTCTCCAGGCGGTTATCGCCGAGATCGACGCGGAAATGTTGGCCCGGCTGAAAATCGTGTCGGCCAGGGCGGACACTCTCTGGCAGGGCTTTGTCGACGAATGCACCGCCTATATCGAGATGGCGCTGGAACCGGAGATCCAGCGTATTGTGCTTCGCGATGGGCCGGCGGTGCTCGGCGATCCTTCGCAATGGCCGAGCCAGAACGTATGCATCCGCTCGATGAGCGAAAACCTTCAAAAGCTAAGGGACGAGGGAACCATCGTTGCCGTCGATCCCGAAGCCGCAGCAAGGCTGGTCAGCGGCGCCTCGCTGCATGCGGCGCAGTGGATCGCAAATTCGGAGGATCCTGAAGCGACGTCGAAAAAGGCGGTGAAGGCGTTTAATGTGCTTTTAGAGGGGCTGCTCAAGCAAGGCCGCAGGCCTGGTCGTCCGCAAGTACTGGCTGAGATTGGAGAAGAGGGCCATCCCTGAGCGGAGGTCGGGGCATAATAGGACGGCTCGCGCTAGACCTAACCAGCACCCGGCATCTAAAGCCTGTTGAACGTCTGCCTTTGGTGGCGTCAAAACATGGTCAAAGCCGCCAGGCGCGCCTATATCGGGGCATGGTCACAAGGCTTTATACCCATCCGATCTTTCTCGAGCATATAACACCGCCCGGTCATCCGGAGCGGCCGGACCGCCTGCGCGCCATCGAACGCGTGCTCGACGACGAGGCCTTTGCGGCGCTTGATCGTGCCGAGGCGCCAGGAGGCGACGAGGCCACCATTCTCTACGCGCACCCGCAGGAATTCGTCGAACGGGTCCGCTCGGCGATACCCGAGACCGGTATCACGCGGGTCGACGCCGACACCACGGCCAGCCCGAAAAGCTGGCAAGCTGCGATTACGGCAATAGGTGCCGCCAACGCGGCCGTCGACGATGTTTATCGGGGGCGCGCCGATAACGTTTTTGTCGCTGCGCGGCCGCCCGGCCACCACGCCGAAAAGACCACGGCCATGGGTTTCTGCCTGTTCAACACCGCGGCGATCGCGGCGCGCTACGCGCAAAGGCAGCACCAGGCCGAGCGCGTCGCAATCGTCGACTGGGACGTGCACCACGGCAATGGCACGCAGGACATTTTCTGGGACGATCCGTCGGTGCTCTATTGCTCGACGCACCAGATGCCGCTTTATCCCGGAACCGGGGCCGTGAGCGAAACCGGCGCCGGCAACATCGTCAACGCGCCGCTGGCGCCGCAGACCGGCAGCGAAGTTTTCCGCGATGCTTTCCTGTCGCGTATCTTGCCGGCGCTCGACAATTTCGCGCCTGACCTCATCATAATTTCCGCCGGTTTCGACGCGCATCACCGCGATCCGCTGGCCGAGATCAACCTGACCGAGGACGATTTCGACTGGGCGACCGGCCAGTTGATGCAGCGAGCCGGTCGCCACAGCGACAACCGGCTCGTCAGCCTGCTTGAGGGCGGCTACGATCTGCAGGGATTGGCATTTTCGGTCGCCGCCCATGTCGGGCGACTGATGAAAGGATAGACGATGGATGGTGAGACCAACGAAGACGTCAAGGCGATGAGCTTCGAGCAGGCGCTCGACGCACTGGAGAAAATCGTCGATGATCTGGAGCGCGGCGACGTGCCGCTCGACCAGTCGATCCGCATCTATGAGCGCGGCGAGGCACTGAAGGTGCATTGCGATCGGCTGCTCAAGGCGGCCGAGGACAAGGTCGAGAAGATCAGGCTTTCGCGCGACGGCAAGCCGGTCGGGACAGAGCCGCTGGACGCGGAGTAAGCATGATCCCAACCCGGAGGTTGCGTTAGCGAACCGATTTTCGGACAAGATCATGCTCAGAACGAGGGATAAAGCGAGACACGGAGGTCCGGAAAGCAATGTGCAGAAACATCAAAACCCTGTTCAATTTTGATCCGCCGGCAACCAATGACGAGGTCCGCGATGCCGCACTTCAGTTTGTCCGCAAGCTGAGCGGAACGACGCGGCCGTCGAAACAGAACCAGCATGCGTTCGACCACGCTGTCGAGGCCGTTGCCGCATCGGCACGCGAATTGCTCGACAGCCTCGAGACGACGCAGCATCCGCGCAATCGCGAAGAGGTGGCGGCCAAGGCGAAAGCCAGGTCCGCACTCCGCTTCGCCTGAGGAAGACCGCATGAGTTTCTTCCCTGGAAACGACCCGCAGGCCGGCGATGCCTTCGCCAGCGACCAGATCGAACTGATGGTCGTTCCGAACGCTAAGGACATTGGCGGCTTCCAGGTCCGCCGCGCTTTGCCGACCGCAAGGCGCCGGCTGGTCGGTCCCTTCATCTTCTTCGATCGTATGGGGCCGGCCATTTTGCGGGCCGGCCAGGCGCTCGACGTCCGTCCGCATCCGCATATCGGCCTGTCGACGGTGACTTACCTGTTCGACGGCAAGATCCGGCACCGCGATTCGCTCGGCACCGAGATGGTAATCCAGCCAGGCGACGTGAATTTGATGACCGCCGGCCGCGGTATCGTCCATTCCGAGCGTACGCCGGAAGAGCTGCGCGGCGCGCCTATGTCGGTTTCGGGCCTGCAGACATGGCTGGCGCTGCCCGACGACAAGGAGGAGGTCGCCCCGATTTTCGAGAATACGGCGGCCATCCGTCTGTCCGAGATCGATGCCGATGGCATCAGCGGGCGCGTCGTCATCGGCGCCTTTTCCGGGCTGCGATCTCCGGTTGCGACCGCATCGGACACGCTCTACGCTGACCTCCGCCTGGCACCAGGTGCCAGCGTGAAAATCCCTGCCGATGCCGAAGAGCGCGCCATCTATACGTTGGAAGGCGAGGTTTCGATTACCGGCGACCGCTTTCCGGCGGAGCGGCTGCTGGTATTCCGGCCCGGCGACGAGATCGTCGTGTCGTCGGAGGGCGGAGCGCATTTCATGCTGTTCGGCGGCGCCTCGCTCGGCTCCAAGCGCTACATCTGGTGGAATTTCGTGTCGTCGTCGAAGGAACGCATCGAACAGGCCAAAGAAGAGTGGAAGACAGGCCGCTTCGACATCGTTCCTGGGGATGAAGAAGAGTTCATTCCGCTGCCGGACAATTAGAATGCTAAGCATCTTTTTGGATGCGCTAAGGGCGCTCTAGCACTTTGGATCTACACCGCGTCATTGACACGCATTTACATTCGCCGGCCAGCGGCCTATTTCGCAGATGAATAAAAAGCAGGCCCCACCGCCAGTGAACGCAAAGCTCCATACGCCGCTTCTCGACAAGGTCCGCATCCCGGCCGACCTCAGGACGCTTGACGAGGGTGATCTGCCGCAGTTGGCATCGGAGCTTCGCACCGAATTGATCGACGCGGTGTCCCACACCGGCGGACATCTCGGCGCTGGCCTTGGCGTGGTCGAACTGACGGTCGCGTTGCACTATGTCTTCAACACGCCCGACGACCGGCTGATCTGGGATGTCGGTCACCAGGCCTATCCGCACAAGATCCTGACCGGCCGCCGCGACCGTATCCGCACGCTGCGACAAGAGGGCGGCCTGTCCGGTTTCACCCAGCGCGCCGAGAGCGAATACGATCCGTTCGGCGCCGCCCACTCCTCGACCTCCATTTCCGCCGGGCTCGGCATGGCAATGGCGCGCGACCTCTCCGGTGGCCGCAACAATGTCATTGCCGTCATCGGCGACGGCGCCATGTCGGCCGGCATGGCGTACGAGGCTATGAACAATGCCGGCGCACTCGATGCCCGGCTGATCGTCATCCTCAACGACAATGACATGTCAATCGCGCCGCCGACCGGCGCGATGAGCGCCTATCTGGCCCGCCTTGCGTCGGGCAAGGCCTATCTGGGCTTGCGCGATTTCGGCAAGAAGCTGACTTCCTATCTGGGCGAACGCGCCGATCGCGCCATAAAGCGGGCAGTCGAGCATGCACGCGGCTACGTCACCGGCGGCACGCTGTTCGAGGAAATGGGTTTCTACCACATCGGTCCGATCGACGGTCACAATCTCGAGCACCTGATCCCGGTGCTAAAGAACGTCCGCGATAATGCCGACGGCCCGGTGCTGATCCACGTCGTGACCCAGAAGGGCAAAGGCTACGGACCGGCCGAGGCGGCCGCCGACAAATATCACGGTGTCAACAAGTTCGACGTCATCACCGGCGCGCAGGCCAAGGCGCCGGCCAACGCGCCGAGCTACACGAAGGTCTTTGCCGAAAGCCTGATTCAAGAAGGCCGGGAAGATGATCGCATCGTCGCCGTCACCGCCGCCATGCCGCAAGGCACCGGCCTCGACCTTTTTGGCGAGGCGTTCCCGGCGAGGACCTTCGACGTCGGCATCGCCGAGCAGCACGCGGTGACCTTTGCCGCCGGCCTTGCCACGGAAGGCTTCAAGCCTTTTGCCGCAATCTATTCGACTTTCCTGCAGCGCGCCTACGATCAGGTCGTCCATGACGTGGCGATCCAGAAACTGCCGGTGCGCTTTCCGATCGATCGCGCCGGCTTCGTCGGAGCCGACGGGGCGACCCATTGCGGGGCCTTCGACACGACCTTTCTGGCGACGCTGCCTGGTTTCGTGGTCATGGCCGCGGCAGACGAGGCGGAACTGCGCCACATGGTGCGCACGGCGGCAAGCTATGATGATGGGCCGATTGCTTTCCGCTATCCGCGCGGCAACGGCGTCGGTGTCGACATGCCGGAGCGTGGCTCGGTGCTTGAAATCGGCAAGGGCCGTATCGTCAGGGAGGGCACTAAGGTTGCGCTGCTCTCCTTCGGCACGCGGTTGCAGGATTGCCTGTCTGCGGCCGAGGAGCTCGGTGCGGCAGGGCTTTCCACCACTGTCGCCGATGCTCGTTTCGCCAAGCCGCTCGACGAGGATCTGATCCGGCGCCTGGCGCGCTCGCACGAAGTGCTGGTAACAGTGGAAGAAGGCGCGGTCGGTGGTTTCGCCAGCCACGTGCTGCAATTCCTGGCGCATGAAGGGCTGTTGGAAAACGGCCTGAAAGTGCGCCCGCTCGTGTTGCCCGACACCTTCGTCGATCACGCCAAGCCCGAGAAGATGTATGCCGACGCCGGGCTGGACGCTGCCGGCATCGTACGCACGGTCTTCTTGGCGCTGGGACACACCGCCAGCGCACAAAGCGCCTGAATCAGAATCTCAACGGCTTGAATCACTTTGCCGGCGGGCGGTCGTAACTGACTGTTTACGCTGCCATTTGGTGTTTTGCTTGCAGTGTCTCTTGGCACCGGCAGTCGAATGTTGAGCCTCGCGGACAATCTTCTAGAAGCTAGAACCACATATCGCGCACGCATCGACCATCGCGCGGCAAGTCCTCGAATTTATAGAGGCCATCGAAGTGGTCGATTGGGAGGTCGGCGACGGCATCAGGTGGCGCAAGCCTCACATTGACGGCGATTCGAGTACGACGAGGGTCATTGGAGCGCAGACCGCGCCAGGCCAGAACGCAGGCGCATGTCGGACAGAACAGAATCTCGAGCGACGGCGCATCCTTTCCGGCGCGCGTATAAGAGCTCACCGGTCCCCCAAGGCGGATGCGCTCCTCGACATAATCGTAAGCCCACAGAGCGCCATAGCGGCGGCAAAGCGTGCAATTGCAGGCTGTGATCGGGCCGGGATCGCCTTCCAAGGTCCAGTGGGCCGCGCCACAATGGCAGGTTCCGGTCAGCATCCGTCGTCCTCCACGTTCCGGCAGCAAAACGGCATATTGTTCCTAACATTGTGGCGGACGCATTTGCGATAATCAAACAGTTACGGGCGGCCTGATCGCCGCTTTCCGAAGATGTTCGTTGTCTTCCCTTGCCTTCGTGACCGGCTTTCGCCATGAAAGCCGATGAACTCCCCTTTGCCAGCCAGCACACGCCAGCGGCTCGACGAACTGCTCGTCACGCGCGGCCTGTTCCCAAGCCGCTCTCGTGCCCGTGACGCGATCGAGCGCGGCACGGTGATGGTCGATGGCGTCATCGCCCGCAAGCCCGGCCAGACCGTCTTGGCGGATTGCCTTATCGTCATCGATGATCCGGCGCAGGGTTACGTGTCGCGCGCGGCGCTGAAGCTGATCGCCGGGCTCGACCATTTCGGCCTCGATCCCGCCGGCAGCGAAGCGCTCGACGTCGGCGCCTCGACCGGCGGCTTCACTCAGGTCTTGCTTGAACGCGGCGCGGCACATGTCACGGCGATCGACGTCGGCCATGGCCAGATCCATCCGGATATCGCTGGTGATCCGCGCGTGACGGTGATCGAGGGCCTGAATGCCCGTGATCTTTCGGCGGCCGATCTTGCGGATCGCATTCCGGATTTCATCGTCTGTGACGTCAGCTTCATCTCGCTGAAACTGGCGCTGCCGCCTGCGCTCGCCATTGCAAGGAGCGGCGCCAGAGCAATATTTCTGGTCAAGCCGCAATTCGAGGCGGGTCGTGAGGCGATCGGCAAGGGCGGCTTGCTCAAAGACCCCTACGATGCCGCGCGGGTTGCCGGCCTGCTGCAGGATTGGCTCGACGGCATCCCCGGCTGGCGCTCGCTGGGCCTGCTTCTGTCGCCAATCGAGGGCGGCGACGGCAATCGCGAATTCCTGCTCGCCGGGAGCAAGGACGCCAGAGCCGAGAACAGGGGGATCTGAGGCCGATGAACGCGCGCTTCACGATCACAAGACTGGGCTCCCAGGGCGACGGCGTTGCCGAGACTGAAACCGGCGAACTTTTCATTCCGTTCACGCTGCCCGGTGAAACCGTCACCGCAGCGCGCGAAAAGGATCGCGCCACGCTGATGTCGGTAGTGGAAGCGTCGCCGCTTCGCATTGACCCCGCCTGCCGGCATTTCACCGAATGCGGCGGCTGCGCCATCCAGCATCTCGAGGCCGAAACCTATCATCAATGGAAGCGCGACAAGGTTGCGCATGCGCTGAACAGCAAGGGCATCGCCTGCGACATTGACCCGCTGGTGCCGTGCGCGCCGCAGACGCGCCGGCGCGTCGTGTTCACCGCCCGACGGAGCGGAGACGGCATGCTTCTCGGATTCGTTCGCGCGCTGTCGTCGGAAATCATTTCCATCGAGGAATGCCCGATCTCGCTGCCCGAGATCGTCGCAAGCCTCGACCGTCTGAAAGCACTCGCCGAATTGGTTTGCGCAACGACGAAATCGTTCCGCATGACGGTCACGGTGACCGGTTCTGGCCTCGATGTCGCAGTTCACGAGTCCGGCAAGCTTGGCGAGAACCAGCGGCGCGTCGCCTCCAACTTCGTCATCGCTCAGGGGCTGGCCAGACTTTCGATCGACGGCGAAATCATCATCGAGCCCAAAAAACCGGTGGTGCTGTTCGGTGGCGTCGCTGTTGCGGTGCCGCCGGGCGCCTTCCTGCAGGCCACCGAGGCGGCTGAGCAGGCGATGGCGGACATCGTCGGCCGGCACCTCGCTCGCGCCAAAAAGGTCGCCGATCTCTTCGCCGGCTGCGGCAGCTTTGCGCTACGCCTCGCCGCGAAGTCGGAAGTCCACGCGGTGGAGGGTGACGCGCCGGCCCTTGCAGCTCTCGACCGCGCCTTTCGTTTCGCCAGCGGTCTGAAGCGGGTGACCAGCGAACGCCGCGACCTGTTCCGGCGGCCGCTGACTTTCAAGGAGCTGAATGCCTTCGACGGCGTCGTCTTCGATCCACCCCGCGCCGGCGCCGAGGACCAGTCGAAGCAGATCGCCCGTTCCGATGTGCCGCTGGTCGCCGCAGTCTCCTGCAATTCGGTGACGCTGGCGCGCGATCTGCGCATCCTCATCGACGGTGGCTATGCACTGAAAAGCGTGACGCCGATCGACCAGTTCTTGTGGTCGCCGCATGTCGAGGCCGTCGCGCTGTTGGAGAAGCCGAGGCGAAGACGATAGGCTGGCAGGAATGCAAGTTGGCATCCGTTGAGCTTGAATTGCGCCTCGATTGAGCATATTTTGATGAGGTGTTGTCAAAATGCGGTAGGAAATCGCCATGGCAGTAGCCCTCGACATTCCAGCGTCGCGCTTCGGCGAGGAGCGCACGCCATTTCTCTCGGCAAGGCGGGTTGCCGAACTGCTCGGCGTCAACCTGACGGAACTGGCAGGCCTGATCGGTGTCGCGCGCAACACGCTTGCCGCCAAGACCGGTGCGCGCAAGGTCGACGCCGCACTTAGTCCCGTCGTTCGCATTCTGGCAATGGCGGGTGAAATGGCCGGCAATGAGCAGCGTGCGGCGATCTGGTTCAAGCATCAGCCGATCCCCGGCTGGGCGGGCAAGACCGCCTACGATCTGGTTCGGGAAGGCAAGACGGACAAGGTGCTTGCCTATCTGGAGGCAGTCCGCTCCGGCATCTATGCCTGAAATCAGGCTGAGCCTATGGCGTGCCTTCGTACCGCGTTGGGCGCATCTGCCGCTTTCCGGCGAGGGGGCTGCTCGCTTCGGCGGACGCTGGAATCCACTGGGCGCCCCGACGATCTATGCGGCACGGGAACTGTCCACTGCCTGGGCCGAATACAATCAGGGCTTCGTCCAGCATCCGGCGTTGATCGCCCAGTTCGAACTTTCAGGCGCGCGACTGGCCGACCTGACGGACGACTATACGCTGGCCGAACTCGGGATAACTACGAACATTCATCGGTGTGAGTGGCGCGACATACTGGATCGAGACCTTGTGCCAGAGACGCACAGGCTAAGAGATCGCCTGCTTGCCGATGGGCTGCATGGCGTGATTTACCCATCCTTCATGTCGCCCGGCGGCACATGCGTTGCGCTCTGGCGCTGGAACGAGGACGACGCCCCGCGCCTTGGCGTCGTCGATCCCGATCATCGCCTGCCTAAAACACCGGCGTCATGGCTTTAAGGCAGTTCGAACTGACCGAGCATCCATTTCCTCCAGCGGTCTTCGGTCTGCCTCTATGCGACAGGGATCCGAACACGTCCTCCGGCCGCGTGGCGGTAAACGCCGGTGCAGGCTTTAGCAGCACGCCCTCCGGGGTATCCTCGACCAGAAGGCGTGTGCCTGCGCCCCATTTTCTCCGCTTCCGGATCGAGCTGGGTAGGGCGACCTGACCCTCGGTCGAGATGATTAATACGAGCTTTTTCTCGGCGGCCATCAAGGCGTATCCTTAGTAAGTCAGAGGGATGCTTCCATCAAACCCTTGTCCCGCCGACCGTCATCTGGTTCATCCTGAGGTGCGGCTGGCCGACGCCGACCGGTACGCCCTGTCCTGATTTGCCGCACATGCCGATACCGGTGTCGAGCTTCATGTCGTTGCCGATCATCGAAACGCGGTGCATGGCGTCAGGCCCATTGCCGATCAGCATGGCGCCCTTGATCGGCTGCGTCACCTTGCCGTTCTCGATCATGTAGGCCTCGGTGCAGCCGAACACGAACTTGCCCGAGGTGATGTCGACCTGGCCGCCGCCGAAGGAAACGGCATAGATGCCGTTCTTGACCGAGGCGATGATTTCGTCCGGCTCCATGTCGCCTGATGTCATGTAGGTGTTGGTCATGCGCGGCATCGGCTGGTGGGCATAGCCTTCGCGCCGTCCGTTGCCGGTGGCGTTCATGCCCATCAGCCGGGCGTTCTGGCGATCCTGCATATAGCCGACAAGCTTGCCGTCCTCGATCAGCACGTTGCGGGCCGAAGGTGTGCCTTCGTCATCGACGGTCAGCGAGCCGCGCCGTTCGGCCATGGTACCGTCGTCGACGACGGTCACACCTTTCGCGGCCACCTGCTGGCCCATCAGCCCGGCGAAGGCCGATGTCTTCTTGCGATTGAAGTCGCCTTCCAGCCCGTGGCCGACGGCCTCGTGCAGCATGACGCCCGGCCAGCCGCTGGACAGGACGATGTCGAAGGTGCCGGCGGGCGCCGGAATGGCCTCGATGTTGACCAGCGCTTGCCGCAGCGCCTCCTTGGCCGCGTGCTTCCAGCTCTCCTCGACCAGGAATTCGCCAAACGCCTTGCGTCCGCCCATGCCGTAGGAGCCGCTCTCCTGGCGGTCGCCATTGCCGACCACCACCGACACGTTGATCCTGACCAGCGGGCGGATGTCGCGCATCACCTGGCCGTCGGCGCGCACGATCTCGACATGTTGCCAGGAGGCGGCGAGCGAAGCCGTCACCTGCCGCACGCGCGAATCCTCGGCCCGCAGCCACGCATCGATTTCCTGAAGGAGCTTAGCCTTGGCCTCGAAGGAGGGCGAGGGGATCGGGTTCTCGTCACCATAGAGATGGCGGTTGGTGCGGGCGGGTGCTGCGGCAAGCGTGCCGGAATAGCCGCCCTTGACCGTCGAGACGGCGTCGGCGGCGCGCAGCAGCGATGCTTCGGAAAGATCGCTGGAATGCGCGTAGCCACTGGCTTCGCCGGCGACGGCACGCAGGCCAAAACCCTGGTCGGTGTTGAAATTGGCGGTCTTGAGCCGGCCATTGTCGAACATCAGCGCTTCGCTTTCGCTGTATTCGAGAAACAACTCGCCGTCGTCGGCGCCGTTAATGGTGTCGGCGACGATCTGCTTGATGCGATCGTCGGAAATGTCGAATTGGCCGATCAGGCTGTTCATGGCAGGTCCGTCCGTGGAAAGAGATTGTCCTCACGATGTAGGCGCGAAGGTGCGCCCAGACAATCGGCAATGACCACTGTCATCGCTTAAGCCGGTCACAATCTCTTTTCGTTGGTAAGGATTTTGGGATTCTGACCAGGTTCAAGGCAGGGCGGCAAAACCGTCGGCGAAACCCTTGAGCTCGACCGGAATGCCGATGCCTTCCTCCGGCGTCTGGAAGACGATGAAGGTAGCCGATGTTCCGGTCTTCAGCGTGTCGAGCAGCGGCTTTTCGAGAATGACCTCGGCGTAGCAGCCGTCCTGGAAGCAGCGCACGAAATAGGCCCGTCCGATGTCCTTGCCGTCGACATTGAGGCCGAGTCCATTGGGCAGCAGTACGCCGAGCGGCGCCAGCACGCGCAGGATTTCGGCCTTGTTGTCAGCGGTGCGCAGCACGACGACGGAAAGCCCCATCTCGGGACGGTCCTCGGCGACGACGTTCTGCATCATCACGCATTGTTCTGATGTGGCGCCGGCCGGCGTGTCGCAGATGATCGACCACGCGCCATGCGTCGACCGCACCTTGCCGCTTGGCTGCGCGGCATTGGCCTGGCTGACGCCGGACAGGCCAATGCCAGACAAGCCGCTGGACACGGCGGCGAGAAAGATGACCTTCGCCAAGCTTCTCGAAAGTCCAAGCCTCGAAGGCCTCAGTCCCCAAAGCCAAGAGTTCATGACGGCTCCATTGCGAATCACGGCACTTTAAGCCGCGCCAAGGGCAAGTAAAGGACGAGACCACTGCCGGTCCGCTTCGACCAAAGCAATTATGCGCTTTTCCGTGCCAAATTCGCCCGAATTGCGACCGCCCGGCGCATTTTGCCGGGACACTCCGCCGCTAGGGCTTCCGCGATCGGCCCACGCCGAGGCCGCTGCCAAAAGACGCAGCCGCGCTTGCGCGCAAAAATGCCGCACGGTTTCCTCCGCTCCTTTCTTGCAGAGGCAAATAGAGTATGGTTTGAACCAGCCTCGGGACTGTCCGGGATTCCCGTCCCGGCGTTGTTCGATATTCTTGCGGTCCGATCGCGAGGAACTGGGAGATAATGAGGGCAATGAGAAAATTCCTAGCAGGCGCCAAATTCTCAGCAAGCGTTTGGGCCGCTGCCACGCTGTTCACTGGTGCATCCGCCCATGCCGCCCAGCCTGCGCCGTGGGAGGTGACCTTCCAGCCCGCCGCCACCGACATGATGCGGCAGATCGCCTGGTTCGAGCACTACACGCTGTGGTTCATCGTGCCGATCACCCTCTTCGTGCTCGCTCTTATCGCCTATTGCATCGTGAAATTCCGCGCCAGCGTCAATCCGACCCCGTCGCGCACCAGCCACAACACGCTGATCGAGGTGATCTGGACGGTCGGGCCGGTCGTAATTCTGCTCTGTCTCGCCATCCCTTCGTTTCAGCTTCTGACCGCGCAATACACGCCGCCGGAAGAAGCCAAGCTGACCGTCAAGGCGACCGGCAACCAGTGGAACTGGGACTACGAATACCAGACCGAAAACACACTTTCCTTCAATTCGGCGATCCTGGCGGATTCTGACCGCGCCGCGGCCGGCAAGGAAGATCGTGGCGTTTATCCGCGCCTGCTCGCCGTCGACAACGAGATGGTGGTGCCGGTCAACACCATGACCCGCGTGCTGGTGACGGCGGCAGACGTGATCCACGCCTTTGCCATGCCGTCCTTCGGCATCAAGACCGACGCGGTTCCGGGCCGCATCAACGAGGTCTGGTTCAAGGCGGAAAAGGAAGGCCTCTATTACGGCCAGTGTTCGGAGCTCTGCGGCAAGGACCACGCCTTCATGCCGATCGCGATCCGCGTCGTCTCCGACGCCCAGTACAAGACCTGGCTGGCGGCAGCCGGCACCGACCTTCCCGGCGCCAACAAGGCGCTGATGGCCGAGGTCGACAGCAAAGATAAGGTAGCGGCCGCCGGCAACTGATGCCGCGACCAGAAAAGATCAGGGAACGGAGCCGAACATGGCAGACGCTGCAGCTCACGACGATCACGACCATAAGCCGTATCACGGCTGGGTCCGGTGGGTGTATTCTACCAACCACAAGGATATCGGGACGCTCTATCTGATCTTCGCGATCATGGCCGGCTGCGTCGGCGGTGCCCTTTCGGTCGTCATGCGCATGGAACTGCAGGAGCCGGGAATCCAGATCTTCACCGGTCTGGCGCAGATGGTCTACGGCTTGAACGCCGACGCTGCGCTCGACGGCGGCAAGAGCATGTACAACGCCTTCACCACCGCGCATGCGCTGATCATGATCTTCTTCATGGTCATGCCGGCGCTGATCGGCGGCTTCGCCAACTGGATGGTGCCGATCATGATCGGCGCGCCGGACATGGCTTTCCCGCGCATGAACAACGTTTCGTTCTGGTTGCTGCCACCGGCGTTCATCCTGCTGATCATCTCGGCCTTCGTGCCGAGCGCGCCTGGCGCGTATGGCGTCGGCGGCGGCTGGACGATCTATCCGCCGCTATCGACATCGGGTCAGCCGGGACCGGCGATGGATCTTGCGATCCTGTCGCTGCACATTGCCGGCGCATCGTCGATCCTCGGCGCCATCAATTTCATCACCACCATCTTCAACATGCGCGCGCCCGGCATGACGCTGCACAAGATGCCGCTGTTCGCCTGGTCGGTGCTGATCACCGCTTTCCTTCTGCTGTTGTCGCTTCCAGTTCTGGCCGGCGGCATCACCATGCTTTTGACCGACCGCAATTTCGGCACCACCTTCTTCGCGCCGGATGGCGGTGGCGACCCGATCCTGTTCCAGCATCTGTTCTGGTTCTTCGGGCACCCGGAAGTCTACATCCTGATCCTGCCGGGCTTCGGCATCGTCAGCCATATCGTCTCGACTTTCTCTAAGAAGCCCATCTTCGGCTATCTCGGCATGGCCTATGCCATGGTCGCGATCGGTGCGGTCGGCTTCATCGTCTGGGCGCATCACATGTACACGACCGGCCTGTCGCTCGACACGCAGCGCTATTTCGTCTTCGCCACCATGGTTATCGCGGTGCCGACGGGCGTGAAGATATTCTCGTGGATCGCCACCATGTGGGGCGGGTCGATTTCGCTCAAGACCCCGATGCTGTGGGCGATCGGCTTCATCTTCCTGTTCACCGTCGGCGGCGTTACCGGCGTCCAGCTTGCCAATGCCGGTCTCGACCGCCCGCTGCACGACACCTATTACGTGGTCGCACATTTCCACTATGTGCTGTCGCTGGGCGCGGTCTTTGCCATCTTCGCCGGCTGGTACTACTGGTTCCCGAAGATGACCGGCTACATGTATTCGCCTGTTATCGCCAACACCCACTTCTGGGTCACCTTCGTCGGCGTCAACCTCGTCTTCTTTCCGCAGCATTTCCTCGGCCTCTCCGGCATGCCGCGTCGCTACATCGACTATCCCGATGCGTTTGCCGGCTGGAACATGGTGTCCTCCTACGGGTCGTACATCTCGGCTGTCGGCGTGGTCATCTTCCTCTATGGCGTGTTCGAGGCCTTCCAGAAGAAGCGGGTAGCCGGCGCCAATCCATGGGGCGAGGGTGCGACGACGCTCGAATGGCAGCTGCCTTCGCCGCCGCCTTTCCACCAGTGGGAACAGCTGCCGAAGATCAAATAGGCTTCTGCCTGGACGAATACGGAACCGCCGGTCCGCCGGCGGTTTTGGCCAACGGAATAATGGACTTTAAGTACGCATGGCCCTTGTCGACGACACATTGACTGACGAACCGGGCTTTCGCATGTCGGAAGCAACGGCGGGCGATTTCTTCGCCCTGTTGAAGCCTCGCGTCATGTCGCTGGTGGTGTTCACCGCCTTTGTCGGCCTGGTCGCGGCTCCTGTGACCATAAATCCGCTTCTGGCGGTGGTCGCCATCCTGGCTATTGCCATTGGTGCTGGCGCCTCGGGCGCGCTCAACATGTGGTATGACGCCGACATCGATGCAGTGATGACCAGGACCGCCGGCCGTCCGGTGCCGGCTGGCCGCATCCGGCCCGGCGAGGCACTGAGTTTCGGCCTGGTGTTGTCGGTGCTGTCGGTGATGACGCTCGGCGTGCTGGTCAACTGGTTGTCGGCGACGCTCCTGGCCTTCACCATCTTTTTCTATGCCGTCGTCTATACGATGTGGCTGAAGCGCTGGACGCCGCAGAACATTGTCATCGGCGGTGCTGCCGGCGCTATTCCGCCGGTGATCGGCTGGGCCGCGGTGACCGGAACGGTCAGCCTGGAAAGCGTCGTCCTGTTCCTGATCATCTTCCTGTGGACGCCGCCGCATTTCTGGGCGCTCGCTCTCTTCAAGTCGCAGGACTATGCCAGGGCCGGCATCCCGATGATGCCGAATGTCGCCGGCCAAGCTTCGACCCGACGCCAGATCTTCGCCTACGCGCTAATCCTTGCGCCGGTTGGCGTGCTGCCATGGGTGCTTGGTTTCACCACACCCGTCTACGGCGTCGCTGCGGTGCTGCTTGGCGCCGGCTTCGTCTGGTATGCGTGGAAAGTGCTGCAGATGGCGGACGACGACGCTGTGATGAAGCCGGCCAAGGCATTGTTCGGTTACTCGCTGCTCTATCTCTTCGCCATCTTCGCCATCTACCTTGCCGATTGCGTCATCGGGCGCGTGCTGGCTGGCGGAGCATGATCATGGCCGACAAGAAGCTTGAACTCGTCACGCTGACGGAACGCCAGCAGAAGGCCCGGCGCAACCGCTCGGTAGCCATCGGCCTGGCGCTGGCGGTGCTTGTCGTCATCTTCTATATCGCGACCGTCGTTAAGTTCGGTCACAACCTCACCGGAACGATGTGAGGCTCAAGATGAATCGCCAAACAGCGACCCATCCTCAAAAGAAGAACACCAACCGCATCGTCGCCGGCGTCTGCATCGCCTTTTTCGGCGGCATGATCGGCATGGCCTATGCCGCGGTGCCGCTCTACGCGATGTTCTGTCAGGCGACCGGTTACGGCGGCACCGTGAGACGTGCAACGCAGCAATATGCCGACCGCGTACTCGACCGCGACATCACCATCCGCTTCGACGCCAACACAGCCGGCGTGCCCTGGCAGTTCGAGCCGGTCGCCCGTTCGGTCACCATCAAGATAGGCGAGACGGCCCAGGCGCATTACAGCGCGACCAACAAGTTCAACCGCGCCACCACCGCTCGCGCGACCTTCAATGTGCAGCCGGAACTGGCGGGATCTTACTTCAACAAGGTCGAGTGCTTCTGCTTCACCGACACGACGCTGAAGCCTGGCGAGACGCTGGACATGCCGGTCGTGTTCTATGTAGATCCCGACATCGTCAACGCGCCGGAGCTGAAGGACTTGAAGACGATCACCCTGTCCTACACGATGTTCCCGGTCGAGAAGAACGAGAAGAACAAGCCGGTGGCGTCGTCAGTGCCGGCCGAAGGCACAAGCAACAAAGTTCCACATACCGAAGGAAGCCTCGGGGGTTGATATGGCAGACGCGCACGCAAGACCACAACATGACTACCATCTCGTCGACCCGAGCCCGTGGCCGTTCCTTGGCTCGGTTGGTGCGCTGGTCACCGCGATCGGCGGCGTCTGTTACATGCAGTATCTCAAGGGCGGCGATTTCCCCATCTTCGGCTTCAACATCGCCAATCCCTGGCTGTTCTACATCGGCCTCTTGATCGTCATCTACACGATGTACGCCTGGTGGTCGGACACCATCAAAGAAGCGCATGAAGGCCACCACACACGTGTCGTGTCGCTGCATCTGCGCTACGGCATGATCATGTTCATCGCTTCCGAGGTGATGTTCTTCGTCGCCTGGTTCTGGGCGTTCTTCGACGCCAGCCTGTTTCCCGGCGAGGCACAGCAATACGCCCGCGCCGCCTTCACCGGCGGTGTCTGGCCACCCAAGGGCCTCGAGGTCCTCGACCCGTTCCACCTGCCGCTCTACAACACCGTCATCCTGCTTCTGTCGGGCACTACGGTGACCTGGGCGCACCACGCGCTGCTTCATGGCGACCGCAAGGGGTTGATCAACGGCCTGGTGCTGACCGTTGGCCTAGGCATGCTGTTCACCATGGTGCAGGCTTACGAGTACATGCACGCGCCGTTCGGCTTCAGGGATTCGATCTACGGCGCCACCTTCTTCATGGCGACCGGCTTCCACGGCTTCCACGTCATCATCGGCACCATTTTCCTGCTGGTCTGCCTGGTCCGCGCGATGAAGGGCGATTTCACGCCAAAGCAGCATTTCGGCTTCGAGGCCGCCGCCTGGTACTGGCACTTCGTCGACGTGGTCTGGCTGTTCCTGTTCGCGTCCATCTATGTCTGGGCTTCGGCCGGCGCGGTGATCGAAGGCCACTGAAATCTTTTTGAAGAATTGAGGGGGCGGCTGCGGCGACGTGGCCGCCTTATCTTTTGGAGCGAAGGGCACTAAGGTGTCGGTATGAGCGACGACAAGGCGATCTGGCCACCGGTCGATCCGATTTCGGCCGGCCTGCACGGCCGCTGCCCGCGCTGTGGCGAGGGACGACTGTTTTCCGGCTTTCTCACCGTCGGCAAGCGCTGCGCTAATTGCGGTCTCGACTATTCCTACGCCGATGCCGGTGACGGGCCGGCAGTGTTCGTCATCCTGATCATCGGCTTCGTCGTCGTCGGGCTGGCGTTGTGGATGGAGGTGACGCTTGGTCCGCCGCTCTGGCTGCATCTCGTGCTGTGGATACCGCTGACACTGGTGCTATGCCTTGGGGCGCTCAGGCTGATCAAGGGCGTGCTCTTGACCCTGCAATATCGCAATAAGGCAGCCGAGGGCAGGCTGGATCTCGGCGAATGAACACGACATCCGATTCGGTCGCGGGCCGTTCGCGGTCGAAGATGGCATTGCTGCTTGGCCTCGGCCTCGTGCTGTTCGTCATTCTGCTGGCGCTCGGCACCTGGCAAGTTCAGCGCCTGTACTGGAAAGAGGGTCTTCTCCAGACCATAAACGAGCGCACGCATTCGGCGCCTGTGCCGTTGGCGGAAGTCGAAAAGCGGTTTGCCGCCACCGGCGATGTCGACTACATGCCGGTGACCGTGACCGGTACTTTCCTGCATGAGGGCGAGCGACATTTCTTCGCGACCTGGCAGGGCCAGTCCGGCTTCGATGTCTTCACCCCATTACATCTTGAGGATGGCCGCTTCGCCCTGATCAATCGCGGCTTCGTGCCCTACGATTTCAAGGATGCGGCCAAGCGCCCGCAAAGCCAGGGTGCGGGCCCGTTGACGGTGAAGGGGCTCGCCCGCAACCCGCTGCCGGCGAAGCCATCGATGATGCTTCCAGACAATGATCCGCGAAAGAACATCTTTTACTGGAAGGATCGCGATGCGATGGCGGCAAGCGCGAGCCTGCCGGCCGGCGCGGGACTGGTTCCATTCTTCATCGACGCGGACGCCACGCCGAACCCGGGCGGGCTGCCGGTCGGCGGCGTTACGATCATCGACCTGCCGAACAGCCATTTGCAATATGCCGTAACCTGGTACGGCCTTGCCGCTGCCCTTGCCGGCGTCCTCATCTTCATGCTTCGCCGCCCGGCGAAAGACGCATCGGCCCGAAAATCGGAATCGATTTTCGGAAAGCACGATGCGTAGTTTGAAAGTGTCAGAGCAATTCCAGGAAAAGTGTGAACGATTTTCCGTCCGGAATTGCGTTGAAACAAAGAGGTAGAGCCGTTCCACGAACGGCTCTACAGCGTACTTTGTGCGCCCATTCGGACGCACGTCGCTCTAATGATCACGATCGGCGCCCTTGACAGGGCAGGGGTGCGCCCCTCATTTCGCGCCTTGAGTTCGAGACTTGAGTTCACGATACGACCAACCGGCCGGGAATCATGCTTCACACGACCACAAAGCCACCGCTGACGATAAGGCTCTGCCAGCCCAGGGGCTTTTGCGCCGGCGTCGACCGCGCCATTCAGATCGTCGTGCTGGCGCTGAAGAAATACGGGGGGCCGGTCTATGTCCGCCACGAGATCGTGCACAATCGCTACGTGGTCGAGGGATTGCAAAGCCTCGGTGCGGTGTTCATCGAGGAGCTGTCCGAGATACCGGCGGAGCATCGCCAAAGTCCGGTCGTCTTTTCGGCGCATGGCGTGCCGAAGTCGGTGCCGGCGGACGCGCAGGCGCGCGATCTCTTCTATCTCGACGCCACCTGCCCACTAGTTTCGAAGGTTCACAAGCAGGCGATGCGCCATCAGCGGCTTGGCCGCCACGTCCTTCTGATCGGCCATGCCGGCCACCCCGAAGTGATCGGCACGATGGGGCAATTGCCGGATGGCGCCGTTACCTTGATCGAGACCGAAGCCGACGCCGCGAAATTGGTGCCCGCCGACCCGCAGGCGCTCGGTTTCGTCACCCAGACGACGCTCTCGGTCGAGGATACCGCCGGCATCATCCGCGTGCTTAAGGATCGTTTTCCCGATCTGCATGCGGCGGCCGCGGAATCGATCTGCTATGCCACCACCAACCGCCAGGAGGCGGTCAAGGAGACCGCCGCTGGTGCCGATCTCTTCCTGATCGTCGGCGCCCCCAACTCCTCCAATTCGCGGCGTCTTGTCGAAGTGGCCGAACGCGCCGGCGCCTCGATGTCACTCCTTGTACAGCGCGCCTCCGAAATTCCGTGGACTGACATTGCCGGCATCTCGACGCTCGGCCTGTCGGCAGGTGCCTCAGCGCCGGAAATCATTGTTGACGAGATCATCGACGCCTTCCGGCAGCGCTTCAACGTGACGATCGAGCTGGCGGTGACGGCCACTGAAACGGAGGATTTTCCGGTGATGCGGGTGCTACGCGACGTCGAACTGACGGCGGCCGACATGGCCTTCGTCAACGGGGCCGCGTAAGGTCCATGGCGGTCTATACCGACGTCAATGAAAGTGAGCTCGGCGCGTTCCTGAAGGCCTATCCGGTCGGCGATCTCCTGTCCTACAAGGGCATCGCCGAAGGCACTGAGAACTCGAATTTCCTGCTGCACACCACCAGCGGCTCCTACATCCTGACGCTCTACGAAAAGCGCGTCGACAAGGCCGACCTACCGTTCTTCCTCGGCCTCATGGGCCATCTCGCCAGGAAGGGCATTTCGTGCCCGCTTCCGGTGACCGCGCAGGATGGCGAGGTGATCGGAACGCTTGCAGGCCGGCCGGCGGTCATCATCACCTTCCTCGAAGGTCTTTCGCTGCGGCGGCCGACGGCAGCGCATTGCGGTGAGGTCGGCAAGGCGCTGGCGCAACTCCATCTTGCCGGCGCGGATTTCCCGATGACCCGCCCCAATGCCCTTGCCATCGACGGCTGGCGCAAGCTGTGGAACGCGTCCCACGCGCGCGCCGACGAGGTCGAACCGGGACTGGCGGCTGAAGTCGACGCCGACTTCGCCGATTTCGAGCGGAATTGGCCCAAAGGCCTGCCGGAAGGCATCATCCATGCAGATCTTTTCCCAGACAATGTCTTCTTCCTCGGCGAGAAACTGTCCGGACTGATCGACTTCTATTTCGCCTGCAACGATCTCTACGCCTATGATGTCGCCACCTGCCTCAATGCCTGGTGCTTCGAGAAGGATTTTTCCTTCAACCTGACCAAGGGCACGGCGCTGCTTGCCGGCTACCAAAGCGTGCGGCCCTTGAGCGGCGAGGAGAAAGCGGCGCTGCCGATGCTGGCGCGCGGCTCGGCGCTGCGTTTCATGCTGACCCGGCTTTACGACTGGCTGACTGTTGCCAATGGCGGGCTGGTCATCAAACGCGACCCGACCGAATATATCAGGCGGATGCGTTTCCACCGGGCGATCAAATCTCCTTCCGAATACGGACTGACATGACCAAGCGCGTTGAAATCTTCACCGATGGTGCCTGTTCGGGCAATCCGGGGCCTGGCGGCTGGGGTGCGGTCCTGCGCTTCAACGGCGTCACGAAAGAACTGTCGGGCGGCGAGGCTGCTACCACGAACAATCGCATGGAACTTTTGGCTGCCATCTCGGCGCTCAATGCGCTGAAAGAACCCTGTGCCGTCGATCTTTACACCGACAGCAACTACGTCAAGGACGGTATTTTCAGCTGGATCGACGGCTGGAAGCGCAACGGCTGGAAGACGGCCGCCAGGCAGCCGGTGAAGAATGTCGAACTGTGGCAGGCCCTCGACGAGGCGCGCAATCGCCACCAGGTCATATGGCATTGGGTCAAGGGCCATGCCGGTCATCCGGAAAACGAGCGTGCCGACGAACTGGCGCGGCTCGGCATGGCGCCGTTCAAGAACAAGCCGGTCAGGCCCGCGTCCGTTTCGGCTAGGGAAAGCACCCAAGCCAAGCAGCCGGCTGGCAAGAAAGTGCGCCGCTCGACCCAGAGCTACTGACGAGTCTGGTCCGCCGTATTCAGCGGATCAGCAGCGCCGTGCCGAAAAGCCCGAGCGCAAACACCGTATGCGACACCAGATTGAGGGCGCGGATCTGCATGGGGTTGGGGCGCTTCGATGCGGCCCAGCCGGCGCCCATGCCGGGCGCCAACAGGAACCAGCCGGCGCCCACGGTGACGATGCCGAGGATGAAGGCCGGCAGGAATGTCGGCGCGGCCAGCCAGCCCGTTCCCGCCACCACGACCAGGATGACGCCGTAGACTATGCCGACAAAATAGTGGAACGCCCAGCCCAGCGCCGATTCCTGCGCGTAGGGTGCCGCCTTGCCAATGTCGTCGTGGAAGACTTTGTCACGCAAATGCCAGACCCAGCGACCGACCAGCCCCCAGTTCGGCCGCGGCTGGGCAAACACCGTGTTCAGGAAAATCGCCCATAGGTCCATGAGTGCTGTGGCGCCGATGCCGATCGCCACAGCGCGCCAGAAGATGTCAAACATCGAGGTCCCCCAAAACAGGCAATCCTAATGCATGTCGCCCGAACGTGTGCAGCGGTGTTAGGAGAACGACATGCAATGATTTCTTTAAACGCGACGCGCTTTAACAGCCCAAGCGGAAATCTAAAGCTGTCCGAGAATATGAGCGGCCCCGGATTCGTCCACGCCGGGCTTTGTTTCGACATTGAGCGCAGTGACCTTGCCGTCGTCGACGACCATCGAGAACCGTTTCGAACGCAGTCCCATGCCGCCGCCGGAGAGGTCGGCGTCGAGGCCGATCGACTTGGCGAAGTCGCCATTGCCGTCGGCAAGATAGAGAATCTTGCCTTCGCCGCCGCTGAAGCGGGCCCAAGCCCCCATGACGTGAACGTCGTTGACGGCAACCACGGCGATGGTGTCGACGCCGCGCGCCAGGATGGCGTCGTAATTATCCAGGTAGCCAGGCAGATGATTGTTGCTGCACGTCGGCGTGAAAGCGCCTGGAACGGCGAACAGCACTACCTTCTTTCCCGAGAAAATCTCGGCCGTCGTGATCGGTTTTGCCCCGTCGGCAGTCATCGTCTTGAAGGTCGCTTGGGGCAGTTTGTCGCCAACGGCAATCGTCATGATGGTCCTCATTTGCCAAATGGAAGGGAGTATCCTTGCGATAGCGAACTCAGGCCTTTCCCGCAACCGTCAGGGGCGCCTGGATCATAGGGTGTTCGAACTGAACATCCTCTGATCGGTATCAAGGGAATGGCAGCAGTCCCTCGACCGCGCCGGCTCCAGTTGTCAGCGTGTAGTAAAGTCCGCCATCCGTCGGCGTTGTCGTCGGCCTGTCGAGGATCGGCACGGTGAACACCAGCTTGCCGTCCTTTTCACTGCGAGCCGGCACGCCGAACATGTAATCCCGCTCGCCCGCAACGAAGAAATCCGCCGCCTCCGGATTGCCCGGAAAGCTCGCCTCGACAATCAGTGTCTCGTGGTCGCCCGGCAGGACGTCGACGCCGAAATCGGGCCTTGCGGGGACAGGCAGGGTTGCCAGCGCCGCCTTCACCAGCGCAGCGTCTTCGACATTGTCCGGATCGGAGGCCGGATCGACGGTCAGCTTCGTCTGTACCGGGATGCAGATCGTCTCGCAAATGCCGAGAAAGATGTCGGCGTCGATGACAGCTGGCTCGTTCGGCGCCGACAGCGTGAACGTCACCGGCAGCGAAACCGGATGGTCATAGCCGGCCCATTTGCCGTAGCCTTCGTCGTGGCGCTGGGGCGGCGGAAACGAAAGCGTCGCGTTGGCAATGTTGGTGCTGGCCGAGATATCGATTTGCGGCGGCACGCCCGCGTCGCCCGGATCGCGCCAGTAGGTTTTCCAGCCGGGCTTGAGCGCAATGTCGAGGACGCCATGGATACGTCCGGCTTCGTCGGGCTTGCCGCTGGTCAGAAGCCGCACTTTGCCGCCTTCGGTGTTGTACCAGATCGACGAGGAGGCTGCGGCGGGAAGGCCGGTTCCACATCCAATGGCAGCGCCGAGCAGCAGGATTTTCAAGCTTTGCATGGCGGTGATTTGAGCGTCCGTTCATGGCTGCGCAATGATTTCATGGCGTCGCTGTTATCATATTTGCGTGACCTCGGGCACGGCTTGGCGTGACCTTAGATGCGCAGCTGAGGTCAAATCGCGCGCGGCGCATCTTTTCGGCGCTCCAGAAACGCGTTACGCTCCCGGTATGGACTTGTTGCGCCACAAGAGGATGGTCGCAGGACGCGGCTTTCTCGACGATCAGTTTCTGATTGCCATGCCTGGCATGAAGGACGACCGCTTCACGCGCTCCGTCATCTACATTTGCGCGCACAGCGACGAAGGCGCGATGGGTCTGATCATCAACCAGACGCAGCAGATGCTGTTTCCGGATCTTCTCGTGCAACTCGGCATCATGAACGAGCAGGAGGCGATCCGCTTGCCCGCGCAGGCCCGCGATTTCGTCGTGCGCAACGGCGGACCGGTGGACCGCAGCCGCGGCTTCGTCCTGCATTCTGGCGACTATCGGGTGGAATCGTCGCTGACCGTCTCCGATGACATCTGCCTGACCGCGACCGTTGACATATTGCGCGCCATTTCGTCCGGCCGCGGCCCCCGGCACGCGCTGATGGCGCTTGGCTATTCGGGCTGGGGCGCGGGCCAGCTGGAAAGCGAAATCGCCGAGAACGGCTGGCTGACCTGCCCGGCAAGTGCGGAACTTCTGTTCGATACCGATATAGAGCGCAAATACGACCGGATTCTCGCTTCGATCGGTATCGACCTCGCGCATCTCAGCCTGGCGGCTGGTCACGCCTGAATTTCATCAAGCCTGAGTCAGCGGATACTGTTCCTTCAGTGTCTTCAGCACCTGATCGCCGGGCATCGGCGCGCCGAACATGAAGCTCTGCACATATTCGCAGCCCATCTGGCGCAGTTCGAGCGCATCGCTTTCGTCCGAAATGCCTTCGGCCACGACCGATAGGCCGAGTTCATGCGCCATATTAACCATGGATTTGAGCAGCACCGCGCGCTTCGGCGTCGCATCATCGACAAAGCTCTTGTCGATTTTGATCGTGTCGAAGGGGAAGCGCGTCAGATAGGCCAGCGACGAGTAACCGGTGCCGAAATCGTCCAGCGACAGGCCGATACCAAGCTTTTTTAGCTTGTTCAGCACATGCGCTGTCTGCTCGGGATTGTCCATCACCAGCGATTCGGTGAGTTCGAGCCGGAAGCAGCGCGGCTTCAGATTGGCTCGCGCGATCACCGAGCGGACGTCGCTGACCAGATCGCGGCGGATGAGCTGACGGCTGGACAGGTTGACCGAAACCGACAGCGGCACGTCGCCGATCTGCTTTTGCCAACCCGCCAGATCTTCGGCGGCCTGTTGCATGGCGAACAAGCCAAGCTGCACGATCAGGCCGCAGCTCTCGGCGACCGGGATGAAATCGCCCGGCGGGATCATGCCGCGGCGCGGATGGTCCCAGCGCAAAAGCGCCTCGAAACCGGCAACACTGCCATCTTCCAGCCGCACGATCGGCTGGTAGGCGAGTGTGAATTCGCGCCGTTCGATGGCGCGGCGCAGGTCGGACTCGAACTGCAGCCGGTCGGTGCCGACGGTGCGGAAGGCGGGGCGGAACGGCTCGATCCTGTCGCCGCCGAAGCGCTTGGCCTGGTGCATGGCAAGCTCGGCGTCCTTGACCATGTCCTCGGCCGAACTCTGCGCCGAGGTCCAGGTGACCAGCCCGATCGAGGCGGTCAGCACGATCTCGCGTTTGGCAAAGGTGATCGGATTGTTGATCGCATGCTTGATGGCGTCGGCGACCGCCGCGATGCGGGCGGGGTCCTGTTCGGAAAGCAGCATCAGCGCGAACTGATCGCCGGCAAAGCGCGACAGCGAATCCTTCGGCTTGAGCAGCCGGTGCAGCCGGCGTGCAATGGTCAGCAGGATCGTATCGCCGGCCGAGATGCCGAGCCCGTCATTGACCTGCTTGAACCGGTCGATGTCGATGACGAAAACGGTTGGGCGTACCTTCTCTTCCGTGCGCGCGATCGAGATGATCGCCTCCAGCCGGTTCATCAGCAATTCCCGGTTCGGCAGGCCGGTCAGATTGTCGTGCACGGCATCGTGCAGCAGCCTCTCTTCCGACTTCTTCTGCTCCGTCACGTCGACCATGGTGCCGACGCAGCGGATGACCTCGCCGTCCGATCCGATCACCGGCCGGGCGCGCAACGAAAACCAGTGATAGTGCCCGTCGGCGCCGCGCAGGCGGAAATTCTGCGACACCCGGCCGCGCCGGTGTTCGAGCACCACGTCAAGCGTGGTGCGGAACGTGTCGCGATCGTCGGCATGCAGCACCGGCAGCCAATTGCGGGCGGCCCCGCCCAGGCTGTCGGGCGCAAGGCCAAGTTGGATACTGACATCCGGCCTGGTGACGACGCGGTCGCGCATCACGTCCCAGTCCCACACCGTGTCGCCCGATCCGGCGACGGCCAGCGCCTGTCGTTCGAGATCGGAGAACAGGCCCTGGTGCAGCGCGCCGCCGGCAAAGGCGTGCTGCATAACGGTGAAGCCGATCAGCAGGATGATGAGGATCAGTCCGCCGCCCAACGCAGGCTGGGCGATGTCGTTGTCGAGCATGCCGGTGATCGCCATCCACGACCCGCATAGCCACAACAAGACCATGACCCAACTGGGCACCAGCATGATGGCACGGTCGTAGCCGCGTATGCCGAGGAAGATGATAAGGCCGAGGCCGGTCAGGGCGGTGGCGGCGAAGGACAGCCTGGCGATGCCGGCGGCGACCGCCGGATCGACGATTGCGACGCCTGCGATCAGCACCAGCCCCAGGATCCAGACCAGCGCACCGTAGCTGAAATGGCCATGCCATCGGTTTAGGTTAAGATAGGCGAACAGGAACACCACGAAGGTCGCCGCAAGCGCCACTTCCGTTCCGGCTCGCCACATTTGCTCGTTGCCGGGCGATATTTCCAGGACCTTGTTGAGAAAGCCGAAATCGATGCAGATATAGGCGAGCACCGCCCAGGCGAGTGCTGCGGTTGCCGGGAACATCGAGGTTCCCTTGACGACGAAAAGGATGGTCAGGAATAGCGCCAGAAGGCCGGCGATGCCGATCACGATGCCGCGAAACAGCGTGTAGGAATTGACCGAGTCCTTGTAGGATTCCGGATCCCACAGATAGACCTGCGGCAGTTTGGGCGAGGCAAGTTCGGCAATGAAGGTGATCACAGTTCCGGGATTCAGCGTCACCCGGAACACATCGGCGTCGGGGCTGGTCTGGCGGTCAAGCGCGAAGCCCTCGCTGGGCGTGATCGCGGCAATGCGGGTCGAGCCGAGATCCGGCCAGAAGATGCCGGAATTCACCAGCCGGAAATGCGGTGCGACGATCAGCCTGTCGAGCTGCTGGTCGGTGGTGTTGGCAAGCGCGAACACCGCCCAGTCGCCGGTCGAGCGCGCATCATTGGCCTCGACCTCGATGCGCCGCACGATGCCATCCGGTCCCGGCGCGGTCGATACCTGGAAATTCTCGCCCTGATTACGGTAGATTTCGACGGCGCCTGAAAGGTCGAGCGCCACGTCGTCGCGAGCGATCTTGATCGGTTCGACCGCGAAGGCCGAGGACGCCGCGCAGAGCGTGACGATTGCCGTCAGGATAAAGGCGAACAGCGACCCGATTCGCAGGAAATTCGTCAAAAATCAGTCCTTCGTTCCCGCGCCCGGCGGATCGTCCTCGATCCGGGCGTAGAGGTAATGGTCCTGCCACATGCCGTTGATCCTGAGATAGGATCGCAGAAGTCCTTCGCGCCGGAATCCGGCTTTTTCAAGCACGCGGATCGACCGGGCGTTGTCGGGAATACAGGCAGCTTCGATCCGGTGCAACCTCAGCGTATCGAAGGCGAAACGCGTCACCAACTTGACCGCGTCGGTCATCAGACCACGGCCGCTGTAGCGCTCGCCGATCCAGTAGCCGATGTGGCCGCTTTGCGCGACGCCGTGGCGAATATTGCCGAGGGTGATTCCGCCGACAAGCTTGCCGCTGTTCTTCTCGAAGATGAAGAAGGCTATGGCCGTTCCCTGCGCGTAATCTTCGCGGTAGCGGCTGAGGCGATGCCGCCAGGCCGTGCGGTCGAGCTCGTCGGGGTTCCATCGCGGCTCCCACGGCTCCAGGAAGGCGCGGCTCTCTCCGCGCAGCACCGACCATTCGCGATAGTCGTTGGTCAGCGGCACGCGCAGCGTGACCCGGTCGCCCTTCAGTGCCGGCAGGTCGCGGCGAAAGAAAGGGAGCGCGAACATGGCGCTTTGATGGGCTTAGCCGGCGAGCTTTCGGGCCGTGGTCTGGGTGCCCGAAAGCGAGTCGAGGATCGCCTCATAGGGAGCGAGTGTGCCCACTGGTCCGACGGCGGTTAGCGTCGGCTTGGTCGAAAACAGTCGTGACGACAGGTCCGTCAGCCGCTCGACCGTCAGCGCCGCCAGCCGTTCCATCAGCTCTTCCTTGGCGATCGGCCGGCCGAACAGAAGCATTTGCCGGGCGATCTGCGAAGCGCGGCTGGCCGGGCTTTCGGCGGACATGATCAGGCCTGCGCGGTACTGGGCGCGCGCCCGGTCGAGTTCTTCCTGCAGTATGTTTTCGCCGGCCTTCTGCAACTCGTCGATGACCACCGGCACCAATTCGGCGATGTCGCTCTGTCCGGTCGCGGCATGGACGCCGAATATGCCGGTGTCGGAAAAACCCCAGTGGAAGGCATAGACCGAATAGCACAGCCCGCGCTTTTCGCGGACCTCCTGGAAAAGACGCGACGACATGCCGCCGCCAAGGATCATCGAAAGGACCTGCGAGGCGTAGAAGTCACGCACATGATAGGCGCGGCCCTCGAACCCCAGCACGATCTGCGCGTCCATCAGGTCGCGGTCCTCGCGGAAATCGCCGCCGACATATTGCGCATATTCCGGCATCGTGTTGTCGGACTTGCTGCGGAAACCGCCGAGATGCTTCTCGACCTCGCGCACGAAATTGTCGTGCTTGATGTCGCCTGCGGCGACGACCACCATGCGCTCGGCGCCATATTGCCGTTCGATGAATTTGTGCAATTGCTTCGAGGTGAACGATTTGACGGTCTCAGGCGTGCCGAGGATGGAGCGTCCGATCGTCTGGTGGCGGAAAGCCGTCTCGGTGAAACGGTCGAAGACGATATCGTCGGGCGTATCGTGCGCGGCGCCGATCTCCTGCAGGATCACATGCTGCTCGCGCTCCAGCTCTTGCGGGTCGAACTCGGATTCCTGCAGGATGTCGGAGAGGATATCGACGGCCAGGGGCACGTCGTCGCTCAGCACCCTGGCATAGTAGGAGGTGGTCTCGACACTGGTAGCGGCATTGATCTCGCCACCGACATCCTCGATTTCCGAGGCAATCTCGAAGGCGCTGCGCCTTCTGGTTCCCTTGAACGCCATATGTTCAAGCAGGTGGGCCATTCCGTGCTCTTCGATACGCTCGTTGCGGGCGCCTGATTTGACCCAGGCGCCAAGAGCGACGGATTCGAGGCTTGGAAGGGTTTCGGTGGCGACTGTCAGGCCGTTCGACAGACGGCTTACCTCAACACCCATATAGCAAATACTCCCTAACTTGCCGCCCGCGTGTGACGGCTAACATAATCTTCCACCATTTTCAGGTCGGATGGAAGTACCGTGTATTTTTCCTCTGACGTCATCAACCCTCCTAGCCATGCGGGCAGGGCAGGCGAGACGCCGCTGGCGGCTTCGACGGCGGCCGGAAACTTCGCCGGATGGGCGGTGCCCAGCACCACCATGGGCACTGCATTGGTGGCCTTGGCAGCTGCAACATGCATGGCCGCGGCCGTGTGCGGGTCGAGCAGATAGCCGCTGGCTGCGAGCGTCGAGCGGATCGTGGCGGCGACTTCGTCCATCGTCGAGCGGCCGGCATCGAATTCGGAGCGGATCCTGGCGATCTCGCCCGCTTCGATGGCAAAGGCGCCGGATTGCTTGAGGCCACTCATATAGCGCCGCACGGCCGAGGCATCGCGGCCTGCCGCCTCGAACAGCAAGCGCTCGAAATTCGACGAGACCTGGATGTCCATCGACGGCGAGGTGGTCGAAAAGACCCCTTTCGTGCGGTATTCGCCGCTCGACAGCGTGCGCGCCAGAATGTCGTTGTCATTAGTCGCGATGATCAGACGCTCGATCGGCAGCCCCATCTTCTTGGCGGCGTAACCAGCGAAGATGTCGCCGAAATTGCCGGTCGGCACCGTGAAGGAAACCGGCCGGTCGGGCGCGCCGAGCGACAGCGCCGATGAGAAATAATAGACGATCTGGGCCATGATGCGGGCCCAATTGATCGAATTGACGCCGGACAGCGACACCCGGTCGCGAAAACCGTGATCATTGAACATGTCCTTCACCAGGCTTTGGCAATCGTCGAAATTGCCTTCGACCGCCAGTGCATGGACGTTTGCGGCGGTGGATGTCGTCATCTGCCGCTGCTGCACCGGCGAGACCTTGCCATGCGGGAACAGGACGAAGATGTCGGTGCGATTGCGCCCGGCGAAAGCGTCGATGGCAGCCCCGCCAGTATCGCCTGATGTAGCGCCGACAATGGTGGCGCGCTGGTCGCGTTCGGCAAGCACATGGTCCATCAGCCGGGCGAGAAGCTGCATGGCGACGTCCTTGAAGGCAAGTGTCGGCCCATGGAAGAGTTCCAGAACGAAGATGTTCGAGCCGGTCTGCACCAGCGGGCAGACCGCCTCGTGGCGGAAGGTCGCATAGGCTTCGCGCACCAAGCGCTCGAACACCGGCATCGCGATCTCATCGCCGAGAAACGGCGACAGCACGCGGATGACTAGGTCAGGATAGGCAAGGCCGCGCATGGCGCGGATCTCTGCCGTCGAAAACTGCGGCCACGTGTCAGGCAGATAAAGGCCGCCATCACGCGCCAGACCTGTCAGCACCGCGTCGGAAAATCCAAGCATGGGCGCTTCGCCGCGGGTACTCACATATCGCATCGTCACATTTCCATTGCTGCCGGGCGGCTTCATCCGCGGCAAAGTGGTTAATTTCGGCACTTGCTCAGTCGCATTTTTGCCGCGCGGTTGATATACGTCACCCGCTTTGCGAGAGGGAAGTGCAGTTGATGGCGTTTCATTCATTCAACGTTCGTCTTGTTGCGGGTCTGGCGCTCACCGGCTTTATGCTTACCGCCGCCGGCTGCCAATCAGGCGGCAACGGCATGCTCGGCTTCGGAAAGAAGGACACGACACCGCCTCCACCTCCGGACCCGAAGGTTCTTGCCAGCCAATTGCAGGCCTATTGTCCGAAAGTGACGCTGCGCGACGGCACCGCTTTCTTCAACACCTATGCCAAGGGCAGTCAGAAGCCCAAGAAAAAAGCCGCCGCTCAGGATGCCGAAGCCGCCGCGCTCGACGCGGGCAGCGAGCAGCAGGATGATTCCGCGAAGATCATCTACCAGGCCTCGATCACCGACGTGACCCGCGACTGCAGCCGCGCCAACGGTTCTTTGTCGATGAAGATCGCGGTCGCCGGCAAGGTCGTTCCGGGACCGATGTTCAGCCCGGGCACGATTACAATGCCGATCCGTGTCGCCGTGATGCATGGCACCGAGGTCCTTTACTCGCAGCTTCACCAACATCAGGTCCAGGTTACCAATCCCTCAAGTGCAACCCAGTTCGTCTTCACCGATTCGAACGTCGTCGTTCCCGAGCCCACTGCGCAGAACTATCAGGCGTTCGCCGGCTATGACGAAGGCCCGGCGAAGAAGACCGACAGGAAGAAGATTGCCGCGGCCGAATAGCGGCGGCGTGAAGCCATTTCCAGCCTGAAGCGTCTGCATCACGCATCCGACCATTCGGACAGGGCGGCGATCACGCTTTTCAGTTCCGCCCAGCGACGGATCACCGTTTCGGCGCCGGCCTCGGTCAGCGCATCCGCATGGCCGGGATAGCTGTGCGCCGCTCCGGTGAAGCCGATCACGCGCATGCCGGCTGTTCTGGCGCCGGTGACGCCGTGCACGGAATCCTCGATGACGAAGGTGTTCGCCGGGTCGGCCTTGAGCTTTTCCGCAGCAAAGAGAAACACGTCGGGCGCCGGCTTCGATTTTCCGCTCGGCGTTTCCAGCGAGGAAAAAATGCGCCCGGTGAAAAACGGCAGCAGACGCACCTTCTCCAACATGAATTCGATCCGCCCGGTGCGCGAATTCGAGCAGATGCAGTGCGGCGCAGTCACCGCGGCGACCGCCTCGTGCACGCCGTCAATGGCTCGCACGTCGCTGCGCAGCCGGCGGTCGACCAATTCTTCCTCCCTGTCGATCAGTGAAGCCTGGAACGGGATGCGGGACTTCTCCTCTACCCGCATCATGATGTCCTTGAAGGTCAGCCCGGCGTAGGTTTCGGAAATCTCCTCAGCCGATATTTCATATCCGGCTGAGGTCAGCAGCTCGGCGTCGACGCGCGCGGCGATGATTTCGGAATCGACGAGCACGCCGTCGCAATCGAAGATGACAAGGTCTGGCTGGGGCATGGCGATCCGGAAAGCGGGAGGGGAGGGCTGAGACGCTCAGGCGGCGCGACATACACCAACAGCCCGGTCTTCGCAAATTACCTGGGGTCCGCACCCCAGGCCTTCACCGAATATTTACGCTGATCGGTAACCATAACAGGGAGTAAACAGTAACGCGTGCTTTGGGTGTCAAATGTCTGCCGTGCGTCTTCTCGACGAACTTTCCCATGCTCCCCAACAATCCGAATGGCTGGATACGATCCTGAAGGGTGATTGCGTCGCGGCGCTTGACCGGCTGCCCGAAAAATCCATCGACGTAATCTTTGCCGATCCGCCCTACAATCTGCAGCTCGACGGCGATCTGCACCGGCCCGACCAGTCCAAGGTCGATGCCGTCGACGACGACTGGGACCAATTCGCCAGTTTTGAGGTCTACGACGCCTTCACCCGCGCCTGGCTGCTGGCGGCGCGCCGCGTGCTGAAGCCCAACGGCACCATTTGGGTTATCGGCTCTTACCACAACATTTTCAGGGTCGGCGCCAAGATGCAGGATCTAGGATTTTGGATCCTCAACGACGTCGTCTGGCGCAAGACCAATCCGATGCCGAATTTCCGCGGCCGCCGCTTCCAGAACGCCCATGAAACGATGATCTGGGCCTCGCGCGACCAGAAGGGCAAGAGCTACACCTTCAACTACGAGGCGCTGAAGGCATCGAACGACGACATCCAGATGCGTTCCGACTGGCTGTTTCCGATCTGCACCGGAGCCGAGCGCCTGAAAAACGAAAATGGCGACAAGCTGCATCCGACCCAAAAGCCCGAAGCGCTGCTCGCCCGCATCATGATGGCTTCGACGAAACCCGGCGATATCGTGCTCGATCCCTTCTTCGGCTCCGGCACCACCGGCGCGGTGGCCAAGCGTCTTGGTCGCCATTTCGTCGGCATCGAGCGCGAGCAGGCCTATATCGACGCCGCCAACGAGCGCATCGATGCAGTCCGGCCGCTGGACCGCGCTGATCTTACCGTGCTTACCGGCAAGCGCGCCGAGCCGCGCGTTGCCTTCGTCAGCCTCATCGACACCGGGCTGATGCTGCCGGGTGCCACGCTCTATGACGCCAAGAAACGCTGGGCGGCCAGGGTGCGCGCCGATGGCACGGTGGCGATCGGCGACAGCGCCGGATCGATCCACAAGATCGGCGCTGAAGTGCAAGGACTGGACGCCTGCAACGGCTGGACCTTCTGGCATTATGAGCGCAGCGGCGGCCTGACTCCGATCGACGAGCTTCGCCGCATCGCCCGTCTCGGCATGGAGCGGGCAGGGGCCTGACATAACCGCTATGGCGATTTCGTTGCACATGGTTTCCGAAGGATGCAGGATTGCGCTTCCTTGACCGAGAGGTGCCGCGAAGCGTTCCGCCAGTCCCCGTCGTCGGATCGTCGTCAAGCGAGTTGCAGACCGAGGTGTTGAACCATCGGATCGAAGTCTCGGTCATCATGCAGCAGCGCGTGTCCGCCTTGGATGCAGAATGTGCCGATGATCATATCGATTGTCTTGCGGATGGTGATGCCCCGCTGCCGGAGCATGCGGTAGTTTCGGGCAGCTTCGACTGCCGTCCCCGGATCCAGCATCGGCACAATAGCGAACTGTCGAAGGTTCCGCTCGATCAGTTGGGCATGCGGTTCGTTGCGCGCGCCTTGTAACACCTCCAGCAGGATCAAGTCTCCGACCAGAATCTCCTGAGTGTCGTCGAGATGCCTGAGCTTACCTACCGAGACGCTGTCCGTATTGCGGAGATGGGCGATCCAGACGGAACTGTCGACAACGATCATCGACGCTGATCGGGCGAACGACCTTCCCGCATGGTCTCAAGATCGCCGTCCCAGCCGGCGCCAGCAAGTGCGGCGATAGCCATATCTTGCCGGTGCCGGCGTATCAGAGTGCGCAAAGCCGCCTCGATCGTCGCTTTCTTCGTCTTGAGACCGGAGGCGGCCATGGCCTCCGTGATCAGTTTGTCGTCAAGTTCGATGTTGGTTCGCATGGCTATACTCGATGTGTATAAATTGGACTAAATATACACATTCTGCTCATGACCAACAACCCGTCATGACGAAAGAGTGGGATATCTTCGATACCTCGGGCCTTGCGTGCTATGTCGCCTGTAACTCACCCCGATTGCGCTTGGGCCTGACGAACGGATCCTATCTATCTGCCACCTTAAAGCGGGTTATCATCGGCCTGTCGAAGTGATTCAAATCACACTCTGATCCCCAGCCCTTTGAGGTCTGCCTCGAGCGTCTTGGCGTCGGTGAACAGCACCGACTGCCAGCCGGCCGCCCTGGCGCCGTCGACGTTCTTCTGGCTGTCGTCGATGAACAGCGTGGCCGCTGGCTCGAGGCCGAAGGCGGCGACGTGATGGTCGTAGATGCCGCGATCCGGTTTGATCAGGCCGATCTCGCCCGAAATGGTCACCCCGCGCGGACGGTTGAGAAAGTCGAAGCGCTGCCGGGCTTCGGCAAGCGTGTCGGCGGCAAAATTGGTCAGCATGGTGACGTCGTGGCCGCTCTCGATCAGCTTCTCCATGATCTCAACGCTGTCCTCATAGGCATGCGGCACCATCTCGTGCCAGAGGCGGCGGAAGCTGCGGATGTTTTCGGCGTGGTCCGGATGTTCGGCGATCAGCAGCGTCTCGGCTTCTTCCCAGGTCCGTCCACGATCCTGCTCGATGTTCCAGTCGTGCGTGCAGACATTGTCGAAGAACCACTTTCTCTCCTCGGCATCCGGAATGAGACGGCTGAAGGGCAAGTTCGGATCGTAGTGGATCAGCACTCTGCCGATGTCGAAAACGATGTGGCGGATCTCGGTCATTCTTGTCCTCGTTCAATGCGATTCAAATGTGAGGCGATTCAATGCGGGCGCGGCTTCTTCGTCGCGCCCGGTATCGCCGCTTCGATTACCTTTTTCATGACACTGGGCAGCGCTTCCCCGGAAATTTCATGGACCAGCGACCAGAAATGCCCGTCTGGGGCGGCGCCATCGGTCACCGTTTTGAAGACCTCGAGTTCGAGCGCGAAATGGGTGAAGACATGGCCGATCCGCCCGGCTGGCCGCCAGTTGCCAGGGAAGGGTGCCGCTGCGTCCGTGGTGGCGCCGTCGACCCGTGCGGTCCAGTCGGTCGTCGGCACCTCGGTCATGCCGCCAAGCAGGCCTTTATCCGCGCGTTTGCGCAAAAGGACGGCGCCGTCATCGCGTACGGCAACGAAGGCAGCCCCACGCCGCAATGGTTTCTCGCCCTTCGGCAGGCGCACAGGGAAGCGTTCGGGATCGCCGGAAACAGTGGCGCTGCAATCCTCGCGCAGCGGGCACAGCATACAGCGCGGCCGGCGCGGCGTGCAGATCGTCGCGCCCAGATCCATCATCGCCTGGGCGAAATCGCCCGGTCGGGTCGCGGGAACCATGCGCTCGACATAGGCGCGTATGTCGCCCTTGGCTTCGCTCAGCGGTGTGGCAATCGAGAACAGCCGGGAAACGACCCGCTCGACATTGCCATCGACGACCGCGGCTGGCTGGTCGAAGGCGATCGCTGCGATCGCCGCTGCCGTGTAGGCGCCGATGCCAGGCAGCTCTCTCAAGCCAGCTAGCGTATCTGGAAACCTGCCGCCTTGCCGTGCGACGAGATCGGCGCAGGCCTTGAGGTTGCGCGCGCGGGAATAATAGCCGAGCCCGGCCCATGCCTTCATGACATCCTCGGTCGGTGAAGCGGCCAGTGCATCGACATCAGGCCATTTCTGGACAAAGGCCCGGAAATAGGATTTGACCGCTTCGACCGTGGTCTGCTGCAGCATGACTTCGGATAGCCAGACGCGGTAGGGATCTGGCCGTATGCCGCGTGCCAGCTCGCGCGGTGCAATGCGCCACGGCAAATCTCGATGATGCGCATCGTACCAGCCGAGCAGCTGGGACGCGATCTCGCCGCTGTCTCCGGATCCAGCTTTGCTGGTATCTCCGGATGTGGTCTTGCGGGTCTGGTCGTGCAGTGCCATTGATCGAGGACTGGCCTAACCGATATGTGGTGATGGTCGTGACTGGAGAACGCACATGGCAGGGAAAAGGCCCTTCGGCAATCCCGTTCCGGTGAGCGATCTCGCAACCGAGATCCTCGATCCGGTGTTGCGCAAGCGGGCCGGCATGTCGATCGGCCTCGTCCAGTCATGGGAAGAGATTGCCGGGCCGCGGCTCGCCAGCCGGTCGCGCCCTGAAAAGATCCAGTGGCCGCGCCGCATGCATGAAGACGATCCGTTCGAGCCGGCGGTGCTGGTCATCGCCTGCGAAGGCGTGGCCGCGCTCCATTTGCAGCACGAGACCGGTGAGATCATCAACAGGGTCAACGCCTTCCTCGGCTTCAACGCTATCGGCCGCATCAGAATCGTGCAAAAGCCGGTGACGGCGGACCAAGGGCGGCCTAAACCAAGCTTGCGGCCGCTGACCGCGGCCGAGAAGGCGAAGCTGTCAGGCGCCGTCGGAATGATCGAGGATGACGGCGTTCGCGCTTCGCTGGAGCGCCTGGGCGCCACCATTCTCGGTCAAAAGAAAGTATAATCTCGCGGTTTCGTGATCGCGTACCCAAGATTTGGCCATTGGAATGGGGATGGCTATGCCTTAATTCGCGCCAACTCTCGCCTTTTCTAGCCTTTGCATTGCAAAATCCAACCATTGTCAGGTGATTCGTATGCCCCGTCCTTTGTCCCGCAGAAATCTGCTGTCATCGCTGGCCGCCATTCCGGCGGTGGCTCTGCTCGCCGCTTGCAGCGATTCGGGCGAGAAAGCCGTGGCGCAGGATGCGACGCCTGCGGCTCCTGCCGACGCGATGAAGCCGGCCGATCCGGCGAAGCCGACCACTCCGGCCGCGGTCAAGGCGCCCGAGGCCCAAGGCACGGTGGACATGGCGGCCTTGCTGAAGCCCGGCGCATTGCCCGACGAGCAACTGGGCAAGGACGACGCCAAGGTCACCATCGTCGAATATGCCTCGATGACCTGCCCGCACTGCGCGCATTTCCACGAAACCACGCTCCCGGAGCTGAAGACGAAATATATCGACACCGGTAAGGCTCGCCTTATCCTGCGCGAATTTCCGTTCGACCCCAGCGCCGAAGCCGGCTTCATGCTGGCGCGCTGCTCCAAGGACAATTATTTCCCAATGGTGGACGTTCTGTTCAGGCAGCAGGCGAACTGGGCAGGCGTTGCCAATACCAAGGATGCTCTGCTGCAAATCTCCAAGATGGCCGGTTTTACACAGGAGTCCTTCGAGGCCTGCTTGACGGACCAGAAACTTCTGGACGATGTGAGATCGGTCCAGAAGCGCGGCGCCGATGAATTCAAGGTCGACTCGACGCCGACCTTCTTTATCAACGGGAAGACCTACAAGGGGGCGCTGTCGATTGAGGAAATATCGGCCATCATCGACCCTCTGCTCTGACGTTTCGGCGGCGCCGAAGCGGCTGCGCTTCGGCGTGCGCGACTTTTTGTCGTGCCGTGGATTCTTGTCGCAAGACCGCGGAACACTTTTGCGGGATTTGGCCATGGGGCGGCGCGAATGAAGTTCTCGCGCCTTCGCCTGCTCGGTTTCAAGTCCTTCGTCGAACCCGGTGAGTTCGTCATCGAACGCGGCCTGACCGGCATCGTCGGACCGAACGGCTGCGGCAAATCGAACCTTGTCGAGGCTTTGCGCTGGGTGATGGGCGAAAGCTCGTACAAGAACATGCGCGCGTCCGGTATGGACGACGTGATCTTTTCCGGGTCGGGAACGCGTCCGGCCCGTAACACCGCTGAAGTCACGCTTTTCCTCGACAACAGCGACCGCACTGCGCCCTCGGCCTTCAACGACGCGGACGAGTTGCAGGTTTCGCGCCGCATCGAGCGCGAGGCGGGTTCGCTCTACCGCATCAACGGCAAGGAAGCCCGCGCCAAGGACGTGCAGCTGCTTTTCGCCGACCAGTCGACCGGCGCGCGCTCGCCTTCGATGGTCGGACAGGGCCGCATCGGCGAGCTGATCCAGGCAAAGCCACAGGCGCGCCGTGCGCTTCTGGAAGAGGCGGCCGGAATTTCGGGCCTGCATACACGCCGCCACGAGGCCGAACTGCGGCTGAAGGCGGCCGAACAGAATCTGGAACGGCTGGACGACGTCGTCGGCGAACTGGAAAGCCAGATCGAAAGCCTGAAACGGCAGGCCCGCCAGGCGTCGCGGTTCAAGAACCTGTCCGCTGATATCCGCAAGGCGGAAGCAACGCTGCTGCATTTGCGCTGGACACTGGCCAAAACCCAGGAAGCCGAGGCGCGCTCGGCGCTGGCAATTGCCACGGCACTGGTTGGCGACCGCGCTGCTGCCCAGATGGCTGCCGCCAGGGAGCAAGGGATCGGCGCCCATCGGCTGCCGGATCTGCGCGACGCGGAAGCCGCCGCTGCTGCCGCCTTCCAGCGCCTGTCGATCGCCAAGACGCAGATCGAGGAGGAAGCGGGCCGCATCCGCGCCCGCCAGGTGGAACTCGACCGCCGGCTCCAGCAGCTCGACGGCGACATCGAGCGCGAAGAGCGGATGGTCCGCGACAATGCGGATATCCTCGAGCGTCTCGCCACCGAAGAAGCCGCCCTCAATACAGAAAACGCCGGTGCTGGTGAGCGCGAGGCCAGCACCCGCGCTGCATTCGAACAAGCAGCGTCGATCCTTGCCGCGAGTGAAGCCAAGCTCGCCGCACTGACCGCTGAACGGGCCGAGGCCGCCGCCTCGCGCAACCAGATCGAACGAACGCTGCGTGACACTGCTGAGCGCCGCGACCGTTTCGCCCGCCAGCTCGCCGACGTTGATCGGGAATTGTCCGACATCGCCTCCAAGGTCGCCGGCCTGCCCGATCCCGCCGAGAAGCGGCTTCTGGTCGAGCAGGCCCTGGGGCTGCTCGATGAGGCCGAAGCCGCCGCGATTGCCACCGAACAGGCTGTCGCCGAGGCGCGCGCGGCGGAAAGTGCTGCTCGCCCGCCGGTTCAGGATGCAAAGGCCGAGCTGGCGCGGATCGAGACCGAGGCCCGCACGCTGGCCAAGATCCTGAATGCCGCGAGCGGCGACCTCTTCCCCTCCGTCCTGGAGCAGATCAGCGTCGAGCGCGGCTACGAGACGGCGCTGGGTGCGGCCCTCGGCGAAGATCTCGACGTGCCGCTCGACCGCAGCGCGCCGGTGCATTGGGGCCAGAGCGAGGTTAAGTCCGGCGACGCCGCTCTGCCCGAAGGCATCATGAGCCTTGCCAGTGTGGTGCGCGCGCCGGCGCAACTGGCCCGCCGATTGGCGCAGATCGGCATCGTCGAGGCCGGCGACGGAAAGCGGCTGCAGGCGCTGCTTGCTCCCGGGCAGCGGCTGGTCAGCCGCGAAGGGGCGCTCTGGCGTTGGGACGGGTTCACCGCCAGCGCCGACGCGCCGACCGCGGCCGCACAGCGGCTGGCGCAGAAAAACCGGCTGGCCGAGCTCGACGCCGAGGCGGTCCAAGCGACCCGTATCCTGCGCCAGGCAGAAGAGGCTCTTGCCCATGCCGAGCAGGCGCTTGCCAAGGCCACCGAAGCCGAGCGCGACGCCCGTCAGGCAGGGCGCGACGCCCAGCATGGACTGGACGCTGCCCGCAATGCGCTGGCCGAGGCCGAGAAGGCCGGCGGCGAGCTGTCGAGCCGACGCGCAGCACTTGACGAGGCGCGTGCGCGTATCGTCGACAGCCATGAAGAGACGGCGGCGGCTTTCGTCGAGGCGGAGATGCTGCTGCAAAGCGCTCCCGATCTTGGTGATCTGCAGTTGCAGCTCGAACAGTCGGCCGCCAACGTCGCTCGCGACCGCGCCACCCTTGCCGATGCACGCGCCGTCCATGAGGGATTGAGGCGGGAAGCCGAAGCGCGAATGCGTCGCCTCGACGCCATCGGCGCGGAACGCAGCAACTGGGTGGCGCGCGCCGAAAACGCCTCGACGCAGATCGCCGCACTCGGCGAACGCAAGGCCGAGGCCGAGGCCGAGCGCGAGAGACTGGCCGACGCGCCCGACGAGATCGATGCCAAACGGCGCGCTTTGCTGTCGCAGCTTGCCGAGGCCGAAAGCCTGCGGCAGGCGGCGGGCGACCGCTTGCAGGAAGCGGAGAACCGGCAGGCCGAACTGGACAAGGCCGCGACCGCTGCGATCCAGTCGCTGGCCGAAGCGCGCGAAACACGCGTCCGTGCCGAAGAGCGGCTGACCGCTGCTGACGAGCGGCGGCTGGAAGTCGAGGCGCGCATCCAGGAGACGCTGAACACGCCGCCGCATCTGGTCATTCGCCACACCGGCCTGGAGGCAGACAGTCCGATGCCGGAGATGGCCGAGATCGAGCGTCAGCTCGACCGGCTGAAGATCGAGCGCGAACGGCTGGGCGCCGTCAATCTGCGCGCCGAGGAAGAACAGAAGGAACTATCCGATCGGCTGGAGACCATCGTTTCCGAACGCGAGGACATCATCGAGGCCATCCGCAAGCTGCGGCAGGCGATCCAGAGCCTGAACCGCGAAGGCCGCGAACGGCTGCTGGCTGCCTTCGAGGTGGTCAATGGCCATTTCCAGCGGCTGTTTTCGCATCTGTTCGGTGGCGGCACGGCGGAACTGCAACTGATCGAGTCCGACGATCCGCTCGAGGCCGGCCTCGAAATCCTTGCGCGCCCGCCCGGCAAGAAGCCGCAGACCATGACGCTGCTTTCCGGCGGCGAGCAGGCCTTGACCGCGATGTCGCTGATCTTCGCCGTGTTCCTGACCAATCCCGCACCGATCTGCGTGCTCGACGAGGTCGACGCGCCGCTCGATGATCACAATGTCGAGCGTTTCTGCAATCTGATGGACGAGATGGCCGCCACCACCGAGACGCGCTTCGTCATCATCACGCACAACCCGATCACCATGGCTCGCATGAACCGGCTGTTCGGGGTTACCATGGCCGAGCAGGGCGTCAGCCAACTCGTCTCGGTCGACTTGCAGGCGGCCGAGGCAATGCGCGAGGCGAGCTGACGCGTCGACCGCAACCGCCATCGGTAGCGTCTATTGGGGTGCTCGACTATAGCACGAACTGAAAGGGTCGGTTCCCTTCATTCGGATGTAGCATTTTGACTTTCCGCATGATCCTTTCGGAAATCGATCTCGATTTCGCGATCATGTGCTGGCATATGCGTGGAGAACCTTGTTGCCTATACTTGTGACTGGAGCCGCGGGATTCATCGGCAGCCACGTTTGCCATCACCTCTTGAACAGAGGCGAAGCGGTCGTCGGCGTCGACAATATGAACGATTATTACGACCTGACGCTCAAAAAGGGGCGTCTCGCCCGCTTGCAGACTCACAAGGCTTTTTCATTCCGCCAGATCGACATTGCCGAACAGGGCGCTCTTGCCGCCGCTTTGGGCGGACAAGGGATAGTCAGGATTGTCCACCTCGCCGCGCAGGCGGGCGTGCGCCATTCACTCGATAATCCGAGGCTCTATGTCCGTTCCAATGTCGTGGGCCATCTCGAAGTCCTCGAATTCTGTCGCGCACAGCCTGGATTCGAGCATCTGGTCTATGCTTCGTCGAGCTCAGTCTATGGCGGCAACCGCAAGGTTCCGTTCAGCGAGACCGATCAGGTCGACAGGCCCGTCTCGCTTTACGCTGCTACCAAGAAGACCGACGAGTTGATGAGCCACACCTATGCCCATCTGTTTGGCGTACCACAGACGGGCTTGCGATTTTTCACCGTCTACGGTCCCTGGGGCCGGCCGGACATGGCCTATTGGATATTTACCAAGGCGATGCTCGAGGGTAAGCCGATCCGGGTGTTCAACGATGGCGAGATGTGGCGGGATTTCACTTATGTAGACGACGTGGTGAGGGCGGTTGTTGCGGTGCTCGACAAGCCGCCCATGGACGAGGTTCCGCCCAGCAGGGTTTACAATGTCGGCAACAACCGGCCGGTGCGGCTGGGAGATTTCATCGACACTTTGGAAAAACTGCTCGGTGTAAAGGCGATCCGCCAAAGCGAACCGATGCAGAGCAGCGACGTGGAGCGGACCTATGCCGACATGACAGCGCTGGAGCGCGATTTCGGCTTCAAGCCGAGCGTTTCGATCGAAGATGGGCTGAAGAAATTTGTCGACTGGTACCGGTCGGAATGGGCTGCGGAAGCAACGACAAGATGATTGCGGCCTGAGTTCCGCTGCCTGTGGATTCGAGGGCCCGACTTAAAGGCGATCCTCTTGGTTCGCGGCATCTAAATTTTCCCGGTTTTCGGGAAAGTCGTTGCCTTTCAAAACGGGTTTCACTCCGTTCAGACAAATGTAACCTCCAGCCTTGAACCTGGAGCTTACCGATGACGAATGCAGAGTCTACGGCTTCCAAGCCTCAAATGCTTGGCGCTTTCGCCTGTCCGCAGCGCGAGGCCGATTTGGACCCGTCACAGCGAGGGCGGTGCGGTCGCGTATGTTTGCTATGCCCGTTGCGGACGCCACAATGCCCGAGTGACCTCACCGGGTTACTGTTTTTAGACTAGGGCAGCCTACGCTGTGATCGGATTCAAGAAAGGGCGGCGCACCGAAGCGCGCCGCCCTGGTTCGCGGCTACTTTCTTCAATCAGGCAGCAAGCCAGGCCCGAGTGAAATCCTGCTCGTAGGCTTGATGCATCTGATAGCCCATCACGTGGGGTTTCATGTGGCAGAACAGTTTTCGCCAGTAGGGTTGGATGATAATGCCCGAGTCTTGCAGGATCATCTGCAATTCCTTCATCAGGGCACGACGCTGGTCTGCGTCGGCGATGGCATTGGCCTTCTGGACCTTGGCATCGAAGTCGGGATCGGCGAAGCCGGTCTCATTCCAGGCGGCGCCGCTCTGGTAGGCAATTGCATAGGTCTGGATGCCCAGCGGACGGGCGTTCCAGTTGGTCGTCGCGAACGGATATTTCGTCCAGTCGTTCCAGAACGCCGATTCAGGAATGACGGTGCGTTTAACTTTGAAGCCGGCATCTCGCATTTGCTGGGCAACGACGTCGGAGCTCTCCTTGCGATAATCGGCTTCGACCGAGATCAGATCGAACTCGAAGTCGATCTGGCCGGCTTCCTTGAGCAGTGCTTTCGCTCCGGCGGGGTCGTGCTTGATCGGCGGCAAGTCGGCATGTTCCGGGTGCATCGGCCCGACATGGTCGTTCTGCGCCACCATGCCCATGCCGTTCGCGCCCAGCTGCAACACCGCTTGGTTGTCGACCGCGAGTTGGATGGCATTGCGCACACGCTTGTCGTCATAGGGCTTGGCATTGACGTTGCAGCGCGTGACCAGTGTTGCTGCGGTGGCGATCTCGGATTTCTTCAGGCCGAACCCGTCGAGTATGCCGACATCATAGGACTGCGTCTGGCCGTTCAGATCGATTTCGCCGGATTCGAAAGCGGAGACGGTGGAAGCCGAATCGGTGCCGTAGTCGATCCAGTCGATGCCATCGAGGAAGACCTCGCCGCCCCACCACGCGCCTTCAGGCCGCCTGCGAACGGAGGCGGCAACGCCGACATCGAGCTTCTTGAGTTCGAACGGACCGGTGCAGACGGGGTTGGCCGAGAGGGCGGCCTTGCCTGGATCGAACGCGCGGTGAACGATCAGAGCCGGATAATCGGTCATCGCCGGGATGATGGTGATGTCCGGCCGGGACAGTTTCAAGACCACGGTATGGTCATCGCGGATTTCGACGGCGCCCGCACGTGCCACCTTCGTCTCGGGATCGATCAGCGCGGTCATGCGGCCAGCCATCGAGTTGCCGATGGCGTCCTTCTCGCACCAGCGCGAAATATTGAAAGCCACGTCCTCGGCTGTGAAATCGTCGCCATTCGACCATTTTACATCAGGCCGCACCTTGAGCACGTATTCGCTCGCGTCTGCATTGATCTCCCAGCTTTGAAGCAGCATTGGCTCGAAGGTGAAATCCGGCTTCCAGCGCACCAGCGGCTCGAGAAACTGCATGGCGATATTGCCCATCTGCGAGACTTTGAAACTGCGCGGGTCTTCCAGTTCCATGACCTGCATGGCGACACGGACCGTGCCTCCCTTCCTTGGCTCGGCCTCCTCTTCGGCACGTGCCGGCACCGGCTGGCCGATAAGGCCGTAGGCAACGGCGGTGCTGGCTCCGAAGGCGCTGGCGAGCGCCAGGAACTCGCGACGAGCCAACGTGCCGTTTTTAGCGCTTTGCGCAAACGTACCAATCGCGGGGTGAAGAGGCCTGGATGTCATGTCGTTTCTCCCATTGTTGATTTCGCGTCCAAAGTCGGTGGAATGCTCTTGTCGCGCCGTCGTCCCTCGCTGTTTTCTGGAAGTCGGCGCCGATGCGACAGCTCACCGGCCGAAAGGAAAGCGAAATGAATCTTCTGACGGCGATGCGCGTTTTCGATCGCGTCTGCCTGCTGGGTAGCCTTTCGGCGGCGGCGCGCGATCTCAACATGTCGACGACGGCTGTCAGCCGGATGGTCAAGGATCTGGAGGACGACCTCGGTGTCCGGCTCATCAACCGCACCACCCGACGCCTCAGCCTCACGGAAGCAGGCCGCGACTATGCGCCCCGTGCTCGCACCCTGCTGGACGACATTTCGGAGTTGCAGGATTCCACACGTGGCCTGCATAAGGAAACGCGCGGACTGATCCGGGTCTCTTGCTCCAACGTTCTCGGCCACACGCGCATCACCAAGCTGGTGCCGAAATTCCTTCGCGAGAACCCCCTCACTACAATCGAATTCGACCTCACTGCGCGCTATGTGGTCGGCATTGTAGAGGAGGGATATGATGTCGCCATACGCTTTGGCGAGCAGGCGGACTCTGCTCTGATTGCGCGGCGGCTTGGCGAAGTGCGCAACTACGTCTGTGCCACACCAGACTACTGGGATAACCATGGCCGGCCGACACATCCAGGCGAGCTGGCAAGCCATTCGTGTGTGCTGAGCAATTTCGCCAAGCGTCTCGGCACATGGCCATTCGTCGGTCCGGAGGGCGCATTCGATGCGGCCGTCGGCGGACGCATCTCGACCAACAGCGTGGAGGCTGCCTACCAGATGACGATCGCCGGCTTCGGCGTCGGAAACCTGCCGAGCCTTCTGGTTGACCCTGCGATCAGGGACGGCCGGCTGGAGGTACAACTCGATGAGTTTCGTCCGGGCTCCAGTCCGATCTATGCTCTCTACCCGCACCGCACCTACATCGCCGCCAAGGTTCGCACCTTCGTGGATTTCCTGATCCGCGAATTGTCGGCCGACTTCACAGCGTAGGACGCCGGCGCCGCAATTGCCAACGCAAACGGGGACCCAGCGCGAAAGCCGGATCCCATCTGCTTTTTTCGCGTGACGCAGCAGCGTCATTTCCACCAAGTGGTAGTGTCGTACATCGGTCCCGGTTCCTCGAAGAGCTTTTCGTATTTGCAAAGCGTCGGCGTTTCGCCGAGCGGCACGGAAATGCCATCCCTGAACGCCCATTCGCCGCGCTGTGTCGAGTCGGCGCGAACATAGCTGGACAGCGCAAATGCTCGATCGTGCTGCGACTTGTTCGGTGACGAGCCGTGCACGGTCAGCAGCCCCCACATCGCGAGGTCGCCTGGCTCCAGCACCAGCGGAACGATGGTTGATGGATCGATGCCCACCTTGCGCAGTTCTTCCTCGGCCGTCAGGCCCTTCATCAGTTCACCCGTCCCCTCGTCCGACAGACCGAGATAGCCCAGTTTGTGGCTGCCCGGCACGACCTGAAGGCAGCCATTGTCGAGCGTCGCCCGATCGACCGCGAGGCCCGTTGTCACAGTGGCATCGGCGACATTGTCGAAAGCGCTCTGGTTGCGGAAACGCAGGTCTTGATGAAAGCGATAGCCAGTGACGTTGGCGCCGGGCGGCTTCCAGTGCAGCTGTTGTGCGATCTGCCGGATATCGCGGCCGATCAGGCCCTCCAGCAGCTTCAGATAGTCTGGATTGCGTCGAAATTTTTCAAAATAGCTGTTGATCCATGAAAACCAGTAGGCCTGCAGCACGTAACGCTGGCCAAAATCCGATTCAGGCAGGATTTGGAAACTGAGATTTCCATGCCGGAAAGTGGCGTGATGCTTCAGGCCTTCAGCGTAGACGGCGTCGGTTTCCTTTTTCAGCCGGATCATTTCGTCGCCGTCGACGAATTGTCGAACGACCGCATAGCCTTCGTCGCGATACTGCTCCACTGCTTCGCGGGCTTGTGCATCCGTCAGCATCTTTATGGCACCCTTGGCTGTTGATCGGATTTGATCGTAGCGGAAGGATTCCAGGCGATAAGCTGCGGATTCCGGCATCGACTTTCCCGAATATCGGAAAAATGCCGGGAGACATGGCTGGCCCAGAATGGACCCGACATGTGATGGCTGGGGCGCCAGGATTCGAACCTGGGATTGTCGGTACCAAAAACCGATGCCTTACCACTTGGCTACGCCCCAACAGGAACATGCCCGCTGCGCGCGGCCTTATAGGACGAGCCGGCGGAAAGCTCAATGCCGAGATAGCCAGTGCGCGGAACTGATCCACCGGTTCCCGCAGATAGGCGTTCGCATATCATCCCTTGCTGTTGGGCGATGGCGTCTATTCGCTCCAAACCGCCATCTCATTGCCGGCCGGGTCGACGAAATGGAAACCGCCTGCCGCCAGGAAATGAAAAGATCGGCTTGAGGATAGTGTGCCGCCGGCAGTTTCGACGGCGACCAGGGTTTCTTCCAAATCCTCGGAATAGAGCACGGGAAGCGGCTTGGCGGTTGCTTCGCCGGCATCCGCCTGGAAGCCGCCGTCAAGACCTTCCGAAAAGGCCGAATAGGTTGGCCCGTAATCGGTGAACGACCAGGAAAAGGCGGCGCTGTAGAAAGCCTTCACCCTGTCCAGCGTTCCACCGGTCGCCGCCATTTCCACATAATCGAGTTTTCCGGTCAGTCTCATGGTCTCGCCTTTGTTCGCTGTTTGTTCTACTACAAAAGTGGCCCAATTGCAAGTCTTTTCGGCGGCGCTTTCCCTTAATCGATTGTAGAAGCCGGCTGGCTTTGCCGACGCCTTGCCTTTCGCACTGCAGCATCATATCGCTCGGTTGGGACACGGCGAAACTTCGGCTTCGTCAATCTTTTCAATCTCCTGCAACCGGAGAGCAAGCATGACCAAATGGGTCTACACCTTTGGCGACGGCGCCGCGGAAGGCCGTGCCGGCGACAGGAACCTTCTGGGCGGCAAGGGCGCCAATCTGGCCGAAATGTGCAGCCTGGGCCTGCCGGTGCCGCCGGGCTTCACCATCACCACGGAGGTCTGCAACGCCTATTACTCCAACGGCCATACCTACCCCGCCTCGCTGGAGGCGGATGTCGCGGTCGCCCTCGATCATATCGGCCTGCTGACCGGGCGTCGTTTCGGCGATCCCTCGAAACTGCTTTTGGTGTCGGTGCGTTCCGGTGCCCGCGCTTCAATGCCCGGCATGATGGACACCGTGCTCAATCTCGGCCTCAACGACGAGACGGTCGAGGCGCTGGCCGCCGATTCAGGCGATGCGCGCTTTGCCTATGACAGCTACCGCCGTTTCATCCAAATGTATTCCGATGTCGTCATGGGCCTCGACCATGAGGTGTTCGAGGAGATCCTCGAAGACCAGAAAGGCGGGCTCGGCCATGAACTCGACACCGAACTGTCCGCCATCGAATGGCAGGGCGTAATCGCCCTCTACAAGGCCAAGGTCGAAGAAGAACTCGGCAAGCCGTTTCCGCAGGACCCGCATGAGCAGCTATGGGGCGCGATCGGCGCAGTATTTTCAAGCTGGATGAACAACCGCGCCATCACCTATCGGCGTCTGCATGACATCCCCGAAAGCTGGGGCACGGCGGTCAATGTCCAGGCCATGGTCTTTGGCAATATGGGCGAGACCTCGGCCACCGGCGTCGCCTTCACCCGCAATCCGTCGACCGGGGAAAAGATGCTCTACGGCGAGTTCCTGGTGAATGCGCAGGGCGAGGATGTCGTCGCCGGCATCCGCACGCCGCAAAACATCACCGAGGCGGCTCGCATTGCAGCGGGCTCCGACAAGCCGTCGCTGCAGAAGCTGATGCCGGAAGCCTTCCAGTCTTTCGTCACCATTTCAGACCGTCTGGAAAAGCATTACCGCGATATGCAGGATCTCGAATTCACCATCGAGCGCGGCAAATTGTGGATGCTGCAGACGAGGTCCGGTAAGCGTACCGCCAAGGCCGCGCTCAGGATCGCCGTCGAGATGACAAAGGACAAGCTCATTTCGAAGGAGGAAGCGGTCGCCCGCATCGATCCGGCCTCGCTCGATCAGTTGCTGCATCCGACCATCGATCCGAAGGCCGCGCGCGATGTCATCGGCGTCGGCCTGCCGGCCTCTCCGGGTGCCGCCACCGGCGAGATCGTTTTTTCCTCAAACGACGCCGAGGAGCTCAAGACGCAAGGCCGCAAGACGATCCTCGTGCGCATCGAGACCAGTCCCGAAGACATTCACGGCATGCATGCCGCCGAAGGCATCCTGACGACGCGTGGCGGCATGACCAGCCACGCTGCGGTGGTGGCTCGCGGCATGGGCAAGCCTTGCGTATCGGGTGCGGGCTCGCTGCGCGTCGACTACAAGGCCGGTACGCTGATGGCCATGGGTTCGACGTTCCGCAAGGGCGATATCATCACCATCGACGGCGGTAACGGCCAGGTGCTGAAAGGCGCCGTGCCGATGCTGCAGCCGGAGCTCTCGGGCGATTTCGCCGCCATCATGGAATGGGCCGATGCCGTGCGCCGCATGAAGGTGCGCACCAATGCCGAAACGCCGCTCGACGCGCGCATGGCGCGTTCCTTCGGCGCCGAAGGCATCGGGCTTTGCCGCACCGAGCACATGTTCTTCGACGGCGACCGTATCGTTGCCATGCGCGAGATGATCCTGGCCGATACGGAAAAGGGCCGGCGGACGGCGCTCGCAAAGCTCCTGCCCATGCAGCGCTCGGATTTCCTTGAACTGTTCGAGATCATGGCCGGCCTGCCGGTAACGATCCGCCTGCTCGATCCGCCGCTGCACGAATTCCTGCCCAAGACCGAGGAAGAGGTGGCCGAAGTCGCCGCCGCTATGAACGTGTCGCCCGACAAGCTCAGGCAGCGCACCGAGGCACTGCACGAATTCAATCCGATGCTTGGCCACCGCGGCTGCCGGCTTGCGGTTTCCTATCCCGAAATCGCCGAAATGCAGGCGCGCGCCATTTTCGAGGCGGCGGTCGAAGCCGGCAGGAAGGCCGGCGCGCTGGTGGTTCCGGAAATCATGGTGCCGCTGGTCGGTCTGGTCAAGGAACTCGACTTCGTCAAGGCGCGCATCGACGACGTCGCCAGGAGCGTGATGGAGGAGACGGGCGTCAAGATCACCTATCTTACCGGCACGATGATCGAACTGCCGCGCGCGGCCATCCGCGCCCATGTCATCGCCGAGGCGGCCGAGTTCTTCTCTTTCGGCACCAACGATCTGACCCAGACCACCTTCGGCATCTCACGCGACGATGCGGCCTCGTTCCTGGAGACCTATCGTCAGAAGGGCATCATCGAGCAGGATCCGTTTGTGTCGCTCGACATTGAGGGCGTCGGCGAACTGGTGCGGATGGCAGCGGAAAAGGGCAGGGCGACGCGGCCGGAGATCAAGCTCGGCATTTGCGGCGAACATGGCGGCGATCCGGCGTCGATCCATTTCTGCGAGAAGGTCGGCCTCGACTATGTGTCGTGCTCGCCCTACCGCGTGCCGATCGCCAGGCTGGCAGCCGCCCAGGCGGCGGTGCAGGTCGCAAAGAATGCAACGCCGCGCGTCGTTTAGGAGCGCAGCACTTTGATCTTTGCGCATGCCCCCAGAATCGAAGCGTAGCGCAAGCCGATTCCGATATTTGCTGACGCGCACTTTGGGCAGGGCTTTCGAAGCGCATCTCTCGGCACCCACAGATGCCGCAGCGGTTCGCGCCAGAGCATCCACGCTCGCCAGTAGAAGACAGGTTTCATTATCCACCTGTCTCTGTTGGCGACCGCTGCCCTGGCGCGATCTCGTTTCCGCTAGCGCCTTCAGGTCACAAAGAATGCACCAGCCGTAAGCGACAGACCTGGATTGAGAGTGGCGAACTCTGTTTGAGCTGCGCCGCCGATCCCGTCGCTGTCGAAGGAGAGCGCTCCGGTCGAGCTGTTGTAGATGATATGGTCGGAACTATCATGCGCGGCCTTGCCGGCAAAGAAAGCGTCGGATGAAAGGCCTCCCAATTTAAGCCCGGCAAAAACGGCGTCGTCGAGGTGGATCTTGTCCTGGAGCCTGTTGAAGTCAAGGACCTTGTCGATATTGCCGGCTCCAAGAGCAGTATTGAAAACGAAGGCATCGTTGCCGCCAAAGCCCCGCAACTCATCGGCACCACCGCCGCCCTTGATGACGTTGGCGCCGGCATTGCCGTGGATGGTTTGGGCCAACTCGTTGCCGGTCAGGTTGATTGCCGTGGTGCCGTCGTCGTTCGTGGTGCCAAGGACTTCAATCGACGAGCCGGCCGAGAGCGCGTAGCTCACGGAGCTCCATACCCTGTCTTGACCTTGGCCAGAGGACTCGAACACCTGGTCGCCGGCGTTGTCGACGTAGTAGTCGTCATCGCCGCCAAAGCCCCTCAACTCATCGGCACCACCGCCGCCCTTGATGACGTTGGCGCCGGCATTGCCGTGGATGGTTTGGGCCAACTCGTTGCCGGTCAGGTTGATTGCCGTGGTGCCGTCGTCGTTCGTGGTGCCAAGGACTTCAATCGACGAGCCCGCCGAGAGCGCGTAGCTCACAGAGGTCCATACCCTGTCTTGACCTTGGCCAGAGGACTCGACCATCTTGTCGCCGGCATTGTCGACGTAGTAATCGTCGTCGCCGCCATGGCCGGTCATTGTCTGGGCACCGGTTGCCTTAAGTACATCGGCTCCGCTGGTGCCATAGAGAAGATCCCCGGCTGGGGCCGGTGTGGTCGGAGATGGGGTGGTCGGAGGTGGGGTGGTCGAAGGCGGGGTGGTCGGAGGAGGGGTGGTCCCGGTGTCGCTGGTGTCGCTGGTGTTGTGCTCGCGGAATACGGCTTGCAGTGCCGAGGAGCTTTCAAGCGCGGTGTCGCCGTTCTGCGTTCCCCACTTGTAGGTAT
>NZ_JBEPMC010000017.1:0-122343 GCF_040545535.1 Mesorhizobium robiniae
ACGCTGCCCGCTTCATCCCCAGCCTCCATTCGCTGGCGATAAAACCGGACAACTCACGTGCTACCTAATCCGGACAACTCATGTGCTTACGACACGATCGAGCACCTCCCCTTGGCAAGCAGACGGGCGGCTTGTATAGAGCCCGCCACCCTCAGTTCCACTTTCATCACAAGGACGACCCCATGGCGCTCGAACGCACCTTTTCCATGATCAAGCCGGACGCGACCCGGCGCAATCTTACCGGCGCCATCACCCAGATGCTCGAAGAAGCCGGCCTGCGCGTCATCGCCTCGCGCCGGGTGTGGATGAGCCGCCGCGAGGCGGAAGGTTTTTATGCCGTCCACAAGGATCGTCCTTTCTTCGGCGAGCTGGTGGAATTCATGTCGTCGGCGCCGACTGTCGTGCAGGTGCTGGAAGGCGAGAACGCCATTGCCAAGAACCGCGAAGTGATGGGCGCCACCAACCCGGCCAACGCCGCCGAAGGCACCATCCGCAAGGTGCATGCGCTGTCGATCGGCGAGAATTCGGTACACGGCTCCGACGCGCCGGAAACCGCCGCGCAGGAAATCAAATACTGGTTCTCGGATACAGAGATCGTCGGCTGAGCTGACAGTTCAGATCAACACGTCATATGCAGAAAGGCCGGCGCAATGCTGGCCTTTTTTCTTTGCGGCGATCAGGTCGCGGCATTAAAGCGCAGGATGACGCGGTCGTCCTTGTCGGCAATAAGAAGCTTGCCGGCGTCGACGCGGTAAGACGTCGCCTTGGCCAGCGCCTCGAACAGCGCTTTTTCCTCGGCCATGACATCAGGCGCGCAGGCCTTGAAAGTCGAACCGATGCCGCTGACGGCGATCGTCGAACCATCTACCTTGGCGGTGGCGAAGTAGACGTTGCAGGGGCCACTGCCGCCGGCCTTGCCGTCCTCGCTGATCCTGAATGTCGCCTGCGGCTCGGCGATCACACCTATGCCGTCGATATACTCGACCAGCCAGCTCTGACCGAACACCGGGGTCGCTGCCGGTTTCTCGCTCGACGTCACCATCTTCAGCATGACGGTCTGCGGCGCGTCGCTCAGCGGGTCGACCTGGTGGCGCATATCGGAAATGAACAACAGCCTGTCGTCGACGGTGATGCGCGCCTGGAGCGCGTAGGTCATGTTGGGCCGGATCACCCCGGGATCGAAGCTGATCTCGAACTTGATCGGCACCTGGCCGGCCGGCGCCACTTTGCGTTCGCCGAGGATTGCGGCGGGTGCATCAGCCAGCGACACATCGGCAAGCTGGACCGAGAGCACGGCGTTGGGCGGCAGCGCAATGCGCTCGCGGTATAGAACTTCGCCCTTCAAGACTTTCTCGGCGGCCACAGACAACTCCGGAACGGCCAGCATGCCGACGACCAGCGGCACGAAACCGAAGATGAAGAACTCGGCGATCCTGCCCAGCATGATCCTGCTCCCTAGAGCCTGTTCCATCCCGATGGATCGGGATGGGACTCTATCTTCTTGTTTGAGCATGATCTTTTCCGAAAACCGGATTCCAATTTTCGGATCATGCTCTGCCTGCCTAACCGGCCAGAAGCTCTCGCAGGATTGCGGTCAATGCATGGCCGCGGGCTGGATTTATTCGCCGGGTTTTAGCTTCCAGCGGCTGGCAGCCCGGTCATCGCTTTCCTTGGCATCGACCCAGCCGCCATCCGAACCATCACTATGGTATTCTTTCTTCCAGAAGGGCGCACGCGATTTAAGATAATCCATCAGGAAGTTCGCCGCCTCGAACGCGGGCTGCCGGTGCGCGGAAGCCGCCACCACCAGCACGATGTTTTCGCCGGGCGCAATCCTGCCGTGGCGATGGATGGCGGTGAGCCCCTGGAGCGGCCAACGGCCGACCGCTTCGGCGGCGATGCGGCCGATCTCGGCTTCGGCCATGCCGGGATAATGTTCGAGTTCGAGTGCCGCGAGCCTGCCCGCTTCATCGCGGCAGAGACCGGAGAAAGTCACCACGGCGCCGATGTCGGTACGGCCTTGCGTCATTCGAGCGATCTCGGCGGCGACATCGAAATCCTCCGCCTGGATGCAAACCGTCGGCACCACCGCGGCCGGCATTTCAGCCACCCGTCATCGGCGGGAACAGCGCGATCTCGCGCGCGCCTGATATCTTCTCGCGGTGCTCGACATGTTCCTGGTTGATGGCGACGCGGATCACGTCGGGGTATTGCAGCGCGTTCTCGTACTCCTCGCCGCGTGTTTTCAGCCAGCGCAGCAGGTCGGCCACCGTCTCGATGCCGGCGGGCAATTCGACATCCTCGTGCGGTTTGCCGATCCGCTCGCGCACCCAGGCGAAATAAATGAGCTTTGTCGACATCCTATTCGTCCATGATGTGCTTGAGGCCGGCACGGAAATAATCGTAGCCGGTGTAAAGCGTGACCAGGGCAGCGATCCACAACAGCACCAGCCCGGTCTGGGTGGTCAGCGGGAAGACCTTGTCGCCGGCAGGTCCCGCCAGCAAGAAGGCGATGGCGACCATCTGGATCGTGGTCTTCCACTTTGCCAGCTGTGTCACCGGCACCGAGACCTTCAGCGCCGCCAGATATTCGCGCAGGCCCGAGACCAGGATCTCGCGGCACAGGATGATGATCGCCGCCCACAGCGACCAGCCGGCGATGCCGGCATGGCGGTCGGTGTCGGCTGCCAGCAGCAGCAGGCAGGTGGCGACCAGCAATTTGTCGGCAATAGGGTCGAGCATCTTGCCGATATTCGAGGTCTGCTGCCAGGCGCGCGCCAGATAGCCGTCGAAATAATCGGTGATCGAGGCGAGCAGGAAAATGATCAGCGCCGACCAGCGGGCGAAGTCGCTCGATTTCAGATGCCCCTCAAGAAAAAAACACAGCACGACCAGCGGCACCGCGACGATGCGGGCGTAGGTGAGCATGTTGGGCAGGTTGAATGCGCGCTGGGCCATATTTTTTGGGAACTCTTTCTGCCTGACTACTCAAATCAGAAGCGAATGTGGGGGGTCAACAGGCGATAGTCGATGGACCAACCGAAAATAGCAATCCATCAACTCTCATGAAAATGGTTGTAGACGAGCTTCGCCACCTGCTCGGATATACCATCGACCTTGATCAAATCCTCGATCGCGGCGCGGCTGACCGCCTTGGCGGTGCCGAAGTGCATAAGCAGCGCGCGCTTGCGGCCGGGACCGATGCCGCTGATCTCGTCGAGCGGGCTCTTGACCATTTCCTTCTTGCGGCGGGCGCGGTGCGAGCCGATGGCGAAGCGGTGGACCTCGTCGCGCAGCCGTTGAACGAAATAGAGCACCGGATCGCGAACGGGGAGCGAAAACGAGTCCCTGCCTTTGACGAAGAAGCGTTCCCGACCGGCGTCACGGTCCTGGCCCTTGGCGATGCCGATGGCCTGGACACGGTCCTCGATGCCGAGATCGGCGAGGATCTTGCGCACCGCCGTCATCTGGCCCTGGCCGCCGTCGATGAGAATGACGTCTGGCCAGGCCGGGAAGCCGCCCGCATCCTCGATATCGTCGCCCTGTTCGGCCGGGGCCGCGGCGTCCGCCGCCTGGTCGCTCTGTGGGGCGTCGCCATGTTCCTTCAGCAGCCGGGAAAAACGCCGCTCCATCACCTCGCGCATCATGCCGAAATCGTCGCCTGGCGTGATCTCGGTCGAGCGGATGTTGAATTTCCGGTACTGGTTCTTCACGAAGCCTTCCGGCCCGGCGACGACCATGGCACCGACGGCGTTGGTACCCATGATGTGGGAGTTGTCGTAGACCTCGATGCGAACCGGCGGCTTTTTCAGCCCGAAGGTCTCGGCGAAACCGGTAAGCAGCCGGCCTTGCGTCGAGGTCTCGGCCAGCCGGCGGCCGAGCGCCTCGCGGGCGTTCTGCAAGGCGTTGTCGGTCAAATCCTTCTTCTCGCCGCGCTGCGGCACCGAGATCACCACCTTGCGACCTGCGCGGGTGGAGAGAGCCTCCGCCAGCAGTTCCTGGTCCTCGACTGCATGTGACAACAGGATAGCGCGCGGCGTCGGCTTGTCGTCGTAGAATTGCGCCAGGAACGAGCCCAGCACTTCCGATCCCTCCAGCGCCGGATCGGCCTTGGGGAAATAGGCGCGGTTGCCCCAGTTCTGGCCGGTGCGGAAGAAGAATACCTGGATACAGACCTGGCCGCCTTCCTGATGGATGGCGAAGACATCGGCCTCGTCGACGGTCTGCGGATTGATGCCCTGGTGGCTCTGCACATGCGACAGCGCCGCCAGCCGGTCGCGATAGATGGCGGCCCGCTCGAAATCGAGGTTCTCCGAGGCCTGCTGCATGGCGGCGGAGATATCGGTCTTCACTTTCTGGCTGCGGCCGGACAGGAAGTCCTTCGCCTCGGCGACCAGTTTGGCATAGTCGCCATGCGAGATCTCGCCGGTACACGGCCCGGCGCAGCGCTTGATCTGAAATAGCAGGCAGGGCCGGGTGCGGTTCTCGTAGAAGGAATTGGTGCAGCTCCTGAGCAGGAAGGCGCGCTGCAACGAATTGATGGTGCGGCCGACGGCGCCTGCCGAGGCGAAGGGGCCGAAATAGTCGCCCTTGCGCGAGCGCGCGCCGCGATGCTTGTAGATGCCGGGCGAGACATGATCGCCAGTCAGCAGGATGTAGGGGAACGATTTGTCGTCCCGCATCAGCACGTTGAAGCGCGGCCGCAAGCGCTTGATGAGGTTGGCTTCCAGCAGCAGCGCTTCGATCTCGGTGCGGGTGACGACGAACTCCATCGTCGACGTCTCGCGCACCATGCGGCCGATGCGGCTGGTGTGGAACCGGCCCTGCGCGTAATTGGTCACCCGCTTTTTCAGGCTGCGCGCCTTGCCGACATAGAGCACGTCGCCTGCGGCATTCATCATGCGGTAGACGCCGGGCGCGTTGGGCAGCCGCTTGACCAGCGTCTGGATCACTTCGGCACCGACCATGCCGTCGGCATCGCCGGCATGCGGCGTCCAGTCGATGGCGGTGAAGGCGACCTCAGCGCCGCCGGCACCGGCAGCTGGTGCCTCGACGCTCTCCTCCGCCGCCTCGTCATCGAGGTCGATATCGGGGGGCAAGTCGTCGGCGGCGCCGCCTCGTTTGTGTTTCTGGTCCATGGGACTCATTCAACAATGCCTGTCACATCCGGCGTCTGCCATGCAAGGTGCTGGCCGCCGTCGAGCGCGATCATCTGGCCGCTCACCGAGCGCGCAGCCCAGAAATAGCGGATGGTGGCGCCGAATTCAGGCAATTCCGGGCCGCGCTTCAGGATCAGGCCGTCGACCTGCGCGGCAAAATCGCTGTCGTCCTGACGCGCGCTCTTCAGCGTTGGGCCAGGGCCGATGGCATTGACGCGAATACGTGGTCCCAGCGCCTGCGCCATCATCTGCGTCTGCGTCCACAATGTCGATTTCGACAGCGCATAGGAGAAATAGCGTGGCGTCGGGCGCCAGACGCGCTGGTCGATCATATTGACGATCAGTCCTTCCTGGCCTTGCGGCAGCGCGCGCGCGAATTTTTGCGCCAAAAGTGCCGGCGCCTTCACATGGACTGCGAAGTGGCGGTCCCAGACAAGCCAGTCGAAATCCTGAACCGTGTCATCCACGAACAGCGAGGCATTGTTGACCAGCAGGGTGACAGGTCCGAGCGCGGCCTCGGCGCGGCCGACCAAGTCGCCGACCGCGGCCATGTCGGTCAGGTCGGCGGCGACGACAGCGGCGCGGCCATCCTGGCCAAAATGGCCGCCGTTGATCCGGGCGGCCAACGCTTCCGCCTCGCCCCGCGAGCGGTTGCAATGAATGGCGACTGCAAAACCGTTCGCGGCAAGATCCTCCACGATCGCCTTGCCGATCCGCTTGGCCCCACCCGTCACCAATGCCGTTCCAGCGGCCTTGCTCATCCTGTCAATCCTCAATAAGCCTCGATTTCAGGCCGGCCGGCGAAATATGGCCGGCCAAGCGTTAAATGCCGTTCGTACCTTGGGCAGCATTGTGGCAAAGCGGCCGGATCGGTCTTTCGACCCTTGCCGGGACTCGGCCTGACAGACCGCAATATAGGGTGCTGGACCCCTTGCTCCAAGCGGTGTTCAGCACGGCAGGGCAAAGCCTCCTGACACGATCTGTTGCGCAGATGCAACGTCAAAGTTCGGCCTCATTCGTGCCCGGTAATGACCCAAGTTCAGGTTCGCTTCAGCCGCATTTTGACACGACATTCGGAACCGTTGAGCGCCAGATCCGTTTATCCCCCCGGCGGGTTGAGGGGCGCTCGTGAAAAGCGTGAAAAGCAAGCCTGTGCCTGTGGCTTAAGGAGTAAAGAACAATGCAAGCCAATCTTAAATTTGCGCGACCGCTGGCGGTGGCGTTCGGGCTTTTCGCCCTCGGCGGAACCGCCTATGCTGCTGACGTGATCTCGGAAGAGCCGCCGGCACCCGCCCCGATCGCTGAACTTCCGGTCGCGTCCTGGGCCGGTCCCTATGCCGGTGTGAGCGTCGGCTACGGCTTCAGCGGCCATGCCGATGCCGAAGATATCGGCGTAGACGTCGGTACCGATGGATTCGTCGGCGGCGTCTTTGGCGGCTATCAGTGGCAGCAGGACAACTTCGTGTACGGTGCTGAAGCCGATATCGGCTACAGTGGCATCGAAGGCGAAGATGCTGACATCGAGGCCAAGGGCGGCGTCGAAGGCTCGCTGCGTGCTCGCCTCGGCTACGCCGTCACGCCGGAGATACTGATCTACGGCACCGCCGGTGGCGCGCTGAAGCACCAGAAGGTGGAAGACCATTTGGTTGGTACCAGCGACAGCAACACCATGTTCGGCTGGACGGCCGGCGTCGGCACCGACATCAAGATCACAGACAATGTGTTCGGCCGTGTCGAATACCGCTACACCGACTTCGGCGACAAGGACTTCGGCGATATTGGCAACGTCAAATCGACCGACAACCGCGTCACCTTCGGCGTCGGTATGAAGTTCTAAGTCGTCCAAGCCACGACAGGAAAGAGCCGGGCCTCGTGCCCGGCTTTTTTATGCCTGAACGCCTGCCCTCTCGCGATGTGTCACCTGTGGTGAGAGGATATCTCGCCTGCCGACGATCTCGAGGTCATTGCCGAGCCAGAATTCGGTCGACCAAGACAAGGACTTCGGCTGCTGCGACAAAACCGAGGGCGATCACGACTGCATTCGACATGACCCCGACCCAGCCATGCGCGGACACGTCTATGAATGGATACGCGTATTTCCCTTCAGCGGCACCTCGGGCCAGGGCATAGGCCAGATAGGCCAGAGGATAGAGCGCCCACAGAAGCGGATCGCGCCACGAGAGCGCCCCCTTTCGCGTGAACAGCAGCCAGAACGATACGACAAGAACAGGGTTGAGCTGATGGAGCAAAAAGTTTGCTTCAGCGGTGGCGCCAGCCAAGGTGCGCAGCCCTTGGAGCAGCAATGCGAAAATCACGCCGACCAAGGCCATGACGGCAGCCACCCCTGGCACCAGCCGTGGGTGATCGAAACGCTCCCCGAGGAGCGCAATGGTTCCGAATACAACGGCGACAAGACCGTTGGTCAGGATTGTGAAATATCCTATCAACACCCATAGCGAGCCGAGCATCGAGGCGCCACCTCTCGTCAGGGTGCCGAGTTCAAGACCAATGCCAATACAGGCGGACAGACAAATAACGAGTGCAAATAAACGACAGATCAAATCGCCACCCATTGGTCGGCTCCCAGTCTGGGAGACCACGATAGGCGCAGGCTGAATATCTGTCGACGAAATCCCCTCGGTCAAACGCGGCAGCCAAGGCTGCCCGCCCCGCCTCAGGCCCTCAAGCCGGGACCGCTGGCTTCAGCTCCGGAAACTTCTCGTCGAAACGCGCTGCCCAGCGGACCAGCCGGCTGCGGCCCTTTTCCCATTTTCCGGCAAAGCGCAGCGAGAGATAGCCAAGGCAGGCACGCAGCGCCAATTGGCCGGCGGTGATCTTCTTCGGCAGTTTTGGCGGATTGGCGTTGAGCAGATCGAGCGTTGTGGTGATCTTCGCCCACTGGCGGTCGAGCCAGGGCTGGTAGACCATGTCCTCGGGGCGCGTGCGCCGCTCATAGACCATCGACAGCGCGCAGTCGCAGATGCCGTCGGCCAGCGCCTCCAGCACTTCTGCCTCGAGTCGCTTGTCGGGATTGCGCGGAAACAGCGCGTTCTTCGACATGCGGTTGAGATGCTGGGTAATGGCGCGGCTGTCGTAGATCGAGCGGCCGTCGTCGAGCACCAGCACCGGAATTTTGCCGAGCGGATTGGCGCCGATCAACTCGGCCGGCTGGTCTTCGGTTTTCATCGGCACGAGTTCGACGGCGATGCCGGCATAAAGCGCGGCCATACGCACCTTGGAACTGTAAGGGGACGTAGAAGCGTAGAGCAGTCTGGGCATGATCTGGTTCCTGATTGCCGCGACAGCGCCGCGCGTCCTATTGGACGTGCAAAGGACGCTGTAGAATTTCGATTTTGCGCATGGTCCTTTCCGAAAATCGATCCCGATTTTTGGGGTCATGCGTGGCACTGTTGGCCGGCTACGCCGATATGATCAACAGCCCACAGACGGGAAAACCAGCTGCCAAGGAGCAGCGGCCGCTTTCTCGCTTGAGGCGGTTGGAGCGACGGGAATAGCTGAACAGGTCAGACGGATCCGAACCTGGCCAATCGCCTTGCAGCGAGGAACCTTTCAGGCACAGAGAAATGCCCCACCAGACTTCGCCGTAACGGCGAAGTCCTGGGAGCTGCGAAAGCTGTGTTCCCTCCGCCTCTGTTCTCGCCCGAGCACCGACCTTGCGAGCGAGGCGCCTGTCCGGCACCCGCCCTCAACCGTCATCAGCACTGTCCCGCGCGGGCGAAGAAACGCGATTACTTCTTGGCCTTTGCCTTGGCCGGCGCTGCCTTTGCCTTCGGCTTGGCCGCAGGCGCTGCTTTCTTCACCGCCGCGGAAGACTTCGCTGCCGCCGCTTTCTTGGCCGGTGCAGCCTTCTTAGCCGGTGCAGCCTTGGCAGGCGCTGCTTTCTTCGCAGCCGGTTTTGCCGCGGCCTTTGCAGCAGGCTTCTTGGCCGGAGCTGCTTTTGCCTTGGCGGGCGCAGCCTTGGCCTTGGCAGGTGCTGCTTTCTTCACAGCCGGTTTTGCCGCGGCTTTTGCGGCCGGCTTCTTGGCCGGTGCTGCTTTTGCCTTGGCCGCGGCGGCCTTCGGCTTAGCAGCGGGCGCTGCTTTCTTCACAGCGGTTGCGACTTTCGCCGCCGCTGCTTTTACCGGCGCCTTCTTTGCCGGTGACTTCTTTGCCGGTGACTTGGATGCCGGCGCTTTGGATGACTGTTTAGCCATGTCATGCCCCTTCCGTTGTGCCGACGGCCATTAGTGACCCGGCGTGCAATGCATATCTGACTCGCGGCTTGCTAGCCAGCGAAGCATCAGCATGAATTTTGCAGTTTAAGTTTTGGTTACGGGCGACACAAGCTCATGCTGATTTCACAAATGTCGCTGCTGCTCTTCGACCTTTTCCGAGGGCGTACGACAGACATTCTGCGCGCTTTGCCGGAACTAATCCCGCTACGAAGCGCGAAGGTTATCAAGCGATTTTTCTCCTCGATCATCGATCGGAAACACCATGATGCGCCGCTTCGTCGATCTCATCGTCTTGTACAAATGGACGATCTACACAAGCTACAGAAACAAAGCGGGGCCGTTCTGTACCATGATCTTCTCTAAGCCCGCCGAGGCAACCCCACGCTCGCACATTTTCTTCTAAGTTGACAGATTACTCCATCTCACAGAGTATTCTGCGGCATGCGGGAGAGTGCAATGTCATTCGCACGAGATCGAACGGCGCTGTCCGAGATCAGTGAGACAGAACGCCGGACACCACGGCAGGCTCGGTGATGGCTGCCGACGAGATCATCCACCAGAGCGTGCGGCTCAGGATCATGGCGGCGCTGAATTCTCTGGAAAGGCGCGAAATGCTGGAATTCAGCCGATTGAAAGCTATCGTCAGCGCAACCGACGGCAATCTCGGCGCGCATATCGATACGCTTGCCAGGGCGGGATACATCGATGTCGAAAAGCTGTTCGTCGGACGCCGACCGCAAACGCGCATCAAGGCGACGTCAGTCGGACGACGCGCCTTTCGCGGTCACGTCGCCTTCCTTCGCAAAATTCTCGACGAAGCTGAGCAGCCGGACAAACGCGGTCAGCGCAGGACGCGGCAGCGGCCGTTGTAAACCATCCAGCGATCGAAGCCCGAGACGCAGAATTCGACATTGTCGCCGATCGAGGCAAAGCCTTGCCCTTCCTCGATCAGATACCAGATGGTGCGGGCACGGCCGTCGGACAAGCTGACGGTGGCGCCGCAATAGCGGCGGCCGATCGGCCAGGTTTCATTGGCGGGCAGATAGCGGTGCTGGTGGATGCGCTGGAAATCAGTGATCTCGACATCGGGCAGGTTCGGCACGTGGTGCACCTGGTAGGAGAAGCGGCTGGTGATCTTGTTCAGCACCCAGGCCTCGCCGCAAACGCCGCTGTCTTCATCGGTATAGACGGCAAGGTCGGCCGCCTTTGCTGCCTGGGTGACGGCAAGGGACGTGCCGAGCGGCGTGCAAAGGGCGATCACTGCAGCAAGGGCGGATTGGGCGAAGCGAGTCATGGCAGCCTCTTATGGTCGATTGCGCGCACTGTGCGGATTCGCTGGCGCGCGGTCAAGCGGTTGTAGAGACGATGGTTTCTTTGTTTCGAAGCAGCTTCGGTCCAATCGCCTGACTAGGGCCAGTCGCATCCATCATCAAACTCCTGTATGATCTCGGTCGGCAGAGGGGAAGGCCAGCCCGTTGTGGGGCACCAGAGGCTAACGCTGACCGCGCCCAGGGTCTTGGGCACCGTGTGAGAAAAGGGCAGCTCACACCTTGCCTCTGCCACATAACAGATACTCAAATTGCGGTGTTAACCGGACTTACCCCCCCGCCAGCCATTCAAGCGTCCAGTGCGCTGGCTGCTCGACCACGAGAAGCCTATGTAGCGCCGGCAGCAGCGTGCGCAGTTCGCCCTCCAGCGTGAACGGCGGGTTGACCACCACCATGCCGCTGCCGTCGAGGCTGGGCTCGGGCGATGGCGGCCTGATCTCGAAGCCGATGTCGAGCAGCTTCGGGATGCCCGACTGCACCAACGCCTTCCGGAAGGCGGCGACCGCTTTACGGTCCTTGACCGGGTACCACAGCGCATAGATGCCGCCCGGCCAGCGCTTGTGCGCTTTCTGCAGCCCGTCGACAAGACGGGCGAACTCGCCCTCCTCCTCAAACGGCGGATCGACCAGCACGAGGCCGCGCTTTTCCTTCGGCGGCAGATGCGCGCCGAGCGCCAGCCAGCCGTCGAGCTCGATCACCCGGGTCTGGAAATCGCCTTGGAACAGCGCCCTCAGCCTCGCGGCATCCTGGCGATGCAATTCGATCGCCGACAGCCGGTCCTGCTTGCGCATGAGATGACGCGCGATCAGCGGCGAGCCCGGATATTTTTTCACGCCGCCTTCGGGATTGAGCGAACGGACGGCTTCCAGATAAGGCGCGAGCAGCGCCGCCGCAGGGGTGCTGATCTCGGCGTCGACCAGCCGGCCGATGCCGCCCTGCCATTCGCCCGTCTTTTGCGCTTCAGTAGACGACAGGTCGTAGCGTCCGATGCCGGCATGGGTGTCGATGACGCGAAACGCCTTGTCCTTCTGCTTCAGATATTCGACGAGCCGGCACAGCACGACATGCTTGACGACATCGGCGAAGTTTCCGGCGTGGTAGGCGTGGCGGTAATTCACGAGCTAATTCGACCCCCTGCCCCAGCGCGGCGGTGGCGGCTGCGAATTCGGATTTTGCGGCCGGCCGCGGCCGCCGAAACGCAGCGCCAACAGCAGCCCGATCAGGCCGGCCGCCATCAGCGAAAACCCGACCGGGCGCGCCCGGCTGTCGATCTCGCCGACGCCGGAGCGCAGCACGAGATCGACCGTCCGCATCTCGATGCCCTCGGCGTCACCGGGGCCAACGGTGAAGGTGTAAGGGCCGGGGCTGACCGTCGCTATCAGGCCTGCCTCGTCGCGGAAGATCTTGTCCGGCAGTTGCGGGCTGACCTGGCGCGGATTTTCCGAATGGGTGAATTGCAGCGTCGAGGCGAGCACCGTTCTGCCGCCGGTGGCGGCGGTCAGCGTCAGCACGGTGCGCTGTTGCGAGACGACGATGCGTTCGGTCCTGGCGGTGAGATCGAGCAACACCCGCACCGGCGCGTCGGCAGCTGCCAGCGGCACCGTCACCGGCTTGAACCGACCCTGTTCGTAAACCCGCCAGGTGCCGATCTCACGGCCGGAGAAATTGGTCATCGCCCAGGGATAGACGACGCCGATGCCGGTGCCGGCGAGCAGGATCAGAAGAAACAGAAAGCGCATGCGCTCAGTCACCTAGCATTGGCGCCGTCGGCGCGTTCCATCTCGTCCAGGAGCCATGTCGAGGCCGAGATCGAATGTCGTATCGAATTCGGCGGTGCCAAGATAGACAATAGCATCGGCCTCAAGGGTGGGAACCGGTTTTGGGAAAATTCGAGTACTCTGAGCGACCCACGGAGGATCAGCTCTTCCCCTTCTGGAGGCTCGATTCCAATGCGCGCATCCCAGTCTCATCGAACAAATGCAAATGTTGCGGCGGGAAAGACACCGTCACCGTCGGGCCAGCTGTCAGCGCGGCCCGGTCGAGCGTGAACACGTTGAAAGGCAGGCCATGCAGGCCGAGATGCAGGATGATGCCGAAGCCAGTCGGTTCGATCAGGTCGACCGTCGCCCTCAGGCTGCTCTCCGAAGCTGGCGACATCTCGACATGCTCCGGCCGGATGCCGAGCGTCACCGCCGAGCCTTCCTCGAGTTGATAGGCTGAGGATAGCCCGATCAGCGTCCCATCGGGCAGCCGTGCGCCGGCCGTGCCCCCACTGACCTCATAGCGTGCCGACAGAAAATTCATGGCGGGCGAACCGATGAAGCCGGCGACGAACAGGTTTGCCGGGCGGTCGTAAAGCTCCAGCGGGCTGCCGACCTGCTGCACCACGCCCTCATGCATGGCGACGATCCGGTCGGCCAGTGTCATCGCCTCGATCTGGTCGTGGGTGACATAGATCGAGGTCGCGCCGAGATCGCGGTGCAGCTTTTTGATCTCTGCCCGCATCTGCTCACGCAAGCGCGCGTCCAGATTGGATAGCGGCTCGTCGAACAGGAATGCCTTGGGCTGTCGCACGATCGCGCGTCCCATCGCCACGCGCTGGCGCTGACCGCCCGACAGTGCCTTCGGCCGCCGCGCAAGCAGCGGCTGCAGCTCAAGCTTCCTGGCCGCATTGCTGACAGCGGCTGTGATCTTCTCGCGGGCCGCCTTCCGGATCCGCAGGCCATAGCTCATGTTCTCGGCGACGTTCATATGCGGGTAGAGCGCGTAGGACTGGAACACCATGGCGATGTCGCGGTCCTTGGGTGCCCGCTCATTGACGCGCATGCCGTCGATCCGGATCTCGCCTTCGGTCACCTCTTCGAGCCCGGCGATCATGCGCAGCAGCGTGCTCTTGCCGCAGCCGGACGGACCCACCAGCACCACGAACTCGCCGTTCTCTATCGCCAGATCGACGCCGTGCAGCACGGAGACGATGCCGAAATTCTTGCGAACGTTGCGGATGTCGATCGATGCCATGAAACCTCGCTCAGCCCTTGACCGCGCCGGCCGTCAGGCCCTGAACCAGATAGCGCTGGATGAACAGAAAGAAGAGGCAGGCCGGGATCAACGCCAGCACGCCAGCCGCCATCATCTGCCCGAAATCGACCGAAAACTTCGACACGAAGGTGAGCAGACCGACCGGAAACGTGGCGGCGCTGTTGCCCGAAATCAGCATCAGCGCGAACAGCAGTTCGCTCCACGCGGCTGTGAACACAAAACCCAGCGTCGCGGCAATGCCCGGCAGCGTCAGCGGCAGGACGATCTGGCGGAACGCCATGAACTGCGTGGCGCCATCGATCTTGGCCGCCTCCTCCAGTTCCTTGGGGATGCCATCGAAGAACGACTGCATCAGGAATGTCGCGAAGGGGATGTTGAAGGCCGTGTAGACGACCACTAGCCCGGTCAGGCTATTGGTCAGTCCGAGCGGCGAGAGCATCTTGAAGATCGGCGCGACCAGCATCACCAATGGAAACATCTGGGTGAGCAGCATCAGCGCGACCAGCCAGTACTTGCCACGGAAGGTGAAGCGCGACAGCGCATAGCCAGAGAGAGACGCGAGCAGCGTCACGATCACGGCCGTCGCGCCGGCAACGATCATGCTGTTCCTGAAGAAGATCGGGAACGCACTATGGGCCAGCACGAAGCGGAAATGTTCAAAGCTCATCCGCGACGGCCACATCCGCACGCCCTCCGAATAGAGCAGGTCGTTCGGCGTGACAGATACTTTCAACAGCCAGAACAGCGGGAACAGCGCAAAGACCACGTAGCAGAGGATCGCCAGGCGGTGCAGCGCGGTGCCGAAGATTGAATACCTGTTCATCTGGTTATCCCCTGATCCATCAGGCCCGATCCATCAGGACTTGCCGCAGCATGACGATCAGCATCGAATAGGCGAGCAGCAGGACGAGCAGCACCAGCGCAATGGCCGAGGCATAGCCGAAATCAAGCGCCCTGAAAGCTTGCGTGAAGATGTAGCTCGCGACGATCTGCGTGCGGTCGGCCGGCCCGCCGCTGGTCATCACGATGATCAGGTCGGCGAAGTTCGAGATCCAGACGGTGCGCAACAGCACGGTGATCGCAATGGTCGGCGCAAGGAATGGCAATGTGATCGAGGTGAACCGCCTGATCGCGCCGGCGCCGTCGATCGCCGCCGCTTCGTAGAGGTCGCGCGGGATGGCCTGGAGCGCGGCCAGCAGCGTGATGGCGAAGAAGGGAATGCCCCACCATACGTTAGCGATGATCGGCCCCCACATGGCGAGTTGCGGATTGGAAAGGATGTTGGCCGGCTCGCTCATGAGGCCGAGCGCATAAAGCCAATGCGGCAGCGGTCCGATGACGGGGTTGAACAGCCACGCCCAGTTGAGCCCGGTGAGGAAGGTCGGCACCGCCCATGGCAGGAACACCAGCGCCTGCGCGATGGCGCGGCCGGCAAACGGCCGGTCGAGCAACAGCGCCAGGATCAGGCCGAACACGAATTGCAGCAAGACGGATGCGCCGGTCCACCACAGCGTGTTGCGCAGCGCGCGGTAGAAATTGTCGTCGCCATAAAGGGTGCGAAAATGATCGAGTCCGACGTAGCCGCCGGAGAAAGGATTGAGCAAGTGCACGTCGCGGAAGGCGTAGGACAGGCCTAGCACCAGCGGCGCCAGCATGATGGTGACGATCAGAATCAGCGCCGGCGCGGTGTAAAGATATGGTTCGGCGTGGCGCGTGATCCGGTCGACCAGCGACCGGCGGCGCGATTCCGGGAGGCCGGCAGCGGCGTCAAGAACCATCGGGTAACGCTTTCATTCCAATCGACCATGGACGGGATCTATCGGAGCCACCCACGATGGGCGGCTCCGATGCTCGCGGTCCGCCGTTTATTTCTTGGCCAGGAATTTCTGCTGTGCCTTGGTCAGATAGTCGGCCCACTGGTTGGCCATTTCCTCGGGCGTGATATCGCCGAGCAGCGCCTGTTGACTGGTTTTGATGACCATCGAGTCCTTGAAGAAGGCGAACTCTTCGAGATAGGTCGGCATGACCGTCGGCACCGCATCCTTGTCCTCGAGTTCGGCGAACCAGCCCTTGAACTGCTCGCTTGCGTAGAACGGATCCTTTTCGGCCGACTTGTGAACCGGCAGCGCTCCGGTGCGCTTGTTCCACTCGACATTGCCCTCAGGCCCTTCGAGCGTTTCGATCAGCTTCCAGGAGAGGTCCTTGTTCTGGCTGGCTGCCATCATCGACCAACCGGCATAGCCGATGGTCGGGAACGTCTTGCCGGACGGCCCCTTCGGCATGGTCATGACGCCGTAGTCTTCCGGCTTCATCCGCTCGGCGATTGCGATCAGCGCGTCTGGATCCTGATCGAGCATTGCGCAGGTGCCGGTGTAGAAACCGGCGACGATTTCGTTGAAACCCCAGTTGACGCTGTCCTTCGGCGCCAACCCCTTCTTGTAGAGATCAACGACCCAGGTCAGTCCCTTGACCCAGCCTTCACTGTTCATGGTCGAGGTGCCGTCTTCATTGAAGAATTTGTTGGAGCCGGCCATGGTTGCGCCGAACATCATCCAGCCGTTGAGGCCGCCCGGCCCGCCGCGCAGGCAGTAGCCATATTTGCCTGGGAGCTTGGAGACTTTCTCCGACGCCGCCACGAACTCGTCCATCGTCTTGGGCGGCTCGGCGACACCAGCCTCCTGGAACAGCTTCTTGTTGTAGAACATCGCCCGGAGATAGAAGCCATAAGGCAGCATGTAGGCGGTGTTGTTCACGTCGCGGCCGAGTTCGAGCGCGCGATCGGTGAGGCCCGAGGTGTGCTCCCACTTGGCAAGATAGGGCTCGAGGCTCTCAAGAAGGCCGTTGTTGGCATAGAGCGACAGCCACGTGTCCGGCATCTCCATGACGTCGGGGATTTCGCCGGCAGACACCATGGTCGCGAACTTCTGGAACGCTTCGCCCCAGGGCAGCGAGATGACCTCAACCTTCGTGCCCGGGTTGGCGGCCTCGAATTTGGAGACGATCGATTTAAGGGTTTCGGTGCGCTCGGGGCTAGTGATCACCTCCACGAGCTTCAGCGTCGTGTCGGCGAGTGCGGCACCCGACATCAGTACGGTCGCGAATGCCGCGATAAGAAGCTTCTTCATTTTCCGTTCCCTTCTTGTCTGATTGCTTCAGGTCTTTTCTTCGGAAGCGGCGGCGATCGCCGTTTCCAGGTCTCTCCACAGCGCCTCGGTTCCCTCGAGGCCGACATGGAGACGCACGGACCGCGGATGGACGCCGAACGCCAGCGCGGAATTGGGTTGGGCTTTCTGCTGCAGCACGACCTCGCCCGGGACGATGAGACTTTCATGGCCGCCCCACGACACACCCAGCTTAAACAGCTTAAGGCGGTCGGCAAACGTCCGGATATCGATGCCGTCGCGGAAGACGAATGAGAACAGGCCCGACGTGCCGGTGAGCCCCGCGGGAAGCCGGTTGGCCAGGCCCGGATGGCAGACCCTCTCGACGATCGGATGATCCTGCAGGCGCCGTGCGATTTCGAGGCCGGACGCCTGATGCGCGCGCATCCGGATCGGCAGTGTGCGCAAGCCACGGATCAAGAGCCAGGCATCGAATGGCGACAGCTTGCCGCCGAGATATGGGTAGGCTTCGGCGCGGATGCGGCCGATCAAGTCCTTCGAGCCCGCGACCACGCCGGCCACGACATCGCTGTGGCCACCCAGATACTTGGATGCGGAGTGGACCACGACGTCGACGCCGAGCGACAGCGGCCGCTGGAAGACCGGGCTGGCCCAGCTGTTGTCTATGATGGTCGGGATGCCACGGGACTTTGCAAGCGCAGCGAGCGCACCGATGTCATGCGTTTCCATGACCCAACTGGTCGGGCTTTCCATATAGAACAGCTTCGCGCCAGACAGGGCGCTGGCGACGGCAGCTTCGTCGCGCCCGTCGACATAGGTCACTTCGATACGCATGCGCGCCAGCAGCGTCCCGAACAGCCGGAACGCGTCCGGGTAGATGTGCTTGACCGCGACGATGCGGTCGCCGGGCTCGACAAAGCTCAGCACCGCCGACGAGATGGCGGACATGCCGCTCGCAAAACCGATCGCGTCCTCGGCGCCTTCTAGTTTTGCGAGCATTTCCTCGAACATGCGCACTGTCGGGTTCAACCCACGCGTGTAGGTCGGCCGCACTTTTTCGCCGCGGTATGTCTCGAGCATCTCGTCATAGTTCGGGAAGGTGAAGAGCGAAGTTTGCACGATCGGCGGCACGACGGCGTCGAAGGCGTTGCCCTCGTCATGCGCGGCAATCAGCGATGCCTGGTCGAAAAAATCGGGACCGTTCATTTCGACATTTCCTCGATATCCTCTTCCACGATCTCGAGGATCTTCAACGTTTTTCCGCGCGCCTGCTCCGCGTCCTTGGCGACGATGGCATCGAACAATTCGCGGTGATACGGAAACGATCGCCGCGCGAAATCCTGGCGGTCGAAAGGATGGTCCCAGAAGCGCTCGAACGCTTCGCGCATCTGTCCCAGGAGCTGCCGGAAAAGCGGGTTGTGCGTGGCGTCGTAGACGGCCAGATGGAAGGCCAGATCTTCCGGACCCGACGTGCCGGTGGCGAGATGGACGCGCTCCATCTCGATGAGTTTTTCCTCGATCGTCCTGAGATCGTCGGCCGTTCGCCGCCGTGCCGCGACCATGCTTGCTTCGGCCTCGATGCCGCGGCGCACCTCGAGGGTGTGCAAGAGACCATCGCGCAGCTCTGCCGTATCGAGCGACAGCGGCAAATGGATCGTGCCGGCGGATATCGGCTTGAGCAGATAGGTGCCGCTACCCTTGCGGGTCTCGGTGACGCCGAGCGCTTCGAAACGCCCCATCGCCTCCCGTATTGTCGAACGCCCGACGGAAAGCGCGGCCATCAATTCACGTTCGGTCGGAAGCCGGTCACCGCTCTTCAGCGCGGCGCGCTCGACATAGTCGGCCAGCGCTTCCATGACCTGCTTGCCGCGATCCAGCGGCGGGAGCGTGGCGATTGCCACACGCGTGGCAGGGGCCCCGGGCAGTTCGCCGCGCGCTCTCATCGCCACCTATTTCCAAAATTGGTCTGACATCTTAGCAGTTTTGCGCGCGGTCATCTTTTCGTCAAGTGGCTGGCAGTGTCTCAGTTTGAATTTCCGCTCACGACCCTTGCGGACCTTGAGCGTTGCCGCAAAGGCTTCTGCGACGTTGCAAAAACCAGGTGCAAACTGTCGTTTTTAATCGGGAATTTCGCGACAGATCATGACTGGTAGCCGAGGCAGATCGCGCCGATCGCTACGATACCGCAGGCGACAATGCGGCGAGCGGTCAAGGTTTCCCCAAGGAACAACCATCCAATGAGGACCGCGAACACGACGCTCGTTTCCCTCAGCGCCGTAATTGGACCTGCCGGCCCCAGCGCGAAAGCTGCCACGACGACGCCATAGGCGATCATTGCAACGAGGCCACCGCCGAGTGCTTTCCATGTTTCGGGGGAGCGAACGTCAACAGCGAGCTCTCCTCGCATGAGCATGAACGTGGCGGGAAGCAGGCTTCCGTAGAGAACCAGCACCCAGGCCGTGTATGCGCCGCTATGGTCGGCCAACCGCACGCCGACTGCATCGACTGTAGCATAGCTGGCGATGATCGCGCCCGTCGCCAGGGCAAATAGGATCGAGGACGTTGAGGCCCTGCCCTTACCGAGCGAAAGGCTCATGATGCCCGCGGCAACAAGGGTGACACCCACCATCTGGTAGTGCCGAGGCGTTCGCCGGCGAGCAGGAAACCGCCCAGCGTGACCAGCAGAGGCACGGTCCCCCGGACGATCGGGTAAACCTGTCCAAGTTCGCCATACCGGTAGGCCGCGACGAGGAAGACGCTGTAGCCGACCTGAAGGGCGGCAGAGAGCGCAATGTACGGCCAGGCATCAGCGGCCGGCAGTGGAAGGATAAAGATAAACGGCAATGCCAGTACCGTGCTGGAAATGCTCATGACGGTCACGGTCCACAGCCGATCAGCGCCGTTGCGGAGAAAAGCGTTCCATGTCGCATGAAGGGTGGCGGCAAAGATTGCGAGGCCGACGACGACCGCGCTCATTGGATCGCCTTCGGTACAGCAAGAATCCGCTTTGCTGCCTCGCGTGCATTCTCGATGGCAGCCTTGCCCTGCCCCATTTGAGCAAGAAGGGTTGCGCCTTCGATTAGCATGAACAGTGCCGAAGCCATGCTTTCGGCCCGGGCGTCCGGCATCGTCGCTTCGAGGATTTTTTGTATCCGCCGCCTCAGACCGTCCTTTTGCCGAGTGACAGCCTTGAACACCGGGTGCTCGGGGTCTCCAAATTCGGCCAGGGCATGCTGGAACAGGCATCCGTGAAAATCCGGGCTGTCGAACCAGTGCTCGTACCAGTCGAGAATAGTCGCGATCTTCTGTTGGGGTGTGGTGGCTGCGTCCCCAAGCCGATCGAGCTGCCGTGCAAACCGATCGGCCCGCCAGTCCAGAACCTCGACAATGAGGGCGTCCTTTTTCGGGAAATGACGATACATCGTCATCTTGGCGACCTCGGCCTCGGCAATGATGCGGTCGATGCCGGTCGCGTGGAAACCTACGCGCTTGAACAAGCCATAGGCAGTTTCAACAATGTGCTGCCGCTTTTCGGCGGCGTCGGCGCGGAGCGACATGGCAAAACCTTAAGTGATACAGACCTGTCTCACTTATAGATCGACCGGCAGCTTCGGTCAACGAGTGTCGGAGCGTCGAGACTGCAGCAGCGCCAGGCCGGCCGAGATCGGACCAAAATGTGCATGTGCCAGTCGAGGGCAAGCCGCACAGCTGCACCAACGACGCCAGCCCCTGGGGAGCGCGCGGTCGACTTCCCAGGCCGATCCGTGCCAAAGACGCCGTGTGCGGATCAAGGAGCCAAATGTGATGCCATTGGATGGTGTACGTGCCCTGGTATTCGACGTATTCGGCACTGTCGTCGATTGGCGCAGCGGCGTGGCGCGCGAAGCGGAACCGTTCCTGAAGCGGCATGGAGCCGTAACGGCCACTCCTACCGCTTTCGCGGATGCGTGGCGCCGCCGTTATTCCCCAGCGATGGAGGAAGTGCGCAGCGGCCGACGGCCCTTTACACGGCTCGACGTGCTGCATCGGGAGAACCTGGAAGCCGTTTTGCCAGAATTCGGGATCGACCCGGCTTCGGTGCCGGCATCCGAGCTGGACGAACTGAACCTGGCATGGCACCGCTTGGAGCCATGGCCGGACGCGGTGGCCGGCCTCACACGGTTGAAGGCCCGCTATATCGTCGCGCCGCTCTCGAACGGCAACATCGTCCTCATGCTCAACATGGCCAAGCGTAGTCGCATCCCCTGGGATGCGATCCTCGGCGCCGAAGTCGTGCAAGCGTACAAGCCGATGCCGGAAGCCTATCTTCGCACCGCTGACGTCCTGGCAATGAAGCCAGATGAGATCTGTCTCGTGGCCGCTCACAATGGCGACCTTGCAGCGGCTCGGGCGTGTGGATTGCGAACAGCCTTTGTCCCGCGTCCGACGGAGCACGGGTTAGCGCAGACCACGGATTTGCATCCCGATCAGGCCTGGGACCTGGTGGCCAGCGACTTCATTGAATTGGCTGAACGTCTTCAGTTGTAGCGCGTCTCGACGACCGCAAACGAGGCAAAGGCTTTACGCCTTGCGTTCCCAGCGCCGATCCGATGTCTGTTGCCAGTAGGTGACCGCGTGGCCGGCTTCCTTCATCGTCTTCCAATGGGTGCGCGCCGCCTCGACTTGGGCCGCATCGTGGCCGTCGAACAGGAACACGGCGCGCTTATAACTGCCAAGCTCCGGCGGCGCCGCTCCGTCGACCAGGAAGCGTATTTGCGCCTCGTTTGGATTGTCCTGGCCGGTGGTCAAAAGGATCGGTTGCTCGGCCAGATGGGATTCGCGGTCGGTTGCATGCGCCAGGAACGAATCGTCCCTGAAGGTCCAAAGATGCTGGTCCAGAGCGTCGCGCCGCTCCTCGGTGCCGGTCTGCACCACGGCGCGCCAACCGCGATCGACGCTGCGCTCGAGCAGGCCGGGCAGCGCATCCTCCAGCGTCGATTCGGTCAGGTGATAGAACAGGACGTCGGCCATGATCGTGCCTTGAAGGCCTCACCCCTCGTAGTTGTCGCGCACCAGCCGGTCGAGCAGCCTGACGCCGAAGCCGGAGGCCCATGACTGGTTGATCTCGCTGGACGGCGCGCCCATCGCGGTGCCGGCGATGTCGAGATGCGCCCAGGGCGTATCCTTAACGAAGCGCTGCAGGAACTGCGCCGCGATGATGGCGCCGCCGTAGCGGCCGCCGATGTTCTTCATATCGGCATTTTTCGAATCGATCAGCTTGTCGTATTCGGTGCCGAGCGGCATGCGCCACACCCGTTCCTGCGTCGCCTGCCCGGCGCTCGTCAGCCTGTTCGCCAGTTCGTCGTCGTTGGAGAACAGGCCGGCATAGTGCTGGCCGAGCGCGACCATGATGGCGCCGGTCAGCGTCGCCAAATTGACCATGAATTTCGGCTGGAAGCGATCGTTGCAGTACCACAGCGCATCGGCCAGAACGAGGCGGCCTTCGGCGTCGGTGTTGAGCACCTCGATGGTCTGGCCTGACATCGAGGTGACGATGTCGCCGGGGCGCTGCGCGTGGCCGTCGACGGCATTTTCCACCAGCCCGATGACGCCGACGACGTTGGCCTTGGCCTTGCGTGCGGCCAGCGCGTGCATCAGCCCGGTCACGGCGGCGGCGCCGCCCATGTCGCCCTTCATGTCCTCCATGCCGGAGGCCGTCTTTATCGAATTGCCGCCAGTGTCGAAAGTGACACCCTTGCCGACGAAGGCAACGGGGCTGTCCTTGGCCTTACCGCCGTTCCATCGCATAACGGCCAGGCGGGCGCCACGCGGCGAGCCCTGCGCGACGCCGAGCAGCGAGCCCATGCCGAGCTTCTTCATATCTTTCTCGACCAGGATCTCGACCGTGACGCCGAGCGCTTCCAGTTCGCTGACGCGGGCGGCGAATTCCACCGGCCCGAGTATATTGGCCGGTTCGTTGACCAGATCGCGGGCCAGGAGCACCCCGTCGATCACCGCCACCTCGTCGGCGAAGGCCTTTTTCGCCACCGCCGGATCGGCGGTGTGGATGGTCACCTTGACCGGCTTTTTGGGCTCGGCCTTCTTGCCATCGCGCTGGGCGTCGCCGTTGTCCTTTTTCGTCTTGTACTTATCGAAGGCATAGCTGCGCAGAAGGATGCCCGCGGCAAGCTGCGCTGCATGCCCACCGCCGACGTCAACGCCAGGCAGATCGAACACGACGGCCACCTCTGTCGCCTTGCGCAAGGATCCAGCGATGGTGCCGCCGAGCTTCAGCCAGGCATGGTCGTTGAGCCCCGAGACCTTGCCGACGCCGATCGCCACCAGCCGGTCGAGCGATGTGCCCTCCGGCGCCAGCACTTCGACCAACCCGGCAAACTTCCCGGAAAAGTCGGCCACCGGAAACGCTCGCTCCAGGGTGTTGGCCGGATCGCAAGCCTTTGCCGCGTCACCCAGGGCGCCATCGTCGGCCGCCAGCACGAAGACACTGCCCTTTTTGGGCGTGGCGAATTTGGCGAAGGCGATCGAAGGTCTCGAAGTCATCATGTCCTGCTTTCGGGAACGGCGTTGGTTTTTTGGGAGAATGCCTTGATAGAACCCGATACTTGGCCGTTTCCGGACGGAAGCACCACCCCAATTTTCAAATCAGCGCCCCTGCCTGACGATCTGCTGCGCGATTGCCTTGGCCTGGATGCGGGCATTGGCGAAGCAACCGCGAATGCTTGGCCGCATGCCGGTAAACCACAGGCCGGGCAATTTCGGGTCGGTCTCGCCGCCGTTGAAAAGCGGAACGCCCTTGCCATCGAGGACGCCGAGCTTGCCGACCATGCGTTCGAGCCCGGTGCGGTAGCCGGTCGCCGCGATGACGATATCGGGAGCGATCAGGTTGCCATTGTCGAGGAAAACGCCGTCGCGGGTAAATTCCCTTACCTGCGGCAGTACCACGACCTTACCGGCCTTGATGGCGCTGACGGCGCCGTCGTCGGTGGCGATCGCGGTGTAATCGGCAGTCAGGCGGCTCGCGCCTCCCGAGGGTGCGGGCGGCAGGCCAAACTTCGTCAGGTCGCCGAAAACCAGGCGCTGCGTTGCAGCCATCACCGCATCGGCGAGCCAAAACGGCAATCGCGCCAACAACGGCGAGACCCTGTGGACCGCGATCTTGCCGATGCGTTTGGGCAGCAGCGAGGGCCCATTGCGGGCCGACAGCCAGACAGAGGCGGCGTTCGCCCCTGTCAGATGATTGAGCACGTCGAAGCCCGAATTGCCGGCCCCGACGACCAGCACTTTTTTTCCCGCATAGTCCTCGGCCTTGCCAAAATCCGCCGAATGCACGATGCGGCCGGCAAAGTTTTTGGTGCCCTTCCACTGCGGGATGAACGGCTGCCGGTCGCGCCCGGTGGCAATGACGACATGACGTGCCAGCAGGGGCCCGGCACTGGTCTCAACGGTCCAGTGATCGCCGTTGAACCTGATCTCCTCGACGGCGACGCCAAGGCGGATCGGCAAACCGTGCGCCTGGCTGAAATCGTTCAGGTGGCGGATGACGGCGGTTTTGTGGGGAAAGGCGGGAGTGCCCGCGGGATAACCGACGCCAGGCAGCGTCGAGAGATCGCGATGCGAATTGAGATGCAACCGTTCGTGCCGCCGGTACCAGGGCTCGGCGAGCCGGCTTTCCTTTTCCAGCACAAACGTCGGCACGCCGGCCTTTATCAGCGCATGGGCGGCGGCCAGCCCCGCTGCGCCGGCGCCGACCACGATCGCACCGTGAAAAATCGATTCCTGGCCGGTTTGACCGCGCAATTCTGTTACGTCTGCTTCCATGCCTGTACCTATCGCAGCCACGGCGGCCATGTCAGTGATCGGCGCGACATTTGGTCGTTTTCCGGCATTTGGCAAGACTTTGCCGGAATCAGGTCCCATATGGCGCAGGGAATCGATGGCGATTCGTCGCGGCACGGCCCCGCTTTCCTGCCGCAACCTGTTGTTAACCATTGATGTTCGCCCTTTCTTATCCATTGCCGCCGACACTCCGGCCCACCGGGACAGCGATGTGGGACGGGAAACCAGATCGAACCGTCAAACGGGACCGGTTGTGCAGGCGTCGCCGGACCACTACCTTGTCCGGAGGCATGATGCCGTTCGGCAAAATCGAGAAAAGCCTTTATGAAGGTCGTTGAACGCTACATCATGCGTCGTGCGTTGGCGGTGTTCCTGGCAGCGCTCGTCTGGACGCTGGCAATCGTGTGGACGACGCAGGTGCTCGCCCGCATTGACCTTGTCACCGACAGCGGGCAGTCGGCGCTGACCTTCTTTGAGGTCGCTGCGCTGATCATTCCGTCGATCGTCCCTGTCGTCGTCCCTTTCGCCCTGGTGGTCGCGGTCGCCCAGACGCTGAGCGCGATGAACTCCGATTCTGAACTTGCCGTCTTGAACGCCGCCGGCGCCTCGCGCTGGACCATCGTCAGGCCGATCATGCTCCTGGCGCTGGCGGCCAGCATCTTTTCGTTCGCCGTCGACAACGGCGTCGACCCCTATGCACGCCAGAGAAACCGCGAACTGGTGGCGTCGTCGCGTGCCGATCTGTTGTCGCTGATCATCCAGGAAGGCACCTTCCGCAAGATCGACGACGGCCTGTTCCTGCAGATTGGCGAACGGCTTCCGGACAACCGCCTCGGCGGTATCTTCGTCGCCGATTCGCGCGAAGAGGGGGTCAACCTCATCTACTACGCCAAGAGCGGCGCCATCATCGAAAGCGGCGACGAGAAGGTGCTGATGATGAACGACGGCGTCATCCATCGCGAAACGCTGACAGGCGATCTTTCGGTCATCCGATTTACCTCCTATGCCTTCGACCTGTCCGCCTTCATGTCGGCCTCGTCGGACATATTGCTTTTACCGAAGGACCAGACGACCCAATACCTGCTCAATCCCAGTCCGAACGACAAGGCGTTCCAGAAAAGGCCGTATAGGTACATGGCCGAAGTCAACCAGCGTTTTTCCGAGTGGTCCTATTCCCTCGTCTTTGCGCTGATTGCGCTTGCGGTCGCGGGAGACGCGCGCTCCCATCGCGAAGCGCGCATTCATCCGTTGATCACGGCGATCGCGATTGCGCTTTTCGTACGCTGGCTTGGTTTCTTTGCCGCCGGCAAGGCCGATAACGTTCCACAATACGCCTATATGGTCTACGGCGTTCCTATCATCGCGTCCGCGATCGCGATTTGGTTCATCGTCTCCAACCGGACCATGGAACTGCCGGTTGCCTGGGCCGACTGGATGACGAATTTCGCAGGCCGCTTCAGCGACGGCTGGAGCGCCATCAAGCTCCGCTTCGCCAGGCGTGGCGCTTCTGGCCAAGGGGCCGGCTAATGGGCTGGACGCTGGGTAGATACTTCTTCTTCCGCTACGTGACGATCACCATCTGGTTCTTCGTCGGCTTGTTGGCGCTTGTATTCCTGATCGACTTCACCGAGCTTTCCGGCCGCACGAGCGGGGTGCCGGGCTTCACCTACGGCGCTGCGTTAGCCATTTCAGGGCTGAGGATGCCGATGATCATGCTGCAGACGGTGCCGTTCGTCGGGCTGTTCTCGGCGATGGCGACGCTGGTCTCGCTCAATCGCAGATATGAGCTGGTCATCGCACGTTCCGCCGGCGTGTCCGCATGGCAATTCCTGCTGCCGTGCTGCATCGGGGCGCTGCTGTTCGGCGTGCTCTCGGTCGGCATCATCAATCCGATCGCCGCGCACGCGTTTTCCTGGTCCGAAAAGATCGAGACGCAGCTCCGTTCCGGCAAGTCGAACGCCGTCTCGGCCGATGCCGCGCCTTGGATCCGGCAGAAAACCAGCTCCGGCGACACTATTATAGGCGCGCGCGCCATTCTCAATCAGGGCCTGGAGATGGCCAACGCCGTCTTCTTCGTCCTCAGCCCGCAAGGCGACATCGTCGAACGCAAGGACGCCGCGCACGCCTTTTTGCGGGATGGCTATTGGGAACTGCGGGACGTCAAAATTTTCCGGGACGGCAACATCCAATCGGTGGCAAGCGACCGGGTGCCGACCAATCTCAAGCCGGAATTCGTGCAAGAGCGGCTGGCGCGCCCGGAGACCATTCCTTTCTACGATCTGCCCAGCAAGATCGAGGTTGCCCGCTCCTTCGGTCTCAAGGCAAATGCCTTTGCCATGCAGTTTGATTCGCTGGTGGCGTTGCCGTTCCTTCTCGTCGCCATGACGCTGATCGCCGCAACGGTGTCGATGCGATTTGCGAGGATGGGACAATCCGCGACGATGATTCTGGGTGGCGTCCTGGCTGGGTTTCTGCTTTATGTCGTGACGGTGCTGGTCAAGGCATTCGGCGTGGCAGGATTCGTACCCACAGTCGTGGCTGCATGGGTTCCGGTTGTTGTGGCTATGTTCTTCGGGGTGACTTTCTTGCTGTACAAGGAAGACGGCTAGTGAGGGGGGCGGTTTTGCGCATCCATAGGCAGGCCGGTTTGGCGCGCCTTTATGGGGCGAGCGCCTTGGCATGCCTGTTCGCTTGCGTCGTCCCGAATATTCCGGCTTCTGCCCAGGATATCAGCGACATGGCAGCCGACGTTCCCGCCGGCTCGCAAATGCTGCTGGCGGCGGATACGCTGGTCTATGACAACGACAACCAGACAGTGACGGCCGTCGGCGGCGTCCAGATCGACTATGGCGGCAACCGCCTCGTCGCCCAGCGGGTCGAATACAATCGCAATACCAAACGCCTCGTCGCCAGCGGCAATGTCGAGGTCGTCAATAGCGACGGTACCAAGATCTATTCGGAGCATGTCGACATCACCGACGACTTCGCCGACGGCTTCGTCAATGCGCTGCGCGTCGAAACCGTCGACAAGGCATATTTCGCCGCCGAAAGCGCGGAACGCATGGGCGGCGTGCTGACAACGTTCCACAACGGCGTCTACACGGCCTGCGAGCCGTGTGAGGACAAACCGGACAAGGCGCCGACCTGGCGCATCAAGGCCAGAAAGATCATCTGGAACGGCGAGAAGAAGACGGTTCGCTTCGAGAATTCGAATTTCGAGTTCTTCGGCTTTCCGCTTGCCTATCTGCCGGCCTTCGAGATCGCCGATCCGACCGTCAAGCGCAAGAGCGGCTTCCTGATCCCCGGCATCGCCTACAAGAGCGAGCTCGGCGTCGGCGTCAAAGTCCCCTATTATTTCGCACTTTCACCCACCTACGACCTCACCGTCACCGGCAGCGGCTACACCAAGCAAGGTTTCCTTGGCGAAGCCGAGTGGCGCCAGCGCTTCAACAACGGCCAGTACAGCCTGAAGATCGCCGGCATCCGGCAAGAGGACCCCGACGAATTCATCGACAGCTTCGGGCACAATGTCGATTCGGGTGCGGACGGCGATCCGAACAAGTTCCGTGGAATGATGGGCACCAAGGGCCAGTTCGCCATCAATCCGCGCTGGGACTTCGGCTGGGATGTCCTGTTGCAGACCGACAAGAACTTCTCGCGCACCTACGCCATCGAAGACTTCAACGACAGCGTGCATCGCTCGTCGATCTACCTGACCGGCCTCAACGGCCGTAACTATTTCGATGTGCGCGCCATGCGCTTTGAGGTCCAGGAAAAGACGCTTCCTGACGATCCGACCGCGCGCGCCGGCAAGCAGCCCTGGGTGCTGCCTTCACTCGACTACGCCTACATTCCCGACATGGCGGTGGGCGGCGGGCAATTGTCGTTCAATGTCAACGCGCAGGCCATCAGCCGTGAAAGGCTTGATCGTATCCTTGCCGATCCCGGCGACGCTGCGTCCGTCAACAATGTCCGCGGCATTGAGGGCCAGTCGGGCCGTCTCACCGCCGAAGCGGAATGGAAGCGCACCTTCACCACCGATGGCGGGTTGCTGCTGACGCCGCTGCTGGCGCTGCGCGGCGACGCCGGCTATGTCAATGCCTCCTCGGCCTCGCTCGCCGCCGTCAACCAGATGGCGTCGAATTTCGGAGTTGATGACGACATGCGATCATCGCTCACCCGCTACATGGCGACCGCCGGGCTGGAAATGCGTTGGCCGGTGCTGTTCTCGTCGACCCATTCCAGCCATGTCTTCGAGCCGATGGCGCAGGTCTTCATGCGTCCGAACGAGCAATATGTCGGTGGTCTCGCTGTCCCCAACGAGGACGCCCAGAGCTTCGTCTTCGACGCCACGACATTGTTCGAGCGTGACAAGTTCTCCGGTTACGACCGCCTGGAAGGAGGCACGCGCGCCAATGTTGGGCTGCGCTATTCCGGGGCCTACGACAATGGCTGGAGCACCAACGCGCTGTTCGGCCAATCTTATCAGCTGGGCGGGCGCAACTCCTTCGATTCGCCCGACCTGGTCAATGTCGGCGCCGAGTCCGGCCTTGAGACAGCGACCTCCGATTATGTCGGCCTGGTCGGCTTCAACAGTCCCACCGGGTTCTCCGGCTCGGTCAGCGGCCGTTTCGATGAACAGAGCTTCGACGTTCGCCGCGCCGAGGTGAAGGCGGCCTATTCCGGCCTGCCGATTTCGTTCAGCGCTAAATACGCCTTCATCGAGGCGCAGCCGCTCTATGGCTTCGCGACCGATCGCCACGAAGTCACGCTCGGCGCCTCGACGCAACTTGCAGAGAATTGGCGCGTCTTCGGTACCGGCACCTACGATCTGGAGCAAAGTGTCCTGGTCAGGGACGGGTTCGGCTTTGCCTATAGTGATTCATGCTTCACCTATTTGATGACGTTCTCGGAATCCCGTGACCTCGTCACCAAGGAAGTGTCGCAGAATGTCGGTTTCAACCTGTCGTTCCGCACGCTCGGCGATTTCGGCTCGTCATCCAGCGCCATCGACACTACCCGGTAGCAGACGCTGGCCAGTAGCAGACGCTGGCCAGTGGGGGACGACTGGCCAGCAACAGACGGCCAACGCATCGGCTTGAAAATCAGAATTGATTTTGGGAAAGCGCGATGCGTAGATTCAAAGTGTTGGAATGTGCTTATGCGTCCAAGTGGATGCACGCCGCTCTAACGACATCGTTTCGCCGCATAGGGCAGGCACGGGTTTCAGCTCCCTCAATAATGAGATGGAATTGGGCCGGAACCGAGATAGAATTGGGATGCTTTCGATGAGGAAATACCTCTTTTCGGCAGGGTTCGCGCTGCTGGTGGCGGCGACCTCGGCCTCGATCACCGTGATGACGCCGCCGGCTTTCGCCAGCCAGATCAAATATGTCGTCAACAACGTACCGATCACCACCGGCGACATCCAGCATCGAGCTGCCTTCCTGCGGCTGCAGCGCAAGAAAGGCGACGCCGCAAACGAAATGATCGAGCAGACACTGCGCGTCGCCGAAGCCAAGCGTCTTGGCATCCGCATCAGCGACGCCCAGGTCGATGCCGCCTATCAGCGTTTTGCCACGACCAACAAGATGCAGCTCAAGCAGCTCGATGGCGTCATGGCGCAGTCCGGCGTCGGCAAGGAGCATTTCAAGGAGTTCATCCGCTCCCAGATGGCCTGGAACCAGGCGCTGACGGCGCGCCATCGCTCCGAGAGCGGCGGCGGCGCCATGAGCGAGCAGGACGCGGTCAGGCGCATGCTCGACAAAGGCGGCGCCAAGCCTACCGCCATGGAGTACATGCTGCAGCAGGTCATCTTCGTCGTGCCGGCGAGCGAGCGCAGCGCCACGCTATCCAAGCGCAAGCGCGAGGCCGACGCCATGCGCGCCCGCTTCAACGGCTGCAATACTTCGCGCGAATTTGCCAAGGGCCTGATTGACGTCACTGTTCGCGATCTCGGCCGGGTGCTGGCGCCGCAATTGCCGCCGGAATGGGCCGACCAGATCAAGGCCACCAAGGTCGGCGGCGCCACCACCACGCGCGAGACGGACCGCGGCGTCGAGTTCATCGGCATCTGCTCGTCACGTGAAGTGTCCGACGACAAGGCTGCCCAGATGGTGTTCCAGAGCGAAGGCGCAACCGGAAAGGACGCCGACCAGCTCTCCGAGAAATACGTCGCGGAGTTGCGGAAGAAAGCCCGCATCGTCGAGCGTTAAGACATTCTGGACGTGCCAGAGATACAGCTTCCGCTGGCGTTGAGCGTCGGCGATCCGTCCGGCGTCGGGCCGGAGATCGCCATTGCGGCCTGGCAAGCGCGTGACAGCGCCGGTGTGCCGCCCTTCTATCTTCTCGCCGATCCGGTGCTGATTGCCGCACGGGCGCGCCTGCTCGGCGTTAAGGTGCCAATCACGGGGACGGTGCCAGCCGAAGCGGAGCGCGTCTTTGCACGCGCCCTGCCCGTCGTGCCGCTTGCCGCCGGCTTCGTCGACAACCCCGGCCGGCCGGACCCAGCCAACGCCGCTGGGATAATCGAGGCGATCGACCGCGCTGTTGACGACTGCCTTGGCGGCAGTGCAGCAGCTGTTGTCACGTGCCCGATTGCCAAGAAGCCACTCTACGATGCCGGCTTTCGTTTCCCCGGCCATACCGAGTATCTGGCGCATCTGGCGACGCTCCAAACCGGCGCAGAAGCAATGCCGGTGATGATGCTTGCCGGTCCCGAGTTGCGCACGGTTCCCGTCACCATCCACATCGCGCTGTGCGAGGTGCCGAAAGCGCTGACGACAGACTTGATCATCGCAACCGCCCGCATCACCGCCGCCGATCTCGAACACCGCTTCGGCATCGCCAAGCCACGGCTTGCCATTGCCGGCCTCAATCCGCATGCCGGCGAAGGCGGCGCGATGGGCGGCGAGGACGAGCACATCATCCGCCCGGCGATCGACAGGCTGAAGGCGGAGGGCATCGACGCTCTCGGGCCGTTGCCCGCCGACACACTGTTCCATGCCCGCGCCCGAGCCGGCTACGATGTGGCGCTGTGCATGTATCATGACCAGGCGTTGATCCCAGCCAAGGCGCTGGCCTTCGACGAGGCGGTCAATGTCACGCTCGGCCTGCCCTTCATCCGCACCTCACCGGATCACGGCACCGCCTTCAATATCGCCGGCAGGGGCATAGCACGAGCCGACAGCCTGATCGCGGCGCTGAGGCTCGCCCGCAGGCTTGCCGATACCAGGACGAAGGCTGCCGGCGCATGAGCGCCTTGCATGAGAGCGGTCGCATGAGCATCGACGGCCTGCCGCCGTTGCGCGCGGTGATCGAACGCCATGGGCTGCAGGCGAAAAAGGCGCTCGGCCAGAATTTCCTGCTCGACCTCAACCTGACCGGCAAGGTAGCACGCGCAGCCGGCGACCTGACGGACGCCACGGTGATCGAGGTCGGTCCGGGTCCCGGCGGACTGACCCGGGCGCTGCTTTCCCACGGCGCTGGTCGGGTCATAGCCATCGAGCGCGACGAGCGCTGCCTGACAGCGCTCGCGGAAATATCAGATCACTATCCGGGCCGTCTGGAGATCATTGCCGGCGATGCGCTGAAAACCGATTTTGCAGCACTTGTCGAAAAGACGCATGGGGCCTATGGATCTGTGAGGATCGTCGCGAACCTGCCCTACAACATCGGCACCGAACTTTTGGTACGCTGGCTGACCGTCGCCGAGTGGCCGCCCTTCTACGCATCGATGACGCTGATGTTCCAGCGCGAGGTGGCCGAGCGCATCGTCGCCCGTCCCGGCAGCGATGCCTATGGCCGGCTGGGCGTGCTTGCAGGCTGGCGGACGGAGGCAAAGATCGCCTTCGACGTGCCGCCACAGGCGTTTACGCCACCGCCCAAGGTGACGTCGTCGGTGGTACATCTGGTGCCGCGGGCAAATCCCCTGCCCGTCGAGGTCAAGAAACTCAGCCGCGTCACCGAAGCGGCCTTCGGCCAGCGCCGCAAGATGCTGCGGCAGAGCGTGAAGAGCCTCGGCGGTGAAGCCCTGCTCACCCGCGCCGGCATCGATCCGACACGGCGCGCGGAAACGCTCAGTGTCGAGGAATTCGTGCGGCTGACGAATACGGTTTAGCTTCCTTCGCCCCGTTTACGGGGAGAAGGAAGAGGCATCAGCCCGTTTTCTCGTCGAGCAATCCCGAGACGAAATCGAACAGGCCGGGGCGGCGGTCGCGCCTGAGCCGTTCGGCGATCACGATGCCCCGCACTTCGGCGAAAGCGCGGTCGAGATCGTCGTTGATGATGACGAAATCATATTCCTTCCAGTGCTCGATCTCGTTGCGGGCGTTCTTCAGACGCGTCTCGATCACCGTTTCCTGGTCCTCGGCGCGGCGCTTCAGCCGCGCCTTCAATTCCTTCATCGAGGGCGGCAGGATGAAGATGGAAACGATGTCGGCGCGCATCTTCTCCTTGAGCTGCTGGGCGCCTTGCCAGTCGATGTCGAACAGCATGTCGCGGCCCTGTGCCAGCGCCAGTTCGGCCGGCTCACGCGGCGTTGCATAGCAATTGCCATGCACTTCGGCCCATTCGAGCAGTTCGTCGGAATCGCGCAGTCGCTCGAACTCACGCATGGTGCGGAAATGATAATGGACGCCCTCGATCTCGCTGCCGCGACGCGGCCGCGTCGTGACGGAGACCGACAGTTCGAGGCTGGAGTCACTTTCCAGAAGATTGCGTGCGATCGTCGACTTGCCGGCACCGGACGGCGACGACAGCACGAGCATCAGACCCCGTCGGCGAATGCGGGAGCCCAAATCCTTAGCTACCATCGGCTCCTTGGCGACCATCAGGGTTACTCCAGATTCTGGACCTGTTCGCGAAACTGGTCGACGACCGCCTTCAGCTCCAGCCCTATGGCCGTGACCGTAGCGGCGTTCGACTTTGAACACAGCGTATTCGATTCGCGGTTGAATTCCTGCGCCAGAAAATCGAGCTTGCGGCCGATGGCGCCACCGCCTGCCAGCAGCACCCGGCCGGAAGCCACATGCGTCTTCAACCGATCGATCTCCTCACGGATGTCGGCCTTGGTGGCCAAGAACGCCGCTTCCATATGCAACCGGCTGGCATCGAGATTGGCGGACGCGTCCACCAGCAGCCGAACCTGTTCGGCAATCCGTTCGCGGATCACCGCCGGCTCCCGCGACGGATCGGCCTCGGCGCGCAGCGTCAGCGCCTCGATGGCGTCGATATGGCCGGACAGCAGCAAGCGCAGCGCGGCGCCCTCGCCCTGGCGTGCCTGCTCCAGCCCGCCTAGCGCCACTTCGAGCGCCGATAGGATCGCGCCGTCGAGCGCCGCCCGCGCCTCTTCAGTTTCGTTGGTTTCGGGGATGTCGAGCACGCCGCGTAGTGAAAGCAGCCCGTCAGCTGTCGCAGGCGCTGCGCCGAACTGCTCCTGCAGCCGCTTGGCCAGCTCCGCCAGATCCCTCAGGAAGGCCTCGTTGACCACGGGCTGCGCCTGCTGGCCGGCGGCGCGGCCGACGGTCAGCGTTGCTTGGAAATTGCCGCGCGAGAAGCGCTTTTGCACCGTCTGTCTAACGGCCGGCTCCAGTCGCTCGAGGCCCTGCGGCAGCCGCAGCCTCACCTCGACGCTCTTGCCGTTGACCGACTTGACCTCCCAGGCGATCGACGTGCCGTCGTGTTCGGCGACGGCCCGTGCAAAACCGGTCATGCTCTGCAAATTCATGATGCCCTTGCAACCCCCTGGCGCATAACCCCGGAAGCGGTTCCGGCCAGATCATACGCGGTTTCAGAACGCTGGAGCGCCTCTTCGCGCCGAATCGGACGCAAGGCGCTCCGGATCAAAAAAACGACACGTCCCTGCCGTCAAACGGATCGGAGGGACGATCCAAGAACCGTTCGGCGCTATTGCGCCGTTCCTGTATCGCCGTCCACCGGCGCATCGGTCTGACCTTCCACCTTGGCAGCGTCGGTTTTGGCAGCGCCGGCCTTGGCGGCTTCATCGGCCAGCTTCTTCTGCAGCGCCCGGTAGCGAGCGACGTTCTGGTTGTGCTCGGCGAGCGTCGGCGCAAAGACGTGACCGCCGGTGCCGTCAGCGACGAAATAAAGATCGTCTGTCTTCGACGGGTTGGCCACGGCTTCCAGCGCCGCACGGCCGGGATTGGCGATCGGCGTCGGCGGCAGGCCGTTGATCAGATATGTGTTGTAGGGCGTCGGCTTCTTGATGTCCGACTGATAGATCGGGCGGTCGGCCGGTTTGCCCTTACCGCCGAACAGGCCGTAGATGATGGTTGGATCCGACTGCAGCCGCATGCCCTTGGCCAGCCGGTTGAGGAAGACGGCGGCGACCCGTGAGCGTTCGTCGCCCTTTCCCGTCTCCTTCTCAACGATGGAAGCCAGGATGACGAACTCATCGACACTGGCCAGAGGCAGATCGGGAGCGCGCCGCTGCCAGACGTCCTCGACCAGCTTCTTCTGATCCGCCAAAAGCTTGTCGACCATCTGCTGGCGTGTCGCACCGCGCGTGAAGCGCAACGTGTCGGTAGCAAGGCTGCCCTCGGGTGGAATGGTCGCAGGCATATCGCCGTCGAGCGCTGCCTGATCGGCGATGCGCTGCAGCGCCTGCTCGACGGTCAGTCCCTCGGGGACGGTCAGCGAGTACATCACCGACTTGCCGCTCTTCAGCAGCTCCATGATGTCGCGCATGGAGGCCTGCGGCTTGATCTCGTATTCGCCGGCCTTCAGCGCGGCGTCATTGCCAAAGGCACGCACGCCAAGGCGGAAGATGCGCGCGTCGCTGATCAATCCGCGCCGCTCGAGCTGGTCGGCAATTTCTTGGACGCCGGTGTTCGGCTTGACCAGGAAGGTGTCGGCATTGGCCGACGGGCCGGGTTCGTTGAATTCCTGCTTGCCGAAATACAATGCAGAGCCGGCCGCCAGAACCATCAACATCACCAGGGAGATGACGAAGTTCATGAACACGACGAACTGGCTGCGCGAAGCGCGCGAGCGCTTGGGCGGCGGCGTGCCGGCTTCAGGCCGCAATGCCTCGCTGGCCGTTTTCGGCACGATCGGACCCGACGGTACGGGCCGCTGCCCTAATTCCCCGTTGTCCGCCGAATTTGTGTTCATGGCGCCCTACCGTTTGATCTTGCAGCGAATCCCCTTGGGCAGAGTAGGGGCGAATATGGCAAAATTGACGACATGCGCGTGCCGTGCCGGTCGGTGCACAAGTCAGCCATTGTAGCGCTGGAAGACCAGCGAGGCGTTGGTGCCGCCGAAGCCAAAGGAGTTGGACAGCGCCACGTCAACCTGGCGGGCACGCGGTTTATGCGGCACCAGGTCGATCGCCGTTTCACGCTCCGGGTTGTCGAGGTTGATGGTGGCCGGCGCGATGTTGTCGCGGATGGCGAGGATCGAAAAGATCGCCTCGGCGGCGCCCGCCGCACCCAGAAGATGGCCTATCGACGACTTGGTCGACGACATCGATATTTTCGACGCGGCGTTGCCGACCAGCCGCTCGACGGCGCCGAGCTCGATCGTGTCGGCCATGGTCGAAGTGCCGTGCGCATTGATGTAGTCGACGTCTGCGGGCGTCAGCTTGGCCCGGTTCAGCGCCGCGACCATGCAGCGAAAGGCGCCGTCGCCATCTTCGGCCGGCGCAGTGATGTGATAGGCATCGCCGGTCAGACCGTAACCGGTTACCTCGGCATAGATCTTGGCGCCGCGCGCCTTGGCGTGCTCCAGCTCTTCCAGAATGACGACGCCGGCGCCTTCGCCCATGACGAAGCCGTCACGGTCGCGATCATAGGGACGCGAGGCCGTCTCCGGAGCGTCGTTGCGGTCGGTGGACAATGCACGGCAAGCAGCGAAACCGGCGATCGACAGCCGCGTCACCGGCGCTTCGGCGCCGCCTGCGACCATTACGTCGGCATCGCCCCACATGATCAGCCGGGCGGCATCGCCGATGGCGTGCGCGCCGGTGGAGCAAGCGGTGACGACGGCGTGGTTGGGGCCTTTCAGCCCATGCCGGATCGAAACCTGGCCGGAGACGAGATTGATGATCTGGCCGGGGATGAAGAACGGACTGATGCGGCGCGGTCCGCGCTCCTTCAGGATCATCGCGTTCTCGGCGATGCCTTCGATGCCACCGATGCCAGAGCCGATCAGCACGCCAGTGGCGCACTGCTCCTCGTGCGTTTTCGGCGTCCACCCCGAATCCTTCAGCGCCTCGTCGGCGGCCGCGATCCCGTAAAGGATGAAGTCGCCGATCTTGCGCAATTCCTTCGGCTCGAGAACGGCCTCGGGATTGAAGGTGGCGTTCTCGCCATTGCCGCGCGGAATGACGTGGGCAACCTTGCAGGCAAGATCCTCCACCTCGAACTCGGTGATACGCTTGGCTGCGCTGCGGCCGGTCAGAAGCTCCTTCCAGCTATGCTCGAAGCCCATGCCGAACGGCGAAAGCAGCCCAAGGCCCGTGACGACGACACGCCTCATCGCAGGTCCTCCTCGGTGATGACTGCAAATAGCGTCAGGCCGAAGCCTTGTCGATGTACTTCACTGCATCGCCAACAGTCAGGATGGTTTCTGCCGCATCGTCCGGAATCTCGACGCCGAACTCTTCTTCGAACGCCATGACGAGCTCGACCGTGTCGAGGCTATCCGCGCCCAGATCATCGATGAAGCTCGCCTGCTCCGTCACCTTGTCGGCATCGACGCCGAGGTGCTCGATAACGATCTTCTTGACGCGCTCTGCGGTGTCACTCATTTGGGCATCCTCGTCTTTTGTTTGTCTGTCTTCGTTAGCGGGCAGAATGCCGCTAATCAAGCTGAAAGATGGTCCTGCCGGAAACGCAATGGCACCGGACCGGTTTTTGCCCGAACCGCCGGGTTGCGGGCCGCATTACACGAAAATCGGCCTGGGTCCAAGGCGAAAAGGGGTGTTTTCCCGCAACTGTCAAATCATCGCCATGCCGCCATTCACATGAATGGTCTGGCCGGTGACATAGGCAGCTTCGTTGGACGCGAGGTAAGCGACGGCGGAAGCGACTTCGGCGCTGGTGCCCATGCGCCGTGTCGGGATCGCCGTCATGATCGCCTCTTTCTGCTTATCGTTGAGCTTGTCGGTCATCGCCGATTCGATGAAGCCAGGGGCGACGCAGTTGACGGTAATGTTGCGGGTGGCGATCTCCTGCGCCAGCGACTTGGAAAAGCCGATCATGCCGGCCTTGGAAGCGCAATAATTGGCCTGGCCGGGATTGCCAGTGACGCCGACGACCGAGGTGATGTTGATGATGCGGCCATGCCGGCGCCGCATCATCGGATGAGTGAGTTCGCGGGTCAGCCGGAAAACGGCGGTCAAGTTGACTTCAAGCACGCTATCCCAGTCAGCGTCCGCCATGCGCACGAACAGCCCGTCCTTGGTAATGCCGGCGTTGTTGACGAGAATGTCGACGCCTTCGAGATCGGCCTCGGCCTTCTGGCCGAGCGCCTTGACCTCGTCGCGGTTGGAAAGGTTCGCCGGGAACAGCTTGACCCGGTCGCCGAGCTCGGTGGCCAGTGTCTCCAGCTTTTCGACGCGGGTGCCATGCAGCCCGACGATGGCGCCCTGCGCATGCAACACCCGGGCGATCGCCTCGCCGATGCCTCCCGACGCGCCTGTGACGAGCGCCTTGCGGCCAGTCAGTTCGAACATGTCCTATCCTCTTCTCGAATTCGGAAGCCGGCAACTTCGATTATCTGTAGACGCCGCCGCGGTGCCCGATCGTTACCACCAGAATGACGAGCCGAATGTCCTGCACATCGCAGATAATGCGGTAATCCCCAACCCGATACCTCCAGAAGGTCGCCAAAGGCCCTTTCAGCGGCTTGCCGGCCTCACGTGGATTGTCGAGACCAGCAACGCGGTTTTCAATAAAGTCCCGGATGCGGTGACGTGTCTGCGGATCAAGTTTTTCGACAAATTTACGCGCCGAGCGGGCATATTCAAGCGTCCAAGCCACGCCAGAAGTCCTCGCTCTTCACGACCTCCTCCTCGCCGCTCCTGATCCGCTCTAGGACCTCGGCCGCAAGATAATAGTCCTCCACGTCCTCCAGACCGCGTTCGATAAGCTCGCGCAGATAATAGGCCTTGCTGCGGCCGGTCCTGGCGGCAAGAAAATCCAGGCGCTCTTCGATTTCAGGCGCAAGGCGAACCGAGGTCGGCATGGCGATCTCCCAATGAATACATGTATTCATGTATCGTCGCAGAGGCGGAAATTCAAGCCTAGGTCAGCTAAGCGCCGCCAGCGTCGCCTCGACATCGGCCGGCGTGCCGACGGCGCCAGTGGCGATATCGCGGTTGATGCGCCTCGCCAGTCCCGACAGCACCTTGCCGGCGCCAACCTCGTAAAGCGTCGCAACGCCATTCGCGCCGAACCACTCCACCGTTTCACGCCAGCGCACGCGGCCGGTCACCTGTTCGACCAGGCGGCGGGCGATTGCGTCCGGATCGCTGGACGCGGTGACCGACACGTTGGAGACCACGGGCACCAACGGCGCGTTCTTCGTCACCCCGGCCAGCGCCTCGCGCATGATTTCGGCCGCCGGTGTCATCAGCGCCGAATGGAAAGGCGCGGAGACCTGCAGCATCAGCGCCCGCTTGGCGCCTTTTTCCGTACACAACTTCGCCGCCAGTTCGACCGCCGCTCTGGCGCCGGAGATCACCAGCTGGCCGCCGCCATTGTCGTTGGCGATCTGGCAAACTGAACCTTTGGCCGCCTCAGCGCAGGCGGCTTCGACATCGGCCTGTTCCAGCCCGATGATCGCCGCCATGGCGCCCTCCCCGGCCGGCACTGCCGCCTGCATGGCATTGCCGCGGATACGCAAGAGCCGGGCGGCATCGGCGACCGAAACGAAACCGGCGGCGGCAAGTGCCGAATACTCGCCGAGCGAATGTCCCGCGACATAGGCGACTTTGTCCTTCAGCGAGAAGCCGCGCGATTCCAGCGCCCGGATTGCGGCAAGCGATACAGCCATCAGCGCCGGCTGGGCGTTTGCAGTCAGTGTCAGGGTCTCTTCCGGCCCTTCCCAGATCAGTTTCGACAGGTTTTCGCCAAGCGCGTCGTCAACCTCTTCGAAGATCTTCCGCGATTCCGGAAAGGCGTCGGCGAGATCCTTGCCCATGCCGACCGCCTGGCTGCCCTGTCCCGGAAAGGTGAATGCGATGGCCATCTGTGGCTCCCAAGCGCTGATTTTTCCTGCCTGTGACGCAAGGCGGGCGGGCAAGTCAAGTCCGCCAGCGACCCAACCCGGCCGGCTCCGGCTCGGCATCGCTGGCCGAGTGCCTGTTCCAAAAGGCTTTTTGTCGATCACTCATGATGAAAATCGCTCACGATTCGTTTGCTGGCTCTTCTTATTTTAGCCACAGGCGCTAGCTTTTCGTGACATATCGATGACAGCTCAGTGACGCTTTTGTGTATGGTCGGGGGAATTGTAAGTTGGCAAGGACTAGGAAAGGCGCCGGCAGAGCCGCGCCACAGTTTTTGGAAGGCGATCCGGCCACCGGCTATCTGCCAGGCCGGAAATGGCCTGTTATCCGCTACGGCCTCGTCAGCCTGCTCGCCGCCACCGTGCTGGTGTTTGCGATCGAACTGATCGTGCGCGGCGACTTTGCCGGCACCGTCGCCTTCTTCCTGCAGCCTTTCAAACCGGGCTGGACCACCATCATCATTTTCGCGTTGATCCTGATCGGTCTCGACGCCGTGCTCGGCCGCAGTCACCAGAGTCTGATGATCGTCGCGCCGCTGACATTGGTGCTTGCCTTTGTCGGCCACCAGAAGTCGCTTTATCTGGGCGATCCGCTCTATCCGACCGATTTCCTCTATGCCCGACAGATCGTCGCGCTGATGCCACTCCTGGTGCGCGATCGCCCGGGAACCGCCCTCGCCTTGGCGGTTGGTATCATTGGCGGCCTGTCGCTGCTCGTCTATGGCTGGCGGCTATGGCGCCGCCGGGTACCGGCGCTCAGCCGTAAGGGCCGCCTTGCCCGACTGACGTTGACGGTGCCGCTGCTCGCCTTCTTCGTCTCGATCATGGATTACGCGACCTTCTCGTGGACGCGTGACCGGTTGCAGATCATCCCGATCATGTGGGATCAGAAGGAAAACTACGCCTCCAACGGCTTCGCGCTCGCCTTCGCGCTCAACGTGCCGATGGCCCATGTCTCGGCGCCTGCGGGCTATTCCGACAAGTCGATCGCAGCGATCGACAGGCCCGACGTGACGGCATCGGTACCGGCCGAGAAGCCCGACATCATCATCGTCATGAGCGAATCCTTCTGGGATCCGACCGAGTTGCCCGGCGTCGCCATCACGCCCGATCCGATTCCCAATGTGCGGGCGCTGCGCTCGGGCTCGATGTTCTCGCCCGAATTCGGCGGCATGACCGCCAATGTCGAGTTCGAGGCACTGACCGGCTTTTCCAACGCCTTCCTGCCGGCCGGAAGCATCCCCTACCAGCAATATGTCCGCGCGCCCGTGCCGTCGATGGCGACGTTCCTGAAGAGCCAGGGCTATGAAACGCGCGCCATCCATCCGGGCACGAGCTGGTTCTGGAATCGCACACCCGTCTATGCGGATTTCGGCTTCGACGACTTCAAGTCGGAAGAAAACCTGCCGTACCTCGAAAAGCGCGGGCCGCTGGCCTCGGACGCAGCGATGACCGACGAGATTATCCGCGAGGCTGACGCCACCGACGATCCGGTCTTCCTCTTCGCCGTCAGCCTGCAGAACCACGGCCCCTACGAGCCGTATCGCTACTACAATCCGACCCACAAGGTGCAGGCGCCGACCAGCCAATGGGCGAAGGATTCGCTGCTGAGCTTTACGGAGGGTGCAGCCGACGCCGACAAGGGCCTCGGGCGCCTTGTCGAATGGGCGAAGAACCGCCGGCGCCCGACGGTCATCGCCTTCTTCGGCGACCATCTGCCGCCGCTCGGTCCTGTCTATGTCGAGACCGGCTTTCTCAAGGACAATGTCGCGCCGCGCAAAGAACCACCTGAGCAAATGCTGCTGCACCACCAGACGCCGCTGATCGTATGGTCGAACCGCACCGGGCCAGCCGAGGAGATGGGCGCGGTAAGCCCTGCCTTCCTGCCCTACCATATCCTGACCACGGCCGGGATCAGCCACCCCTATTACACCGGCTTTCTCGGCCAGATGCGCGAGCATTACCGTGTCGTCGACCGCAATCTGCTATTGACGCCGGCCGGCGAGGCCACGCCGGATTGGGCGCGCAAGAAGGAAATCGACCCGGCCATTCGCGATTTCCGTCTGCTGCAATATGATATGATGTTCGGCAAGCGCCGGGCGGCGCCCGACTTCTTCCCGGAAACAGTGAATAAGCTCCCGCATACAAGCTGAAGCTGTAGCGACATGTCGTCCTGCAGCGGTGGGTTTTCGGACTCGCCCTTGCCTTGTGGTCGAATTCCTGTATAGACGCCCGCAATCTGCCGGTCCTTGCTGGGGGCTGAACGGAGGGCCGGAGGTTTTCGAAAACCTTCGTGTGGAGCCAGAAGCGCTTCCGCCTCCCGTGTCTCCGCTCTCGACCGTCTCGTCATGCTCCTTTCTTCCCCGCCCCCTCTAGGGATTGGCGGGCCAGAGAAGTTGCAGAGGCTTTTGCCGCCGGGAACCGGGAGAGAAACGAAGAAAGGCTTGAGAACAATATGGCTCTTTACGAACATGTGTTTCTTGCCCGGCAGGACCTCTCGCAGCAGCAGGTCGATGCGCTTGTCGAACAGTACAAGGGTGTCATCTCAGCGAATGGCGGGTCCGTCGGCCGGGTCGAGAACTGGGGACTGAAGTCCCTCACCTACCGGGTCAACAAGAACCGGAAGGCATACTACACGCTGATGGACATCACCTGCCCGCCGGCTGCGCTCAACGAGATGGAGCGCCAGATGGGCCTGTCTGAGGATGTGCTGCGTTTCCTCACCATCAAGGTCGATGCGCATGAGGAAGGCCCGTCGGCGATGATGCAAAAGCGCGAAGAGCGCTCGGAACGCGGTGGCTTCGGCGACCGTGACCGTGGCCCGCGCTCGTTCGGCGACCGCGATCGCGGCGACCGTGGCGATCGTCCGCCGCGCAGCTTCGGTGGCGACACTGGTGCAGACCGTGGTCCGCGCCGTCCGCGCGAAGGCGTTGAAGGGAGTGCAGAATAATGGTCGACATCAATCAGATCCCGACCCGGCGCCCGTTCCACCGCCGCCGCAAGACCTGCCCGTTCTCCGGTGCAAACGCGCCCAAGATCGACTACAAGGACGTACGTCTTCTGCAGCGCTACATTTCCGAGCGCGGCAAGATCGTGCCGTCGCGCATCACCGCCGTCAGCCAGAAGAAGCAGCGCGAACTCGCCAAGGCGATCAAGCGCGCCCGCTTCCTCGGCCTGCTGCCCTACGTGGTTCGCTAACACTCTTCTGCGGGCGGTTCGCCGCCCGTTTTTCCCACGGCGACGGGCGCCGCAGGGTTGCCATCAAATCCCGGGTTGAGGTGAAGACCTCTAACTGCCGCGACAGGCAGGACAGCGACATAGGCGGCGACGCCCTCAGCTTCCTGACCTGTTCCAGACAATTCGGCGTCGATGCCAGTGATTTGGCGCCCAAACGAAGGAACAAAACCATGGACGTCATTCTTCTCGAGCGCGTATCCCGCCTCGGCCAGATGGGCGATACCGTCAAGGTCAAGGATGGGTTCGCTCGCAACTTCCTGCTGCCGCAGGGCAAGGCGCTACGCGCCAACGAAGCCAACAAAAAGAAGTTCGAAGGCCAGCGCGCCCAACTCGAAGCCCGTAACCTCGAACGCAAGTCCGAGGCCATGCAGATTTCGGAAAAGCTCGACGGCAAGAGCTTCATCGCCGTGCGTTCGGCAGGCGAAACCGGCCAGCTCTACGGCTCGGTATCGACCCGCGACATCGCCGAGCTGCTGACCGCGGAAGGCTTCTCGGTCAACCGCAATCAGATCCTGCTTAACCAGCCGATCAAGACCATCGGCCTCACCAACGTGGCGATCGCGCTGCATCCGGAAGTTGAGGTCACCATCACGCTTAACATCGCCCGCACGGCCGATGAAGCCGAGCGCCAGGCCAAGGGCGAGACGCTGACCACCGCCGAAGCCATCTATGGCGAAGACATCAACGACAATGCGCGCCCGGATAATTTCTTCGACCCCAATGCCGAGTTCGAAGGCGGCGAAGACAACGGCTGATTGCACCTCATAGGGCGTCGGCGCGGCGCCTAAACAATTTCGTCGGCTTCCAGTCATTTCTGGACCAATGCCCGGGCGCCTCGCCCGGGCATTTTTGTGCCAACAGGAACTTTTCGAAACCCTATATGTTGATGCAGAATAGGACAGCTTGTCTGACCGAGAGGGGACAATTGGTCATGAATATTCTGTTGAAACGCGTTCTCGACCGGCTGGTGCGCACCGGAAATCTCAAAGTAACCGGACCGAAGGGCTTCTCGGTCATTTTCGGCGACGGCAGCGGCGAGCCAGTGCACATGCACATCAAGACCGCGCATGCCGAGCGCGCCATTACCTTCGATCCGATGCTGGCGGTGCCGGAAGCCTATATGGACGGCGAACTCGACATACTCGAGGGCGGCGTGCTGGGGGTCATGCGCATCGCTTTCCAGAACATGGGCAGCGGCGGCATCGACGCCACCTGGTCGAAGGCGATCGAGGGCCTGCGTCACGCCTTCCGCCGTCTGCAGCAGATCAACACGGCGGCGCGCGCGCGCCGCAACGTGCAGCGCCACTACGATCTGTCGGGCGACCTGTACAGGCTCTTCCTCGACGAGGACATGCAGTATTCCTGCGCCTATTTCGAGCAGCCGGATATGACGCTCGATGAGGCGCAGGCCGCCAAGAAGCGCCACATTGCCGCCAAGCTCAGGCTGAAGGCCGGCCAAACCGTGCTCGACATCGGTTCCGGCTGGGGCGGGCTCGGTCTCTATCTCGCCAAGTCCTTCGACGTGGACGTGCAAGGCGTGACGTTGTCGACCGAGCAGCATGGCGTCGCCACCGACCGGGCCCATGCGCAAGGTCTGGAAAACCGCGTGCATTTCGAATTGAGGGATTATCGCGAGCTCAACGAGCGCTTCGACCGGATCGTCTCGGTCGGCATGTTCGAGCATGTCGGCGTCAACCACTTCCGCACCTTCTTCGACAAATCGGCGACGCTCTTGAAGCCGGACGGCGTCATGCTGCTGCACACGATCGGCCGCTCCGGGGTGCCGTGGGCAACCAGCGCCTTCATCCGCAAGTATATCTTCCCGGGTGGCTACATCCCTGCGCTATCGGAGGTGATGCCGGCGATCGAGAAGTCGGGCCTCGTCGTCACCGACATCGAAATCCTGCGGCTGCATTATGCCGACACGCTTAAGCATTGGGGCGAGCGCTTCGCTGCCAATCGCGACAAGGCCAAGGCGATTTACGACGAGCGTTTCTGCCGCATGTGGGAATTCTACCTGGCGGCCTCTGAAGCCGCCTTCCGCTGGCAGGACCTGGTGATCTTCCAGATCCAGATTGCCAAGAAGAACGATACCTTGCCGATGACGCGCGACTACATGGCCAAATGCGAGAAGGCGCTGGAGATGCGCGACATGGGGCATCGCCCCAAAACCCCTGCCGCCAAGCCCGCGCGACGCCGCAAGGTGGCGGATACGGAATAGACTTCCGGCGATTTCGCCATTGCCCGCTTGCCATCGCTGGCCCGCACGCTGAAAAAGGTCTCGCCGTCGCCGCGAGACCTTTTTCATGACCTACCTCATCTACATCGTTGCTGCCCTTGCCGAGATCGCCGGCTGCTTTTCGGTCTGGGCGTGGTGGCGGCTGGAAAAATCTCCGCTGTGGCTAGCGCCAGGCTTGGCCTCGCTCGCCCTGTTCGGTTTCCTGCTGGCGCTGGTCGACATCGGTGTGGCAGGCCGCGCCTATGCCGCTTATGGCGGCATTTACATCGCCGCCTCGCTCGGATGGCTGTGGCTGGTGGAAGGCGTGCGCCCCGACCGCTGGGACCTCGCCGGTGCAGCGATCTGCATCGTTGGTGCGTCGGTCATCCTGCTCGCGCCTCGGGGGGCATGAGCCATGGAACTGCCTATCCCGCTTCGACAGGGCGTCGAGCGCCTCCTCGAGAAAGTGCCGCTGCCGGCGCTGAAACAAGCAGCAAGAACGCTGTCGGACCGCTACCGCGCCGAGCTGCGCGACGGCCGGCTGCATATGGCCGAGGAGATCGCGGTCAAGGCCTATCTGGCAACGCGGCTGCCGGCGACCTACGCCGCCGTCCGTGCCAGTCTGGATGCGGTCAGTGAGGCAAGGCCCGATTATGCGCCGAAAACCCTGCTCGACGTCGGCGCCGGCCCTGGTACGGTGATTTGGGCCGCGCTCGATCTCTGGCCCGACCTCGAGCAGGCGGTGCTGATCGAGGCGAGCGCCGCAGTGCGCCGGATCGGCGAGGTTCTTGCCGCTGAGGCGATGACGGCCAGGATTGCCTGGCTGACCGGCGATGTCACGGTCGACCTTGCCGATCTCAAGCCGGCCGATCTGGTCACCTGCGCCTACGTGCTGGACGAGATCGCTCCGGCGTCACTGCCAAAACTCATCGACCGGCTCTGGCATCTGACCGACGACACGCTGCTGGTCGTCGAGCCGGGCACGCCGGCCGGATGGCAGCGCATCCTTGCAGTGCGCCGGCACCTGATCGAGGCAGGCGCGCATGTGCTTGCGCCTTGCCCGCATGAGGCGCCCTGCCCGCTAGCGGCGCCAGACTGGTGCCATTTTTCGCGCCGTGTCGCGCGTTCGCGCCTGCACCGGCTGGCCAAGGATGCCGAGGTGCCTTGGGAGGACGAAAAATTCATCTATGTCGCCGCGTCCCGCCAGGCTGTTGCCCCGCCGCAGGCACGGGTGATCGCCCCACCGAAATCAGGTTCCGGCAAGGTTTTGCTGAAACTTTGCGAAAAGGACGGCCGCGCCGGCGAAAAACTGTTCACCAAGCGCGACGGCGAGATGTTCAAGGTGGCGCGGCGACTGGACTGGGGGGACACAATCTAATCTCGCGTCGATTCCTGATGCAGCTTCCTCCCCTTCGATTTTGTTCTTGCTTTGTTCAACGCGTTGCGTAGAATCGCAACCTTGCCGTGTCAAATGGAATCAGAGCCCGGGAATTCTGTCCTGTGGACGGTTTGCCGTTCCTGTGAACAGCGGGCATCAACGCTGTTTGAGCGCGAGTGATGCATATAAGTCAGCACCGGCTTTTCCTCGTTCTGTTATCGAGAGGCCGGGATCGAAATCGGGGACATCATGGCAGAAGCAGCGCGAAAATTCGGCGTGGCGGAAACACCGCTCTATCGCGAGGCGCCGAACAACATCGAAGCCGAGCAGGCGCTGCTTGGCGCCATCCTGGTCAACAACGACGCCTTCTACCGCGTCTCCGACTTCCTCAAGTCAGGCCATTTCTACGAGCCTTTGCACAGAAAAATATTTGAGGTCGCCGCCGAGCTCATTCGCATGGGCAAGGTGGCGACGCCGATCACGCTGAAGACCTTCCTGCCCGCGGACGAGAAGGTCGGCGACATGACGGTTGCGCAATATGTCGTGCGGCTGGCCGTCGAGGCGGTCACCGTCGTCAACGCCGCCGACTATGGCCGCGCCATCTACGATCTCGCCACGCGACGCGCACTGATCACCGTCGGCGAAGACATGGTCAACATCGCTTATGACGCGCCGGTCGACATGTCGCCGGGCGAACAGATCGAGGACGCCGAGCGGCGCCTGTTCGAACTGGCTGAAAACGGCCGCTACGATGGTGGTTTTGAGAGTTTTTCCGATGCGTTGAAGAATGCCGTCGACATGGCCAGTGCCGCCTATATGCGCGACGGCCATCTGTCGGGAATCGCCACCGGCCTGCGCGATCTCGATAACCGCATGGGCGGCTTGCAGCCATCGGATTTGATCATCATCGCCGGCCGCCCAGGCATGGGCAAGACGTCGCTGGCCACCAACATCGCCTATAACATCGCTGCCGCCTATGAACCTGCACAGCAGGCCGACGGCTCCGTCAGGGCGGCCAATGGCGGTGTGGTCGGCTTCTTCTCGCTCGAAATGTCGTCGGAGCAGTTGGCCACCCGCATCATCTCCGAGCAGACAGAAATTCCATCGTCGAAGATCAGGCGTGGCGACTTGACCGAAGCCGATTTCGGAAAGCTTGTCGCGTACACCCAGGAGAACCACAAGCGTCCGCTGTATATCGACCAGACAGGCGGTATATCGATTGCCCAGCTTGCGGCTCGCGCTCGTCGCCTCAAGCGCCAGCGCGGGCTGGATTTAATGGTCATCGACTACATCCAGCTCATGCAGGGCTCGTCCGCCAAAGCGTCGCAGAATCGTGTCCAGGAAATCACCGAGATCACCACCGGGTTGAAGGCACTTGGCAAGGAACTGTCCGTGCCGATCATCGCGCTTTCCCAGCTCTCGCGTCAGGTCGAAAGCCGCGACGACAAGCACCCTCAGCTGTCCGACTTGCGCGAATCGGGTTCGATCGAGCAGGACGCCGACGTGGTGCTGTTCGTCTACCGCGAGGAATATTACATAAAAAACAAGGAGCCTGAGAAAGGCACGCCAGAGCACCTCGTCTGGGAAGCCAAGATGGCCGAGGTTCAAGGCAAGGCCGAAGTGATCATTGCCAAGCAGCGCCACGGGCCGACCGGCACTGTCAGCCTTGCCTTCCAGGGCGAATTCACCCGCTTCTCCGACCTCGCCGAGGAGCATCATCTGCCGGACAGGTTTGAGTGACCTCTTGATACAGGTCTCACTCCGCCTCATCTCGCCGGCCTGCCTGCCGTTTACCCCGGCCAAACATCAAACGGCATCAGCCTGATGGCCAAATCCCGCGTCCAGTTCATCTGCCAAAATTGCGGTTCGGTGCATCAGCGCTGGGCCGGCAAATGCGATGCTTGTGGCGAGTGGAATACGCTGGTCGAGGAAGGCACGTCCGGCGGCATCGGCTCGGGTCCGGCCAACACGCGCAACGCACGCAAGGGCCGCGCCGTGGTGCTCACGACTTTGTCCGGCGACATCGAGGATGCGCCGCGCATCGTCTCCGGCATCGGCGAACTCGACCGCGCCACCGGCGGCGGCTTCGTGCGCGGCTCGGCCCTGCTGGTCGGCGGCGACCCCGGCATCGGCAAGTCGACGCTGTTGACTCAGGCCGCCGCCGCACTCGCGGCAAAGGGCCACCGCATCGTCTATGTCTCGGGCGAGGAGGCGGTCGCCCAGATCAGGCTGCGCGCGCAACGGCTCGGCGTCGCCGACACTCCGGTGGAGCTTGCCGCCGAAACCAATGTCGAGGACATTCTGGCCACTATTGCAGACGGCAGGCGGCCGGACCTGGTGATCCTCGATTCGATCCAGACCTTGTGGACCGACATGGCCGATTCGGCGCCCGGCACCGTCACCCAGGTGCGCGCCGCCGCCCAGGCGATGATCCGCTATGCGAAATCCACAGGGGCGGCGATCGTGCTCGTCGGCCACGTCACCAAGGAAGGCCAAATCGCCGGGCCGCGCGTCGTCGAGCATATGGTCGACGCCGTGCTCTATTTCGAAGGCGAAGGCGGTCACCACTACCGCATCCTGCGCACGGTCAAGAACCGCTTCGGACCGACCGACGAGATCGGCGTCTTCGAAATGTCTGATATGGGCCTGCGCGAGGTCGCCAACCCGTCCGAGCTTTTTCTCGGCGAACGCCATGCGAAAGCGCCGGGCGCGGCGGTTTTCGCCGGCATGGAAGGCACCCGTCCGGTGCTGGTCGAAATCCAGGCGCTGGTCGCGCCGTCGTCGCTTGGCACGCCTCGCCGCGCCGTCGTCGGCTGGGACGGCGCCCGGCTGTCGATGATCCTCGCCGTTCTCGAAGCCCATTGCGGGGTGCGCTTTGGTACCCACGACGTCTATCTCAACGTTGCCGGCGGCTACCGCATCTCGGAGCCGGCCGCCGATCTGGCGGTAGCGGCCGCACTGGTTTCATCGCTCACCGGTCTTGCCCTTCCGGCCGATTGCGTCTATTTCGGCGAAATCAGCCTTTCGGGCGCCGTGAGGCCGGTTGCGCACGCGCAGCAGCGCCTAAAGGAAGCCGAAAAGCTGGGTTTTGGAAGCGCGGTTCTGCCCTTGGGCAGCGAGGAACTTGCCGGGGGGATAGGGGCCGGCGCTTTCCAGCCCACCGAGCTTGCCGATCTCGTGGCGCGCATAGCCGGCTCACGGCGCAGCCGTGCCGACGAGCAAGAGTGATGCGGCTCATGAAGTGGGGCAAAAGACATGCCGATTACGCTGCTTGACGGAATTCTCGTCGGCTTCACCTTAGTCTCGGCGATGCTCGCCATGGTTCGCGGCTTTTCGCGCGAGGTCCTCTCCATCATCTCCTGGATAGCGGCGGCGGCGGCGGCGTTCTTCCTCTACAAACCGGTCCTGCCTTATGTTCAGCCCTATGTCGATAATGAGAAGATCGCCATGGTGGCCGCCGCCGGCATCGTCTTCATCATCGCACTGATCGTGGTTTCCGTCATCACCATGAAGCTGGCCGACTGGATCATCGATTCCAGGATTGGTGCGCTCGACCGCACACTCGGTTTTCTCTATGGCGCAGCGCGCGGCATTCTGGTCGTCGCGGTGGCGCTGCTGTTCTTCAACTGGCTGGCCGGCGCCAAGGCTCCCGGCTGGATCGCCAACGCCAAGTCGCGGCCGCTGCTCGAATCGGTCGGAGCCAAGCTCGAAAGCCTGCTGCCCGAGGATCCGGAAAACGCGATCCTCAACAGGCTCAATCCTGGCCAGCCGGTACCCGAGACCGGCGCCGAGACGCCCCCGGCGGCCGACGCACCCGCGGCGGACGCGCCGGCAACCGGCGACGGTGCTCCGGCACCCGACAACAGCGGAACCGACGCGCCACCGGCCGACAATGCACCGGCCAATCCGGCGCCGGCAAACTGACGATCATGTGAAAGCCGCAAACTCTACGTTGCTCTCAAGCAGTCATCACACTATATAGCGACTTTAGCGGAGCTGAAGATGGCAGACGCAGACGACGTGCTTTCCGCCGAAGCCGACGATCATTTCCATGATGAATGCGGTGTGTTCGGTATTTTCGGCCGGCAGGATGCCGCAGCTATTGTCACGCTTGGCCTGCATGCGTTGCAGCATCGTGGCCAGGAAGCGGCCGGCATCGTTTCTTATGACGGCAGCCAGTTCCATGTCGAACATCATGTCGGCCTGATCGGCGACACCTTTACCAAGCAGCGCGTCATCGACAGCCTGCAAGGCAATCGCGCCATCGGCCACACGCGCTACGCCACTACGGGCGGCGCCGGCCAGCGCAACATCCAGCCGTTTTTCGCCGAGCTCGCCGATGGCGGCTTCGCCGTCGCCCACAACGGCAACCTCACCAACGCCATGACCGTGCAGCGCGCGCTGCAGAAACAAGGCGCGATCTTCTCGTCGACTTCCGACACCGAGACGCTGCTGCATCTGGTCGCCACCAGCAGGGAACGCGATCTCAACTCGCGCTTCATCGATGCGGTGCGCCAGGTCGAGGGCGCCTTCTCACTGGTGGCGATGACGGCAAAGAAAATGATCGGCTGCCGCGATCCGCTCGGCATCCGCCCGCTGGTGCTCGGCGATCTCGACGGCGCCTGGATTCTGGCTTCCGAAACCTGCGCTCTCGACATTATCGGCGCGCGTTTCGTGCGCGACCTGAAGCCCGGTGAGATGGTCGTCGTCACCAGCAAGGGCATTGAGAGCCTGTTTCCTTTCGAGCCGCAGAAGACCCGCTTCTGTATCTTCGAATATGTCTATTTCGCGCGTCCCGATTCCTCGGTCGAAGGCCGCAATGTCTACGAGGTGCGCAAGCGCATCGGCGCCGAGCTGGCGCTGGAAAGCCCGGTCGAGGCCGATATCGTCGTGCCGGTGCCGGACAGCGGCACTCCGGCGGCGATCGGCTTTTCGCAAGCAGCGGGCATTCCGTTTGAACTCGGCATCATCCGCAATCACTATGTCGGCCGAACCTTCATCCAGCCTGGCGATTCGATCCGCCACATGGGCGTAAAGCTCAAGCATAACGCCAACCGCCGCATGATCGAAGGCAAGCGCGTGGTGCTGGTCGACGATTCGATCGTGCGCGGCACCACCAGCCAGAAGATCGTGCAGATGGTGCGCGATGCCGGCGCCAAGGAAGTGCATATGCGCATCGCCTCGCCGCCGACGCGCGCCTCCTGCTTCTACGGCGTCGATACGCCAGAGAAGTCGAAGCTCTTGGCATCGCGCATGTCGGTGGAAGAGATGGCCGAGTTCATCCGCGTCGATTCGCTCGGTTTCCTCAGTATCGACGGGCTGTACCGCGCCGTCGGCGAGGCTGGCCGCGACAGTGAGCAGCCGCAATTCTGCGACGCCTGCTTCACCGGGCAATATCCGACCCGGCTTGCCGACTTCGAGGGATCGGACAATGTGCGCACGCTGTCGCTCTTGGCGGCGGGCGGGTCGTAGGGGTCTTGCTGCAACCCGCGAATTTCGCCGGTTTGCAAATTTCATCGCGATTGCTGTATCGCGTCCCCTCCGTCCCGCCTGAGATCATAGAGCGCTAACCTTCGGAGCTGCCCGGTGACCCCTGCCCTCGACCTCTCCGGCCGTGTTGCGGTCGTCACCGGCGCCTCGCGCGGCATCGGCTACTTCATCGCCCTGGAGCTTGCCGCTGCCGGAGCGCATGTCATCGCGGTTGCGCGTACCGTCGGTGGGCTGGAAGAACTCGACGACCAGATCAAGGCGGCCGGAGGACAAGCCACACTTGTGCCGCTCGACCTCGCCGACATGGCCGGCATCGACCGGCTGGGCGGCGCCATCCACGAGCGCTGGGGCAAGCTCGATGTCCTCGTCGCCAATGCGGCGGTGCTCGGCGTCATCTCGCCAATCGGCCATGTCGAGGCCAAGACTTTCGAAAAGGTGATGACCATCAACGTCACCTCGACATGGCGGCTCATCCGCTCGGTCGATCCGCTGCTCAGGCTCTCCGATGCCGGCCGCGCTATCGTGCTTTCCTCCAACGCGGCCCATTCGGCGCGGGCGTTCTGGGCGCCCTATGCGGCGTCGAAGGCGGCGGTCGAGACCATGATGCGTTCCTGGGCGCGTGAGACGGAAAACTTGGCCCTCAGGGTCAATGCCGCCGATCCGGGCGCCACCCGCACCGCCATGCGGGCGCAGGCGGTGCCCGGCGAGGATCCGGACACGCTGCCGCATCCCCAGGAGATCGCCAAGCGCATCGTACCGCTGGCCAGCCCGCATCTGAAGGAAACCGGGCTGATCTTCCAGGCGAAGCACAACCGCTTTGTCGCCTACCGGCAGCCGGAGTAGGCGCATCGCGCATTTTGGCGGAAGAATTGCGCCGCCACCGACGTTGTTGGAATGCAAATATTCGCAAACGGAGGAACACCATGCGCAGACTGCTTCTCGTCACCGCCGCCGCATCGCTTGCAGCCGTTGGCGTCGCATCCTCACAGGATACGACAATGAGTTTCTTCGTCACCAGCGTCGGCTCGGGCAAGGGCGCCGATCTCGGCGGCCTGGCTGGCGCCGATGCGCATTGCGGGTCGCTGGCTGAAGCCGCCGGCGTTACCGGCAAGACATGGCGCGCCTATCTCTCGACCAGCGACACCGATGCGCGTGATCGCATCGGCAAGGGACCGTGGTTCAACGCCAAGGGCGTCAAGATCGCCGACGATGTCGCTTCGTTGCATAGCGATGCCAACGCCATCACCAAGCAGACGGCGCTCGACGAAAAAGGCGAAATGGTCAACGGCCGCGGCGACAAGCCCAACCGGCACGACGTGCTGACCGGCTCCAAGCCCGACGGCACAAAGATCGCCGACCAGACCTGCGGCGACTGGACGCTGAGCCGAGCAGAAGGTGCGGCAATGACGGGCCATCACGATCGCGCCGGTCTCGACGATTCGGCCGCCGCCAAATCGTGGAATTCCTCGCACGCTTCACGCGGCGGCTGCAGTCAGGAAGCGCTGAAGAGCACTGGTGGCGACGGTCTGTTCTACTGCTTTGCCGCGAACTGAGCTGTTCAAACAAACGTGGGGCTCACGCGGCGGCGCCGTGGCGAACCACCGCGCCCAGCCGTGCTTTCGTCTATCGCCCGGAATTGATAGGATCGGCCGAATCCCACAACAAACGAGGAATTCCCATGGCGGCTTCGAGCGTAGCGTTGGTCTGGTATCTGGTGATTGCCGGACCGCAAGGCGGCATGGTGGTGCTGCCCAGCACGTTCGACACCCGCGAACAATGCACTTCCGCAGTCGCTGAATATCAGAAGCAGCCAACCCCTGCCGGCTGGTCGGTGCAATGCGTGCCGAGCGCCTCGCCCTTCGCTGACGAGGGCGAAAGCGAGTAACTGGCCGCGTGTGCTTCAGCGGCGCGCGCTCACCGTCAGTTCCGGCCTGGCGTTGATGGTCTGGAATACCACGCAGTAGCGTTCGGTCAGTTTGAGCAGCGCATCGATGCGTTCTTGGGGCTCATCGCTGTCGAGGTTGAAATTCAGCCGGATGGCGCGGAAGCCGACCGGCGCATCTCTTGCTACACCTAAAGTGCCGCGAAAATCGAGATCACCTTCGGCCTCCACCGTCGCAGTGCCGAGCTTGAATTCCAGCGCCGTTGCCACCGCCTTCAGCGTTACGCCGGCGCAGGCGACCAGCGCCTCCAGCAGCATGTCGCCCGAACACAGTTCGAGCCCCGAACCGCCGGTAGCTGGATGGAGACCGGCAACGGCCAGCGCCCGGCCCGTCTCCACCTTGCAGGCGATCGATTGGTCGTCGATCGAGCCTCTGGCCCTGAGCGTGACCAGCGCGCTCGACGCGTCGTCGCGATAGGCCTCCTTGAGCGGGGCCTGCATGGCCTTCAATCCGGTGGCATCCATGTGCAACCCTTTTCGACAGTCATCTTCATCGCTCGTCACGATACTCGAATAGAACCGAGACAGCCCAAACTTCGATTTCACGACATTTGGATCAGAGTGACAAGCGGTCCGGGCGTTGCTGCGTCATTTGTCCTGGTGCATCTCACGCGACCTCGGGTCGCCACGCGATGACGCCATCCGTTCGAGCCCGCACCTCGGGGGTGGCCAGGCAGGTGGCGACGGCCTCGTAGCCGGGCGTGCCGGGATATGGGGCGACATGGGTTGGCGGGCTGTGATTGGCGGGGCAGAGGATGATCGCTTCGTCGCTGCCGACAGCCGCCAGGTCCAGTATCGCGCAGGAGCGTGTGAGCAGAAAAAGCGATCGACCACCGGGCCCACGGCGGCGCAGATGGGCAATCAGAGCCTCTTGGGAGGCCTGGTCCAGTCCCCGCTCGATCATGTCGATGACCAGGATAGCAGGACCTTCGGCTTCCAATCCAGCGAGCAGGGCGATCAGTGCGTCCGACACGGTGGCGCCGTCCTCAACGAGCCAGCCCAGCGTCCGATCAACCCGCGACCTGAGAGCTGGGTCGGCATCGACGCGAGCCAGAGCCGCCGCACAGCCATTCGCCAGCCGCTCCAAGCCAAGGAAGGCAGCGTCGGGCAGGGTCTCGGCCAGGCGCTGCGCCAGCCGGGTCTTGCCGCTGCCCAGCGGACCGACGATGTAGTTCAGTGGCCCGACATGTCGCAACTCGAAGCGCTCGCCGCCCCAAGGCCAGGGAAGGTCGAAAGCGACGCTGAGCGTCGCGTCTGGCGCCATCAGGCGCGCCAGTTCCCTGGCTGTGGGCGCCTCGCCTCGAGCGAGATCATCCCGTAGGCCGGCGATCTTCTCTATGATGCCGACAAGCTGGCGTAGCCGGTCTTCGAGTACTGCCTGGTGCGCGGCCAAGGCCGGCTCCATGCCCTGAGGATCGCCTTTCAAGACCCGCGCTACCTGAGCCAAGCTGAAACCAAGCGCGCGCAGCGCCGCGATCTCGGCGGCTCGGCCCATCTCGACGGGACCGTAGGCCCGCCATCCGGCCGCGGTGCGGATCGGAGCGATCAGGCCGTGCTGCTCATACAGCCGCAGGGCTTTGGCCGAAACCCCGAGCCGGCCGGCGGCCTCGGAAGCGTTCAGGAACTGGGCGGAAGAGCTCATGAATCACCTTGTTGCTGTTGACCGCCTTTCTTATCGGGCCTGCCCCAAGGGCCGAGTCAACAGGGATGTTTGCAGCAGCTCCACCGACCCTATCGGCTTCCGCCAGCCCTGCCCCAATGCAAGCCTGCCGCTGGCGCAGCGCCGCGCAGGGCTTCGCCCGTATAGCGTGTAGGGTGCCTGCTGCCCGGCAGGCTCCACATTCTCGTTGTCGCGACAACCGCCGGACATAACCAATGGCCGATATCGCCATCCTGGAAACCCGTGAAAGGGTGCTCGCCGGCATCCTGTTTACGGGGGCTGCCTACCTGATGTTTTCGATGCAGGACGCGTCGATCAAACTCCTGGTCGTCGGCATGTCCGTCTGGCAGATCATGTTCTTCCGCAGCGTGACCATCCTGATCGCCTGCGCGGCAGTTGGTGGGCGCCGCCTGTTCGAGGACACCGCGCGCTCGCCTATCGTCAAGCCGATGTTCGTACGCAGCGCCTTCACCCTGGCGGCGTGGCTCTGCTACTACAACGCCGCCCGACATCTGCAGCTGGCCGAGCTCACCACCATCTATTACGCAGCGCCGATTATCGTCACCGTGCTTTCGGTGATCATGCTTGGCGAGAAAGTGCCACTGTTGCGCTGGCTGGCAGTTCTGATCGGCTTTGCCGGCGTCTTCGTCGCCTGCGACCCGGCCAATCTCGGCCTGTCGATGCCGGTGCTGCTGGTGCTGGCCGCCGCCTTGCTGTGGGGCATCGCCATCGTGCTCATGCGCAAGACGGCGATGGCAGAGCGTACGATGATCCAGCTCATCCTCAACAACTTCTACTTCCTGGTCTTTTCGATGGTGCCGGCCCTGCTTTTATGGCAGATGCCCGACTGGGGTCAGGTGCTGCTTCTGATCAGCGTCGGCGCACTCGGCGGCGTCGCGCAATGCCTGCTCTTCGAAGGCATGAAACGCGCGCCGGTCTCCATTGTGGCGCCGTTCGAATACACCTCGCTGGTCTGGGCTTTCGCGCTCGGCTTCGCGATATGGGGCGACGTGCCGCGTCACGAAGTGTTCCTCGGCGCAGCGCTCATCTTTGCGGCCGGCCTGCTGATCATCGGCAACGAACATTTCCGCAAGCGGTTGTAGGATGCGGGAATCCTCCTGCTGACAGTACGGTGTCAGGACAAGGCAGCGTAGTCTGGGTGATATGACGGGGTCTCTAAGCATGCCAGGCACCACCGACACTGCCGCCGAGCGTACCCTTGGCATCGTCCTGGTTTCGGCGTCGGCAGCTGTGTTCGGCCTCACCGGCGTGTTGACCAAGTCGATCCATGCAGACCCGCTGACCATCACCTGCTGGCGCGGCTTCGTCGGCTCGATCCTGATTACCCTCTATGTGCTTTGGCGCCGCCGCCGCTCCGGCAGGCGTGAAAGCCTGCGCCTCGGCTGGCGCGGCTGGCTTCTGGCGGTGGAAGGAGCGCTCGCCAGCATCGCCTTCATCTCGGCGTTCAAATTCACCTTCGTCGCCAATGTCGCGATCATCTACGCTACCGCACCCTTCGTCACCGCGCTGCTGGCGTTCGCGCTGGTTCGTGAGCGCTTCCGACTGCAGACGCTTGCCGCCGCCGCCGTGTCGCTCAGCGGTGTGGCGATCATGGTATGGTCCGGCTTCGGCACCGGGAATCTGTTCGGCGACGGGCTGGCGCTGCTGATGACGGTCGGCGCCGCGCTCTACATGATCATGGTGCGCGCTTTCCGCGACACGCCTGTGGTGTGGGCCGGTGCGGTGTCGGCATTCCTCCTGTTCGTGCTCGGCTGGTTCGTCACCGACCCGCTAGCCATCTCGACCAGAGATGCAGTGTTGCTCGTCGCCTTCGGTGCGTCTTTCGCGCTGGCCTCGATCTTGTGGACGGAGGGTGCGCGGCTTATTCCAGCGGCCGAATCCGGCCTGCTGGGTTCGGCTGAAGTGCCGTTCGCGATCCTGTTCGCCTTCCTGTTCCTGGCCGAGATCCCGCCGGCCGCCAGCATGATCGGCGGCGTCATCGTGCTCTGCGCGGTGTTCGCCCATGCCGGGCGCGACTGGCATGCGGCGAGGCAGCGCGAGGCGGCGCTCTGACCTCCGAAATAAATTTGCAAAGTGGTGGAACCATTATCGAGTTCAGACATTGGTGGTTCGACGGGTCACCCCCAAGTCCCCCCAAACCCCTCGGCCCGTCTAACCTACAGCCGACCGCAAGGTCGGCTTTTTCTTACCAGCGTTCAGCTTGGTAGGCCCTCCAAGACAAGGTTATCGCTGAGAAGCGCAGCCAGATCCTGCGCTGGGGGCTCGGCATCCTGGCGCAGCCGGATGGCGAACTCGGCGATGGGAACCGGCGGCAGCCCAAGGTCGCGCGGTGCCTCGACGATGCCGGAATGGGCAAAGCGCGCCGTCCGCAGCGTCAGAGCAATGCCGGCGTTTACCGCCGTGCGCAGCCCGGCCAGGCTGGCACTGCCGGCGGCGATGCGGTAGCGACGGCCAGCCGTGTCGAGTGCCGCGATCGCCGCTTCACGAAAGCCGCAATATGGATCGAGCAGTGCCAGCGGCAGCTCGTCCTGGCGTGCGGCCAAACCTCTTTGCGAGCAGAGCCACATCATCGGTTCGCGGAGCACGCCGACTTCGTCCGGCGCCGGAGCCTGTCGCATGGCGATCATCAGATCGAGGAAGCCGGTTTGCAGCGCCTGCGCCAATTCGGCGGAGCGGCCGACGCGCAGCTCGATCCTGACGCGCGGATGGCTCGCGGCAAAGGCCCTGAGCAGCTCCGGTAGGCCGCTGTCGGCGAAATCCTGAGTCGTGCCGATGGCGACGCGACCGTCGGCCCGCACGCCCTTGAGTGCCAGCCACGCCTCACGATGCGCTGCCAGGATACGCCTGGCATGGCCGACCAGATCCTCCCCGGCCGGCGTCAAGCCGCGACCTCGACCCTGCGGCACCAGAAGCGGTTCGCCGACAATATCCTCAAGCCGTTGCATCTGCGTGGTCACCGCCGACGCCGAGCGGCCGACAATTGACGCCGCCTGCGCCAACGAGCCGCCATCGACAAAGGCGAGAAAGGTTTTGAGGAGGTCCGGGTCGAGCGTTTGCATAATTCGATTATGTCAAAGTGTGCGTCAAAAACAATTCGATTTTCATAATGGAAGAGCGATGGCAAAGAACCCTGACGGCGAAGAGATGCCGCGTAACCCGAGGAGAAAATTATGCCGATCATCAATGTCAGCGTCACCGGCAACCCCGATGCCGCTTTGTCCGCCGCTATCGCCAAGCAGGTGACCGAACTGACCGCCACGCATCTGCGCAAAGATCCTACCATCACCGCGGTCGCCATATCCTATCTCGACCCGCATCACTGGTTCGCCGGTGGCAAGTCGCTGGCCGAGCATGGCACCAAGACCTTCTGGCTCGACATCAAGGTGGTCGACGGCACCAACACCAAGGTTGAGCTGGAAGCCTATCTCAAGGCGATCTTCGCAGTCTTTGGCAGCCTGCTGGGCAAGGTGCACGAAGAAAGCTACGCCTTCGTGCATGAAGTGCCGGCCGCCGCCTACGGCTATGGCGGCAAGACGCAGGAATTCCGTTTCATCAGCGGGAGAATGAAGACGGCGTGAGCCGCTGCCTTCGCTTCTCCCGATGAAGAAGGCAGAAATGAAGCCGCATTGACCTTGACCCCACTTCGTCTAGGTTCTCACCGAAGCGGTCGGAAGAGCCGCGACGTGATCGTTGGGAGAGATGCGGCATGATCCTGACACTGGCGCTGCTTGCGGGCCTCATTGCGGCCTGGCTGCTGATCGGCGTGGTGGAAAAATTCCGTCTCGGCCTGCGCTTCATGCAGGCGCTGCTTTACGTGCCATTCAGGCTCGCCTACCGGCTTGCCGACGACCGCATCAAGATTGCCCGCAACGCAGCCGCCCCGGTCATCTACGTCATTTCGCACCAGTCGCGCCTTGAACCGGCGCTGATGCTGTCTCTGTTGCCGGAAGACACGCTGCACATCCTCGATGAGGTCTCGGCGCGGTCGCCCTGGTTCGAACCTTGGCGCGAGCTTGGCCGCACCATCGCTTTCAACGCCGAGCATGTCTTCGTCAGCCGCCGGCTGGTGCGGGTGCTGAAGGGCAAGGGCCGGCTTGCCGTATATCTGCCGGATGCAGTCGAACCCGATATCAAGACATTTCGCCTGTTTCGCGCCGTCACCCGTATCGCCATGCAGGCCGATGCCCGCATCGTGCCGATCTTCGTCGCCGGCGCGCGCGCTCTGCCGCTGTCGCTGACGCCAGCCGACAAGGCGCCGCGGCGCTGGTTTCCGCGCCTGTCGATCAGCGTGCTGGAGCCGATGACCATCGCCGAGCTGGTGGCGCGAAACCCTGATCAGTCCTCGAACACCAATGCGCTGTTCGACCGTTTCGCTGAAGCCCGGCTTTTCGGCAGCGATCTTAACCGCGGCCTGTTTCTCGCCATACGCGACGCCGCCGACCGTGTCGGCGCCTCGCACCCTATTATCGAAGACGTAATCAGCGGCGCGCTGAATTACAGAAAGCTGTTCATAGGCGCGCGGGTGCTGGGCCGCCGCTTCGAGGCTGTGACGGCGCCGGGCGAAGCGGTTGGACTGCTGCTGCCCAATGCCAACGGCGTCGTGCTGTCGCTCGTTGGCCTGTTGTCTGCGAGCCGGGTGGCGGCGATGATCAACTACACCGCAGGTCCGGCCAGCGTCACCGCCGCCGTGCGCACGGCGGAAATCCGCACCGTGATCTCGTCGCGGGCCTTTATCGACAAGGCCAGCCTCGCCGACATCGTTGCGGCGGTGGAAGAAGGTGGCGCCAAGCTGCTGTGGCTGGAGGATGTGCGGACCAGCGTGACCGCGCTGGACAAGCTCGCCGCCACCTTGCTATGGCGCTGGCCATTGCAGCCGCAGAATGCAGCCAAACCGGCGGTGATCCTGTTCACCTCAGGCTCGGAGGGCACGCCCAAGGCAGTGGTGCTGTCGCATAGGAACCTTCTCGCCAACGCCATGCAGGCCGAGGCCCGGATCACCATCTCGCCGGCCGACATCCTGCTCAACGTGCTGCCGGTGTTCCACTCGTTCGGGTTGACGGGCGGCACCATCCTGCCGCTGGTCACCGGAGTGAAGTTATTCCTCTATCCCTCCCCGCTCCACTACAAACTGATCCCCGAGGTCGCTCGCAAGGCGAGACCGACCGTCATGTTCGGCACCGACACGTTCCTCGCCAATTATGCGCGCACCGCCAAGGACGGCGATTTCTCCAGCCTGCGCTTCATCGTCGCCGGCGCCGAGGCGGTGAAGCCGGAGACACGCTGCGTTTACCGCGAGCGCTTCCAAGCCGAGATCATCGAGGGTTTCGGGCTGACCGAAGCAGCGCCCGTCGTTGCCGTCAACACGGCCATCCACGGTCGCGACGGCACCGTCGGGCGGCTGTTGCCGGCCATGCGCATGAAACTCGAACCGATCGAGGGCATTAGCGGCGCAGGACGGTTGTGGCTCGACGGGCCAAACCTGATGATGGGCTACATGACATCGGATCGGCCCGGCGAACTGCAACCGCTTGACGGCTGGCACGACACCGGCGACATCGTTTCCGTCGACCGCGAAGGCTTCATTACTATTCGCGGCCGGGCCAAGCGGTTCGCCAAGATTGCCGGCGAGATGGTCTCGCTGGGCGCAGTCGAGATGCTGGTGCAGTCGCTATGGCCGGAAGAGCATCACGCGGTGGTGGCGGTGCCGGATAAGCGCCGCGGCGAACGCATCGTGCTGGTCACCACCGCTGATGACGCCGATCCCGATGAATTGCGCAAATTCGGCAGGCAAGCAGGTGCCGCCGATCTGATGGTGCCGAACGACATCGTCAAGGTCGAGGAAATCCCGGTGCTGGGTTCAGGCAAGACCGACTATGTCTCGACCCGCAAACTGGCGATCGACCGACTGGGGCTCAGCGCGGCAGCTTGACGCCTTAGAGAACCACCACCGACAACAGCAGGATGACGCCGGCCGCCATCATCAGCAGGCCCGGCCAATTCTGCGACAGGCCGAGGAAAGCGAGCCCGCGCCGCCGCGGCTCAAGTGTCGGGCCTGGCGTTGCCAGCTTCGAGCGATCCGGCGCCGCGCGAACAGGTGCCGGATCGCTGAGCCGCCCGCGCCTCAGTGCTGCGCCGGCCATGTACACAACGCCAGCGACAAAGAGCAACGCACCGATAAGGACGACGGCCATTCTTTCTCGCTCCCCTCCTAGTACTGCGCCCGGCACAGCAGAGATCGGTCGCGAGGCGTTCGTGAGGTCACTCGCCTCGCCACTGAGTCAGAACGGTCAAAATGCCTACAGGTTCCCGGCCAGGTCTCCGTTAGCCGATGTCTGAAGGCGGCACCTTCTCGCCTTCGCGCTTCGCGCGCCTGGAATAGGCACGAACACTGAATGGCAGGAAGAGCAGATATCCGGCAACCGACGCCGTCAGCGTGTACCAGGGGTAGGTCATCAAAAGCAGGACGTAGAGGACGACGCCGAGGATGATCGGCAGCACCTTGTCGCCCGGGACCTTCAGGCTCTTGCCGGAATAGACCGGCAGGCGGCTGACCAGCAGGAAGGCAACCAGAATGGTGAAACCGGTGGCGATGAAGGCGGCAGGGCGGGATGGCTCCAGGCCAAGCCGCAAGAAGGACAGATAAAGCGGCAGCATCACCAGTACGGCGCCCGCCGGCGCCGGCACGCCGACGAAATACTCGGTCTGCCACTTCGGGCGATCTGTTTCTTCGTCGAGCACGTTGAAGCGAGCGAGTCTCAGCCCGCAGGCGATGGTGAACAGGAGCGCGGCGATCCAGCCCGGCGAGCCGGCCTGGTCGAGCAGGAAGGCATAAAGCACCAGTGCGGGGGCTACGCCGAAATTGACGATGTCGGCCAGCGAATCCATCTGGGCGCCGAATTTGGACGTCGCCTTCAACATCCGCGCCAGGCGGCCATCGATGCCATCGAGGAAGGCGGCGAGCAGCACCATCACCACTGCCGGCTCGAAACGGCCCTCGAAGCCGAAGCGGATGCCGGAGAGGCCAGCGCAGATGGCGAGCACGGTGACGAGGTTGGGCAGCACCATGCGCATCGGGATTTCATGGATCCGCGGGCCGCCGCTGCCATGCGCCTCGAATTTCTTGAACGGCGCGCCCACGGCTCAGGACACCCGCACGAGCGGCGTTGCGGCAATGCCGCCGAATTCGGCCAGTATGGTTTCACCGCCAACCGCGGTCTGGCCGACGGCGACACGCGGCGTCGCGGTCGAGGGCAGGAACACGTCGACGCGGGAGCCGAAGCGGATCAGCCCGAAGCGCTCGCCGATGCCGATCGTGCCGCCGGTCTCGGCCCAGCAGACGATGCGCCGCGCCACCAGCCCGGCGATCTGCACCGCGGCCACCGTGCCGTTGGGGCTATCTATGACCAAGCCGTTGCGCTCGTTGTCGGCACTCGCCTTGTCGAGCGCGGCGTTGAGGAATTGGCCCGGCCGATGCTCGATCCTTGTGATGCGGCCGCGCACAGGGGAGCGGTTCACATGACAGGAGAAGACGTCCATGAACACCGAGATGCGGGTCATTTCGGTACCGCCGAGGCCAAGTTCGCGCGGCGGCACGGCGGGACCGACTGCAGTGATGATGCCATCGGCCGGGCTCACCACCAGCCGGTCGTCGACAGGCGTGACGCGCTCGGGATCGCGGAAGAAATAGACGCACCATGCCGTCAGGATGAGGCAGATCCAGAACAGGATCGAAGAGAAATAGCCGAGGAAAAGCGTCACCGCTGCGAACGCCGCGATGAACGGATAGCCTTCGCGATGGATCGGAACCAACGTTTTCTTGATCGTGTCGACGAGGTCCATGGGGATGGGGGCAGCCCTTGTTTCAGGTTCGGCCTCAATAGCGGAAAGCCCCTTTGGCCGCAACGCGGCAATCGGGCCGGCCGCCGCACTGCGGCCGCGGGACATCTGACGTCGATGGGACAGCGCCCCTATGTCCCGCTGGCAGGATAGAGGGGGCGCGAAGGATCGCAATGCGAAGCCGCAGAACGAACCGGGTGCCGAATGGCCGTGAGGTTAGGCGCCAGGGATCCGATGATAGTTGGCGATGTCGGCCCTGACGCCGAGCCGGGCGATCGTCTCTTGCGGGTTGAAGGCAATATGCTCATGCGCGGCCTTGACGATCGGCACCACATTGTCGACAGCTGCCTGGCTTTCCCATTCGACAATGGTCACGAGGTTGAACTCGCCCGGCCCGGAGAATTGCTCGAGCAGAAAATCCCGTACGAAGCCTTTCTGCTGGCGCAGCAATTCGTGCGTCATCCTGACCTTTGCGATGATTTCTTCGCGGGCTTCGCTAGGGACGACGAACTTGTCGACCCTGAACACGCTATCATTGCCATGTTGTTGACTTAGCTGATCCATTTCCGCTCTCCGACCGCAACAGGCGCACCGTGCACCTTCGATTGGCGGTCTACGATCTCAACTTAAGTTGAGGTCAAGCGGAAAAATCAACTCATTCTCGACACCTCAATTTACCTCCGAGGGGCGGCGGCGGACGACGACGCCGAGCTCGTCGCTTTCGCGCGCTATACGCAGCCGCTCCTCGGCCTCGGTTGCCTCGCGCTGGCGGTCCCACATCGAGGCGTAGAGGCCGGCCTTGCGCATCAAGGCGGCATGTGTGCCGCGCTCGGCGATCTGGCCGTCCTGCAGCACGATGATCTCGTCGGCCGAAATCACCGTAGACAGCCGGTGGGCGATGACGATGGTGGTGCGGCCCTGGCTGACGAGATCGAGCGCTGCCTGGATCTCCTGTTCGGTATGGCTGTCGAGCGCCGAGGTCGCCTCGTCAAGCATCAGGATCGGCGGCGCCTTCAGGATGGTGCGGGCGATCGCTACGCGCTGCTTCTCGCCACCGGACAGTTTCAGCCCACGCTCGCCGACCATCGAACGGTAGCCGTCGGGAAGCCGCTCTATGAACGGCCCGATCTGGGCGAGTTCGGCTGCCTTGCGGACATCCTCCTCGCTGGCATCGACGCGGCCGTAGCGGATGTTGTAGGCGATGGTGTCGTTGAACAGCACGGTGTCCTGCGGCACCATGCCGATCGCCGCGCGCAGGCTCTCCTGCGTCACGTCGCGAATATCCTGGCCGTCGATCAGGATCTTGCCGCCCTGGATGTCGTAGAAGCGGAACAGGAGCCGCGAAATGGTCGACTTGCCGGCGCCCGACGGCCCGACAATGGCAACCGTCTTGCCTGCGGGCACTTCGAAGCTGATGCCTTTCAGTATCTTGCGGTTGGGATCGTAGGAAAAGTGCACGTCGCGGAACTCGACCTTGCCGGCGTCGACGACCAACGGCTTGGCACCCGGTTTGTCGACGATCTCCTGCGGGACATCGAGCAGATCAAACATCTGCTCGATGTCGGTCAGCCCCTGGCGGATTTCGCGGTAGATGAAGCCGATGAAGTTGAGCGGCACCGAAAGCTGCACCAGCATGGCGTTGATGAAGACGAAGTCGCCAACCGTCTGCGTGCCAGCCTGGACCTCCAGCGCCGAAAGGCACATGACGACGACCGTGCCGAGACCGAAGATGATGCCCTGGCCGAAGTTCAGCCAGCCGAGCGAGGTCCAGATCCTGGTGGCGGCGGTCTCATAGCGCGCCATTGAGCGGTCGAAGCGCTCGGCTTCCATGCTCTCGTTGTTGAAATATTTGACCGTCTCGAAATTGAGCAGCGAGTCGATCGCCTTGGTGCTGGCGTCGGTGTCGCTGTCGTTCATGTCGCGGCGAATGACGATGCGCCAGTCGCTCGCCCTGATCGTGAACCAGATGTAGAGCCAGACCGTCACCGCCACCACAGCCACGTATTTCCAGCCATAGGTGACGGCGAAGATGCCGGCTGTCAGCGCGAATTCGAGGATGGTCGGCAAAGTGTTGAGGACGGTGAAGCGGACGATCGTCTCGATGCCCTTGGTGCCGCGTTCGATGATGCGCGACAGACCGCCGGTGCGCCGCTCGAGATGGAAGCGCAGCGACAGTCGATGCATGTGGACGAAAGTTCGGAAGGCGAGTTGGCGCACCGCATACTGTCCGACGCGGGCAAACAGCGCGTCGCGCAGCTGGTTGAAACCAAGCTGCACCAGCCGCACGACATTATAGGCGACGACCAGCATGACCGGCGCCAGCAGGAAGGCCGGCAGCGGCGGCACCGACTTGGCATCGCCGGCCAGCGCATCGGTCGCCCATTTGAAGAAATAGGGACCGGCAACCAGGGTCAGCTTGGCGACGACCAGAAGCACGGTCGCCCACACCACCCGCGCCCGGAGGTCGGCACGGTCGGCCGGCCACATGTAGGGCCAGAGGTCGCGTAATGTTCTGAAGGTCGAGCCGGAATCGGCAGAGACGGTTTTTTCGGCCATTTTATTGCCTTCGTATTCTTATTGTTTGACCATGATCTTTTCCGAAAACCGGCTTCCACTTTTCGGGATCATGGTCTAGCGGCCAGAGCAGCAGGAATTGACGAGCGCGGCCAGCGACGCGGAAACATCGGCGAGCGCATCGCCGTCGACCCGATAGCGCGAGCGTTGCCGGTCCGGCTCGTAGCGGACGAGCCCGGCGTCGACCAATATCTTCAAATGCTGGGAGACGGTGGACTGTGCCAGGTCGAGATGGTCGACGACCTCCCGGCAGCAGCAGGAGCGGCTGGCCGAAAGATGCCTAAGGATCTCGATCCGCGCCGGGTGCGAAAGCGCGGCGAGCTTCGCAGCCACGGCCTGGCTATCGGCGAAGCCGCAGGTCGTCTCGATCAGGGGAGCATTCATCGTCCATCGCCGATAGACGATGAACAAAGTTTCCGCAAGACAGCAAAAGAAAGAAAAGATTTCTACTCAGTCTTGATCGGCGCCGCCGTGATCTGGTCGCCCATCGCCTTGAGGTCGGCGGGCTCGCCTTCTTTCGATTTTTCCGGGACCTTGAAAACCTGCCCCGGCCAGATGCGGTCGGGATTGCTGATCTGGTCCTGATTGGCGAGATAGATCGTCGAATAGCGAACACCCTGGCCGTAGACGCGCCGTGAAATCCGCCACAGCGTATCGTGGCGGCGGATGATGACGGCGCTGTCAGCGTGTTCGAGCTTCGGTGCCGCGGTCTCGGGCACTTCAGCCGGGGGCGTGGCAGCCGCCGCATCGGCCGGCGCGTCGGTTGCAGGAGCCGCAGGCGTCGTCGCATCAGCGGCCGCAGGCGGCGTGGCAGGTTCGGTTGCCGACGCGGCCGGCTTTGGCTCGGCAGGCGCCACGGCGGCGACCGTCTCTCCCGGCTCGCGCTCAAACGGCACGGCGGCACGGGCCACCACCTTGACCCCGTCGGCATCGAGCGCGTCGACATGTATGGTGTAGGTGCCGACCGGAATATCGCGCGTCGCCTCGACCAGGAAATGGCCGTCGGGCGAGGTTTTTGCGTCGCCGAGCAAGATGTCATTGGCATAGGCACGCACTTTGCGGCCGGGCTCGGCCGAACCGGCGACGAAGATCTTGTTGCCGTCGATCTCGACGGCTTCGACGACGATTTTCCCCGCAGCCGGTGTTGCGGGTGCGACCGGCACTTCCGTAGCCGCGGGGGCAGCTTCGAGAGTGGCCGGCGCCGTAGCAGCCGGCGCGGCCGGTGCAGCGGCAGCGGGGTCCTCGGCAGCAGGAGCGGCCGCTTTGTCGCCGGCAGCCGGCGCGTCAGGCTTTGTCTTGGCGGAGGGAACGGTCAGCAGTTCGGACGGCTTACCCGGCTCCTCGACCATAGCCAGAACTTGGCCGGCCGAATTCTGGGGAATTGAGACGACGGCGGTCTGCGCCGAGGGGTTCACGACGTCGTCGGGCGTCGTCGAACGCAGTGTGATCGTGTAGTCGCCGGGCTTCAGCGGATCGTCGAGAACAATGGCAAAGGCGCCATCGGCACCGGCAACCGTCGCACCGAGGACCGTCGAGCCGTTGAGGATTTCGACCTTGGCGTTGGGCGCCGCATTACCGGCGACGACGATGGAGCCATTGCCTTCGACCCGCACGACGTCAAAGCTCGGAACAATCGCCTCGGCTACGGCAGGTGCCGTGGCCGGCGGCGCCGTCGTATCCGTGGCCGGTGCGGAGGGAAGCCGCCCCGTGGTCGCCGGCTGGGCCGGCTTCTCCACCGGCGGCGTCACCGATGCCACTTCCGCCGGCGGCGTGCGATTGAGATACGGGTCTAGCGCGCCCGACAAATAGGCTGTTCCCGCCGCAGCGACGGAACCGCCAGCGGCGAACAAAAACGCCTTTAATGGATTAATTGCCATATTTCCCTGCCCTTAGCCACCTAATGCCGGTCTAGCCTGTTTTGCCCAGACCGACAAGAAAAACGGGCCGACAAGAAAAGGGGCCGACAAGAAAAAGCCCACGCCGGGCTTGACCACGAATAAAGACCCAATCACCAATCATCTCATGAACACGATTCGATCCATCTGCGTCTATTGCGGCTCATCGCCGGGCCGCGATGAAACCTATGCCAAGGCCGGACACCTGCTCGGGCGCTCGATTGCCAAGTCCGGTCTGCGTCTGATCTATGGCGGCGGCACCAAGGGCATCATGGGAGCGGTTGCCGAAGGCGCATTACGGGCTGGCGGCAAGGTGACAGGCATCATTCCGCGCTTCCTGATCAACAGGGAGGCAACCGAATCCGCGCTTGACCGGCTTGACGAGCTCGTCATCACCGAAAATATGCACGAGCGCAAACATACGATGTTCGAGAAATCCGACGCCTTTGTGGCGTTGCCGGGCGGCATCGGCACGGTGGAGGAAATCATCGAGATCATGACCTGGGCGCAGCTCGGCCATCATCGCAAGCCGATCGTCTTCGGCAATGTCGGGGGTTTCTGGGACCCGATGCTGGCACTGCTCGACCATATGATGGCGGAAGGTTTCATCCACACCGCGCAGCGGGTCAAGCCGCTGGTGGTCGATGATCCGGAAGCGATCGTCGCCGCCATCATGGTCACTGGATCGTCAGTCGATGCGCCGACCGAAGGTGTGCAGTCGGTGATCGACAAAATGTAGGGGAGTAAGGGAGTAGGGCAGTAAGGCAGTAGGTGAATTGCCGAGAACGGCCCCCCTACTGCCCTACTTGCCCTACTTGCCCTACTGCCCTACGATCGGCTGTCAAGAAACCGTCACACGAAACCGGGTTCGCCCGTGCTAGGGATCATCGCCCGGCCGCCATCGCGCGGCGCGTATCGATAACCTGGCGAAGCGACCATGAACATCGCTCTCAATCCGGAAGGCAGCGATCTGTCACCCTACCTGCCCGACGAGCACGGGCTGTTCTTCATCTATCATTTCACCGCCGAAGGCGCGCGAACCAAAGACCCGGCCGCCGCACACTGGACGTGGCGCAGCTATCAGCTTTCCGACATGCGCGCCCGCCACGAGATCGCCGCCGATCAGGCTTTGCCGCCATCGGTGCGCGATGCCTTCCTGTCGGCCGGCCATGGCTGCCACATCGACCTCGAAGGCGACTGGCTCCATGGCGACCTGCCGGACCTGCGCCACGACTATTCGGCGGAGGCGCGCGGGCTCGGTCATTTCCGCTTCGCCTTCAACGACACGACGCTGATCGGCGGCCGCAAGCAACCGCTCCGGTCGGTCGACAATATCCGCAAAACGATCGACAACGGGTCGCGTAAATTCCGCTCTCCCGCCGAACTGATCGAGGCTGTCATGGGCCAGTCGCTCGACGGAATGGCAACGGAACTCGGCAGCCTTGGCGACACGCTCGACGGCATCGAGGACCGCATCGTCTGTGATGCATGGCACAATGAGCGGCAGGCGCTGGTCGATGCGCGCCGGCAACTGGTGGTGATCCACCGGCAGATGGCGGCGCTGACCAGCCTGTTCCGTCATCTCGACCATTCGCATCGCAACGATTTGCCCGACGCAATCAACGACATGGCGGCGCGGCTTTCGCACCGCGCCCACACATTGCATCATGACGGCGAGCAATTGCAGGCACGGGCCCGGCTCCTGCAGGACGAACTGATGGCCAAGCTGACGACGCAGTCGAACCAGTTGCTCTACATGCTGTCGGTGATGACGGCGGTGCTGTTGCCGATGACGATCATCTCAAGCCTGTTCGGCATGAATGTCGGCGGCCTGCCGCTGGTCGACACGCCGATGGGCTTCTGGGTGGTGTCGTTGCTATCGCTGACTGTCGCGGCAGTCGTCTACCTGTTCGTCAGGCGGCTGGGGCGCGGGATGTAACGCTGGCCTTGCGGGCCGAAGAAAACATCGACCAGGAGTAGATCGCCAGCGCCGTCCAGATCAGGCCGAAGGCGATGGCCTGGGTGCTGCCGAAGGGTTCGCCGAAAATCAGCACGGCGATCAGGAACACAATGGTCGGCGCGATATACTGCATGATGCCGATGGTGGAGAGGCGCAACAGCTTGGCTCCGAAGGCAAACAGCAGCAGCGGTATGGCGGTGACCGGGCCGCAGCCGATCAGCAGCGCTGTATCGCTCAGGGAACTGGAGACGAAATGGTCCTGCCCGGTGACGACGAGGAAGACGATGTAGCCGAGCGCCGGCACCGACAGCAAAAGCACTTCAAGCAGAAAGCCTTGGCTCGGACCAATTGGCAGCGTCTTGCGGAAGAAGGCATAAGCGGCAAAGGAAAACGCCAGCACCAGCGACACCCAGGGCAGCTTGCCGGCGTCGATCGTCAGCACCGCGACCGCGATGGCCGCCAGCAACACCGCCGCGATCTGCAGCCGGTCGAGCCGTTCGCCGAGCAGCAGCGCGCCGACAACGACGCTGACAAGCGGGTTGATGTAGTAGCCGAGCGCGGTCTCGATGGTGCGGTCGACCGCGATCGCCCAGACATAGATGCCCCAGTTGACCGAAATCAGCACCGCCGTCAGCGCCGCCATCGAAATGATGCGCGGCGAACGTACCGCGGCTTTGAAATCCGCCGTGCGGCCGGCCCAAATCAAAACGGCCGCTGCGATCGGCACCGACCAGACGATGCGATGCGCGATGACTTCGGCCAGCGGCAGATGTGCGACCGCCTTCATGTAGAAGGGCAGCAGCCCCCACAGGAGATAAGCGCCAAGGGCCAGCAGGAAGCCACGCCGGGCCTTTGCGGCTGCCTCGATCTGAATTACGTCGGTGGCCATGGCCCAACGCTATGCGCCAGCCGCCGTGCCAAGACCATCGCAAAGTTCTGATGGATCAATGGACTTTCGCTGATGGTTCAATTTCACTCTGCTGCGACCAGCCCGGCCATCTCTCGGTTCTTCATCAGCTTGTAGACGATCGAATCCATCAGTGCCTGGAACGAAGCGTCGATGATGTTTTCTGAGACGCCGACCGTCCACCAACGGGCGCCGGTGCCGTCATGCGATTCGACCAGCACGCGGGTGATCGCCTCGGTGCCGCCATTGAGGATACGAACCTTGAAGTCGGCAAGCTCGAGGTCGGCGATCTCGTTCTGGAATTTTCCGAGATCCTTGCGCAGCGCGATGTCGAGCGCATTGACCGGGCCGTGCCCTTCGGCCACCGACATCTTCTCTTCGCCGTCGACCAACACTTTGACGATCGCCTCGGAAACCGTCTTCAGCTGGCCGTTGGCATCGAAGCGGCGCTCGACCATGCAGCGGAAAGAGGTGACGCTGAAGAATTCCGGCAGGCCGTGCAGCATCTTGCGCGCCAGCAATTCGAAGCTGGCGTCGGCGCCTTCATAGGCGTAACCCTCGGCCTCGCGCTCCTTGACCACAGCGATCAGCGCGTCGAGCCGGTGGTCGTCCTTCGGCATATCGATGCCGCGCCGTTTCAACTCGGCGAGGAAATTGGCCTTGCCGCCCTGGTCCGAAACCATGACGCGGCGGCGGTTGCCGACGGCTTCCGGCGGCACATGCTCATAAGTGGCGGGCTCCTTGGCCAACGCCGAAGCATGAATGCCGGCCTTGGTGGCGAAGGCGGAAGCGCCGACATAGGGCGCCTGCGCTTCCGGCGCGCGGTTCAGCAATTCGTCAAAGGCGCGGGACAGGCGCGAGATGCCGGTCAGAGCGTCGGCCGAAATACCTGTCTCGAAGCGGTTGGAAAAGGCCGGCTTCAGCGCCAGTGTCGGCACGATCGAGATCAGATTGGCGTTGCCGCAGCGCTCGCCGATGCCGTTCAGCGTGCCCTGGATCTGACGCACGCCGGCCTCGACGGCGGCCAGCGAATTCGCCACGGCCTGGCCGGTGTCGTCATGGGCATGGATGCCGAGATGGTCTCCGGGAATGCCTGAGGCGATGACCTTCTCAACGATGGCGCGCACTTCCGACGGCTGCGTGCCGCCATTGGTGTCACACAGCACCACCCAGCGCGCGCCGGCGTCGTAGGCGCTCCTGGCGCAGGCCAGCGCATAATCGGGATTGGCCTTGAAGCCGTCGAAGAAATGTTCGCAGTCGACCAGTGCTTCCTTGCCCGAGGCAACCGCCGCCTCGACCGAGGCCTTGATCGCCTCGAGGTTTTCCTCGTTGGTGCAGCCTAGCGCGACGCGGACATGGTAGTCCCAGCTCTTGGCGACAAAGCAGATGGCGTCCGACTTCGATTGGACCAATACGGCAAGGCCTGGATCGTTCGAAGCCGACATCCCTGCCCGCTTGGTCATGCCGAAGGCGACGAATTTGGCATGCGCCGTGCGGCGTTCGGCAAAGAAGGCGGTGTCGGTCGGGTTGGCTCCGGGATAGCCGCCCTCGACATAGTCGATGCCGAACTCGTCGAGCAGCTTGGCGATGGCGATCTTGTCCTCAACGGAAAAGTCGATGCCCGGCGTCTGCTGGCCATCTCGCAGTGTAGTGTCGAAGAGATAGAGGCGCTCGCGGCCCATGATCATTTCTCCGCAAACTTATCCGTCGCCCGGATCAGCCGATCGAGGATGCCCGGCTCCGAATAGGCATGGCCGGCGCCCTCGATCAGGTGGAAATCCGCCTTCGGCCACGCCTTGTGGAGCGCCCAGGCGTAGCGCGCCGGGCACGGCATGTCGTAGCGGCCATGGATGATGGTGCCGGGGATTTCCTTCAGCTTCCACGCGTCGCGCAGCAGCTGCCCCTCCTCCAGCCAGCCGGCATGGACGAAATAGTGGTTCTCGATGCGAGCGAAAGCGACGGCATAGTCGTCCTCACCAAACGGGCCGCTGGTTTCCGGCTCGGGCAACAGCGTGATCGTCTCGCCTTCCCACAAGCTCCAGGCGCGGGCGGCCTCGATTTGTGCCATGCGGTCGCTACCAACCAGCCGCTTGCGATAGGCGGCCATCATGTCGCCGCGTTCGGCCTCAGGGATCGGCGCCAGGAAGCGCTCCCATTTGTCGGGGAACATTTCCGAGACGCCGAACTGGTAATACCATTCCAGCTCCGCGCGCGTCAGCGTGTAGATGCCGCGCACGACTAGCTCGCTGACGCGCTCGGGGTGCGTCTCGGCATAGGCCAACGCCAGTGTCGAGCCCCACGAGCCGCCGAACACCAGCCATTTGTCGAAGCCGCACATCTCGCGCAGGCGCTCGATGTCGGCGACCAGGTGCCAGGTGGTGTTGGCCTCGAGCGAGGCATTGGGCGTCGACTTTCCGCAGCCGCGCTGGTCAAACAGGATGACATCGTAAAGCTTCGGATCGAACAACCGCCGGTGCTTCGGCGAAATGGTGCCGCCCGGTCCGCCATGCAGGAACACAGCCGGTTTCGCGCCCCTGGTACCGGAACGCTCCCAATAGACCTGATGGCCATCGCCAACATCCAGCATACCGGACTCGAAGGCCTCGATCTCCGGATAGAGGGTACGGAGTTCACTGCTCATAATTTCAGACCCTGCTGCGGCCAATTGGCCGTCTCGTGATCCGGATGCTGGAAGGAGATGATCGATTCCTGCCGGTTGTAATAGTCAGGATCGTGATGGACCGGTGCCTCGAATATCTTCTCCACCCAGGGCAGCCGGGCGGCGTAGTTGACCTGGATCTGCGGCGCCAGGTCGGAACGGTCGTCAAAAGCGCCGATGGCGATCTCGAGCCCGCCGGGCTGCCGATAGGTCAACGGCGTGCCGCAGCGGCTGCAAAAGCCACGATCGATGTTGACCGAAGACTGGAAATAGCTCGGCTCCTCGCGCACCCATTCGACGCCGTCCTTCGGCACCGTCACCAGCGCGCCGAAAAAGGAACCGAATTGTTTCTGGCACATGCGGCAATGGCAGATGGAAGCGCGCCCGAGCGCCCCACGAATGCGGAAACGCACGGCGCCGCACTGGCAGCCGCCGGTTCGAACGGTTTCGGTCATGATCTTTCCTCCGGCGGCCATTGTTCGGTGTCGTGGTCGGGATGCTGGTAAGAGACGAGATCGGCAAGATAGGACGCCGACGAGACGTCGGCCATCGTGTCCTCGCCGGGCAATTCGTGGATGTGATCGACATAGGGGAGTTTTGCTTCGGTGCCCCACTGGATCGTCGGCGCGATCTCCTCCGGGTCATCGAAGGCCGCGATGGCGAGTGCGATGCCGTCGGGCGCCTCGAAGGTTAGCGGCGTGCCGCAATCGGCACAAAAACCGCGCAATGCAGCGTTGGAGGAGCGGAAGTGTTTGGGTTCGCCGCGTGTCCAGTCGAGTTTTGCGCCGCGCACGGACACCAGCGGCAGGTAGAAATTGCCGCTTGCCTTCTGGCACATGCGGCAATGGCAGACGGAGGCGTCACCCAGCGCGCCTTCGATACGGAAGCGCACGGCGCCGCACTGGCAGCCGCCTGTGTAGACCGGTCTGTTGTCCAGGCTCATCGCTTCACTCCGAAGCATGGCAGACGGCTTCGACATTGTTCCCGTCTGGGTCGAAGACAAAGGCGCCATAGTAGTTCGCATGATAGTGCGGACGCAGGCCCGGCCCGCCATTGTCCTTGCCGCCGGCGGCGATTGCCGCGGCGTGGAAGGCATCGACCTCGGCTCGGCTACGCGCAGTAAAGGCGACGTGCTGACGGTCCTTCGGCTTGTCCTTGCCTTGATGCAGCCAGAACACCGGGCGGTCACGGCCATAGCCGCCGACCTTGGCGCCACCGGTATATTCCTGCGGCACCATGTAGAGCAGTGAGGCACCGAGCGGCGCCATTGCCTTGTCGTAGAAGGCTTTCGACACGCCGAAATCGAAAACGGTGATGCCGAGATGGTCGATCATGGTACTGCCTCCTTTGCTGGCTCGTGTGCCGGCATCTCAGCGCCAGCCAGGCCGGCCTCGATGATCATGTGCTGGCAGACGTTGTCGATGTCGCGGGTGACGTCGTCGTTCCAGAAGCGCAGGCTGGTCCAGCCGAGTGCTTCAAGCTTTGCGATTCTTGTGGCATCTAATGCCGAAGCTTCCGTCTGTGCATGCTGGGAGCCATCAAGTTCGACGATCAGCCTCTTGCTGGGGCAGGCAAAATCGACGATGTCGCCGGCGATGGGCATCTGGCGCCTGAAGGCTAGTCCCATCAGCCTGTGCGCTCTAATCTCATTCCAAAGCTTCAGCTCGGCGTCGGTCATAGGCCTGCGCATCTTGCGCGCATTGCTGCGGTTGTTGGCGGGTACCGGGAAATGCGTCATCGCAGTGCGCCCCCCTCTGGCCTGCCGGCCATCTCCCCCTCGAGGGGGGAGATCGGCGGCTTCGCCGACAGCGCCCAATCATCAACGTAGGCGATTGGCGAAAGCCGAAGTAACGTCCAATCTCCCCCCTTGAGGGGGAGATGGCCGGCAGGCCAGAGGGGGGCGCTTGGCACCATCCTCATCGCTTGACCTCCCACGTGGTTACGCGTTCGCCCGTGACGGGGTCCTTGCCGTCCTTCAACTGGATGCCTTGCACCAGCAATTCTTCGCGGATGCGGTCGGCCTCGGCCCAGTTTCCGGCGGCGATCAGTGCCAGGCGTTTGGTGATCGCGTTGGCGATGGCGTCTTCATCAACTTTGGCCGGCGCGACGTCGAAGCCGAGGAACGACAGCGCCGCCTTCAGCGAAGCGGCAGCATCGTTGCCCGCTGCGCCAGCGTTGCCGCCAGCAGCAGCATTGAAATCCACAGCCGAGCCGGCCAACTGCGTCAGCACCTGGAACGCAGAATAGGTTGCTAGATCGTCCGACAGGGCTTCCACCACGTCCACCGGCAATTGCTTTGCCGCCGCCGGCGCAAGATCCGCCGCCCGTTTCCATTTGCGCAGCGTATTTTCCGCCTCTTCCAGCTTGCGCACGGAAAAGTCGATCGGCTCGCGATAATGCGTCATCAGCATCGCCAGCCTGAGCACCTCGCCCGGCCATTTGCGGCCGCCAAAGGTCTCCGTCTCCAGCAATTCGTTGATCGAGTAGAAATTGCCCAGGCTCTTGGACATCTTCTGTCCCTCGACCTGCAGAAAGCCGTTGTGCATCCATACCTTGGCCATCGTTTCGGTGCCGTGGGCGCAGCGCGACTGGGCGATCTCGTTCTCGTGGTGAGGGAAGATCAGGTCGAGCCCGCCGCCGTGGATGTCGAAGACCTCGCCGAGATAGGCCGCCGACATCGCCGAGCATTCGATGTGCCAGCCAGGCCGGCCTCTGCCCCACGGGCTGTCCCAGCCCGGCTCTTCCGGCGAGGACAGCTTCCACAGCACGAAATCGCCAGGGTTTTTCTTGTGCGCATCGACGGCGACGCGGGCGCCGGCCTGCTGTTCGTCGAGATTGCGCTTCGACAACTGGCCATAGTCCGGCATCGAGGCAGTGTCGAACAGAACTTCGCCTGCCGCAACATAGGCATGGCCGCGTTCGATCAAGCGTTGAATCAAGGAGATCATGTCGGTCTTGCCGTCTGGCCTAGGCTCGACGAATTCGGTGGCGCGCGGCTCGACCGTCGGCTCCAGGCAGCCGAGCGTCGCCACATCCCTATGGAACTGGTCGGCGGTCTTTTCCGTGACCCGACGGATCGCCTCGTTCAGCGACAGTTTTCCCGCGGCAATCTCGCCGCCGAAATCACGCAGGGCGCGATCGTTGATCTTGTCGTCGACATCCGTGATGTTGCGCACATACGTGATGTGCTTTTCGCCGTAGAGTTGGCGCAACACACGGAAGAGCACATCGAAGACGATCACCGGCCGCGCATTGCCGATATGGGCAAAGTCGTAGACCGTCGGGCCGCAGACATACATGCGCACATTGCGCGGATCGATCGGAACAAAATCTTCCTTCGTCCGCGTCAGCGTGTTGTAGAGGCGCAGGCCCTTCGATGCTTCAGACATTCGTGCCTTCCCAGTCCGATACTTTTGTTTGGGCTGGGAGTCGTTCTCGCGCCGAGACGCCAGTCAGATTCCAGCCTGCTGGCCGGGGCGTTTGTCCACTCTAGAAGGAAGATAGGCGAAAACGTCCAGACCAGCGCGAGGCTAGCCAATAATGCAAATGCCACAAATGGCGAAAGACGTTCTCATGAGCGGCTTTATCGCCTCACCCAGTGTTGCCGTCAAGTCGCAACTTTCGGCAAAAGAGTCGCTGGATCACAGGTAATGACGCAGTGAAACATTTTATTAAACATGTCGGCACAGTCATGAAACATTCGCCGGCTAGATCACCAAATGTCACGATTTGGTCGGATTCGACCAGCAAACCCGGACACGAAGACGTTACCCAGGGAAGAGAAAAATGCCCCGAACCAAGCAGGACTCCAGCGCCAAGCAACCGGCGCTTGCCAGCCAATACCGGGCGATCGGCCCGGCCGCGATCGTCGCCGCACTTCTCCACACCGCGAAGAAGAAAAAGCCGGCGCAAAAGATCACATCGCCGCGCGCCGCCTGATGTGACGTGCCGGCCGCCAGTAAATGGGGCGCCGGCAATGAGGGCGTTGAAGCGGCCCAACAAACAGCCGCTACTGTTAAAACAAAGTCATCTGCCCGTCGTCCGCGCCAGTCTTCTGGCGCCTGGCCTTCTCGGGCTCCGGCCCCACGATGCCCCTTTCCTGAATCTCCGGTCCAGTGTTGGCGACCTTGTTGACAAGGTCGGAAATCGGGACAGCCTCGAAGAAATCGAGCTGTGCCGGTCTGAGTAGGTCGGCCACGTCGCGCGGCTCGAGCGTGCGGCAGTCCAGCCAGCGAGCAAAATCCTGCGGGTGGATCACCACCGGCATCCGGTCATGGATGTGTGCGATGTCGGCATTGGCATGGACGGTCAGGATGGCACCGGTGTCCATTTCCGAGCCGCCCGGCTCGGCATAGGTCTCGATCAACCCGGCAAAAGCGACCAGCCCGCCATGCCTGGGCCTGATCCAGTACGGTTGCCCCCTCTTGACACCAGTTTGCTGCCATTCGTAGAACCCCGAGGCCGGCACCAAAGCGCGACGATGGCGCATGGCGGTGCGAAACGAGGCCTTTTCCACCGCTCCTTCCGAGCGCGCGTTGAACAGCAGCGGAAACTCCCTGGTGTCTTTCACCCAAGTGGGGATCAGCCCCCAGCGCACCAGCATCGCCTGTCGGTCAGGCAGGTTCGAACCCGGCGCAAGTGGTGGACCGGCGAGCGTCATCAGCACCGGCTGCGTCGGCGCGATGTTGTAGCGGGCCGGAAAGTCTTCCAGTTCCGTCAGCCCGAGGAAGGCGGCAGTCTGGTCCGGGGTGGCGGTCAAGGCAAAGCGTCCGCACATGAAATCAACTTTCGAACTGATGACATGTGAAAGTGGCGATGGAACATGCCTTTCGCAACCGCTAAAGCTGTTCACCGACGGCCGGTCCACAATGGGCTATGTCTATCAAACGGGAACTCATGGAAACACGCAGGATCATTCCGGCAGTCTCGGTCGCCGTCGTGCGTGGAAACACTGTGCTGCTGGTCAAGCGGGCAAGGCCGCCCTCGCAAGGCCTCTATGCTTTCCCAGGCGGCAAGGTCGAGGCCGGCGAGACGCTGGAGGAAGCAGCGGCCCGCGAACTGCTGGAGGAAACCGGCCTGCGCGCGGACGACTATCGGCCGCTGCGCGAAATCCACATCGACGGAAGCGACGAGGACCATCCGGTCGATTACCGGTTGACGGTGTTCGGCGCGACCTATGCCGATGGCGAGGCGCTGGCCAGCGACGACGCAGAGACTGCCGCCTTTTATACGCTTAGCGAAATGACGACGATGCCGCTTGCCGGCTCGGTGTTTGCCGTTGCCGACGAATTGCTCAGGAAGGCGGGAGCGTAACCTTCAAAATCGCCTTGCAGACGGCAAATTGTTTCGCCACAAAGCCTTATGATCCGTGCCTCGCTTTTCCTTGCCGCATGCTTGGCCGCCAGCACGGCGATGCGGCCAACGCTGGCAGCCGAAGCCCCATTCGAGCCCGGGTTGATGCGACTGGCGGAGGTGCTTGGATCGCTGCATTTCCTGCGTAATCTGTGCGGCGAGAAGGGCGACCAGTGGCGGGTCGAGATGGAGAAGCTGATTGCTTCGGAAAACCCGGACCCGGAGCGGCGCGCCCGCTTTATTGCCAGCTTCAACCGCGGCTATCGCTCCTTCGGCGGCACCTACACGCAATGCACCGCCTCGGCGACCGAAGCCATCAGCCGCTACATGAAGGAAGGCGAGACGCTGTCGCGCGACATCGCCTCACGCTACGGCAACTGACCTTGACGTCTCCCTGCTTGTGTCCGGCGGCATCTTAGTGCAATCCTTGTGTTGCACTTCTGCAACGGAATTAACGAAACGTTACCGCGCGGATGTCGAATTAACTCAAACTGAAGGTTTTCGTCCCGCTCGCCGGCCTAATCGGCTAAGTTTTGAATCGGATCGAACGCAGGTTTACAAAAAGCGACGAGCCTTGCCAGAGGCGACCCTAGAAATGTCGTATTTACAAGTACTTACTTGACCTGCATGTAACAAAGGGACAGCCCAAGCCTGATCCGCATCTGTCGGATCGCCGCTTGAAAAGGGTGGACATCGCAAATGGAACATGGCGTCAACGACATCGACGCGCTGGTCAGGGAAGAAAAGCGCCTGACAGCCGTGGAAAGCCACAGCGAGGCCTGGGCGGAAGGGCTTTCGGCCGGAATCGAGCCGGAAATCATCGCGGAGGCCGCCCTTGAAACCGCCTTCGGTGAAATGCTGCGCGCCAATGGCGAGACCTCGGCCCTTGCCCTGCTCGACCGCATGCGTGAAAAGGTGATAGCTGGGGCTTTCGAACCAGAACGTCTGCGGCACTGAACCGGCATCAAGCTCTTTGACGACGACGTGCCGCTTGGGCATCATGCCCAGGGCACCTACGGGGCTGGCATCTGTAAAGGCCTGGGCCTGTAAGGGGTCCAGAAAGTCATGGAGAGGCAGGCGGTGAATTCTTTGATGGCAGGCCGGCCGCGTGGCTTGGTCCTCAGCATCTGGCTCGCCGCTTTTTTCGCCGCGGTTCCGCTGGCACTCTGCCTCAACCCCGCTTATGCGCTGAGTGAGATCAAGCGCGAGGACCTTCCTTCACCGGTCGTGCCACCCGCCGATGACGGCACGTCGCCCGGAACTACAGTGCCGATGCCCGACCCGCTCGGCACGGCGCCGCCCTCGGCCAGTCAGCCGACGACGCCCAATGAGCCGGAACAGGTCGAACCAAAGGGCCCAGCGGACGATGGTGGCGTGGCCAATCCGCATGTCGACCCGGATGAACCCTTGCCCGAAGTCCTCTACGATCTCGGCAAGCTGCCGGAGCCGGTCAGGCGCATGCACAATCTGATGATCGAAGCCTGCAAGAGCGGCGACATCGAAAGGCTCCGGCCGCTGATCGGCAAGGGCGACACGATGACTCAATTGTCGCTGAGCGAGATCGAAGGCGACCCGATCACCTTCCTGAAAGGTCTTTCGGGCGACACGGAAGGCCAGGAGATTCTCGCCATCCTGGAAGAGGTGCTCAGTGCCGGCTATGTCCATGTCGATGTCGGCACGCCTCAGGAGCTCTATGTCTGGCCCTATTTCTTCGCGCTGCCGCTGGACAAGCTCGACGCCAGGCAGCGGGTCGAGCTGTTCAAGATCGTCACCGCCGGTGACTATGACAGCATGAAGCAGTTCGGCGCCTACATCTTCTACCGCGTCGGCATCACGCCCGCGGGACAGTGGACGTTCTTCGTCGCAGGGGATTGAGCGGAATTACCCTCCCTGCCCCCAAGCCCGCCTAGACCGGCAGCGCCTCGGAAAACTCCACCGCCCTGCCCTGTCCTGACGTGACGATCTCGCCTTCCCACATCACGCGCCGGCCGCGCACGACTGTGCCGACAGGCCAGCCGGTCACCTTCCTTCCGTCATAGGGCGTCCAGCCGGCCTTCGAGCCTGCCTGCGCATTGGTGATGGTCTCGCGGCGCTTCAAATCGACAATCGTGAAGTCGGCGTCATAGCCGGCGGCGATGCGGCCTTTCCTGGCCATGCCGAAGATGCGCTGCGGGCCGTGACTGGACAGGTCGACGAAACGTTGCAACGTCAGCCGGCCGGCATTGACGTGATCCAGCATGATCGGCACCAGCGTCTGCACGCCAGTCATGCCCGACGGCGAGGCCGGATAGGGTTTTGCCTTCTCGGCCAGCGTGTGCGGGGCATGGTCGGAACCCAGCACATCGACGATACCTTGCTGAATGCCGTGCCAGATGCCGTCGCGATGGCGCGATGCGCGCACCGGCGGGTTCATCTGGATCAGTGTGCCAAGCCGCGCGTAATCATCCGCGCTCAGCGTCAGATGATGCGGCGTCGCCTCGCAGGTCGCGACATCCTTATGCCGCTCGAGGAAGGCGATTTCCTCCGTGGTCGAGATGTGCAGGACATGGATACGCGCGCGGGCCTGTCGCGCGATGCGCACCAGGCGCTCGGTGCAGCGAAGTGCCGCAATCTCGTCGCGCCATACCGGATGCGAGGACGGGTCGCCCTCGATACGTTCGCCAAGCCGCTCGCGCAGCCGGAATTCGTCCTCGGAATGGAAAGCGGCGCGGCGGCGCGTGTTCCTCAGGATCGAGGCGACGCCCTCATCGTCCTCGACCAAAAGGTCGCCGGTAGACGAGCCCATGAAAACTTTTATCCCAGCCGCTCCCGGCAGCCGTTCGAGGTCGCCAACATCCTTGGCATTTTCGCGGGTGCCGCCGACCCAGAAGGCGAAGTCGCAATGCATGCGGCCGGAAGCGCGCCGCACTTTGTCGGCAAGGGCTGCCTCGCTGGTGGTCAGCGGGTTGGTGTTGGGCATCTCGAAAACTGCGGTAACGCCGCCCAGCACCGCTGCCCGCGAGCCTGTCTCCAAATCTTCCTTGTGCTCCAGCCCCGGCTCGCGAAAATGCACTTGGCTGTCGACGACGCCCGGCAGGACGTGCAGACCGCGGCAGTCGACCGTCTCGCCGGCGGAAGCCCGGCCGAGATCGCCAATGGCGGCGATGCGCCCGCCGTTGATGCCGATGTCGCGCCGGCCCTCGCCATCGTGGTTGACCACCGTTCCGCCTGTCAGGATGAGGTCGTAGGTCATGGCCATGCTGATCCGGTCTCTTGCGGGGGGAGTGCCAGCGGCTTACGTAATGGCCGACCGTTTTGCAAGATCAGGTTCTTTCCACCCATGCCCTTTGCCCAATTGAAAGACCGCGCACTCGTTTCCGTGTCAGGCCCGGATGCGGAGGGCTTTTTGCAGAACATTCTGACCACCGATCTCGACGCACTGGCTGCCGGCGAAGCAAAGCCCGGCGCCTTGCTGACGCCGCAAGGCAAGATTCTGTTCGACTTCCTGATCTCGCGGGCTGGCGGGAATTCCTTCCGCCTCGAATGCCGAGCCGATATATCAGGCGATTTCATGCGCCGGCTGACGCTCTACAAATTGCGCGCCAAAGTCGAGATTGCCGAGGCCGATCAGGGGCTTGTCACTGTTGCGTGGGGAGATGAATCAACGGCTTCACAATTTGATTCAAACGGGATTGCCGATGCACGGTTCCTCGACGCAGCCGTCAGCCGCTTTTATGGCGCCACTACTGCGGGCGGCGACCCGGCGGCATGGCATGCCCTGCGCATCGCCCATGGCATTGCCGAAAGTGGCAGCGACTATCAGCTTGGTGAGGCCTTCCCGCATGATGTGCTGCTCGATGAGATTGCCGGCGTTGGCTTCAGGAAGGGCTGCTATGTCGGCCAGGAGGTGGTCTCGCGCATGCAGCATCGCGGTACTGCCAGACGGCGGGTGCTGATCGTTTCGGCCGAACGGCCTCTGCCGGCTCCCGGCACCGAATTGACAGTGGCCGGGCGACCGGTTGGCACGCTTGGCTCCACCGCCGGCACGACAGGCCTCGCCATAGCCCGTATCGACCGCGTCAAAGCGGCGCTCGACTCCGGCCAGTCGATCATGGCGGATGACGTCACTGTCTCGCTCACCATCCCTGCCTGGGCGAAATTCACTTTTCCGCTGGAAACCGTTGGCCCGCAGGAATCCGTCGGCGCGGAGGAGGCCTGATGGCGGCCGACCGTGCCGGCGCGCCGCCGCGCGCCTGGCAGCGCATGCTGTCGGGCCGGCGGCTCGATCTGCTCGACCCCTCGCCGCTCGACATCGAGATTTCAGATATCGCCCATGGGCTTGCCCGCGTCGCCCGCTGGAACGGCCAGACCAGCGGCGACCACGCCTTTTCCGTCGCCCAGCATTCGCTGCTGGCCGAGGCGCTGTTTTCCGAATTGGTACCGGACGCCCCGGCCGACGCGCGGCTGGCCGCTTTGCTGCACGACGCGCCGGAATATGTGATCGGCGACATGATCTCACCGTTCAAATCGGTGATGGGCGGCAGCTACAAGGATTGCGAGCTTCGACTCCAGCGCGCCATCCACCAGCGCTTTTCGCTGCCGGTCGAGCTCGGTGCTGGCCTGCGCAAAGAGATCAAGCGCGCCGACCAGATCGCGGCCTATTTCGAGGCGACGCTGCTGGCCGGCTTCTCCACAGCCGAGGCGACCGAGTTCTTCGGCCGGCCGCGCGGCTTCAACGCCGAGCGCTTCGATTTAACGCCGCGTTCGGTGACCTGGGCGCAAAAAGCATTCCTCAAGCGGTATGCTGCCATCGAGAAATCGCGGCGCCAGAAGTACCCTGAATACGGAAACTAGAAACGGCCACCGGTTCGGAATCCGCCGCCGCCTACGGGCGGCCGGCCTCCCCCGCCTCCCGGCAGACGCAAGCCACCACCGAACCCTCCGGGCAAGCGCGGCTGGCGCTGACGGAAGCCTCCGTTCAACGCATCGTCGAGATTACGGGATCTGAGCGCACCCGAAAGAATGCCACCGATCACGCCCCCAATGACGTCGCCATTGGTGAATCCGCCCATGGGCTCACCATAGCCGCGTTGATGAAACTGGCTTAGCGATTGCTCCAGTTCCGCGCGCTTTCTGGCGAGATCGACAGCGGTCTTGCGGATGTTGTGAACCTCGGCCTCGGCGCGGGCGATCTTCTGCCCGCTCGCATGTAATTTCTGAACGATCTGTTCGTCCGCAGCGGTCGGTGTTGCGAGCGCCTCTTTGTAGAGCGTTTGCAGATCCTGGCGGCCGAGCCGTTCGGACAGGATCTCGATGGCCTTGCGGTAATCAGGATCCTGATCGGCTTCGCTGGCGCCATCGGCATCGAGCGCCGTCAGATCAGCCTTGGCCTTTTCGAGCCGGGCGGCGGCGGCATCGAATGCCTTCTCGGCATCGTCCAGTTCGTTTTCTAGGGCGACGATACCCTTGGCCTCAAGTGCCTTGCGTTCGAGCGCGTCACGCTTGGCCGTTTCCTTCTCGATGTTCTCGACCAGCCTATCGGCGTGCTCACGCAGGCGCAGAGGAATTTCGTTCAGCATATGGTAGTTGGGACGCGCTTCGTCGTACCCGATGAGACGCGCTACCTTTGCGTCGAAGAAGCGGGCCAGAGCACCGCCCCGATAGGCGTTCGTGCCATATCCCGACCGCCACAGATACATGAACAGGGTGTCGTCCTCATAGGGTTTTCCCTTGGATTGACGGTCGCTCTCGGCTTGCGCGGCCTTCTCCGCTCCGGCCTTGGCGACAACTTCCGCCCGGACAACCCGCTCCTGCTGGGCTTTCCAGGCGGCATCCTGTTGGATCGATGCCTCCACGCTGGCGGCCAGGCCCTCGATCCGATCGCCCAAGGCGTCAACGGCAGCGGCCTTTTCGGCATGTTCGGCTTCCGCAGCGTGCGCCGCCTCCAACGCCCTTGCACGACGATCCGCCGCCGATGAAAGCCGCTGGCGCCCGCGTTCGACCAGATCGAGGGCCTGCCGTTCCACCCTATCGATCTCGCCTGCAACTTCCTTGCTCAGGAGAGCCTCGAGCCGGATCGCGGCCAGCGCCTTGAAGTCTTCGGCCTGTTCGGTTCGCAGTCGCACGGCTTCCTCGGCCGATGTGCGCGCCATGACGGCAAGCTTTTCCTCCTCGGCACGCACACCGAGGATGGCGCGCTCAATGGAGGATGCGGTTTGGCGGCCGGAGATCATGATTCTACCATTTCGTGATCATCCCCAGAACCGGCGTCAGGAAATCCATCTCGAGCGCACCGCGCCGCTTCTCGCCAAGCTTGTTGTTCTGCACGATGCCATCGTCGAGTTTGTCGCGTTTGACCGCATCGAAGACCGCTTCGGAAACGCGGGCGCCCCATTTCGTCACCGTGTCCGTCGTCCCGGTTTCCTCGTTGACGATCGGCAGGCTGAGCACCTGCCCATCCGGCGCCACCGCTTCGACGATCAGATAGTAATTCTGACCAGCCGGATTGATTTCGGGGACGCGGAAGACGCCCGTATCCTCACCCGGCCGCGACACGACCCGCAGCACATATTGCTGATTGAGGCGGGACCTGAGGTCGCCCAGCTTGGCGATCGCGTCCTTCGCGGCGGCCGCATCGCCCCTCGCAAGCGCCGCCTGGCCGTCGGTCACCAGACCGGCTATGGCGGTCTCGGCCTCGGGAACACGGGCTTCGCCGCGCGCGGCATCGGCTGCGACAGAGAGTGCGCGGGGCAGCGTGTCGCTCAGTTCGATCTGGGCCTGCTCGGTTGCCTGGCGTTGCGTATGGCGGGTCCATGCCTGCCAGCCGATCAGCGCCGCCACGATCGCCAGAATCGCGACAATGGCGACAGCGACCCTGCCGCGACGGATCCAGAGCCCGGCCATGGTCCGGCCAAAGCTCGGCGGCGAAGGCGTGTAGACGAAGCGGCTCTCCTTGAGCGCCTGAATGCCTTCCTCGAGAATCCGGTCCGACACCTCCAGACCCTGGTCCTCGTAGATCTGCCTGAGACGCGCCTTCAGCGCATCGTCGCGCGCATCCCCGCCGAGTTCCCTGGCGACCAGTCCCTCATGATGGCGAAGCGTGTCGACGACATCCATCGCCAGCATGAGTTCGCTGAGTTTCGGCGTCTGCGGCGCGCCGCCGGACGCGGCCGTAGCGGCGGCGTCAACCATCGATCGTCAGCGCATTGCCCTGTTCCGCAAGCTTGGCGAGACGGCGCTTGCCATCTTCCACAGCGTCGCGGATTTCCTTGGAGTTCTGTGTCGAAAGCTTGCGCATCTCGGCGATGATGTCGGCTGAATGCTCCTGGAAGCTGACGACGGAATCCACGAGTTTCTTTACCGCATCCGCCCGAACCGTCGGCCCGTAGCCGGCCTTGATCGCCTCTTCCTGGATCTTGCCGCCAATCTCGGCCAGCACTTCGATCGACTTCGAGACCCCTTCCTTCATTGCATTCAGGGTCTGGGTCGATTCATGCAGCCCGAAGAGGCCGGTGAAAGAGGCCTTGAGCGCCGTCAGCACCGATTCATTGGTCGAGAAGAAGGAGACGGACTGCTGATAGACACGTTCCTTAGCATTGGTCGTCTGGACGAGACGCGCCATGATCACTTCGGAGGTGTTGTAGCCAATCGTCAGATTGTCGGCGAGATCCTTGGCGACCTGATAGCGGTTCTCCTCGTTTTGCATGATGCGCAGATATTCGTCACGGACGAGTTCCAGCTTGGCGCGCCCGGCAAGATCGTTGGCGGTAAAAGCAGCCACCTCACTGGAGGCCTTGGCGAGATCCGACTTGGCGCCACCGAGCTTGTCCTCGGCCAGCTTCAGCACCTCGAGAGCCGATACCTCGGCTTGCTTCATCGCCCCGCGAAAGTCGCGATAGGCCTCCAGGATCACATGCTCGCGCTCAATGTTGGACTTGGTGTCCTTGGCGACGTCGAGATAGACATCCTTTATCTCGTCGAAACGCCGTGCCACGTCACCGCGCGATATCTTCATCCAGACGTTCGTGGCCCGTTCGAAGATGTCGAGCTTGCCGTCGGAAATCTGATCAACCATGCGCTTGGCATCGTCACGGATCGAATTGAACCCCTTGGTGATCTTCTCGTATCGTTCGGCGGTCGACATTTCCGAGATCTGTTCGCGAACGACCTCATTGAAGACGCTCATCTGGCCGAGCGTTCGCGCGATGACGGCGATTTTATCCGGAGCGAGATCGCTGATCTTCTCCAGTAGTCCCACGATCGGGGCATCCTCGGTCTTATCAGGCGCAAGACCAAGATCACGCAATGCACCCATGGCCTTGTCTAGATATTGCATCGGCGTTTTTATCGTAACCTTGCTCATGAACTTGCTCCCTCTCCTTAGACCGTTGCATTCCGAGCCATGGTTCTATGCTAAACATAAGATATTAAACGTATACGACTGCAATTTATCAAAGTCATCGTGTTTGTAACCAGTCGGGATGCCGTGGCACCGCGCGACCGAAAAACGTTAAATTAACCGGAAAGGGCAACAGTGCCGTGTTCGATCACGGTCTGCAGGCACGCCTCATGTCCGTCGCTCATGCCAAGGCTGGTTTGCCCGTCCGCGGACGGAGGGCCGAAGGCGTGGGCCTGCCGCGGATCGAGGACGAGCTGCGCAAACAGAATGATCGTTTCTCGGCCGCCGTCGAGAACATGTCGCATGGCCTGGGCATGTTCGATGCCGACGAGCGCATGATCATATGCAACGGCAATTACATCAGCATCTTCTGCCTCGACGCCGAGATCGTGCAGCCGGGCATCCGGTTTTTCGACATTCTCCAGCACAGCGTCGACATCGGTGTCGCCTCGCACAGCGCCGAAGAACTCTACGCTATCCGCAAGCCTTATATCGACCGGGCGAAACCCTCGACCTACGAGGAAACATTGTCGGATGGCCGCATCATCAACATCTCGCACCGGCCGCTGGCTTCGGGTGGCTGGGTATCGATCTATGAGGACATCACCGAGCAACGGCGTGCCGAGCAGGAGCTGAAGGAGCAGCACCGCCGCTTCGACGCGGCACTGGCCAACATGTCGCAAGGGCTTTTGATGTTCGATGCCGATGGCAGGCTGATCGTGCGCAACGGACGTTTTCTGGAACTATACCGCGTGACGCCGGCCGACTTTCCGCTTGGTATGAGCCACCGCGATCTGCTCGAGCAGCTCGTACGCCTGGCCGTCTATACGGGGATCGATATCGACAATGAAATCTCGAACACCGTGGCCAGCCTTCAAGCCGGGGAAATGCGATCGACAGACCGCCATCTTGGCGACGGCAGAACGCTTCTGGTCGTACGGCGGCCGATGAGTGGCGGAGGCTGGGTGGCGACGTTCGACGATGTCACCGAACGCAGGCGCGTCGAAGAGCGCATGACCCATCTTGCGCATCACGATACGCTGACCAACCTGCCCAATCGATCGATGTTTCGCGAACGGCTCGACCGGGCCCTGGGCGAGGCCACGGACCTGGCGATATTTTCGCTCGACCTCGACCGCTTCAAGGCCGTCAACGATACCTGGGGGCATCCGGCCGGCGACTGGCTGCTGAAATGCGTGGCCGAACGGCTGCAACGGTGTTTGCGCAGCGAAACGGACGTAGTCGCTCGTTTCGGCGGCGACGAGTTCGTCATCATCCAGTTCAATACAAAACGCGCCGGCTCAAAGAGTGCCAGCCCAAAAGATGCCAGCCCAAAAGTTGCCAGCGATGCGGAAAAACTGGCAAAACGCATTGTCGACACCATAGGAAAACCGTTTCGCGACAAAAGCCGCGATATGCATGTCGGCATCAGCCTCGGCATCGCCCTTTTTCCCGACGACGGCAGGGATGCCGACACACTGCTGAAAAATGCCGACATGGCCCTCTACAGGGCAAAAAGCGAAGGACGCAATGTCTATCGCTTCTTCGAGCCAGGCATGGATGCGATGGTGCGGGCGCGCCGCGCACTTGAAACCGATCTGGACACAGCGCTACAGCAGCGGGAATTTGAGTTGGATTTCCAACCCATCATGAACATCGCTTCCAGCGAAATCGTCGGCGCCGAAGCCTTGATGCGGTGGCGTTCGCCGGCACGCGGCTTGGTGCCGCCAGACGACTTCATCCCGGTTGCGGAAGAAATTGGGCTGATCGTGCCGCTGGGAGAATGGGCGCTGAGGAAAGCCTGCACGGTTGCAGCGGGCTGGCCGCATGGGCTGCGTATCGCAGTCAACGTCTCGGCAGTGCAGATCAAAAGCGGCACTTTTGCCCGAAGCGTCATCTCCGCGCTGGCATTTTCCGGCGTGCCGGCCGATCGGCTTGAACTGGAAATCACCGAAACAGTGCTGATGGACGAGAGCGAGACAGTGCTCAGAACGCTCCGGCAGTTGCGCGACCTCGGCATCCGTATCGCACTGGACGATTTCGGCATCGGTTACTCCTCGCTCGGATATCTCCACCGCTTTCCGGTCGACAAGATCAAGATCGACCGCTCCTTTATCCGCGACATCGACAACCGCGACACGGCCGCGATCGTGCGGACGGTCATCGGGCTCGGTGCGCAGCTTGGCATCACCGTCACCGCCGAGGGCGTCGAAACCGAAGAACAACTTGAGTTCCTGCGCAGCGAAGGCTGCGTCGAGGCCCAGGGCTATTTGATCGGCGTGCCGTCGAAGCCGGCCGACATCAACCGCTCGCTGAAGACGAGAGCTGCGATCGGGCGATCAAGCTGAATGCGACGGGCGCTATCAGCGCAGCGTCTCGACATATTTTTCGTGGAAACGCACGTAACCGGCTTCGATCTCCTTGAGATGACGCTCGATCAGGGCGTGAAACGCCGGCAGTTGATGGAACGGCACACCCGGATAGGCATGATGTTCGGCGTGAAACGGCATGTTCCAGGCGAGCTTGCGAACAAACCAGTTGGTCAGAGTAGTCCGGGTGTTTTCCAGCATGTTGGCGACAAGCGGACAACGCCCATGTTCGGCCAAGAGATAGAGGCGCAGGAACGGCTGTCCCAAAAGCGCCGGCACGATCCAGACATAGAGCAGCGTGGTTGCCCGGAACCAGACGGCCAGCACCAGCACGACAGCATAGAAGGCAATCATCGCGCGGGCCTCGGCGCGCACCTTGGGCCGGCCTTTCGGCGGCACATAGCTGTCTCGACAGCCACCACTGGCGTTGCTGTAGAGCGTTTTGAAGTGGCCCCACCACACCGGAATGCCTGAGACGTGGATCAGATACTGACGCCAGGTTTCGGGCTTGGGAAAGGCCAGTTCCGGGTCGTTCTCCGGATCCTGAGTAAAGCGATGGTGGGCGAAATGGAAATAGCGGAACCAGTCGGCCGGCAGCGCGATCGCCAGACTGCAGACGCGCGCCATGAAATCGTTCAGCCGCTGTGTTTCGAAAGCCGTGCGATGGACCGTCTCGTGCAGAAGCGTGAACAGGAAAACGATCAGGATGCCTTGCGGCAGCATCAGCAGCGGCCAGTACGGCACCTTGGCGATGATCAGCGCACCAATGACGATGATCGCGCCCCAATGACCGGCAAGCTGCAGCAGCCCGAGGCGATCCGACTTGGCGGTCAGCCGATCGCGCTGTTGCTGCGTCAGCGAAGCGATCACGTCGCGATGGTCCATTGGTTTGATCCCGCACTGTCGATCGGAGGAGCCTAATCGCCAAAACAGCTTTCGCAAAACGAGGATTTCTGCAATTTAGATAAGCTTAACTTATCTATTGGGTCGCCATGGTCGCACTTCCGTCCTTGCGGGGACTCCAGGCTTTCGAGGCCGCGGCGCGCCGCGGCAGCTTTGCCGCCGCAGCCGAAGAGCTATCGATTTCGGCGGCCGCGGTCAGCCAGTTGATCCGGACCATCGAGGACCAGATGGGCCGCAAGTTGTTTCACCGGGCCAACCGTCGTGCCGTGCTGACCGACGCCGGCCTGGAAATGCTGCCTCGACTGACAACGGCCTTCGAAGAGATCGGCAGCGTGTCGCGCGAGCTCGGCGGCGCGGAGTTTCGATCGCGGCTTGTCGTCTCGGTGCCGCCATCCATGGCGATGGGCTGGCTCTCGACGCGTCTGAAGAGCTTTGTCGCCAGCCATGGCGCGGTCGATATATCGCTGAGAGGCGATGACGATCCGGTGTCGTTCGACCGTGACCTGATCGATATACGTCTTTCCTATGGGCGCTCCCACTATCGCGACCAGACAACCGAAGAAATCGTGAGCGACGCCGTCTATCCCGTTTGCGCACCCATGATGGCAAGAGGGATCGGCGGCCTTGACGGCGCCGCCCTTGCCAGCCTGCCGTTAATCCACACGAATTGGGGACCGACAGGCGCCTCCTTTCCGTCCTGGCATAACTGGTTCGAGACGGCGGGAATCGAACCCGGCCGCGCCAGCCAGCACGGTCTGTCGGCGAACTCGTCGCGGGCGGCGCTCGATCTGGCCATTTCAGGCCTTGGCGTGGCGCTGGCGCAGGGCGTCTTCTGCGCCGAGGCAGTGGAGGATGGCAGGCTGGTCAGGCCCGTCGCACAGGCGCTGGAGCTGCGCCAGCCCTATTGCCTAACGATCCCGCAAAGAAGCTTGAGGCGCGACGTGGTGGCGGCGTTCAAGGCGTGGCTGATCGAGGAATGCCTGCGCTCGGTGGGTTCGCCGGCGTTGATCGCTCGGCCATCTGAGAGCCAATAACGGCGATTGTTCGCTCAGAGATGGCCGCTCAATGCCTCTACCATGTCCTTGTTCGTCGCCACGGGAACGATCTCGAATTCGACCAGATCCGCCCATTCGACGACCCAGCGCTGCAGGAGCGTGACGTCATCGGCCTCCACCAGCAGGAAGCAGCGGCTCATATCCGCTGCGATCCAGCTGTGATGCACGACGAGCGCGTCTGGTTTCAGGCGACCCTGGTCGCGGAAGCGGCGGTAGATCTCCTTACGGTCACAGCCGCGAAAATCCTCGGTCACGAAAAACAGCATCTCTGCCCCCTACTCTGATGATTATCGCCCCGGCCGGTCGAGCCGCTCCAGGAACCACTGCGTCAGCCGTACCCAGACCTCGTCCTTTTCGCCGGAATCCTCCCAGCCATGGTCGAGATTGGGATTGTCGTTGACCTCGATGACGAAGACGCCGTCCTTGGTCTCCTTGAGATCGACGCCGTAAAGGCCGTCGCCAATGCAGCGCGCTGCCCTTACCGCCGTCTCGACGACATGGGCCGGCGCCTCCTTCAGGGTGAAAGTCTTGATGCCGCCCTGGTCGGGCTTGCCGTTCGCCTTGTGATTGACGATCTGCCAGTGCTTCTTGGCCATCAGATAGTGCACGGCAAACAGAGGCTGGCCGCCGAGCACGCCGACGCGCCAGTCATATTCGGTCGGAATGAATTTCTGCGCGATCAGAAGGTCGGAATCCTCAAGCCATTCGCTGGCAAGCGTCTTCAGCTCCTCGAAGGTGCCGCATTTCTTGACGCCGCGCGAAAACGACGAGTCCGGGATCTTCAGCACCAGCGGAAAACCCAGCGTCTGCGCCGCCACTTCAAGGTCCGAGATGCCGGCGATCATCACCGTCGGCGGCACCGGCACCTTATTGTAGGTCATCAGCTCGTTGAGATAGACCTTGTTGGTGCAGCGGATCATCGACAGCGGGTCGTCGATGACCGGCATGCCCTCCTGCTGGGCGCGGCGGGCGAAGCGGTAAGTGTGGTTGGAGATCGAGGTGGTCTCGCGGATGAACAGCGCGTCGTAATTGGCGAGCTTGGCCAGATCCTTTTTGGTGATCGGCTCGATTTCGACGCCCATCTTTTCGGCGATCTTGGCCCAGTAGCGCAGCGACGAGATCTCCGACGGCGGCAGTTCCTCATGCGGATCGACCAGCGTGGCGAAGGTGTAGCGTGACGGCGTGCGACCCTTGGTGTCGCGCCATTCGCGGTTGGTGTAAGTCTCGAGGCACTGAAGGAAGCGCTTTTCTTCCTCCTCGGTCATCCTGGCCAGCGGATGGAAGCCGATCTTGCGGATCGACGCCCATTCGGCGCTGTCGGTGATGTGGACCTCCAGCGCCGGCGCTCGGAACCAGTCGAACAAAAGCTTGGCGAAGCGATCCCATATCTTCGACGGGCCGATGCCAAAGAAGATACAGACTTTTTGCGGAAAGGCGCCGCCGAGATCCTTGCGGCACTTGTTCAGCGCCAACTCCAGCTCCGGCAGCGCATGCTCGTAGAGCTTGCGCTCGGACAGGTCGATCATCGTCTCGACCGTCGGAATGACCTTGTGGCCGCGCGAGCCGGCGAGCAGCGAGGCATAGTAGCCTCGGCTCTGGTAGCCATAATTGTTCGACAGGTTGATGACCTTCGGCCGCTGGCCGCGAAACAGCGCCGGATGCGCAAGATAATCGCGATTGGTGATGATCTTGTGCGGTGTCGCCACCTGATCGAGGTCGTTCTGCCGGCCGGTAAGGATGACCCAAGTCATTGGCTGTCGCGCTTTCCGAGGGTGATGGCGGCGCGCAGTCCGTCGCGGCCGAACTGCGCCATGTTCATGAAGATGCCGTAAGGCACCGGAATGTTGGCGGCATCAAGGATGGTTTCCTGTCTCTCGTCTTCGACCCAGGGATCGTGGATCAGGATATGATCGCCATCGTCGCCGATGGCCAGCACCCAGTGCGGAACCTTCTTGCCGAACATCAGGAAGCCGCTGATCAGGACCAACACGAGTTTTCCTTCTGCGATCGCCGTGCGGATGTCGTCAATGGCGAATGGACGGTAATTCACCGGGATGCCGTAACGTTCCGCGCGCCGGCGAAAGTCGACCTGCGCCAGCTCCATCACCCGGCGCTTGTCGTGGCTGCGCACCGACTGCAGGAACAGCGCACCATGGAAGGATACATAGATCTCGGCAGAGAGCCCACTTTCGTGGCCGGCAACGGCGAGGCCGAACGGCTCGCAGCCGCCCGGCCCCGACATCATGAAGACGGTCGTCGCCTCGCGCCACAAGCGGATTTCCATGACCGGGTCGGGCACGAAGCCGCGATCGAAATTGGCCATTGCCATCATCAGGCAGCACGGACCGCAGGTGAATTCGCAGGTCTGCTGGTAGAACGGCACCCTGGTGGCGACAGGAATGTCGCCGCGCAAGGTCTTCTCGTAGCGCAACGCCGTGGCGCCGTCCTCGTAGTAGCCCGGCTCGCGGCCGATCTTGCGGTAGCCGCTCTGCTCGTAGATGCGGATGGCCCGACCGTTGTCCTCGCGCACCTCAAGACGCAGCATCATGCGGTTGTGCTCGAAGGCGACCTCCTCGGCTCGCCCCAGCAGCATGCGGCCAATGCCGAGCCCGCCGAAAGATGGATCGATGGCGATGGAATAGAGCCGCGCAACGCCGCTGCCCTTGCGAAACAGCACGACCGCATAGCCGGCGATGCGGCCCTCGCTTTCGGCGACCAGCATCTCGGCGGTCTCGCGTTCGATCAATTGGCGAAAGGAACGGCGAGAAATGCGGTCGCTTGAGAAAACAGCCTTCTCGATGGCCGCGAGGTCATCGACGTCGGACGCGCGGGCCGTGCGAATCTCGGCAGGCATGCGGGCTCAGAAAACCTCGATTGGGTTGTGGAAAAGGCCCTGGTCGAAACGTCGATAACACCAGCCGAAGCGCCAGCATCCGTCAAGCGCTATCGCACCTCGATTCGGGCCGAATTGTGACAGTTTGGGCCCGGTGCATGAGGGTACGTGGCGCTGCAGATTGGTGCAAGGACTTGAACAGGATCGTGTTTCGCCCACAGCGCCAGCTTCGGAAAACATTGACCGTTCAGCCGGCCAGTCCGGCCAGAAGCTGGCTGTAGGCGCTCTTCGCCACCGCAGTCAGCTGCGCGCGCGGCAGCGAGCCAACGACGGCGCAGCCATAGCCCTTGTCCAGCCAGTAGATCGCCTCGGGGCCGTTCTCTTCCGACCCATAGGTGCCCTTGGTCTTCTCGGCCGATTCAGCCGTGACGAAGAGCGAGATGCGCTCGCCCTTGTCGTCTTCATAAAGCAGCATCGCGGCCTTGCTCTCACCCGCCGGCAGCAGCCGGCCGCCGACGAGATGGAACCCTTCCGCCGCAAGATCCGGTGCGACTAATTTCAGGCCGACCCGATTGGACAGCCAGGTCTGCAGATGATCTTTGTCGCTGGCGGGCACTTCCACCGCATGCCGTTTTTCGGCGGCATAGATGACATGGGCTGCGATCGCCTGCTCGGCGAGTTGGTCCTCGGCCGGGTCTTTCAGACCAAAATGGTCGAGGCCGGCGACATAACCGCCAACACCGCCGATGGCCAGCACGGCCGCTGCCGCAGCCGCCAGCCACCAGCGCGAGCGTGATGCCGCCGCCCTGACTGGCGCCTTGCCGAACACGATCTTCTGCAACCGCGCCGGCACCGGCTCATCGAGCACGCCAGCGAAGGCGGCACGAAGTGCTGCGCGGTCGGCGACATAACGGGCGCTCCTCGCCTTCATTTCAGGATTAGCATCGAGCCAGGCGTCATAAGCCACGCGCTCGTCGCCCGGCAACTCGTCATCGAGCTCCATGTGAATGTCACGTTCGGAAAAATCGCGCCGGGTCATTTCTCGACGATCCTTATCGCCCGGCGGCGCGCGGCGTCGTCCAGCAGCCCGCGCAACTCCTCACGCCCGCGCGCGATGCGCGACATCAGCGTGCCGGCCGGCACGCCGAGGATGCTCGCGGCCTCGGCATAGGAAAAGCCTTCGATGGCGACCATGACGAGTGCCGCGCGCCGGTCGGGGCTGATGGCCTGCAATGCGTCGATAATCTCGCGCGAGGCGATGCTCTCCACCTGCTCGGCGGGCGTTGCCTGCACTTCTCCCGCTTCCAGCGGCAGCAGGGCTGCGTCGCCGCGCCGCTTCAACTTGCGCATCTGGTCGATGAACAAATGATGCATAATCGTAAACAGCCACCTCCTGGGGCTTTCTCCAGTCTGCCAGTTGTCGAGCCGCACCAGCGCCCGTTCGAGACAATCCTGAACGAGGTCGTCGGCGGAATCGCGGTCGCGCAGCAGCGAGCGCGCATAACGGCGCAGGCGCGGTATTTCGCCAAGGATTGCTGCCTTCTTTTCGTCCATGACCGCTGGTTCTGAGGTCGCCTCTGTTCAACGATTGAACGCGCCTTCACGGCGCGGCGCAAGCGGCCAGCGCGAAGCGGTCCGCCGCCCCGGTCACCCAAGCGCTATAGTAACGCTGGCGGTGGGCGATTTATTCCCGGCCGGAAACGGAGATAGGTTCTGTCGCGTTGCCATTCGCCCGGTAGACTAAGTCTCGGGTCGAAATGCGTCCGCAGCCTTGAAAACGCGTCCTGGAGAATGTATATTCAACGATGTATATCCCGTATATTCAATTTGGAATATACGACGGGCGAGGAACTCGAATATGTCTCTTTACATCCGGGATGACGAGGTCGACGCGCTGGCTCGTCAGTTGCAGTCTGCCATCAAGGCGCCCACAAAGACGGAAGCGGTGCGGATCGCTCTCAAGCGCGAGCTCGAACGGACGAACGCGGTTCTTCCGCTGCGCGAGCGCATTAAAAAGTTTCAAGATGCCGCAAGAGCACTTGGACCCCGTGACCCGAACTTCGATATGAAAAAATTCATGGACGAAGGATGGGGAGAACCTGATGTTCCTTGACGCTTCCGCCATCATCGCGATCCTCTTGGAGGAGGCAGATGCGGACAGTCTGCTAAAAAAGATTGAAAATGCCGAAAAGCTCTATTTCTCGCCGAGTTCCGCATTTGAAGCGATCGTCGCGATAGCCCGCAGCACATCCATAGCGGAAAATGGCGACCAGACCTCGACACCACCAGCCTTGATCGATCGAGGCCAAATGATCGTGATGGACTTCCTGGCCGAGCTTAGGGCAGTGGAAGTTCCAATGGATACACGCATCCGCGAACTCGCCATCAAAGCCGCCCGCGACTATGGTCGATACGTCGGCCATCCCGCCAAGCTGAACTTCGGCGACTGCTTTAGCTATGCATGTGCCAAGGCCTACCGGGTACCCCTGCTCTACAAGGGCAATGATTTCTTGCAGACCGATCTGGCCTGAATACTATCCGGCTTCGGATTTGGCCGCTCTTGTCAGCAGTCGCTGATAAAACAGGCCGATGCCGATCAGCACCGCGCCGAGGCCGATAAAGGACAGCGCCCTCAGAACGCCTTCCAGTTCCGACATGTCGAAGAGGAAGACCTTCAGCACGGCGACCGAGATCAGCGCGGCCGACGCGATGCGCAGCACCTGCGACTTCAGCCAGACACCGGCGGTGAGCAGCGCCACGCCGATGATCAGCCACAGGGCTGAATAGGTGTAGGTCTCGAGCTGGCCGAGGCCGCTCCACAGGCCGATGAACTCGCCCTTGAACAGCCGCCTCACCGACAGCGTCGCATAGACGAAGGCAAGCAGTGCCGCCACCAGCGCCAGCATCGCGGCGTACCATTTTGGCCGCTTGTCTCTGCTATAGAGCGCGAGCCCCCCGGCGGCGATGGCCGGTAAGAGATAGGCAAGGAACAGCAGGTTGAACACCGGGATCCGGCCGGTCGATTCGTCCGTAAACAGCGGGTTCAGCGCCAGGAAATGCTGGACGAGGACGAAGGCGACCGAGACCACGCCCGCGGCAAGCGAACCATGGCGCAGCACCGAGCTTGGCGAGCGCATGTCGATGGCGACCAGGATGGCGCCGGCGCCGAGGGCGATCAGCGTGTAGATCGCCTGCTCGGCGAGCGTCGCAGCCCCCGTGTCGATGACGCCGTCATGCATGGCGTGGCGCACCAATATGGCAATGGTGAGCAGCGCAAACAGCGCAGCGCCCGCCTCCATTGCGAGGCGCGGGCGGCCATTTGTGGTGCGGGCGAGTTGCCACGCTGCAAAGCCAAAGGCGAGCGCCGGCACGCCGTATCCCGGCAGCAGCCAGTTGAAGACAGGCGTCCTCGACAGAAACTCGGCGCCGACGATTGTCGGATCGAAGGCAACACGGCCGAGCACCGCGACGACCGCGCCAACCGAAATCCAGCCAAGCACCGGATAGGCGCGCCAGCGGGTGGCAAGCGCCGGCACGATGGCCGCGGCACCCAGAAGCATTGTTGTCCAGCCGGACCCGAAGGCCATGTAGAGCATCAGCAGGCCGGCAACTGCTGCCCCGCCGAGCGCGAACGAGACGGCCGCCCCGCCCTGCAGCGGCGGCTCTTCACCGCGCGCGATCCACTCGGCGCCGGTGGCGAAGACCACGACCAGAAGCGCTGCCACCGCCGCGTAGACAAGATCGCGGTCGAGATTGCCGAAGGTGAACCAGAGCGCCAACAGAATGACCAGCGGCGCGACGACGCCCCACGCTGCCCACGAGGCGGCGCGGATTTGTGCCGATGCGGCAAATCTGCGCGCTGCCCAGAAGCCGGTGCCGATGAAGACAAGCCCGAGTGCGATGCCGATCCTGAGCATCCGGGCATCGGATGCCACGGCGGGCAGTCCATCGACACTCAGGCCACTGGCAAGGTCGGAAGCAATCGAGGTTGGCGGAATGATGCCGAGATAGACCAGCACCGTCGCCAGCCCTGCGGCGTGCAGAAGCGCCAGAGCCAGCGGCCGGTAGAGCGCTACCGCGACCAGGGCTGCTATAAGGGCTGCTCCCGACAGAGCGTCGCCGGCGGCAGCGTATGCGGGGTCGACGAATAGCGCCATCGCCGAAAGGCCGACGAAAAAACCAGGTGCGATCGACGGCCAGTCGAAGCTCCTGGCGGGTTCAGCTTCGCCACCGCGATGGCCGAGCCAGACGAAGGCAAGCACGGCCAGGGTCACCGCATTGATAAAGAGGATGACGGGCAGGTTGGCGCCTGGGGCATCGGTCATGTAAAGAACGGTCCAGAGACCGGTGCCGACGAATGCCGCCGCCATCAGCAATTTCCAGTCGCGCAGGCGGGCGATGGTGGCGGTGGCGGCAAGCACGATCGCGAGATAGCCGAACAGCGCCCAAGGATTGGGCGCCTGCGCAGCGACCAGCATCGGCGTCACCACCGCGCCGAGCAGGCCGATGCCGGCCAGCGCCTGGCCGTGGACGAGCGCGGCCACGATCGTCGCCACGCCGATGGCCCCTAGCAGCGTGAAGGCGAGCGCCGGCCCGATGAAGCCGTAAACGCCATGCGCAGCATAAACCGTGCCGAACAGGATGAAAGCACCGGCCGCCGTCAGGATCGCCGGAATATAGGCGCCGGCGACGCCCTGCACCGGCACCCTGAAGCCGGTGCGGCGGATGAACTCGCCGACGGCGACCAGCACCAGCCCGAGCATTGCTGCCATGCTCAGCCGCACGCCGGGACCGAAAATGCCGGCCTCGATGGTGTATCGGATCAGGAATAGGCCGCCCAGCGCCAGCGCGATGCCGCCGACCCAGACAGCCCAGCGGGTGCCGAGCGCCGTTTCAATGTCGGGTTTTTGGTCGGATTTTTGGGCCGCTTTCGCCGCCGCTGCGGCCGGTTGCGCAGGTGCTGATCCAGCTGGCGCCGCTTCGCCTGCAGCCCATGGTCCGGGTGCGACCTCCCCGGCCTCAGTCTCCGTGAGCGGTTTTTCCGCAGCCTCACCCGCCGATGACGGCGCAATGTCAGTCGCTGGCGCCGCGTCGGCTGGCTTGCTGTCGTTTGCGGCCGGTTCTACCGGCTTGGTCTGCGGCGGCGCCACATCCACGCCTGAAAGCACGAGGCTGCGCAACGCGCCAAGCTCGCGCTCGATCAAGCCGATGCGGCTCTGCTGACGCGAGATAATGACGAACAGCGCGATGATCGCGACCAGGCCGATCAGGCTTTCGAACATGGCGGTTCCCCCAAACCCGGCCAGTAGTTACCGACAAACACGGCGGCTAAACGGCCAGCCGAGTCAGCGCGCCGCCAGATTGGCGGCCGGAAAGATCGAGCATGTTTCGGTGCCGAACGCCAGCAGCTTGCCGTTGGCATCCTTCAGCGTTGCCTCCGAAACCGCCAATGTGCGGCCCTTGTGCACCACCCTGCCCTCACACACCACCTCGCCGGTCTTCGGCGTGATCGGCCGCGTCAGGTTCACCTTGAACTCCGCCGTCGTATAGGCCTCGCCCTTGTCGAGCAGCGTCTGCACCGCGCAGGCAAGGGCCGAATCCAACAGCGTCGCGGCCCAGCCGCCATGCACACCGCCCAGCGGATTGAGATAGCGCTCGTTCGGCATGCCGCGGAACACCGCGCGCCCTTCCGACACTTCGGTCAGGTCGAAACTGAGCTGGAAGGAAATCGGCGGCGCCGGGTATTTGTTGTCGATGATGCGCTGGAGCAATTCCAGGCCGGTGTATTCGAGGATGTCGCCATGCGGAATGGTGCCGAGGCCGAGCGGCGAGACCCGGCCGGGGTAGAGCTCCACTTCGCTCATCTGGTGATTTCTCCGGCAGGTTCTTCGATCAGGGTCTTGCCGGGCGCGTGGTGCTTGCGCAAGGCGGCGAGGAAGCCGGCGCGGGCACCGGGCGCCTCGATGCCGCGCGGCTCGTAGACATGGCGGGTAAAAAAGAAGCCGGTCAGCCGGAACGCGTCCTCGATTGCCGGCGGATCGGCGCGCAGGCCAGATCGCTGCAGGAAGGCTGGCAGCGGCAGCATCTTGTCGCGCCACGGTTCGCCAGCGGCGCGCGATACGGAGCGGCCGGATTTCGGCGAGACATAGGCAAGGTCCTGCCTGGCGCCGGTCGCGGCACATTGGCTGAGATCGAGGCCGAAGCCGAGTTCGTCGAGGATCAGCAGCTCGAAGCGCGCCACCAGCTCGCCGGCGGCGTTCGCATCGTCCAGATGGGCGATCATCACGGCCAACGTCTCGTAGAGGCCGCCATGGGCGTCGCGCTCCGGTAGCAGGCGCAGATGTGCGGCCATGGTCTGCAGCCCATAGATGGCGACGGCGCTGTCCATCAGCCGCGCGGCGTTCATCTCGATCGCTTCGGCCTGGAAGGTGCCAAGATGTTCGTCGAGCCGCGCCCGCCACAACAGGTCGACGCGATTGCCGGGCTGCAGAACCGGCTGCTGCTTGCGCGAGCGGCCGCCGCGCACAAGGCCGAGGTGGCGGCCATGCGCACGGGTCATGACCTCAAGAATGGCACTGGTTTCGCCATGCTTGCGGGTGCCGAGAATGATTCCCTCGTCGCGCCATTCCATGAATGGAGCTTGTCACCGCTTCGGTGGCGAAATCAAGGTTGGGTAATCGGATGCCAAGGCTCCGAACTCGGATCGGCAAAAGGCTTGTGGACCGCCACGCCGACGAATGGCGAAGCCTGAATAAAAAAACCGCCTCGGCGGCGGTCGCTGGCGCAAATCAGCACTATGCCCAAATTGATAGCATAACTGGGTGCACAAAGCAAGAACAAACTTGCCCGCTTTCGCTTTGGCTCGTTCGAAGTCCGTCCAACGCCGGAACCAACATTCGGCGTCATCATGCCATGCGCTGATGGTCGGCAAGCACTTCATCGATCACGCGTCGCGACTTTTCAACTTCGACTGGATCGATGTCTATATGTCCGGCCACCGTGATCAGCGCCTTCCATAGCGTCCAGCCACGGCCCCGTGCCCAGGTGGCCTCATCGACCTGAAGACCCGCGCGAAACACCTCGCGGCTTTCCCCTTCGAAAAGCGTCCACGCTATCGCCAGATCGCACGAGGGATCGCCCACGCCGGACGTCCCGAAGTCGATCACTGCGCTCAAACTGCCTTGCCTGACCAACAGGTTTCCCCAACTGACGTCACCGTGGAACCAGACGGGCGCGCCGTGCCATGTCGCCGCAAGCGCGGCTTCCCACACCGCGCTCGCGGCGCCTGTATCGATCTTGCCGTCGAGGGCTGCGATTGCTCGCCGGGTTTCGCCGTCATAGACGCTCAGTGGTCCGCCGCGAAAAAAGTTGTGCTGCCCTGGCGCCGGTCCACCGGCGGGATCGATCTGTTGCAGGGCGACTAGGAACTCGGCCAGGCTGGCCGCGAATTGCGGCAGGCTGGCAATACGCTCCAGCGTCGCCGTCTCGCCTTCGATCCAGCGATACACGGACCAATGCCAGGGATAATTGTAGGCAGGGGTTCCCATCGCCAGTGGGACCGGAACAGGCAGCGGCAGCAGGGGCGCAAGCCTTGGCAGCCAGCGATGTTCCTTTTCCACTTGCAAGGAATAGGCCGCCGCACTCGGCAACCTCACGAGCATATCGTCTCCGAGGCGAAAGGTCCTGTTGTCCCATCCGCCTGATGCTACCGGCCTGACAGCAAGATCTTTCCATCGGGGAAATTGCGTGGCGACCAACCGGCTCACGATAGCCGTGTCGATAGTGATTTCTTGTTTGAGCACGATCTTTTCCGAAAACCGGTTCCCACTTTTCGGGAACATGCTCTAATGCGGAAACTCCAGCCCCATCTCGCGGTAGCGCTCGGGGTCGTCGCCCCAGTTCTCGCGCACTTTGACGAACAGGAACAGGTGCACCTTCTGTTCGAGAATACCTGATATCTCCATGCGTGCCGCCTGGCCGATGGCACGGATCGTCTCGCCCTTGTGGCCGAGCACGATCTTCTTCTGGCTGTCGCGTTCGACATAGATGGTCTGGTCGATGCGCACCGAACCGTCCTTCTTCTCTTCCCATTTCTCGGTCTCGATGTGGGAGGAATAGGGCAGTTCCTGATGCAGCCTGAGATAGAGCTTTTCGCGAGTGATCTCGGCCGCCAGCTGACGCATCGGCAGATCGGAGATCTGGTCTTCCGGGTAATACCAGGGGCCGGCAGGCAGGGTTTCCGAGAGATAGTCGAGCAGGTCCTTGCAGCCCGACCCGGTTAGCGCCGAGACCATGAAGGTGCGCTTGAACGGCACTCTTTCATTCGCTGCCGCGGACAGCGCCAGAAGCGCCTCCGGCTTGACCCGGTCGACCTTGTTGAGGATCAGCACCATCGGCTGCCGGACATCCTTCAGCCGTTCCAGGATGGCGTCGGCGTCGCCCCTGATGCCGCGCTCGGCGTCGATCAGCAACATCACGATATCGGCGTCCTTGGCGCCGCCCCAGGCGGTCGTCACCATCGCCGTGTCCAGCCGTCGCTTCGGCTTGAAAATGCCCGGCGTGTCGACGAAGACGATCTGTGCGTTCTTATGCGTGGCGATGCCGCGCACGATGGCGCGCGTCGTCTGCACCTTGTGGGTGACGATCGACACCTTGGCGCCGACCAGCTGGTTGACCAGTGTCGATTTCCCCGCATTGGGCGCGCCGATCAGCGCGACGAAGCCGGAGTGTGTGGCGGCAGCTTCGGTCGCCGGCGTGACGTCTTCGGTGGCGGTCATGCCGCGCTCCCCTTATTTAGCCAGATGCCTTCGCGCAACAGCAGTGCGGTAGCGGCAGCTTGCTCGGCCTCGCGCTTGGAGCGCCCGCTGCCGGTTGCCGGCGAATAGGCGCCAACCCTGACGCTGACGGTGAACAGCGGATCGTGGTCCGGTCCTTCGCGGCTGTCGATCATGTAGACCGGCACGGCGGCTGCCGCCTGATGCGCCCATTCCTGCAGTTCGGTCTTGGCGTCGCGGCGGGCGGCACCGATGGCCTGCGAGCGCGGCCGCCAGTATTTGTGGATAAAGGCGCGGGCCGCCTCCAGCCCGCCGTCGAGATAGAGCACGGCGATCAGCGATTCCAGCGCGTCGGCGCGCAAATTGACGCGCTTGCGCCCATCGAGGCCACGCACGTCCGAGCCGGCGCGGATCAGCTCCGGCAGGCCGATCTCCTCGGCGATTTGCGACAGCGCCTCGGCATTGACCAGCGCGTTGAGCCTGAGCGAAAGCTCACCTTCGGCAGCGTCCGGAAATGCCGCCAGCAGCATGTCGGCGACGACCAGGCCGAGGACGCGGTCGCCCAGGAATTCGAAACGCTCATAGTCCATGCCGGCATGGCTGCTGCGAGCGCTGGCATGGGTCAGCGCGCGCTGCAGGCGCTGGCGGTCGGCAAAGGCGTGGCCTGTGCGCTCCATGAGCGCTTCGGCGAGCGCGTCGACGGTCAGCCGTTTTGTCGCCGCCATGGCCCTAATTGACGAAATGGAGCAGGCGCGACGGGCGCATCAGCGACGGCCATTTCCAGATTTCGAGCGGGCTGGCGCTGCCGCCGATCGAGAAGAAGATGAGGTTGGCGCGACCGACCAGGTTCTCGTCGGGCACGAAACCGACGGTGAAGCGGCTGTCCGAGGAATTGTCTCTGTTGTCGCCCATCATGAAATAGTGGCCAGGCGGCACATCGAATTCGCGGGTGTTGTCGCCGATCGAATTCGGCGTCAGGTCGAGCGTGTCATAGCTGACGCCGTTCGGCAAAGTCTCGCGATAGACGTCGACCGGCCCGTTCTCCTCGGTGATGTCGCGATTGTCGATCTGCCCGACCTTCTGGCGTGGTACGCCAACGCCATTGATGAAGAGCTGGCCGTCCCTGACCTGGATCTTGTCCCCCGGCAGGCCGATGACGCGCTTGATATAGTCGACGGAGGGGTCCGGCGGGAACTTGAACACCGCCACGTCGCCGCGCTTCGGCTCGGCGCCCCAGATGCGGCCCGAAAAGAGGTCCGGCCCGAACGGCAGCGAATAGCGGGAGAAGCCATAGGACCATTTGGTGACGAACAGGTAATCGCCTTCGAGCAAGGTCGGCCGCATCGACCCGGACGGGATAGAGAATGGCTGAAAAAGCAGCGTGCGGATGACCAGAGCGAGCAAAAGCGCCTGGACGATGACGCTGACGGTTTCGCCAAGCCCGCCGGATTTCTTCTGGGATTTTTCAGCCACGCTCATGTCGTCCTCGATTATGCGTTGGTTGGTATAGAGTCTCGGCGCGCGCTGGGCAACGTCATGCCGGTGGTCAGATGCAATCAATATGGCGCTTCTTCGACGGGCAACGCCTCGATGATCACAAAGGCTTGAGCAAGCGGAAAGTCGTCGGTGATGGTGAGGTGGATTGCCGCTCTGTGCCCTTCAGGCAAGATTTTGTCCAGCTGCGCCGCCGCCCCGCCGGTCAGTGCCATGGTCGGCTTGCCGCTGGCCAGGTTGACGACGCCCATGTCGCGCCAGAAAACACCTTGCGCCATACCGGTGCCCAGCGCCTTGGCGCAGGCCTCCTTGGCGGCGAAGCGTTTGGCATAGGAGGCGGCGCGGGCGCCGCGATTGTCGGAGCGGGCCTGTTCGACTTCGGTGTAGATGCGCTGGATGAAGCGCTGGCCGTGGCGCTCCAGCGATTTTTCGATGCGTCTGATGTCGATCAGGTCGCTGCCGATACCGATGATCATTCGGCGGGAACTTCCCGTCCGGCCGTTCCAACTCTGCCTGCCAGGCGCAAGCGTCTTTGTTCGCGGAAGGTGGCCATGCCCCAGCGCGTGATGCCGTAGAACAAAAGGCCGAAGATCAGGCCGAGCGGTACGGCGCCGATGGTCATCGGCTTCAAAACCGGTCCCCATAATTGCGAAAAGGAAAGGTTGTGCAGCATCTCGCCGAGATGCGCGGGCGGCCCATGCGCCGGCAGCTGCTCGTGCAGAACCAGCTTGCCGGTCTCCCAGGACGCCCCCCACAGCAACGGGAAGGTCAGCGGGTTGCCGAATGCCGTGCCGAGTGCGGCCGCGACCAGATTCCCCGCGATCAGCCAAGAGACGGCGAAGGCGATGATGAAGTGAAAGCCGAGCGGAAAGAACGATGCGAACACGCCAGCCGCGACACCGGCGGCCACAGCATGTGGAGTAGCCTTTAGCCGCAGGATGCGCTTGAAAAAATAACGCAGCGAGCGCGAGAAAGAGCGGCGTGGCCACAGATAGGTACGCACCCGCTCGAGAAAACCATCAGGCTTGCGGCGTCGAAAAAGCACTCTGTTCCAGTTCCCGGTTCACTTCGTCCAGCCATCTCTGGCCAGGGGCTCTGCGGCCACATCTTGCGCTTTGCGGTCACCGAAAGGCAACAACGACTTTGATATAGCGATACACCGGCCACGGAACAACGAAAACGCCGCCGCGGGTCTGCTGCAGGCGGAGATTGCCGACGTCGCGGGCGTCGGTGCGTTCCGCTACTATAGCGCAGGGCTGGCGTTGCCGGCCTCGAAAACCCAGCCGTCGGGGTAATCTTGAGCAAAGCCAGCGTCGGGAATGAGCAGCGTGGCACGGTAGGGCACTGTGGGAGCCTCGTAGATGTACTCGGTCTCGCTCACACGATGGTAGGTCTGCGGCAGAACAACCAAACTCGAGGCGCCGGCAACCAGCCAAGCCACCGGAAAATCCGCCTTGTCGCCGACCTTCAGGTCCATTCTGCGGATTTGTTGCAGGTTCGTCGCCGGCGTAAAGCCGTAATCCAGGTCCACCATCGACTGAACCGCCAACTGCCGCTGCCCATTAACAGTCCAGCCGACCTCGTTGCGGATGATTGTGAGATCAACTGACTGGGAACCGATGAACCCGCGAACGCTGCCGGATTTGGTCGTCCAATCTTCGGCCAGTTGCACAGTGTAGTCCAAACGCGCCGGGCCGGCATCTGAGAGGTAGACAGCGGCTCCATTCAAGAGCCAGCCGGGGTCTGCCTGCGTTAGCTGCGCGACATCGTGCCCTGGTTCGTCCGTCCTGCGCCAGATAGCGAGTAGGGTCATGCTCTCAGCCCTCGATTTCGTTGTTCGTCGCTACGATCAACTTCCCGGTCGGAGACGAGTTGCTGAAGGCTTCTTCCCAATATGACCAAGCTCACTCCGAGCAAGGCGACATCCTTGATCAGAAAGGCGCCTAACCCGTTGAGGAAGGGAAGCCCTCCAGATCCCGTTCCCAGATTGGCAGGGTGAGCATTGTCGAGGATGTCAGCGCAAAGGTGACTGAACCGATGGCACCTCCCACGAGGCCAGCCCAAACGCTGCGGACCGATGCTATCAGCAGAAGCGCTGTGACCAGTTCGACCACGCCCAAGAAGTAGGAGGCTCCCGCAGGTCCGAACGCGGGATAGAGCCATGCCAGCCAAGGCGTATTCTCGATGAATGGCCTAAGCGCCTCGATCTCGATTGCGGTGAATTTCAAGATGCCGATCAACAGCAGAGGGAGCACCACCCCCAAAAGGGTTACCGCGCGACCGACGGCGGTAAGGTGGCAGCCAGCTTGATTGATGCGCGCCGCGAACGGAGCGTTGGCGGTTCTAGAGGTAATCATGGCCTTCCTCCTTCGATTTGTATGCTCCAAGCATATAATAATTCGACCTTGATGTATATGCTCCGAGCATATATTTTTTGTCGATGGCTGATTCCAAGATTGAAAATGTGATTGGCGCCCTGGCCCTCGCCTTCGCGGACACGTTGCAGCGGGAGGCCCAAGCCAAAGCACCGGAGCCCGGCCCTGCGGCTTCCGCGATCACCCTCATTGGCCACGTACCGGGTCTGTCGATCGAGAGGCTGCGCCGCGCATTGTCGCTGTCTCATTCGGGCACCGTCAGATTGGTCGATCGACTGGTGGCGGACGGATTGGCGGCTCGGTTCTCGGCGCCTGACGACCATCGCGCGGTAGCGCTAAGGCTCACGCCGTTGGGCGAGACGACCTGCAGTGCTATTCTTTCTGCTCGTCAGACGGGGCTCGCGTCAGCGCTCGCCGTCTTAAGTTCGGAGGAGTTGCAAGAGCTCGGCAAACTTGCCGCCAAGCTGTTGCGTGGGCTCGTCAGCACCGAGGACCATGCATATCGTATTTGCCGGCTCTGCAACTATACCGCTTGCCTCGACTGCCCTGTGGAAGCGGAACTGTCCTGAGCGGCGGCTTTGGCAAAACTAAGCTTCGCCGCATCGGGACGATGGCCTAACCGCTGCGGCAGGCGTGAACACCGTTGGCCGCAGCTTTGCCGATGCACTTCGTTCTCGCCGAAAATGCCGGTTACCTGCTGTACTCACTGACCTCGACGAGGTTGTCGTCCGGGTCGCGGAAATACACTGACATCATCGGGCCACGGGCGCCGATCCGCTCGACCGGCCCGACTTCGACGGCAACGCCATTGGCCTCGAGACTGGCGCATATCTCGCCGAGCGGGCGGGCGGCGACCAAGCAGAAATCCGCCGAACCCGGAGTCGGCGTCTTGGCCTTCGGCTCGAAAGTGTGGCCTGCCTCGTGCACATTGATCTTCTGCGTTCCGAAAAGCAGCGCCGTCGGCAGGTTCGGTGTGTCGACGCGCTTGAAACCGAGCACGCGCTGATAAAAGGCGCAGGTATCATCGACGGAGCGAACCGTCAGCACGAAATGATCGATGCCGGCAATCACGGCGGCGCCCTCAGTTATATGTTGCGGCTGCCCGGCTTGATTGCCGGTATCGCGGCGAGCTCGGGCGGCAGCTTGTCGGCAGGATAGGCCGGAACCTCGTATTCGGCGAGCGCGATCAGCGGCACGCCGACATCGGTCTTGCCGGCCGAGCGGTCGATGATGCAGGCAGCGGCAACGACATCGGCGCCAAGCGCGCGCAGGCAGTCAACGGTTTCGCGGATCGACAGGCCGGTGGTGACGATGTCTTCGACGATGACGACGCGCGAACCCTTGGCGATCTCGAAGCGGCGGAGCCTGAACTCGCCCCCTTCCCGCTCGACCCAGATCGCCGGTGCGCCTAGGTGGCGCGAGGTCTCGTAGGCCGGGATCAGGCCGCCGATCGCCGGGCCGACGACATAGTCGATCTTCCCGGACACAGCGGCGCGGATCCTTTCGGCCAGCGCCTTGCACAGGCGCTCGGTCTTGTCGGCATGCATGAACACCCGCGCCTTCTGCAGGAAGACCGGGCTTCGCAAGCCCGACGTCAGGATGAAATGCCCTTCGAGAACGGCACCGGCTTCACGGAAAATGCCCAGCACTTCGTCGGTGTTCATTCTTCGCTCCATGTCCATTGTGAATGGTGAATGGTGAATGGTGAATGGTAGTGAGTAGTGAGAGCACCCTTCTTTCACTATTCACTATTCACTATTCACTATTCACTATTCACAATTCACTATTCACCCATTCACGCGCCGCGCATCGCTGACGCTCGAATTGTCCTTGAGCTGCGACAGCAGCCGGTTCAGGTGCTTCAGATCCCAGACTTCGAGATCGATCAGCATTTCGGTGAAATCGGGCGCGGTGCGCACCATCGACAATGTATGGATGTTGGCATCGTTGGACGCAACGACCTGCGCGATGTCGGCCAGCGAGCCCGGCGCGTTGATGGCGGTGACCGAGACGCGCGCCGGAAAGCGCTCCTTGGTGCGCTCGTCTATGTCCCAGCGCACGTCGATCCAACGTTCAGGCTGGTCGTCGAAAGCCTGCAGCGCCGGTGACTGGATCGGATAGATGGTGATGCCGGTTCCCGGCTGCACGATGCCGACGATGCGGTCGCCGGGCACGGCACCTTCCGGCGCGAAGCGCACCGGCAAGTCGCCGCGCACGCCGCGGATCGGCACGGCGCCGTCCTTTGGCTGGTCCTTGTCCTTGCGTGCCGCACGTCCCGGAATCTGGAACAGCATGCCGGCGGCGTTACGGATCTTCGACCAGCCCTCCTCGCGCTGCTTGGGCGCGGCCAGCGTCACGCGCTCGTCCTTGTAGTCGGGAAAGACCGCCTTCATGACATCGGTGGAGGCAAGTTCGCCTCGGCCGACCGAAGCCAGCACATCCTCGATGTCCTTGCGCGCCAGCCGGTGCAGCACCGACTTCAGGCTTTCCTTGGTGAAGGTCTTGCCTGACCGTTCGAAGGCGCGTTCCAGTATGCGGATGCCGAGACCCGAATACTGCTTGCGGATGGCATTCTTGGTGGCCCGGCGGATCGCCGAGCGCGCCTTGCCGGTGACGACGACCGATTCCCACGCCGCCGGCGGCACCTGCGCCTTGGAGCGGATGATCTCGACTTCATCGCCATTCTTCAGCTCGGTCATCAGCGGCATGATGCGGCCGTTGACCTTGGCGCCAACGCAGGTGTCGCCGACATCGGTGTGCACGGCGTAGGCGAAATCGATCGGCGTGGCGCCGCGCGGCAGCGCGATCAGCATGCCCTTGGGCGTGAAGCAGAAAACCTGGTCCTGGAACAGCTCCAGCTTGGTGTTTTCGAGGAAGTCTTCGGGATTGTCGCCTTCGGCAAGCTGCTCGATGGTGCGCCGCAGCCAGGCATAGGCGTTGGTCTCCTTCGAGATCGCATGGGCGGTGCCGTTCACCTTGCCGCCGCTGTCCTTGTAGATCGAATGCGCGGCAACGCCATATTCGGCAATCTTGTTCATCTGGTAGGTGCGGATCTGCAGTTCGACACGTTGGCGCGACGGTCCGACGATGGTGGTGTGGATCGACCGGTAGTCGTTCTGCTTCGGCGTCGAGATGTAGTCCTTGAAGCGGCCGGGCACCATCGACCATGTCGTGTGGATCGCGCCGAGCGCCCGGTAGCAGTCCTCGACGGTATCGACCACGACGCGAAAGCCGAAAATGTCGGACAGCTGCTCGAAGGACAGCGCCTTGGCCTCCATCTTGCGGAACACCGACCACGGCTTCTTCTGGCGGCTCTTGACCTCGGCCTTGATCGCATATTTGTCGAACAGCGTGGATAGCGCCTTCTCGATCTCGGACAGCACGCCCTTGTTGCGCTCGAAGATTTCGGCCAGCCTGGCGGTGACGGCGCGGTAGGCTTCCGGATTGATGAAGCGGAAGGCGATCTCCTCGAGCTCCTCGCGCATGCCTTGCATGCCCATACGCCCGGCCAGCGGCGCATAGATATCCATCGTTTCCTCGGCGATGCGCAGGCGCTTGGCTTCCGGCACATGGTCGAGCGTGCGCATGTTGTGCAAGCGGTCGGCGAGCTTGACCAGCAGCACGCGAACGTCTTCCGAGATCGCCAGCAAGAGCTTGCGCAGGTTTTCCGCCTGCTCGGCCTTCTTGGAGACGAGGTCGAGTTTCTTTAGCTTGGTCAGGCCTTCGACCAGCTTGCCCATTTCCGGACCGAACAGCTCGTCGATCTCGGCCCTGGTCGCCGTAGTGTCCTCGATCGTGTCGTGCAACAGGGCAACCGCGATGGTCGCCTCGTCCATGTGCATTTCCGTGAGGATGGCGGCGACTTCGAGCGGATGCGAGAAATAGGGATCGCCGGAGGCGCGTTTCTGGTGACCATGCTTCTGCATGGCGTAGACATAGGCCTTGTTGAGCAGCGCCTCGTTGACGTCAGGCTTGTAGCGCTGGACGCGCTCGACAAGCTCATACTGACGCATCATGGGCGGGATCTCGCAAGGCTGAAATGAATCATGCGCCGCACTGGCGTACGGCGCATGTCATAGATAACCACGAAACCGCCGACGCGAAAGTGTCGGCAGCGGCCGCCAAGATCAATAATCGTCGCTTTTTTCCGGCGGTACCAGACCTTCGATGCCGGCCAGGAGGTCTTCCTCGGTCATGCGGTCGAAGGTGATGTTGTCCTCGGTGTCCTCGGCATCGGTTGCCGCAGCGGCGGTGCCGGTCTGGTCGGCGATCGCTTCGCCGTCGGCTTCCGGCTCATCGACCTCGACGTGCTTCTGCAGCGAGTGGATCAGATCTTCCTTGAGATCGTCGGGCGACAGCGTCTCTTCGGCGATCTCGCGCAGCGCGATGACCGGATTCTTGTCGTTGTCGCGAGGAACGGTGATCTGCGCGCCCTGGCTGATCTGACGGGCACGATGGCCGGCCAGAAGCACGAGCTCGAAGCGGTTATCGACCTTGTCGATGCAATCTTCAACGGTTACGCGGGCCATGAGCTGCCCCTTTCATGCCTGGATTTAATGGAAAACAGGCGCGGTCCATAACCTGAACGCCGCCAAAATACAAGCTTTTTGGCGATACCAGTCCGCGACCAGGGGCGATGCCAGTTCGGGGGCAAGCCCCGGGCCGGCCAAGGCGAGGTCTGGGCGCCCGCCGCCTGCGACGATACGGCACCGATCACAATTGCTTGCTATGCAGCATCATACCCTTGGATTGCCGTAAAACCGGCGTTATCTCGAATGACTGAGGTCAGTGGGTTATTTCAAGCCGACCGATAGTCACGCGCATTTAGACGGCCGCTTATTTTCGAAAAGGAATATTTTCCATGTTCGACCCTCGTGAAAAAATCGCTCTTTTCATCGATGGTGCCAATCTTTACGCCACGTCGCGCGCGCTCGGTTTCGATATCGACTACCGCAGGCTTTTGTCGAGCTTCCAGAAGCGCGGCTACCTGCTGCGCGCTTACTATTACACCGCGCTGGTTGAGGATCAGGAATACTCCTCGATCCGGCCGCTGATCGACTGGCTCGACTATAACGGCTTCAAGGTGGTGACCAAGCCGGCCAAGGAGTTCACCGATTCGACCGGCCGCCGCAAGATCAAGGGCAATATGGACATCGAGCTGACCGTCGATGCGTTGGAACTCGCCGACGTCGTCGACCACTATGTCATCTTTTCCGGCGACGGCGATTTCCGCACCCTGGTCGAGGCACTGCAGCGGCGCGGCCGCAAGGTCTCGATCGTCTCCACCATGGCTTCGCAGCCGCCGATGATCTCCGACGATCTGCGCCGCCAGGCCGACCATTTCATCGACTTGATGACGCTGAAGAGTGAGGTCGGCCGCGATCCGTCGGAGCGGCCGGTGCGTCGGCCCGAGCCTGCCGAAGCCGATGAGGACGACTATTGACAGCGGTCTTGACCGCGCCGTCGGTCGCCTCCCCCGAGCCCGATCGCGACTGCCCGCTCTGCCCGCGGCTGCATGATTTTATCGCGCAATGGCGGCAGCGCGAGCCGTCCTGGTTCAACGCGCCGGTACCGACCTTCCTGCCGCCCGAGGGCGAGGATGCGGTACGGCTTTTGATCGTCGGACTGGCGCCGGGCCTGCGCGGCGCAAACCGCACCGGACGCCCCTTCACCGGCGATTATGCCGGCGACCTGCTCTACAACACGCTGATCGCACATGGCTTTGCCCGCGGCCAATTCAAAGCGCGGCCCGATGACGGGCTGGAGCTCGTCGGCACGGCGATAACCAATGCGGTTCGCTGCGTGCCGCCGGAGAACAAGCCGGTCGGCGCCGAGATTGCCACCTGCCGGACGTTCCTGGTGCCGACGATCGCGCGGTTTAAAAATCTGCGCGCCGTGCTGGCACTGGGCTCGATCGCGCACCAGTCGACCGTGCGGGCGCTGGGAGGGCGTGTTGCCGCCCACCCCTTCCGGCATGGCGGACAGCAGCAGGCCGGCGGCATCACGCTGTTTTCCAGTTATCATTGCTCACGCTACAACACCAACACCGGCGTGCTAACGGAAGCGATGTTCCTCAACGTATTCAGTGATATAGCAGCATTTTTGCAGGAATAGAGTCGGACGGCGGTCGTCAGGCTGGCTAAAAGCCCTCCAGGACAATCTTGCCCTTGGCCTTGCCGCTTTCGATCAATGCATGGGCGCGCTTCAAGTTGGCGGCATTGATGAGACCGCCTGTCTCGCCAAGCGTCGTGCGGATCGTACCAGTGTCGACGAGCCCGGCCAATTCGTTCAGATGTTCGCCTTGCGCCGCCATGTCCGCCGTCTCGAACATCGAGCGGGTAAACATGAGCTCCCAGTGTACCGAGACGCTCTTGCGCTTGAATGGGTTGATGTCGAGCGACTTCGGATCGTCGATAACCGCGAAACGTCCTTGCGGTGCGATCAATTCGGCGATCTCGGCCAGATGCTGATGCGTGTTCGTCGTCGAGAACACGAAACTGGGGGCGCCGATGCCAAGTGCCGCGACTTCGGCGGCCAGCGGCCTGGAATGATCGACGACGTGGTTGGCGCCGAGCCCGCGCGCCCAGTCCCGTGTTTCGGGCCTCGACGCGGTGGCAATCACCGTCAGCCCGGTCAGCTGTCTGGCAAGCTGCACTGCGATCGATCCGACGCCGCCGGCGCCGCCAATGATCAGGATGGCGGATGCCGCTCCCGCGACAGGCTTCCTGACGTCGAGACGATCGAACAGGGTCTCCCAGGCGGTAAGCGTCGTCAGCGGCAGCGCTGCCGCCTCGGCATAGCCGAGCGAGGTCGGCTTGCGGCCGACGAGCCGCTCGTCGACGAGATGGAATTCGGCATTGGTGCCTGGCGGCGCAAAAGCGCCTGCATAGAAGACATCGTCGCCGGGCCTGAACAGACTCGCATTCGCGCCGGTCGCGACAACGCGGCCGGCGGCATCCCAGCCGAGCACCCGCCATTGGCCGGCTTCGGGAGCGGAGCTGCGCCGCACCTTGGTGTCGACCGGGTTGACCGAGATCGCCTTCACCTCGACCAGCAGGTCGCGGCCTTTGGGCTCGGGCTTCGGCAGTTCGATATCGACGAGGGATGCCTCGTCGGTGATGGGAGCTGGGATTTGATAACCGACGGCGCGCATCTTCATCTCCATGATCGCTGTTGTGCATCTTTTTGTTTGACCATGACCTTTTCCGAAAACCGGGTTCCACTTTTCGGGATCATGGTCTAGACATGCTGTCTACGATCATCATGCGCAAGAATGCACATATAAAGCACATAGTGTCGAAAAGGATACCGTCATGCCGCGTATTCGCCACGAGCGATTTGATTGCAGCCCCGGCTGCACCGTGGAGGGGACGCTCCGCTACATCGACGGAAAGTGGAAAGGCGTCGTGCTCTTCCATCTGTTTGAGGGCACGCTGCGCTTCAACGAGATTCGCCGGCGGATACCAAACTGCACGCAGCGTATGTTGACCAACCAGCTCCGCGAGCTGGAGGCGGATGAACTGATTGCGCGCAAGATCTACCCGCAAGTGCCGCCGAAGGTGGAATACAGCCTGACGCCGCGCGGCAGGAGCCTGGAACCGGTGATCACCGCCCTGAAGGTCTGGGGCGATGCGAATGTTGTCCTCAGCCCGCAGACATCGCAGGCGGCGTAAGAGAGACCGAGAAGCGCCTCACCAGTGGCGATATTCCTGAATCCGTTCAGGGTGTTCGCGGGGTTTCTGAAGGCATCGATTCAGGTGGCGCTGCGGACAGTGTCGTCAGCGTTTCCTGCCCGCCCTGAAGGACATTCAGATCGACATCGCCGGTGATGCCGTCGACGCGACCCTTGTCGTGGTATTGCCAATAGATCCAGTCGTCATGACCTGGCCACAGCGCCAGCGAACGAACCCAGTGCGGGCGGCCGACGATCTGGCCGGCATAGACCCGCGCAGCCTCGTCGGTCACGTAGAGGATCGCCGTCTTGCCGAAGGCTGCCTCGACGGGGCGCAGGAAGGCCGAGAGTTCGGCATGCAATTCTTCGGGCGATGGCCGCCGCGGGCAATTGCCGACGAATTCGATATCCACCACCGGCGGCAGCAGCGGTTGATCGCGCGGCACGACGGAGATGAAATTGCGCGCCTGATCGGCGCCAGGCCTGCAGAAGGTGAAGAAATGGTAGGCGCCGACGGTAAGACCGGCGGCGCGGGCTTCCCGCAAATTGGTGGCAAAAGCATCGTCGACATGGTCGCCGCCCTCGGTCGCCTTGATCACGGCGAAGGCAACGTCGTCGGCGGCAACACGGCGCCAGTCGATCTGCCGCTGATGATGGGAAACGTCGATACCCCTGACCGGATATTTGCTGCGGTCCGGAGAAAACAGCTGGAAGTAGAAATAGCCGGCCGCGACGAGCAGGCATGCCAGGATCAGGCTGGCCGCCCCCCACAGCACGATCGGCTTCTTCAAAAGAGTGGTTCCCAGCCTACCCACGCTCCTTCAGCAGCCGGCCCTTCTCGCGCGACCAGTCGCGCTGCTTTTCGGTCTCGCGCTTGTCGTGTAGTTTCTTGCCGCGGCCAACGGCCAGCAGCACCTTGGCCCGGCCCTGGTCGTTGAAATAGATTTTTAGCGGCACCAGCGTCATGCCTTCGCGGTCGACGCTCTGCGACAGCTTGGCCATCTCGCGCTTGTTGAGCAGGAGTTTGCGGCGCCGGCGCGGCTCGTGGTTGAAGCGGTTGGCCTGAAGATATTCCGGCAGATAGGAGTTGATCAGCCAGATCTCGCCGCCCTCGACCGAGGCGTAACTGTCCTGGATGTTGGCCTGGCCCTGGCGCAGCGACTTCACCTCGGTGCCGGTCAGCACCAAGCCGGCCTCGATCGTGTCGAGCACCTCATAGGAAAACCGCGCCTTGCGGTTTTCCGCGACGGTCTTGTTGTTGGGATCGGCTTTTCTGACCTGGTTCATGATGCGGAGAGGTGGCGCCTCATCGCTAATTAATCAAGCCGGCGTGCTTCATCGCCGCATCGATCTTTTCGGCGGTCGACTGCTCGACGGTGACTAGCGGCGAACGCAGCACGTTCTCGACCTTGCCGAGCTTCGACAGCGCATATTTGGCGCCGGACACGCCGGGCTCCAGGAAAATCGCCTTGTGCAGCGGCAGCAGGCGGTCCTGCAGCTCCAGCGCCTTGGCGTTGTCGCCGGAAAGCGTCGCCTCCTGGAATTCGGCGCAGAGCCTGGGCGCGACATTCGACGTCACCGAGATGCAGCCCACGCCGCCATGGGCGTTGAAGCCGAGCGCTGAGGCGTCCTCGCCCGAAAGCTGGATGAAATCCTTGCCGCAGGTGGCGCGTTGCTCGGACACGCGCTCAACCTTCCCGGTGGCATCCTTGACGCCGACGATGTTTTTGAAGTCGTGCGCCAGCTGGCCCATCGTCTCGGGCATCATGTCGATCACCGAGCGCGGCGGAATGTTGTAGATGATGATCGGCAGGCTGGTCGCCTTGGCAACCGCGGCGAAATGCGCATAGAGCCCGCGCTGCGTCGGCCTGTTATAGTAGGGCGTCACAACGAGTGCCGCGTCGGCGCCAGCCTTCTCGGCATATTGCACCAGGCCGACCGCCTCTTCGGTGTTGTTGGAGCCCGCGCCGGCGACGACCGGAACCCGGCCATTGGCCACCTCGATGCAGACCTTGACGACTTGGCGGTGCTCGTCATGCGACAGTGTTGGCGACTCGCCTGTCGTGCCGACCGGAACCACGCCCGTCGTGCCTTCGGCGATCTGCCAAGCGATGAATGCGCGAAAGGCTTTCTCGTCGAAACGGCCGCTCTTTTCGAACGGGGTTACGAGCGCGGTAAGCGAGCCTCTCAGCATGTCGTCCAACTCCTTGGGACTTCTCTGGTTCTTGGTATTTCTTGTCGCGCGCCTTCTACCCGAAAGCGAAGCGGCGCACCATAGTCTCGACACTGTTGCGCGGCAAGCATGGCAGTAGTGCCAGAAAGCGCAATTTGAACGACCTTGATTACCCTTTATTTACCGGCTCTTCATAGCAGCCGACTAGGCTTCAGTTGATCTGTGCCTGTTGGTTATGTGTAAGACAGGAAATGATGACGACCATGCCGACCAGGCAGCCTCATTTTGTCGCGCTGTTCGGCGCAATCCTCCTGATGACGCCGAGCGTGGCGGCCACCGGCAACGTCGATGCGCAGGTCACGTCGGCCATTCCGATGCCAAGCCTGCAGGATACCGGCCTGCAGAATATGGGCCTGCCGAATACGGGATCTCCATCCGCCAGCGTCGCCAGGCTGAAGAGCGGCCTCGATGCGCTGGCGGCAAACGACATTGCCGATGCGCGAAAAGTGCGCGAGACCCTGCCGGTTAATTCGCTCGACCAGCATATCCTTGCTTGGGCGATTGCCCTCTATGGCGGCGACAAGGTGCCAAGCGGCGAGATCGCCGATGCTGCGAAAATGCTGCCGAACTGGCCGGGCACGATCGCCTTGCGCAAGAACAGCGAGCGCGCACTCTACCGCGAGAACCCCGCGCCTGAGATCGTGGTGCAGGCATTCGGCGGCAGCCAGCCGCAAACAGTCGAGGGCGTGATGATCCTCGCCCGCTCCTACGTGTCGCGGGGCAACGTCAAGGCGGCACGCTCGGTGCTGTCGCCTTTCTGGCGCACCGAAAAACTGGAAGCCAGGGACGAAGCTGACATCATCCAGGAGTTCGGCAAGCTGATCCCCGTAGCTGACCACCGTTTCCGCATGGAGCGCATGTTCTATGCCAACCGGGTCAATTCCGCGCTGCGTGTCGCCGGCCTTGCCGGCGCCCAGCAACTGGCGGACGCCTGGGCGGCGGCGGACCGGGGCGACAAGAACGCGGCGAAACTGCTGAGGGCGGTGCCCGCCGCGCAGCGTTCGGCCGGCTTTGTCTTCGCGCAGGCCGAATATTTGCGCAAACAGGAGAAGTTTTCCGCCGCCGCCGCAATGATGATGACGGCGCCAAGCGATCGCAATGCGCTGGTCGATCCGGATACTTGGTGGGTCGAGCGTCGAGTATTGTCGCGCGAACTGGTCGACCAGGGCGACATGAAGACCGCCTACAGGATCGTCGCAGCACATGCCGCCGAAAGTGCTGCCAACGCGGCGGATGCAGAGTTCCATGCCGGCTGGTATGCGCTGCGCGGTCTCAACGACCCCAACATCGCTGCCAGGCATTTCGCGCGGATCGCCGATCTCACCCAGGGGCCGATATCGCTGTCGCGTGCCTATTATTGGCTCGGCCGTGCGGCCGAAGCCGGTGGTCCCGGCAGTGCGAAGGATCATTTCACCCGTGCCGCCGCCTACGGCACGACCTTCTACGGCCAGCTCGCCGGCGAGCGCGTCGGCCGGCAGGTCCTCAACATCGCCTATCCCTCGCCAAGCGCCGCCGACCGCCGGAATTTCGCCAATCGCGAGGCGGTCAGTGCCATCAAGCGACTGCAGGAGGCTGGCTATGAGCGCTACGCCGACACACTTTACCGCGACCTCGCCGGACAGTTGACCAGCCCCGGAGAGCTGGCGTTGCTCGCCCTGATGGCGGAAAAGCAGGGCAATCATTTCCTGGCGCTGAAAGTCGGCAAGATCGCCGGCGCGCGCGGCATCGATGTCGGCGCGCTGTCGCATCCGCTCGGCGTCATTCCCGACACTGCCAACATTTCCGGCTCGGGCAAGGCGCTGGCCTACGCGATCGCCCGCCAGGAAAGCGAGTTCAACATCGGCGCCGTCTCCAGCGCCGGCGCGCGCGGCCTGCTGCAGCTGATGCCTGATACCGCCAGGCAATTGGCGAAGAAAGCCGGAATGACCTTCTCGCAGGCGCGGCTGACCACCGACGCCGGCTACAATGCGACGCTGGGCGCCGCCTTCCTTGGCGAGCAGCTCGGCCGCTTCGACGGCTCCTATGTGCTGACCTTCGCCGGCTACAATGCCGGCCCCCGCCGCGCCGCCCAGTGGGTGGCAAAATACGGCGACCCGCGCGGCAAGGACATTGACGCCGTCGTCGACTGGATCGAGCGGATTCCCTACACGGAAACAAGAAGTTACGTCCAGCGCGTGATGGAGAATTACGAGGTCTACAAGATGCGTATTTCCGGGAAGTACGACATTGTGGGAGACCTGGTTAACGGGCGGAGTTGAACCAAAGGAAGGCAGATTAGGCCAGAGGCTGGCGATCCTTCGCACCCCCTCTGCCCTGCCGACGACGAAGTCGATTTGACCACCCCGCCCCTCGCCTGTAGCAGTCGGGAGGATCCGGCAACGGCGAGGAATCGAGTCCAAATGTCGAGCGGTTTTTTTGACTTCTTCTACGCCTCGCCGGACGGGCTGAAACTCCACGCCCGTATCTACGGCGATGCGAACTCCGGCCACTGGCCGGTCGTCTGCCTGCCCGGCCTCACCCGCAATAGCCGCGACTTTCATGAGCTGGCGCTGCACCTGTCGCGACGGGCGGAAAGACCGCGAAAAATCATCGCCTTCGACTATCGCGGGCGCGGCCAGTCCGCCTACGACCCCGATATCAGCCACTACACTGTCGGCGTCGAAGCCGGTGATATCCTCGCCGGGCTGGCGGCGCTTGCTATCGAAGAGGCCGCATTCATCGGTACATCGCGCGGCGGGCTGATCATCCATGTGCTCGGGGCGATGCGGCCATCCGTGCTGAAAGCCATCGTTCTCAACGACATCGGCCCAGCGGTCGAGGCCGCCGGCCTCGCCCATATCCGCTCCTATCTCGAGCCCGCGCCGGAGCCAAAAACGCATGCCGAGGCGATCAGTGCCTTGCGCGGCGCGCATGGCAGCGACTTTCCAGCCCTGACCGGGGCGGATTGGGATCGGATGGTATCGGCCCTCTACCGGGAGACGGATGAAGGGTTGTTGCCGGATTTCGACCCGAGGCTGGTCGACACGCTGGCCGGACTCGATCTGACCCAGCCGTTGCCGGCACTATGGCCGCAGTTCGAAGCGCTGACGGCTATACCCTTGCTCACTATCCGTGGCGCCAATTCGAAGCTGCTATCCATCGAGACGCTCGAACAGATGCGAAAGCGTCATCGCCATATCGAGACGATCACGGTCGAAGGCCAAGGCCATGCGCCTTTCCTTGAGACCGGCCGCCTGCCCGGCGCCATTGCCGGTTTTCTGGGTATGGCCGAGCGACAGGTCCGCTCAAAGTAAAACCTCCTGGATCGACTTCAATCCAGGAGGTTTTACTTGAATTCGGCGGGCTTATGCTGACTTTGAACTTTTGCGGGGCGCCTTGGTTTTCACCGCGGCAGGCTCGTTCCTTGTTTGCTGCGCTGTAGCGGAAGCCAAAGGAATTTCCGCGTCCGACCCATTGCACCGAGGCGCTTCCAGCACGACGACGCAGCCGTCAAGATCGTTCGTGGCAAGATGCGCGTAGCGCATGGTCATCGAGAGCGTCTGGTGGCCAAGCCACATCTGCACGCGCCTGATATCTATGCCGCCCTGGACAAGGCGCGAGGCACAGGTGTGGCGCAGAATGTGCGGCACCACCTGTTCGTCGGCGCCAAGACCGACCTCGGCCTTCGCATCGTTCCAGATGGCGCGAAACTGCGCCTGGCTGAGCTTGGTGAACGGACCTTTGGGCCGACGGCCCTCGGTGACCGGCAGCTTGATCACCTCCTTGGTCCGGGCGGTGAGTGGAATGGTGCGGCTGCGGCCGGATTTGGTGATCCAGAAGCTGACGCGGTGCTCCTGGATATCATTCCAGATCAAGCCCAGCGCCTCGCCGAGGCGACAACCGGTGTCGACGAGAAAGACGGAAAGCCGGTAAGCATCCTCGCTGCGCCTCCTTATGGCGGCGAACAGCTGGGCTTCCTCGTCCCGCTCGATGAAGCGAATCCGTCCCGCCCGCTCCTTCTGGCGGCGGAACTCGGGCAGGCTGTGGATATCCCCCATCTTGTGAGCCTTGCGCAGCAGTTTGCTGAGAGCAGCCATCTTCCGGTTGATGGTTGCGTTGCTGTTGCCGCGCTGGCGCAAGGTGCCGATAAGGTTGTCCAGGGTACTCTGGTCAAAGGCGCTGAAACGCTCCCCAAGGAGAATCTCGTCTATTTCGCCGATGAAGGAGCTGACATTGTATTTATGCCGCCCATCATCCCAAAGTATGTCCCGATATGCTGAAAATAGCTCTCCGACCTTGTATGACTTTACTTCTCTGATCTTGTTATAACTGTATTTTATCTTAGAAATCTGAGAAGAAAAAACCGAAAAATGATCAGAGGGTTCATCCTCTTGAATCGCATCATTCGTCATCATTCGCCACACCCCCGGGTGGATAGGATCAGACCTATCCGCTTGGAAGCGCCCTTTCAAGAGTTTTGAATCACGCGATTGTGATTTCATCCGCCATCAACGGATCCCACGAAATCATCCCACGGACTCTATTCAGCTACCGTTACCCCCTGTTCCTTCTGTTTTCCTTGATCCAGTCACGAAACAGAACAGCCCGGGCGTTGAAGCGCCCGGGCTGGATTTCACCTGTATAGAACCAGCCCTTAGAACGAGCGCTGGAAGCGGAGGATACCGCCGATGGCGTCGTCGTCACCGGCTTCAATACCGGTCCAGTTGGAGTCGCCCATGCTGATGTAGTCGACTTCGGCCGTGATCGTCAGACCAGGAACGATGTCGTAGGCAATGTTAGCCGCCACGGCGAAGTTCTCGTCTTCGTCATAGGAAAGCTGAGCGTTGAACGAGGTCTTCTCGTTGATGGTGTAGGTACCACCGCCCCAGACTGCCCAGTTGCCGCCCCACAGCTTGTACATGCCGCGACCGCCAGCAGGAATTGCCCAGGTGGCGTCCGTGTAGTTGTCGTCGGTGCCGTAGCCGCCCATGATGAACAGCGACAGGTTCTCCATCGGCGTGATGTCGAGGCGAACCTTGCCGGCGACTTCTTCGTAGTTGCTGTCGTAAGCAACGACGCCGGAGATTGCGCCCCAGCCCTGCGTCCACTTCAAGCCGCCGACGACATGCGGAACATAGCTGTCGATCGTGAAGGGGCCGTAGCCTTCTTCGAGCGAGACGAC